>NZ_QBKB01000001.1 GCF_004137855.1 Methanohalophilus profundi
ATGCAGACACGGCAGATTACTTGGAACTTGACATTGCTTTTTTCGCAATAAGCGGCTCGTGGAGCAAAGCTAATGCCAAGAAGGCAACCGATGCAGGATGCTACGTGGTTGATAACAGCAGTGCATACAGGTATGATGACAACGTGCCCCTTGTGGTTCCGGAGATCAATGCCCATGCAATCGGGGATTCAAAACTGATTGCAAACCCCAACTGTACAACCGCGATTGCGGCTATTCCCCTTTACGCCCTTCACAGGGAATACGGCCTGAATAAAGTTATAATCAGCACCTACCAGGCAACCAGTGGAGCAGGAGCCGCCGGGATGAATGAATTGATCAATGAGACAAAGAACTATCTTGAAGATAAAAAAGTAAACCATCAGGCCTTTGTCCATCCTATCGTTTTCAACACAATTCCTCATATCGACAGTTTCCAGGAGAATGATTACACCCGCGAGGAAATGAAAGTTGTCTGGGAGACCCACAAGATATTTGAGGAACCCGATATCCCGATCAGTTGCACCTGTGTGAGAATCCCGACACTCAGGGTTCACGGGGAAAGCATTGTTATCGAAACTGAAAAACCAATTTCCCCTGATGATGCCAAAAAACTGCTGGCATCTGTCGAAGGTGTTGAGTTGAAGGACGATATCGAGAACAATGTGTACCCAATGCCCCTGACAGCCACCCAGAAATACGATGTGGAAGTTGGCAGGATAAGGCAGAACATCGTGTTCGGAAACCACGGCCTGGAATTCTTTGTCTGCGGTGACCAGATTCTCAAAGGAGCCGCCCTTAATGCAGTACAGATCGCCGAGCAACTTTAAGTAAATTCTTTTTGTGTAAAAGCACTGCCAACACCGCCGCTGCTGGAGGATGAGATGGTGAAGATGCTGAGTTTCGGGTTGTGTAGCTTCATCCATTATCTCTCTGTATTGTTCTGCAGTTGCTTCATCGACTATACCTGGCATGGACAGGTAACCATCTACATATTCCTGCAAAGCAGGGTTACCACATGTGTGGTGACAGCAAGTGACATCACCAGTTTCAGCTATAGTTTCCACATACTCGCTCACAAGGGACTTGAGCTGTTCATCCGATGCATCCCAGCCACCCTTACGGGCAGTTTCAAGCATTCTGGCCGTCATGGACTGGTATTCATAGGAATTGGTTCCTTTTATCCATTCACTGTTATCTCCTGTGAAATATGTGTTATACACATCATCCCAGACATAGTCATCTATCAAGTCCGGATTAAGAGCTTCCCATCCCCAGAGATTCTCAATGAAATCACCCATCATTCCGGCACCTTCAAAGCCATGCTGTTGCATACCTTCAATCCAGCCAGGGTTCAGGTACCTCGTAACAATTTCTCTGGAAAGATAGGTACTCAGAGTCTCGATCTTTTCAGCATCTGGGTTTTGCAGATTCATTACGTATGTTTCCGGCTTCATGTCGGAAGCTTCACTGACCACCAGATTCAAACCGCCGAAATACTGGAAGAAATCATCCGTATCCATTGCACCATAGGTATTAGAACTGCGACTGTGGACAATTGCCCCGACATCTTCCAGATTGTTTTCAAATACTTCTTCATTGTCGATGGAATCATCCGCCACATCCCACTGGCTGGCAATTTCCTCCATGCTTTCTCCCCATACATACTGACCATAAGCATTGCTCATCCGGCCCATGTAGAGGTCGGCAAGTTCGGTGTTGTTTTCCCAGGTATCACTTGCCGAAACCGCATTGGCCATACCCGTTCCGTAGGAACATCCTCCGGTCCGAAGATTCTGAGCAAAGCAATGTTCATTGAAGCGGTTTCGTTCTGCAATGTAGCGTTTAAACCATCATAGATATATTGGTGTTCTCTCTCACATAATTCGTGTTTTCCGCCGGGTCGTATGAAATATATTCAGCTGCAGGTCGCTCTTCATCCTTAGTACCACCATAGCTGTTATCCGGTGCGTTGTATGCAAGATAGACTGCCTTGTCTATCAGTTCCACTTTATGCGGGAAAGTATCCCTGTAAAGCCCGGATATCTGTACAAGTACATCTATACGTGGTCTTCCCATCTCAGAGGACGGGATCAATTCGACATCCTCTACATCACCACCGTCATCGTCCCACACAGGCCTAACACCAAGCAGGTACAGGATCTCAGACTCCATTACACCCTCATGCCGGGTGGATTCACCTGCCCATAGAATGAAGGCTGTCTTCTGTGGATAATCACCATCAATTTCTGGAGTATACGCTTCCATGGTCTCATTAGCCATCTTCTTTCCAAGATCCCATGCCGACGTTGTCGGAATTAGCTGTTCATCGAAGGCATAGAAATTACTTCCAGAAGGAAGGGCATCTGAACGCAGTATGGGGTCACCTCCCAGATTTGATTTGATATATTCGCCATCCATAGCATTGAGTACCTGGGATGTTTCATTTTCACTCTGATGCAACTTGTCGGCATACTCTGTCGCTGTAGAGAGATAATCATCCATTGTCGATGACGTGTTGCCAGGTCCAAGTACCTGCTCCTGTGATTCGTTGAAACTCATTTCCTGATTCAGGACAAGGTCCAGAAGTAGCACCGGTGCATCCTCAGAAGTATTGTAGAGAGAGACTTTATCCTTGAAATCCTGACCGAGCATGGAACAGACCATTTCGCTGAGTTGCTCACCCTCTGGTGCATTGCCCAATATGTGAAGACCATAGGGCATTGAAGTCGTCCTTAGTTCCCTGAGAACATCATCGAGTTCTTCTAAGAAAGGGCCTCTTTCGGATTCTGCATGTGTCATATTAACTCGTTCATCCAAATGTAATTCATATGTCAGGTTTATGATTTCGTTAAACCGTTTTTCCTGCATATCAGGATCACTGGAAAGTGCATTGTACCGATTAATCTCAGCATTTAACTCAGAATAATTACCATAACTTCCAGACCTCACCACAGGTGGGATCAGGTGGTCTATAATCACTGCATTGCCTCTGCGTTTGGCCTGCATGCCCTCTCCCATACCATCCATTATATAAGGATAGACAACCGGGGATATCCCCGGTCATAAGAGCCGGCCATTCTTCCCTGAAAAGACCAAATTCCTTACCCGGCAACCATTCAACAGTACCGTGTCTGCCCATGTTTACCATAACATCTGCATTNATCCTGCAGCCAGCCTCGTGTTGGCTGGGGTGCAAGGATCACATTGTCACTAATCTCTATCTTTGGAATTACCACGAAGCGGTCACCCGAATCATTTTCATAGACCATTATTTCCCCTGGTGCTTCACCCCATCTATCCGTTACTTCCTCTTTGCGTTCTTCAGGAAGAGCATCAAACCATTTTTTGTAGGTATGCTCGGGAATTAATTCCACCTTATCGGTTTCCACAAGATCTTGCAGTTCACCGGGTGCCCACGTACCGATATTGGTACCCTGTTTCACAAAAAGGTCTACAAGTTCGGTTTTGTTGGGGATGGTCGAGCTTTCTACATCATAACTTTCGTTTGCCATTGCTCCAAGCAGATTGCTGATACTCGGTACAACCTCAAGATAGGAGGCACCAATATTGTTCTTTCCTGCACCATGGTTATAGTAGAGGATTGCTACCTTCTTATCAGATTGGTCTTTTGCAGAGAGATTCGCCTGGGCCTGTGCCCTGTCAACAAGCCAGTCCACCTGGCTGTCAACAGGCACGTACATTTCAATCCCGTCAGCCGTTTTTTCGGATGCTATCATGATTGGATCGATCAGCCCCAAGTTTCAGGTCTGTATAGCCGTATCATATAGGTATTCGGCAAGGGAGAACTTGTCTCTTTCCATTCGGTCAAATTCATGTAACCATTGGTTACTGTATTTATCACAGGCACATCCAAATTATCTATATTGAAATACTGACTGCGGTAAGTTGAAGAAAGAATCAGGTCAACCTTGGTTTCAGGTGTATGATTGAAATAAGAATCCACATAATCACTGCTGGAGCCATAGCATGCAATTACATTCATATTTCTTGATTCAAGCTTAGCTATGAGAGAATCAAAGGGATCCATACGTTCCGGATAATAGGAACTGTAAAACATGATACCAACGGTCGAAGAATTTTCATCAAAAGGCATGGCCATCTTCTCTGTTGCGATACCAGTCAAAGTATTCTGTGGCATTTGGAGTAAAATCGGATTTCTCAGTCATATTGGGATGGTAGATAGCTTTTGGAGAACCTTCAGGGGCCTTGACATCAAGGTCATTCCTATCTGCAAATGTTCTGGCGAGATAATAGATCATATTATCGAAATTGGATTCTTCGGTGGCACCGTATTTCCAGTATTCTTCAAGATATTCTCTGATAACTACCTCATCTTCCTCCGAGAATTTATCTGGAATATTTTCATTCAAGGCAGCATTATCTGTGATAACTATTGTTCCATTAGATATCGCTGAATTTACCTCATCTTCGATCTTATCAGCACTATCAGTAAACATTTTTGCAAAAATAACATCAGTGTTGCTCAAATCAGTCTCTTCATCAATTGTAGATGGTAAATGATATGACACACTTAAATTAAGAGTTGAATCATTGTTGATTCTGCCTACCAGACTTTCTAACTGGGGTTCGTAGCTTGAATAGCCTGTTATTATGGAAACATTTACTAAAGGAGGAGCAGAGGAAGATAGCTCTTTGAACAACAATACATCACTGGATTTGTTATATTCATTGCCCATACCGGTACTGTAGGTACGACCGGATACGG
>NZ_QBKB01000002.1:0-48520 GCF_004137855.1 Methanohalophilus profundi
CAAATATATACAAATTTTAATTCTGGAATAATTTCTGCCTGGAAACAAATCTGCAATTCAAACATGAGTCTGCTTTCTGCTATATAATATATACATAGAATAATAGTATTATCATCAGAAGAATTTGCAAAACTTCTCTTTACCTATCAGATTTCGATAAGTTCATAATTCCGACTTCCAAGCCCGATTTTTTCTCCGTAACTTAACTGGATATCTCCCATACTGTTCTTCCAGACACCTGTAAACTTGTCTCCTCCGGGTTCCATATTATCTTCCAGTTTGGATGCAGTAAATCCTTGCTGCCTGTTTACAAGGTCCAGGCTTGCCTGGTCGATGGCCACAGGGTCTGTGGAGGCCAGAATACCGATGTCCGGTACAAGAGGTGTATCACTCCATGGCACGCAATCACAGTCAGGTGTGATGCGGACAAGGAAATTCATATAACCTATTTTATCCTGTCTGCCGGCAACGGTGCCCAGGGCATATTCGCTCATCATTTCCATAAAATCAGGTATATTGTCATAATTGAAATCAATCGCCTCGACCGGGCATACTGTCATACATTCTCCACAGCCTATACACTTGTCGTCATCGATAGTGGATATATTGTCGTTATTAATCTCCATTGCATCGCAGGGGCATACTTCCACACAGGTTGCGCATCCGTTACATCTTTCTGTATCAATTTCCGGATGAAGGCCTTTGTGCTGTTCCATTTTGCCAGATACCGAACCTCCGCCCTTGCGAATCTTTGGTACAGATTTCGTCCGAAACAGTGTGATAATATTTCATGGACTGGCACATTTTCTAATATATAAACGTAATGCATGAGCTACGCTCATGCAACGTTCAGTGGTAATGGAAAAAGAGTTACGCTTTTAAAGCGAAAAGCTAATTTGATGGTCTCAGAAAATCTATACTTCACGTATAAACAAAAGAGAACACAGAGAAAGCGAAGATTTTCTTTGAAAATCGTGTTCGATGTGGTTACATTTGTATTCTCATGAGAATTTCTACAAAGTCAATGAACATTAAGTATATATTAAACGTCTTATATATACAATTCTGGCACAAATTATATATGGATTATGAGTTTATCTGAGGTCCGGGCACATTTGATTCTATAAGGGGTAAAATATGATTATTGACATGCATACACATTCTTTCTATTCCGATGGTACGCTTTCACCTGAAGAGCTGGTTAAGGAAGCTTCTGAAGTGGGACTGAAGTCTATATGTCTTACGGATCATGATACACTGGATGGTGTTCTTTCTGTTGGTGACACTACGTCAAGATATGGTGTTGAATTAATTCCGGGAGTGGAATTGACAACCAGCTATGCGGGGATGGAATTTCATATATTAGGTATGGGCATTGACGTTGGAGATACTAAATTAAAAACTGTGCTTACAAGGAAGGCTGGTGAAAGAGTTGAGAGGGCAAAAGAGATATCTTCTCTTCTGGGGGAGCATGGTTGGGAAGTCGATGTATCTTCTCTTTCTTCTTCAAAAGGCACGGTTACCACACATGATATTGCAAAAGCGGTAACAAACAGGGGTGGATCGGCGTTTGATTTTCATAATGAATGGTTATGTTCGGATTCTCCATGTGTTGTAGGTACTTCTTCAATGCCTGTTAAAGATGCTATTCCCATAATACAAAAGGCAGGTGGCAAAGCAGTCTGTGCTCATCTTTTGAGAACGCTTGGAGAGCATGGTCAGGGTGATAGTCTTTTTGAAATCGCCGGAGATATGGTCGATATGGGTATTGATGGCTTTGAAACATTCTACGGACAAAGCCGCATGGTTAATGTATCGATTATGAATTCAATAGCTGATCGCTATGGTCTTTTAAAAACAGGTGGTTCAGATTATCATGGTCCGGGCCATAAGGGCAGATGTCCTCTTGGTCAGTATTACTCTTATGGGTTTGGTTATGATCAGGAGAAAGTGTTGCAGAGTGTCCAGGTAAGGCCACTGCTTTCCTGTATCCCATAAAATTTACAGTTGCTTTATTCCAAGTTCTTCGGCAAGGGCATGGACTCTTTCCATAGCCTCTTTCCCGACACCCTTTTTTTTCATTTGATTGATACGTTCGTCGGTGGATATGCGTTTTGTTCCTTTTACAAGGTTATCCGCATGAGCAACTATTTTCTCTTCCATGGAGAGGGGTATATAATCCTGTGGTGGAAGATCCATCTCTTTTGCCTCATTCGCAGGGATACCTGCACCGATATGATTTTTTATAATAGATATTAGTTTTTTATCAAGGCCCAGTTCATCCGCACGCCGGCTACCGGCATCTGCATGCATAATACCGTGTGTGGTACCTCTTCCGATATCATGTAAAAGCCCGCCGATTCTGACGAGTTCGATATCGACATCATAGCCCCTTTTTTGAATCCTTTTTGCAATATCTTCGGATGCCCTTGATACTTCAATGCAGTGCTGGATGACTTTTTCGGAGCACCCTTCGTTTTCGAGTAATAGTATTGCATCCCTGTAAGAGATCATTGCTCAACTTTCCTGCAAGGCAGTAAGTCTTTCTTTTAGGGTATCAACCATTTCCGTATTTTCCTGGAAAATCAGGTCTTCACCACATACCGGGCAAAGGAAGTGGGAATCAGCTGCATTGTTGAACAGGATCCTTATGCATCCTTCCGGGCAGACGTAAAAAACATTATCCTCTTCAAAATCCAGGCGAGCCTGAAGGTTCTTAACAAGTTTTTTCTTCTCTTTTGTCAGCTGGGTTTCAATGTCATCCAGGTCAAGTTGCCACAGGTATGTCAGCCAGCCGCTGCTTGAATCCCTTTCCCGGCGACATATGGCGAGTTTATTCTCGTTCATTATGAATAGGTTTCTTCGAACAATATTCAATAACACGCCCGTAGCTTCTGCGATTTCCTCATCGGTGACTTCACCTTCGGGCATGTTTTCAATAATTGTGATTCCTTCTTCTCCAAGCAGCTGTATCAGGTATCCTCGTACTACAGGGTCATTTAAATCTATCAATTGATCGCCTCATGGAAAGGAATTTGTAATAAGTAGAGTTTACGTTTTCTCCCTTTCATATTATTTATAATTATGGGGTTGCATTACAGTATTTTATGTAGCATTTTCGCCTGTTCTTTCATATGTCCCATTACATCGTTCCTGGAATTGCCTTCTGCTAGAATCGAAACAACCGGGTCATCTAGGTATGCCTCGTAGCCGGATTTCGGGATGTCTGCAAAACGTCCCTTTCCAAAGACTTCAGATATTTGTTTGCTTATTGTAATCGGTTTTTCAGAAGCATAAATTATAGTTCTTCCACCCCACCGCTGGTATTTCGGTTTCTCGGGCAGTTTTCCGTTAAATGCATCCACATGTGCCTGGAATAGATTGATTCCTGTTGCAATTTCCACACTATCAAGGCTTCCCTGGAACCTGGCATTTATTTCCAGTATCACGGGTCCCTTCTCCGTAATTATGAAATCCATTCCATTGGAACCTTTCAGTTTAAAGTGTTTACATAATTTTTCGCAGATTCCAATCATTTCCTTTTCATAGGGTGTCTGCATGGGAGTAATATTTCCACAATAAGCAAACGGCATGTTGGTGAGCCAGGGAATTCCTATGAGTTGCTCATTAACAGCAATTGCAGTCGCCTGGTTTCCATTACTTATCATGGAAACACTTGCTGCATTTCCGTGTACGACTTCCTGCAGAATAAGTTCATCCGGGTTGAAATTCCCAGTTTTGCATATATTATCAATCTGATATTCCAGTTCATCTGTGCTGGTTACTATTTTATTGAAAATCCCGCCGCCCCCTATTGCTGGTTTGAGTATCATTGGGGTGTTTATTTGCGGAGGATTCGTAGCTACATGGGTTTCAGGATGGGGAATAGCAAGTTTTTGTAATTCTTTTGCAAAACGCTTTTTATCCGATACGATTTCCATCTGCCTTACAGAATTATTCAGGACCGGACATTCAAAGATGTCCCTCTCAAGCTTTTCAAACCCCGAACCCAGGACAACTCCGTCAAAATCCGTTTTGAAACTGTCCATTATCCGGACAATTTCTTCCCGATCCACTTCATGGATGTCTTCTTCCATCAAGGCATGGCATTTACAGGTATTATTTTCCAGATCCCGGTCACAAAAAGCATCTATTGCATATACATTGTAACCTGCCGTGTTTGCAGAACAGGCAATATTCCTGCTGCTGTACCCGATTACAAGGATGTTCTTCATGCTTTTATCTCTTCAGGGATGGGTATCATGCCATATTCGGTCTTGAGTACCGGAATTTCCTCTCCCTCTCTGGCAGTCAGGAAAAGGGTTTTTTTAGGGTCACTGTCTGGTAGTTTGTGGGATCAAGGACCATTATGGCATTGTCTTCAATTGCCACCAGCACAGCCCGTATTGCATCATTGTATACTCCCAGGAATTCAGCCTTTTCGATATCTTCTATGGATTCAATAACTTTCTTGCCGGTTTGCAGGTCTATACATTTGGCTTTTTTATCACAATTTTTTATTTGCAATATCTGATTATTAAAATAGAGAATATCTCCGGGAACATATTTTGGCAGGCGTACTGCATATGATACTCGATAGAGCTCCTTACCATCTCGCTGGCTGAACAAGGAAGGGGATTCCTGATGTTCTCCTCCAAGTTTGGATGTTATTATTTTACAGATCTGCCTGCAGGCGCCAGATGAGCCGATATAGTAATCTGTTCCTTCCTTTGATGAAGACATGTTTGATATAAAAGCCAGTCTGTCCCCTTTTTTCTCCATCCTGCTCAGGGTGTCGCGGACCAGGTGGTCACATTTTTTCTTTTCATCATCTGTAGGATTCCTGTTACTTGCCCTAAGCTGGATGATTCCTTCATAATAACCGGCAGCTATCCTGCTGCATGCATCACAGGCACTGCGCTGGACACGGACCTCAGTTGTAAGTTTTTCTTCCAGAGGCATGCCGTAGATTTCTGCCTGGATGTAAACATTAACAATATACTGGTAGGGAGTCAGCTTTTGAGGTTCAAATCCAAGTTCAATTATGTCTGCACTTTCATGAAGCAACAATTCTCTTTCAACTTTCTCAAGTACTGTATTTGTATCGTGTTTTGTATCTGTCCACTGTCCTCTTTCGTACTTGGAGCCACATCTGGCACAGATCTGGGTGCTTATGACCGGGTCTAATTCGGCAAGTTTAAACTGCTTGAAAAAACAGTTCTTGCACACATTTTCATAAAGATTGTGAGTAGGATTGCCACATTTAGGGCATATGAGTTCTTTCATTAGACGCTGCATTTGATGTTGTGTTGTATATTAGTCTTTTGGACATGTGGTTGGGATTTCTGTTTCAATAGAGTTTTCTATTACTTTCTTTTTATAATAATTGGTATAAGGATGGTTTCTTTTTCGTTATAAATGATCAAGTTATGTTACCCAAATGGATTACACATGTTATCCAAAAACTTTTTTTTATATACTATAGATATATTCGAGATAGCAAGTGTAATTGATTTGTAAACCGGTCAGGTGAATTAATTATTGGGCAGTATAAGGTATAATAGAAACTTGGAGTAATTGTCCGACATAATGGTGGTTGTAAACTAATGAGTGCAGTATATTTAACGGTCATAGGAATTTTACTGGCAATATCTGTATTTGCAGTTAAGGCCGGCGTGGGATGTGGATGTTCGACTATCGATCGCAGACAGTTGCTTACAATTGCAGGGATGTATTTTGTATTATCAGTAATAATAGGTGTAATTCTTAATTATGTTGATATATCCTACCTGCTGAATGCTTCCCAGCTTGGGATGGGTTTGCATGTGGTAATGGCCCTTTTGCTTCTTGGGGTTGGCATCTACACTTCCAAAAAATGGAATTGCGGGGTGGATGTGTCCCATAAGACTTTCCTTGTAATCTCCCTGCCCTGTCCGATATGCCTTGCTGCCCTTTTCATGTCCATCATGCTGCTTTCTAATACCGTTGAGATCAGCAGTGCGCTTCTGGGACTTGGGGTCGGTGTAATTTTTGTTGTATCCATCATTTCTTCTTCCCTGGTTGTCAGACGTTTGAACAAGGATCCCACAACCCTGGGCAATGCCATGACTTTCCTGGGTCTGTTCTATCTGATGGGTGCAGTAATTGCCCCTGCCTACATGCAGGCAAAACAGATGGGTCTTCCGACTTTCAGTGGGCCCGAATTCGATATTATACCGTTCATTGGCTTTGCAATTCTCATATCTGCCGGCTTTGCACTTAATCGTATCAAAATCCAGCATTAATTTAAGGAGTGATAATAAAAAATGGCAATAGATTCTTTGTTATTCCAGATAATGTATACAGTTTCTTCGTCACTATTGTATCCTGTTGTTATACTGCTTTTGTTAGCAGTGGTATCATCTTTGGCCCTGATCGGCGAATTCATTTCCGAGTATTCAAAAAGACATCGCAATGTCACCCAGCTTGAGGATGTGGGGAAAAGGGTGCAGGATTCCGTGAAATCCTCCGATTTTGATTCTGCTGCTTCACATCTGGGAGAACTCAAGCAAGATTTTCTTGTAATGGCATTTGCCCGGGATGCTGCCAACCATCTTGGCAGCAGCGCTGCTACCTCTATCGATTGGCTCTCCGAGGAGTATGAAGTCAGGATGACCAAAAACCTGGAGTATACCAAGATTCTTTCCACGGTTGCCCCGATGATAGGCCTGATGGGAACGCTTATTCCCCTCGGTCCGGCTTTGATAGGTCTTGCAGAAGGCAACATCCTCCAGCTGGCGCATAATCTGATGGTGGCTTTGCGACAACGGTACTCGGTCTGTTTGCCGGTATCGTAGGATATGTCCTGACCGTGGTACGTAAAAGATGGTACTGGCAGGATATGGCTGATATCAATTATCTGCTTGAGTGTATGGAGGGTGAGGAATGAGGAAGCAAAAGAAATACAGGCGAAGTGGCTTGCTGTACGAGGAGGATGAACAGAACCCCTTAACAGGCGTGGCCAACCTTTTCGACATAGCCATGGTCTTCTCCGTAGCCCTGCTTGTGGCCCTGGTGATGTCCTTCCAGATTCCTGAGCTGCTGTCTCCCACGGATGATGTGACCATTGTAAAGAATCCGGGAGAGGAAAACATGAAGATCATCGTCAAGGAAGGTCAGGACATTAAAGTACTGAACATGACCGAGCAGATCGGAGGCGGGTCAGGTGAGGCGCTGGGTACGGCCTATAAGCTGGCAGATGGCCGGGTTGTGTACGTTCCCGAGGGTAAAAATGAATCGGGAGGATAACCCGTTTTATTTTTTTGTTATATAAAACCAAGTTTATTGATTATATGTAAGGAGAAATTGTAAACAATTTAAGTTGAAAATATTGTGGTGACATCCCGACCTGTCGGCTGGCGGGCTTTAGGGTCGGGATGTGCTGCATACTATCGAGGCGATAATATGCGATTTGGAAAAGTGTGTTTATTAGTTTTAAGTGTATTGATTGTGCTGGCAGCTGCAGTGCCGGCGGTATCGGCAGAAGAAAATAATACGAGTTTGATGTTTGTACTGGGTACAGATGTAAACCAAGAATCTCTGCTCAATGCATCTTCAAATCCGGAAATATCTGCTAATTTGACTGTGGATGTATTCAATTCAACCGAATCAGTTCCTGAAGGATTGAACTTTTCCAATTACAGTGCCATTTTCATTGAGTCCCGTACAGAAGAAGAGATTGGCAACTGGCAATCAAACACGACTTCAAATTTGACGATTGCCAGGGAAAATGGAACCGATATAATTGGATATAATCTTTCATCCAATGTAACAGTTCCCAATGTCGACTTGTATTCGGAAGAATATACAGACATCGAAAGGTACTGGATACAGGGTGGAGATGCCAACATGGAATCCATGCTCAAATTTATGGGACAAAAATTCTGTGATCAATGGGAGAATGAAACGATTGGAGAACCTGAGATAATACATCCCAAAATCAATGTAACTTATATTATAAACTCAGACAACAGTATTCATTTCCTGAACAAAGTTCTATCAGAAAGGTCAGTAGTAACCGACCGTTTCAATGTAACGGTTATGGACGGTGAAGAAGCGGCTGCAAATCTGACCGATGTTTCCGATCAGGATGTCATAATACTTTACATGATGGGTGCCACACAGATTACGGAATTCAAGGATGTGCTGCTGGAAGCCAAAGACAATGGTGCCCAGATAGGAATGTTTGGTATGGATGATGCCTATGATATCACCACTTTTGATATGGCAAATCCACCTTATAGTTTCATGCAGGAATATCTTTATAATGCTGATTTTTCCAATATGGAACACTGGATAAGGTCGGTAGGTTTCATATTTGAAGATGCCTATATTGAATATTCTGAACCCCAACCGCCTTCCGTACCAGAGCATGGTATCTATCATCCGGATGCTCCCAGAGTATTTGAAAGTAGTAGTGAATATCTTGATTGGTATGAAGACAATGGATACAATGAATCTGCTCCAACTGTTGGTATAATAGCCAGTTACCATATTGAAAAGAATTCTCTCGCTTTCAATACGGAAGATCAGATAATCAGGAACCTGGAAGCCAAGGGTTGCAATGTTATTTTTTCAACTTACAAGGTAATTACAGATGACACATCTGAGTATTTTGTAAATAATGGCACAGTTCTTGTCGATTCGATGATTTCTTTGAAAAGTTTTAATTTCAAATGGGACAATCCCGCTGTGGGAATAGAGTCCATGAATGAATATAATGTTCCCGTAATCAAGGCATTACTCGACCGTTACCATACACCTGATGAATACAATGAAAGTGTGCATGGATTGAGCACTTCATCCTTATCCTACCAGGTAACCATGCCAGAACTTGAGGGTTTGATTGGTTATACTTGGATAGCTGGCAGGGTACAGGATTCAGAAACCGGACGATATTACTACAAACCCCTGGATTCACAGGTTGAATGGATTAGTGACAGGGCCATCTCTTGGGCAGAACTTGGCAACAAGAACAATTCGGACAAGAAGGTCAGCATCATCTACTACAACCACGAAGGTGGTAAGAATAACATCGGTGCCAGTTATCTGGATATAGCTTCCAGTTTCGAAGTGTTGCTTGATGAAATGAATGCCACCGGTTATGATACAGGTAATGGCAGTATTCCAAACAGCAGTGAGTTCATTGACCTGTTCATAGAAAGTAGGAATGTCGGTCCCTGGGCTCCAGGTGAGCTTGAAAAGGTCGTCGAATCAGGCAATGTCACGCTTGTGCCGGTGGACGAGTATATGGAATGGTATAACACCCTCCCACAATCCGTAAGGGATGGCGTTGAAGACAGGTGGGGCGAAGCTCCGGGTGACATAATGGTATATGATAACAAATTTGTCATACCCACAGTACAGCTGGGCAATATCAATTTCATACCCCAGCCCACCAGAGGGGACCTGTCAGATGAGTCTGTGATGTATCATGACAAGGACCTTCCACCTACCCACCAGTATCTTGCCACATACTTCTGGATCAACCAGGTCTATGATGCCGATGCAATGATTCATTTCGGAACCCACGGTACACAGGAATGGTTGCCGGGCAAGGAAGTGGGATTATGGCGCTATGATTATCCGTCCATCATGGTGGATGATACCCCTGTAGTATATCCCTACATTATGGACAATGTCGCAGAAGGTACTCAGGCCAAACGCCGTGGTAATGCGGTTATCATAGACCATCTGACCCCCCCGATAACAGATTCAGGTCTGTATGGGGAACTTGCCGAGATGCATGACAAGATACATGAGTATGGAGAGGCTATGGCCGAAAACAACACTGCTAAGATAGCCCTCTACCGCAACAGTACAATTGAAAAATATGAAAACCTTTCAATGGAGTACGACCTAGATGTAACCCCGGAAGAAATGCGTTCCATGAATGAAACGGAATTTGAGGATTTTGTTACAAACGATGTCCATAACTACCTGCAAGAACTGAAAGGGACTCTCATGCCTCTAGGACTCCATGTTTTTGGTGTTGCTCCGGATGATGAAAAACTTGTCTGTATGGTCAAATCCATGCTTCGCAGTGATTTCATCGATCACATAGTAAATGTCATTCCTCATGACACCGGGGATGAAGAGGACTGGGAGAATACCTCCAATTACCACGCCAATGATTTGTTGAATGCCACCTTGCTCAATGGTACAAATGTATCACAGGCCCAAACGGATGTTCTGGGCCTTACATATCCCAACATTACGGCAGACCTGAATACGGCACTCAATTATTCTGCAGCTCTACAAAATACCACACGTGAAATCGATCAGACTCTCAAAGCTCTGAATGCCGGCTATATAGAGGCAGGACCGGGTAACGATCCTGTCAGGAATCCGGACGCAGTGCCTACGGGGAAGAACTTTTACAGTTTTGATCCGCGAGACATTCCGGATGAAGAAACTGTGGAGTTGGGGGCTGAACTTGCCAATCAAATGATTGAACAATATAGGTCTACCCATAATAGATCTGATCCAGAGAAAGTAACGTACGTCCTGTGGGCTGTTGAGACAATGCGTCATGAAGGCTTGATGGAGGCACAGATATATTCCCTTCTGGGTGTAAAACCAACCAGAACCTATGGCCATGTAAGTGGATTCGAGGTAATTCCGCGGGATGAGATGAACCATCCCAGAATTGATGTTGTTGTGACTCCTTCAGGTCTTTACAGGGATACTTTCCCGAATCAGCTTCAGTTGATTGATGAAGCAGTACGTACCGTTGCAACTCTTAATGAAAGCGATAATTATGTGAGAGCAAATTCCCTGGAAATGGAAGAAGCATTGCTTGAAGAAGGATACAATGAAAGTACCGCTCTTACATTGTCCCGCTCAAGGATTTTCAGTGAGTCACCAGGAGCCTATGGTACCGGTCTGCCGGGAGCTATTGCAGCCAGCGATACCTGGGAAAATGAAGATAAACTGGCAGATCTCTATATTTCCCGCATGTCCAATATCTACGGACAGGATGTATGGGGAGACAGCTACGAAGATGTCTTCAGGATGAATCTTCAGGATGTAGATGCCGCTATTCATAGTGATTCTTCGAACCTGTATGGAATTATCGATAACGATGATTTCTATCAGTATCTTGGGGGTGTTAGTCTTGCCGTGAGATCCCTTACAGGTGATAATCCTGAAATGTACGTTGCCGATTTAACTGTGGACAATCCACAGGTAATCACTTATGAAGAAGCCTACAGGATGGATATTCGTTCCACACTTTACAATCCCAAATTCATATCCGGCATGATGGAATACGATTATGCAGGTGCCAGACATTTCATGAAAACCGTCGAGCATATGTGGGGACTGGATGTAACTACACCTGATATGGTCACGAATTCCGACTGGGATGAGATCTATGATGTCTATGTGGAAGACAAATATGATCTGGGTGTTGACGAGTTTATGAAATCGGATGATAATGCCTATGCCTATCAGTCAACTCTTAAAAGAATGATTGAAGCCGAGCGGAAAGGTTACTGGAAGGCATCTGATCAGGATCTCCAGAATCTGGTAAAGGAATACACTGAATCAGTTGTTGAGAACGGTGTCACATGTTGCCACCACACATGTGGAAACCCCACACTGGACGGATATGTTGAAGGTATGATGTCTGTTGCAGGTGTTAGTGCTGAAGACCAGGAGGCTTACGAGAAGTTGATGGATGAAGCCACTCAAAGTCCTGAATCATCTACTTCTTCATCCTCCTCCAGCAGCGGCGGTGTCGGCAGTGCACAGATAGTGAACGCCTCCACCACCGGTTCAGCATCCAATCAGACCACCACTACTTCAGATGGAGGATATGGTGAATCTACGCAGGAACCAACATCCGATTCAGCAGAATCCAGCAGCGATTACGTGGAAGGCTATGAGATGACCAAGGAAAACCCCAGAAAAGAGGAATCCGGGGGCTCATCCTTCTCCGGTGCTGATATTGTTGGATCTATATTGGTGCTTGCAGCAGTTGGTGCCATGTATGTCGGTTTCAGAAGGAGACAGATGTAAGGAATTGAAGACAAAAAGAGAATTTAAGGATATCCTTAATCACAGGATATCCACTTTTTTATTTCTGCTGATATGTAAAAAGAAAGACCTTTCAGATTTCCTTTTACACAAAAAGAATTTACTTAAAGTTTTTCGGCGATCTGCACAGCATTCAGGGCTGCACCCTTGAGGATTTGGTCCCCGCAGACAAAGAATTCCAGGCCGTGGTTTCCGAACACGATGTTCTGCCTGATCCTGCCAACTTCTACATTGTATTTCTGGGTGGCTGTCAGGGGCATCGGGTATACATTGTTCTCGATATCGTCCTTCAATTCAACACCTTCGACCGAGGCCAGCAGTTTTTTGGCGTCATCCGGTGAAATCGGTTTTTCAGTTTCAATAACAATGCTTTCCCCGTGGACCCTCAGGGTCGGGATTCTCACACAGGTGCAGCTGATCGGGATATCCGGCTCTTCGAATATCTTGTGGGTCTCCCAGACAACTTTCATTTCCTCGCGGGAGTAATCATTCTCCTGGAAACTGTCGATATGAGGGATAGTGTTGAAAACGATAGGATGGACAAAGGCCTGATGATTTACCTCTTTATCTTCAAGATAGTTCCTTGTCTCATTGATCAGTTCATTCATTCCCGCAGCACCGGCTCCACTGGTTGCCTGGTAGGTGCTGATTATAACCTTCTTCAGGCCGTATTCTTTATGGAGGGCATACAGTGGAATAGCCGCAATTGCGGTTGTACAGTTGGGGTTTGCAATCAGTTTTGAATCCCCGATGGCATGGGCATTGATCTCCGGAACCACAAGGGGCACGTTGTCATCATACCTGTATGCACTGCTGTTATCGATCACATAGCATCCTGCATCGGTTGCCTTATTGGCATTAGCTTTGCTCCACGAGCCGCTTATTGCGAAAAAAGCAATGTCAAGTTCCAAGTAATCTGCCGTGTCTGCATCTTCGATGGTAATTTTTCCGAAAGGAGTTTCCATTACCTTACCAGCGCTCCTGTGTGATGCGTAGAGTTTCAATTCCCCTACCGGAAAATCCCTGTTGCTCAATACTTCGATAATTTCTCTGCCCACCGCACCGGTAGCACCCATAATTCCGATCTTGTAACTCATTTTCATCGTCCGTTAATCGTCGGGACTTTTATTAACATCCCAAACGCTGTTTATATTGATCAAATATATACAAATTTTAATTCTGGAATATTTTATGCCTGGAAACGAATCTGCAATTCAAACATGAGTCTGCTTACTGCTATATAATATATACATAGAATAATAGTATTATCATCAGAAGAATTTGCAAAAACTTCTCTTTACCTATCAGATTTCGATAAGTTCATAATTCCGACTTCCAAGCCCGATTTTTTCTCCATAACTTAACTGGATATCTCCCATACTGTTCTTCCAGACACCTGTAAACTTGTCTCCTCCGGGTTCCATATTCTCTTCCAGTTTGGATGCAGTAAATCCTTGCTGCCTGTTTACAAGGTCTAGGCTTGCCTGGTCGATGGCCACGGGATCTGTGGAGGCCAGGATGCCGATATCCGGTACAAGAGGTATATCACTCCAGGGCACGCAATCACAGTCAGGTGTGATACGTACAAGGAAATTCATATAGCCTATTTTTTCCTGTCTGCCGGCAACGGTGCCCAGGGCATATTCGCTCATCATTTCCATGAAATCAGGTATATTGTCATAATTGAAATCAATCGCCTCGACCGGGCATACTGTCATACATTCTCCACAGCCTATACACTTGTCGTCATCGATAGTGGATATATTGTCGTTATTAATCTCCACTGCATCGCAGGGGCATACTTCCACACAGCTCCCGCACCCGGTACACTTGTTGACATCAATTTCCGGATGAAGGCCTTTGTGCTGTTCCATTTTGCCAGATACCGAACCTCCGCCCATTGCCAGGTTCTTGATTGCACCTCCAAAACCTGCAAGTTCATGACCCTTGAAATGAGACATCACGATCATGCTCTGGCATTCAAGCAGTTCGGATGCGATTTTAACACTGTCAAAATGTTGCCCGTTAATCGGTACCTGTCGGAAACTGTTGCCCAGCAATCCGTCTGCAATTATCAGTGGTGCCCTGGTGACCTCGTAACCAAATCCATGTTCAATTGCCGTTGTAAGATGATCCACAGCATTCCTGCGGGATCCTGAGTACAGGGTATTGGTGTCGGTAAGATAGGCCTTTGCACCCGAAGAATGGATCTTGTCCACAACCTGTCTGACGTTGACCGGACTTATGAAACCTTCATTGCCCTTTTCCCCGAAATGCAATTTGATGGCAGTGAGTTCGCCTTCATCAATTATGTTGTCAAATCCTGCTGCATCGTAAAGCCTTTTAACTTTCTGGATTGTATTTTCACAATCTCTGCGTACTTTCAGGTCGACAAAAAAGACTTTGCTTTTCATGGGTGATACATCTATCTTCAGCACTAATAAATTTGGTGCAAAAAAAGAATTGAAGCACCCGTATTTGACGGATGCTTTTCGATTTATTTATCCTGTGGTGGCCAGTTTTTCTCCAGCCATCCAGGAAGTCTGCCGGAATCTGCCGATCCAATGAGTACCCTTGAACCCACCTTATCCTCGACATCACCCTGCAGGCGTGCAGACAGGCCGGGCAGGATAACGGTGTTGTAGTTTGTCTTTTCCTTCAGGTCAAACTTGGCATTTTCCAGAGTCTTCTTGATCTTGTCTGCGGTCAGCTGTCCACCGGCAACAGCTGCTTCCACTCCGATACCCTCGGTATCTGCCACCACAATGTAGCAGTCTATCTTGTTAGAAGAAATATCACTCTCAACTGTATAGTAGGTGAGAGCAAAGTTTGTGGTAACTATAATTGGTGAATCGGCAGTAGGTGAACCGACCTCCCATACACCCGGGTCAACAGTTACAGGCTTTCTTGGGTCCGTGTAAATGGTATCTCTCAGGTGCATTTCAGGCAGCAATGCATAAGGTTCTATGCTATGCATGATCATAATGTCGCCGTACTTAACAGTGAGTACGGAGGCTACCACAGTTTCCCAGTAGGATGCACTGACATCGTCATCATATGCCATCCATGCAGTCAGGGGAACGGCCATAATTGGATAGGCAATTTCTCCATCCCCGTCTATACCTGCTCTTCTGATCTTCAGGAAATTTTCGAACGTTGTCTTCAGTTCCCTGCCTGTGGGGAATGTTCCCGGGTCAAGCACAAGGTCCTCTATTCCCAATTCTGCAAATGTCTTTGCCATTGACTTGAGCAGGTCCAGGTCATTCGGTGCGAATAGGGTTACAGGTACCTCATATTCCTTTGCAAGGCCGGCAACTTCTTTCCAGTTCTCCTGGTTGGCTGCATACATTAATGGCTTTTTGTCTGCTGCAACTTCCAGAGCGGCTTTTAGCACTGCCGGATCAAAAGAACAGAGCACAAGAGGTAATTCTGTAAGTCCGATTACCTTTTTCACGGTGCTGGCAAAAGTGTCGGGCTTGCCGGATACACAGCGTACCGCTACCATATCAAGGTTGAGGAATTCTCCCACATAGAATTTCTTGAAAGTCTGGATGGTATTGATTCTTTCCTCAAGTTCCTTTTCATCCATAGTGTCGGTGACATCGTATGCATAGGCTGTCTTGTTGAAAAAGGTCAATTTATGACGGAAAAGAACATCATCTCCACCAATGGTGACTGATTTTTCGCCAGTGCCAATGGTCACTTCCCTGATTTCCGGGGCAAGCAGTTTTTCCAGTTCCTCGAGTTTCTTTGCATACTTGTCTTCCTCTACCATGGGCAGGCAGTCTTCGCCACTTTTGGAACGGTCGATAAGGTGTGAGGCAAAGGCCATACATGTATCTTCACCACACCTGCCACAGTTTGTTCCCGGCAGGTATTTGTAAGCATCAAGGGGGCTATTTATCTTCATATTATACCTCCGCAGTGATCCAGTTGGTGATGTCCGGGTTCTTTGCTTCAATATTGCCATAGAGAGTTTGTGTAATCTCTTTGAGCACCTGTACGGATGTTGGGTGCATCATCATGAACATGTCATTGCCTGCAAGGGCAAGGGCCAGCCCTGTAACGATTTCCCAGATGGGTCCCCTATATTCTCTGGGTCCCCAGTCAGAATCTTCCTTAAGGGGTGATTCTTTCATCCAGGATTCACGTGCACCCCAGGCATTGGTGGTACCTGAAGACATCGGGAAGTTTAGTTCATCGTCACCCATAAGGGCGGACAATCTAATCCTTTCCATGTTACTGTAAGCATAGTCAAGACCGTATCCCAGGGCTGCTGTTGTCGGATCCATCACAATGCTGTCACGTGGGACATTACACTGCTTCATGAGTTTACGGTTGAGTTCTTTCTGAGCATTGATTTCAAGCTGGGTCCAGGAAAGGACTGCATGACCGTAATCCGTTGCTGCCTTTGCCACCCTTTCATAATCCAGGTTAAGACTTGCGGATGCAAGCAGTGCACGTTCTCCTTCGGCAACCTCTGCGGCTTTTTCGAGTACTTCAGGGTCTTTCTGTGGATTTCCTGAACCACCGATTACTATAGGCACATCAACTGCCTGTAATACATCCTCTACTACCTTTGCAGCCTCCTTTGCAGGAGTATCATTGATAAGAGGGTCTGTAGAAATCAGGTGAATTGTAACCATATCCGCATTATACTCATTGACAACTTTTTTAGCCCATTCTGCAGGGTCTCCCATAACGTCTTCGTAATTGGATTTGACAGATTTTGCCATTGAGATAGGCATGTCAAAAACATCCATTGTGACATAATTACGGTTGGGCATTTCTGCATCAAAATAGAATGGCATTGCCTTTTCGCCACCCAGAGTTATTGTGTGGCCACGGCTTCCCCCATCTGCGGAAGTTGCACCGAGGGTTACTTCCTGGATAGGTGTATTCCATTCGCTACTTCTGGCAACATCGAATTTAGCCTGCAACAGTTCCTCTATTGCAGGTTCTGCCTGTAATGCCGCAGTTTCTCCTCCGGCTCCAAGACATTGTGCAAAAAGCTGGTCTACAGGATAGCCCAGCATTCTGGCGATGTTTGCCACATGAAGGGAGATTTGGGCGGCTTCATGGCCAAGGGCATAAGCCATAGCCGGATTCATCCCCCCGCCTCCCTGTATATCAAGTTCTATGTCACCTTCGATAGTAACCCCTTCCAGGGATTCCACATCGAGGTCTTTTAAGATACTATTAAGGTCTGAAAGTTTGAGTTTATCTGACATTCCACTTCCACCATCCGATTATTTATTACAATCCAAGTTTTGCTGCGATTCTTTCAACTTCGATAACGGCTTTCGAATCTTCTGGAAGATCATAGAGAGCTTCCCCTGCGAGATCTCTCTCTGCAATCTTTTCATCCGTTGGAACAAGGCCTATTAATTTCAGGCCAAGTTCATTCGCAGTTTTCTGGATCTGTTCTTTATTGTCTTCTGTGACTTTATTTGCGACCACATGAATATTGTGCACATCTGTTTCCAGCTCATGCACAAGTTCACTGATTCTTTCGGCAGTCCTCATTCCCCTGCGGGAACCATCGGTAACCACCAGTAGATCATCGATATTCCTGATAGTCTTTCTGCTGAAATGTTCAAGACCTGCTTCCATGTCCATGATAACCACGTCATAGTTTTCGGTCAGGCGGTCCATGATTCCCCGCAGCAGATTGTTAACATAACAGTAACAACCTGATCCTTCGGGTCTTCCCATAACCAGCAGGTCATAGTCAGGTAACTCGTTGAGTGTTTCATATATCTTGGATTCGAATATCGATTCCTTGTTGATATCGGGTGGCATATTGTCCCGTTCATTCATCATGTATTCCTTGATGTCACCTATGGTACGGTCTGCCTCACATCCCAGGGTTTCCGGGAGGTTGGTATCCGGATCGGCATCGATTGCCAGGACAACCTTATCACTTTTTGTCAGGTGGCGCATTAGAAGAGTCGTTATGGCCGTCTTCCCGGTGCCGCCTTTACCTGTAATCGCAATGATTTTTGTCACAGAGAAACCTCTGTATTACTCGTTCTTCCTGATGATTATCTTATCAACAGATACCTTTGCATTCTTGAGAATAACCTTTACACCGCCACTTCCAGAACTTGTTGGCATGGCTGGCATATTCATTGGCATTGAGGCAGGCATCTGCATGGCGGGAGCGGCTTGTTGTGGAGTCTCTTCTTCCTCCGCAGCCTCTTCCTCTTCTTCCTTTTCCCATCTATTGACAATTGGATGGTTCTTTTCTTCCAGGAAGTCCTTGAGGGTTTCCAGATCCGATACATCCTCTTCAGTTGCGATCTTGTCTGCAATGTCATCCGGTATGTCGTCAGATACACGGTCTTTGAGATGTTTGGGCATCCAGACCACACGTTCCCATCCGCCGTCTGATTGAATGAATTTGGGAGAACGGAAGTAATTGATACCAACACCAAGGAANTCCGATACATCCTCTTCAGTTGCGATCTTGTCTGCAATGTCATCCGGTATGTCGTCAGATACACGGTCTTTGAGATGTTTGGGCATCCAGACCACACGTTCCCATCCGCCGTCTGATTGAATGAATTTGGGAGAACGGAAGTAATTGATACCAACACCAAGGAAGCCGCTTATCTGTTTTCCACCACCTGTCTGTCCTGCCATTGTAGAGAATGGAAGGCCGTTGGGTGCAGACTCGTTGAAATCCCTGTCGACCCATCCAATGCCGTCTACTTCGGGTATATAGAAACCTACTACCTCAAAGCATCCGCATGATGTGTGTGGATATTCAAAGAATGAGTGAAGTTTTATGCGATCATATTCCCCGCTTGACAGGGATTTTGCAGTCTCGTTTACACCGGTGTACTCACCTGATTCGGCATCAATGACATCACCCTTTGGAATCGGGAACTGCGGTCCCTCGGGGTCTACCTTGGCGGCTGCCCTGCCGTCAAACCAGTTGATAGCACCACAGAGGGATATCCTGTCCGGGGTTATTACACATACATTGGATGGTGCAAAAGATTGACAGAGGGTACATCCATAGAACGTATCAACATCCTCATCATGGAGGTTACGGGTCCTGTCATCCCTGGCCTTGTATTTGGCTTTTGCCTCGTCCATGAGTTTTTCAATCTCGTCCTTGTCCGTGATATAGGTAGCTTCCACCTTCTCTATGAACGGGAGTTCGTTCTTGAAAAGCATCATTATTGCCTGAGCAATGGATTCAAAGGAGGTAACACCTTTTTCCACAGCCTCTTTGCTTAAACGAACCCACACATCATAACGCTGGTTNGTTTTTCAATCTCGTCCTTGTCCGTGATATAGGTAGCTTCCACCTTCTCTATGAACGGGAGTTCGTTCTTGAAAAGCATCATTATTGCCTGAGCAATGGATTCAAAGGAGGTAACACCTTTTTCCACAGCCTCTTTGCTTAAACGAACCCACACATCATAACGCTGGTTCAGGTGCATAAGCCCCTGTATATAATTCTGGAAATCGTGGTTTCTTCTTTCCACAATGGATTCAAGGTCTTCTTCAACAAGTTCGCCGGCAATCTTGTAGATCATGGCGAAGGGGTATCTTCCTCCCTCTTCCATATCCTGGATGTCCGGACCGATCATGTTAAACTTGCCGTCTACCACGTCATCCATCTCAGCTGCCTTTACAAGTTCAAAACCAATGGATTTGGGACCTGAAAGTTCCACATACATATCATTTTTTCTGATTCTTTCTCCTTCAAACATTGGAGAAATTTCAAAAGGAAAATCTTCAGCCATTCTTTATATCCTCCCTCTTTAAAATTCAAAGGTTATCAATAAGTTCGTCCAGTGCTTCCAGATGTACTTCGGGTGTAATATTACCAAAAGACATGGTAGCATTTTGGGTATAATGTCTTCCTATGTTAATTGTTTTCAGGTCTGAAAATTCTTCAGTCCTGAAAGGACCTGATTAATATAATATTTCTTATGTCCAAGCAGGATTATCAGATCATAACATCCGTTATCATCCAACCCACCCCATTTTGGGTCACAAAGAAAAGTACCAAGGAAATGGATGTTGATATATTTTGCATCCACTCCCTCTTCATCGATAAATCCCTTTATGGAATGCCCGGTAGCAGCTACAGGTATACCTTTCTTTGCTATTGCTTTTGCACGGGCAAGGAGTTCTTCTTCCAAAACCTCTGAACCAACAACAAAGAGAGGCCTTTTAGCTTTTTCTATCATCTTTGCCACAATAGCTGGCTTTGTGCCCTTGGCAGTTTTAGGCCCATATGTTGTGTAAACTTTCAGGTTTTTCGTAACATCAACCACTTTTAGGCCTCCTTGCACAATCTTTTTACATTAGTGGGTTGGGCCGATACATCCAATTTACTGGTGGGTCCGGAGATGATCTTCTTTTTATTCCAGTCTATTTCCCATCCCAGCTCTTGCTCAAGTTTCTTCAGCAATTCTTCACGTCTTGCAAGTGGCAGATCGGTTTCTCTTCTGACAAACTTGTACCAGTCATCAGGGATTATTCCGAGGTATTTTTCACTGAGTTCGATGTAATGCGTAAGTTTGATCATTCTTCCCATATTGTTGTCACTTGGACGGATACAGTTCTTGGCAAGCATAGGCATCATTTCATCAATGGTTTCTGCGGTTGTCAGCAAGAACTCCGGAGCTGCCGGGATATCCATTGTTTCCCCGTTTCTTGCATCCAGAACCTTCCATTTATCTTCTTCATAGGGTTTGCCTATGAGTGCTCTGCGGTATTTTGAACCGTGGGGACCAAGAATTACAGGAATTCCAAGCCTATTGCAGCCGGTTCCAATTGAAGATGCTTTCTGGGAATATGCTCCCCATGCTACGCCAACCGCTCCAACACGATTCAGGACATAATCGGCGATCTCCTCGTAGTTTCCTGTAATGTTACGTTGTGCAAATATTGCGGCAACCTTGATGGCAGCAGCTGTGATATGGGAGTTGGAAACACATGAGCCCACGTTGATAAGGTTTCCTTTCTGGAACTTCGCCGAATATTTCTCGTAAAGTGTTTCTCCATCTTCGTTCTGATACATTCCAAGATCCATTGCAGAACATCCGGACATCAGGACTATGTAGTTACGGCGTAGCATTTCGTCTGCTATCCGATACAGGTCTTTTGTTCCATCAGGATAATTTGAACATCCGACCATTGCAATGATTCCTGGTGTGGTACCCATAACGAGGTTGACACCTTCTTCACGAATTTCAGGGTCACTGATCTGGCCACGTCCGACACGAACTTTGCCTATTTCTTCCCGGATTACTTTCTGGGATGCCTTTTCAATTACATTGAGGACAGGTATATCCTTTGGACATGCCTGTTCACATCTGCCACAGGCTACACATTTGTCATGGAGTATTTCGAAAGGCCTGAGATCACCTTCTTCAGCAGCAGTCATGGCATCGCTGATTGGCAGGTTTGTCGGACATTCGAGTTCACATGCAAGGCAATGTACACATCTGGAGGTAAGTTCGTTGAACTCTTCTTCAGTAGGTAGGGATACGACACCTTTTTCCTTGCGAATTTTTGACATTTCCTGTGTAAGTCTGGGGGCAACTTCACCGAGTTTTTCAAAGTCAAGGATCAAGGCACCATCATCCCTTCCGGATTTGAGATCATCAATGATATCCTCTACATCATCATCTGACCTGTTTGGAAGGCCATACATGATTTTCTCATTGGTTGTGATGACAGGCATCATCAACTCTTTTGCTTCCCTTAGTACGTCGGCACGTACACACTGTTCATCGACAACAATTACGTCAGGAACCCCGGAGCGTATCATCTTGAGTTCTTTGGCAAGGGTTCCGACAACCTTGGCCTTTGGCACGTCTCCTCCTTCGGTTCTGTATCTGGTCATGTCCAGAGCGGTACAACACAGACCACAAAGTTCCATGTTTTCGGTCAGGTCATGGTCTTCCATATAGTCTATAATGTTGGTTACTCCGGCAACGTTATGACCGATTACCAGTAGGACAGGTTTTTCGGAGTCAATAGTTCCCATTCCAATTTCTGATAGGGGCGCGTTTTCATCCGCTTTTGGCATTTCCAGACAGGCTATCTGGGCGATATCAGAGATTTCCATACCAACATGGTCAAGCATTCCACCATGCATCGCCTTGGATTCAAAATCGATTGCCTCTCCTTCCTGTCCTACATGGACACATGCAAGAAGCTGGACAAGTTGTTCCTCCACATAATCCAGGGCGTCTTCCAGATCGCCGAGCGTTTCAGGTTTTTTGCCTGTTACTATCTGGACATTGGGAGCAATTATATTTGTTTGTCCGACTTTAAGCGGATAATCTGCCCCGTACTTGTCTATCAGGTGGTGGAGTAGGTGTCTTCCGTGACCGGAGTGAGCTGATGCTCCTGTAATCACACGCAGCATGAATTCCCTGGCGTTATGGCCTTCCATGTTGATACCACATGCACCTTCCTTGTTCCCGGTAAGGTCACAGGCACCGAAGGTACAGTAACAACACTGGTCACACATGGGTGTATAGACCGGGTTGTATCTTTCAAGAAGTTTATAATCCCAATCCCTCAGTCCGGAGATGTTGGGTTTTACAGTTGGGCCGACTTCTCCTTCTTCAGCGGCGGTTTTTTCGATAGCACCTACAATGCTGCCGATGTTGATCTGGACGTTTTCCAGGTCGCTGACAGAGAATGTCCCTGTTTTAAGTTCACTCATCTACGTATTGTCCTCCTGGGTGTCCCATTGCTATAAACGGATAGCTTCGATGGGAATGTTATAGTTTGATAAAAAGTTAATAGTTTATACAGTAGTGGACTGTGTCATTACTAATGTATATCCGATATATAAGTCTTTCCGGTATTTATCATGATTATAATAGATAATTCTTTTTATTTGTTTGCGGCGTTAATTCAACCTGCTTTCTGATTATGGAAATAGATTTATTTACTTTTGCATATGTGTTTAGGTAGGAGGATATTTTGGATAATCAATGCTGGATATGCGGTAAGAAGGAGCCAGTGATGTATGCATGCCGCTACTGTGGTAAAAATTTTTGCTCTAATCACCGCCTTCCTGAAATACATGGCTGTGAAGGCCTGGGCGATGGAACACGTTTCAGCTCTGCACAAAGTGCAGCTGGAAGTAGTGGTGCCAGAGGCCGCAGTACTTCCGGTACAGACCAAATCGTGAAGGATTTTTTTAAAGAAGCCACCAAAAGTGCTGCAAAAGGTGTGGCCGGAAGTGCATTTAACAGAACTAAACGCTCCTTTTATGCCAGCCCATCAATGGCCATAATAATTATATGTATATTTTCATTTTTCCTGGAGCTCCTGCTGGGTCAGCCTTATTACACTTTATTCCAGCTTGAACCGGGTAATATCCTATCCAGACCCTGGACTTTAATATCTCATATGTTTCTCCATGCAAGTCTTGGTCACCTGTTCTTCAACATGCTTGTTCTCTATTTCTTTGGCAGGATACTGGAGAGGCGCATTGGCAATTCAATGTTTATTTACCTGTATTTTATTTCCGGGATAGTTGCAGCTTTAGGCTTCATTGCAACGACCTCTACTAGTTACCCGATGGTGGGGGCCAGTGGGGCAATAATGGGTGTTTTTGCAACCCTCGCAATTCTTGAACCAAATTTGCCCGTATATGTCTTTTTCTTCCCAATGACTATCAAGTCTGCTCTAATACTCTTTGTGATAGTGGACTTATTTTTCATGTACGTGAATATTTCCGGGGATATGATAGCTCATGCAGCCCATTTGAGCGGAGTTTTTGTCGGCATCATTGTGGGCCGCAGACTTAAGAAGAACTTAAAGGTTTCCCGGGGTTCCTTATACAGGCGGTGGTGATAGTGGGCTCCACCAAACATCTTTCTTTAATGTATCCCAGGCCTCGTGAAGGAGAAGAAATTCCCGTGCAGTTTATCGATATGGAAAAAAAAAATTGCAGCCTGGTCACCTGAAATTAGAAAGACTTTATACTTTGACTCTTTTGAACAGGCCGAAGGATTAAAAAGAATAAGGGAAGTATTTGTTTTAAGGGTGTATAACTGGTACCGTGATGGGCAATCTATTATTGAGTTAACAAAACGACGAAAGAATGCAATTTGAGGATATTTTCAATAAATTTCTCTTATACAGGGGAGAAATTAGGTACAGGAGAAAGAAAGAAGGAAGAAGGTACAAAAACTATTTCGTACTTGTGGACGATTCATATTCCAAAAAGAATGTAAATGAATGGTTGCTTGCTGAAAGATTATAAGGTTTGCAGGTCCTTAGTTGTTATTATAGTCATTATTTGTAATTATGGTTAATTTTTGTTGATACTGTGGTTGCACATATTTATTATTATAATGTTTATACCTGCAATAAGAGGCAATATGCAGAATGTAAAAACCGGATTTAATTCCATCGTCAAATACCTGAGTACTAAAAAGGAAGTAGGACGAAGGAGTATTGGGCTTCTTGTAGATGGCCCCAATGTCCTGAGAAAGGAATTTGATATAAATTTAGAAGAAATAAGGGATGTATTGAAAGAGTACGGTAATGTCAAGATTGGACGTGTTTTCCTTAATCAGTATGCTTCTAATAAACTTGTAGAAGCTGTGGAAAACAATGGTTTCGAACCTGTTATTTGTTCAAGCGATGTGGATGTAAGGCTTGCTGTTGAGGGAATGGATCTTGTTCATAATCCCAATATTGATACTCTTGCACTTGTGACAAGAGATGCTGACTTTAAACCCTTATTGAATAAAGCAAATGAACACGGCAAAGAAACTATAATCTTTGGCGTAGAACCTGGATTTTCAACTGCCCTTAGAAATTCTTCTGACTATGTTATAATTTTGAATACAGGAGAGGTTTCGATACCTGAAGAAGAGATGTCTTGAATCATTCATCATCTCTTTTACAGGACCTGATATCATCGATCATTTGTTCCAGATGTGGTCTTGAAATTCCACGTTTGATTTCTGTACAATTCTTTACTTTTTCCATTAATGCACATAATTCTTCGTGTTCAAGGGAATTACCCATATCCTTAATTATCCCTTTTAAAGCCTTCAATCCTGTATGCTTGCCGACTATAAGGTTACGGACCCCGCCAACCATTTCCGGAGAAAAAGTTCGTAAGTCCGCGGCTCTTCCAGGATTGCCATGACATGTATCCCGGATTCATGCATGAAGGCATGTTTGCCCACAATAGCTTTATTTACGGGAGTTGTCAGGCCGGAATAATCTTCAACTTTTCTTGCAAGACCGTTAAGATGTGTGGTATCGTAGTTTTCGATTCCGTACTGGACACGAAGGGCTACAAGTACTTCTTCAAGAGGAGCGTTTCCTGCTCTTTCTCCGATACCATTTACGGTGGTATGTAGTTGCTTTGCCCCTGCTTCGGCTGCTGCTAAAGTATTTGCAGTGGCAAGTCCGATATCATTGTGACAGTGAATGCATATGGGTGTATGCACCTTTTCTTTTACCTTTTCAACCAGATATTTTGTAGTAGAAGGATTTAATATTCCAATGGTATCAGCGATGCTCACATAATCAACATTGTATTTTTCCGCTTCCTGAAATGCATGTTGCAGGGTGGGTATAGGTGTACGCGTGGCATCCTCTGCGGCAAACCTGACTTTAAGTCCATGGTCTTTTGCATATTCTACTGTTTCCATCGAGCAACCCAGTACATCGCTGCAGGAGCGGTGATATTTGTGTTTCAAGTGAAGGTCTGAAAGAGCTATGAAAATGCTCACTATATCGACATCACAATCAATAGCAGCATCCACATCCCCCCTGATGGACCGGGCCAGGCAACACGTTTTTGCATTCAGCCCCATATTACTAATTTCCTTTATGGTTTCTTTTTCAGAAGAAGAAACGACAGGAAATCCGGCTTCAATAACCTCGACACCAATTACATCCAGTTCACTTGCCAGGTCCATTTTCTCTTCTTTGGTAAATGCAACACCGGGAGTTTGTTCGCCGTCCCTGAGGGTCACATCACATATTTCTATATCAAGAGGTTCGATATCAATGAAATCCATCATTTCATTTCTGGAATACTCTTTATCTGGAGCCATTTTATCGCTATCCGGTCCTATCTTTACTTTTATATTTAAAGATATGTGTTTGTATCATCGAAGTTTTGACTGCACTTTCTCATAGAAACCACTACGTTCAGTTACTATAAAACGAGCAGGATTTTTTGCTTTTGTAAGACAAACGGTATCTTCTTTTTTCATTGTGTAGGTGTGCTGTCCATCGATAACAACAGCAGCTTCCTTTTCCGGAATAGTTATTTCGACCTTAATGGGCCTGTCAGAAGGTACCACCCAGGGGCGGGCTGAAAGTTTGAAGGGGGCAAGAGGTACTATGAGAGTAGCGTTGACTCTGGGGTCCAGAATAGGTCCGCCAGCACTCATAGCATAGGCTGTGGAACCTGTGGGGGTTGCGATTACTACTCCGTCGGATCTGAATTCTTCTATCATACATCCATCAACCGTCACCCGGAATGTCAGTATCTTGGCAGGTCTGGCTGTGGTCAGTACAACTTCATTGGTGGCGCAGGGTAACTCTTCACCGTTGAGGTTAACTGCAATACGACAACTTTCGGTATATTCAAATCCTTCCAGTACTTTCTCGATCGTAGGAATTGCCTCATCAGGCATCACATCCACAAGGAAACCCAGCATACCCATGTTAATTCCCAGGAGTGGCAGTGGATCATCCATCCTGGATATGCTGCGCAGAACAGTCCCGTCTCCTCCGATTGAAATCACCAGGTTGACACCTGCTTTTTTCATTTCTTCCACAGGTAATCGTTCCGTTTCAGGAAGATTTAGCATGTCATAGGAACCATCATCCAAAACAATATCTATTTGTGAAGTGAACCTTTTCACAATAGTCTCAACCATTTTCAGGGCTTGTGGACTATCATATTTGGAGATTATACCGATTTTATTTACTTTCATCTTTTCTCCCCACAAAATTAAGTATATCCCTGTGGGCATGTCCGTTTGATGCTATCATTGAAAGCCTGTTTACAACACTGTCCTGAAGATATAACTCTGTACCTTTTCCGTTAGTTACTTTTCCATTTGTTTCTTCAAGGATAAGTTTTCCTGCAGCAACATCAATCAGCCTCAGTGAATTCCTGATATCTACAAAAGCATCAAGTTTGCCGCAGGCAACATAGCAGAGTTCCAGGGCCACGCTTCCCAGTATACGAACCCTTCTTACTTTTCTGGAAAGTTCCAGGGTATCTTCTACATTATTATGGTAGCCATAAAGGCTGACACTGAAATTTTTTAATAGCTTTTTGTTGGATGTATTTATCGGATTACCATTTAGATATGCTCCTCCTCCCTTATATGCATGGTATATATCACCTGTGCAGAGATTTTTTACATATCCAAAGTCAGTAGTTCTCTAATTTTCCCTCCATCTTGTTCCTGCCATTATTGAATTACCTTAAACACTGCACTACTAGCTGAATCCTTAACTTTCTCCTAAGCCATTCTTCAACAAACAGAATAAACCTGGCAAACCTGAACTTGTCTTCATCAATGGTTATTGGCCCTGGTTTTACAATTGTAAAATGCTTTTTCTGGAGATATAGCCACACATTTCTGAGCAGGAACGATATTATTGTAAAGAAATATCTGAAAGTTACATCTTTTGTTGATGTTCTTGGTTTAACAATATTTCTCATCCTGTAAGATGATTCGATGGAAAACCGTCTTCTGTAGACGTTACTAACCTTCCTTGGAGGCCACTTAACTCCATAAACAACAAACCCGAGGTTTTCACATCCGTATTTGCCTCTTTTACCTTTCATATACTTCACATCAATTACAATATCCAGTTGAACTTCTTGTTTTTGGGCATTCTTCATTACATATTCAGCAGACCTTGCTTTTCTCCCGTTAAGCAGTTGCTTGATTGCGTTTCCCCTTTTTACTACTGGTGTAATGTGAGATATCTCCTTGTCCTGTAAGAACTCAAACACATCAACTGAATAGAACTCTCGATCCAGACAAAGTACCTTGATATTGAAATCCAGTTCTTCGATCAGGTCTATGAAATAAGTGAGGTAATCAACCTTCGTTTTATTCCTTTCAACAGGAAGAACTGCAAGAGTATATCTCTCATTCTTGTTTATGATGGACAGTGATACATATGAATAAAAAGAGTTTGTTGACTTCTTGGCCTGACTACGTATCACATAGTCTTGATTGAATGAATCAACTTTTCCATAATATGGATCATTTGTAAAATCGATAGCAAACTCATACTTTTTCTCTGGTTTTAGAGTACTGACAGAACTGTGAAGAAGAATATTCTCATTTGCCTGGATAAGTTCTTCAAGACTCAGTTTTCTGAGATGATATCTCAAAGATGTTTCACAGGGAATCTCTTGATAGTGTTTTGATGCAGAATGAACCGAACTCTTATCCACTGCCATACACATGGCAGTGTAAAATAGATCTTTAGAGGTAAGTGAACCGTTTATCCTGATGTCGATATTCTCTAGAAGTGGTTTAAGAGCAGCATCAATACACTGTTTTGGTCTTAATTCGACCTTCTCACAGGTCCTTGAATTGGATGGTAGAAATGACATATGGCGGCGTTCTCGCCGCATATAAAGCTATCGGGGGGTGTTGTTAGGTTCAGATGCTCAAAATTAGCTAAGTACTGAAAGTAGATAGAAGAAAGGTCCGCATTGCCGACAGCGATGGAAGTTGAATAAAACGGGATTCCATGGGCTGCATTATATGTGCCGTCAAGAGGGTCAATTACAAAAGTTATTTCAGGTTTTTTATCAGGAATGTATTCTCCATACTCTTCACTGAGAATGCGGCAATTGCCATAACTTTTCAACACTTCAAAAATTGCTTTTTCAGCCCTGTCATCGATCAGCCTTGTACGCGTCCCGTCTGCTCCCATGTAAACGGATTTGTATGCTTCCCTTTTTCCGACAAGGTCTTTTATGGACTCGTTAGCCTCTTTTGAAGCATGATTGCAAACTTCAAGGAGACTTTGTATCGATTGCATAAAAAAGATGGGCATTAAATACCCATTGCTTTGTTAGTTTTTGCTACGGACTTTGTTCCGTCCTTTTCAACTTCCATCATAGCACGTATTGCATCGACATTTTCGGGAATTACATCTGATTCCTGATGGATTCCCTGGAAGAAGTATAGTTCTCCTTCATATATGGTGATAGACTCGTTCCATACACAGTTTTCCCACATGTCACATCTTGGGCGGTTCATATCACGAGCCATTTCCATTATCTCGGCCGTGGAAGTGATACCCTGTCCGACAAAACGCACACGGGATTGTTTGGCCAGTAAAGCTTCTATTTCTTCTGCCGTACATTCGCTATTCAGTTCCATGTTGACAGTGTGCAGGTGCATAAGGGTCGTAGGAAGTTTCACTGCTGTAGTAGCGATGTCGATTCCCGGGAGGACGGTTTTAACATCCGGGCCGTGGTGGGAAGGCAGTTTAATGGGATTGGGTACAATAGCATTGATTGGTCCTTTTTTGATATCCCCGGGGTCAGCAGCCCTTCTCATAAGGGTTACTCTTGCTTTGTTTACGCCAAACTTGTCATCAAGAGGCTTGATGACCCTGCAGAGGCCGGTTGTATTACAGGATACTACCCGTACAAAATCTCTTCCAAGTGCTTCTTCATAATTACTTTGTGCATTGAATGAACAACCAGCAAGTTCGTGGTCTTCCCCGCCCTGCCAGATAGCTTTGACGCCTGCTTTTTCGTAAATTGGTTTGTTCTTTTCACCAATTCCACCCGGTGTACAGTCTACAACGACATCTGCTCTTTCAAGCATATCGTCAATGGTACCTTCAACCTCAAGGTTTGCCTTTTCCATCCCCTTTATTCTGTCTTCAGGTGCAAACACATCATATCCCTTTTTCTTTGCCATAAAAGCTTCAAAATTAGGGCGGGTCTTTGCCACTCCAATTATTTCCATGTCGTCCTGAACGCTTACAGCGTCTGCAACTCTCTTTCCGATGGTTCCGTAACCGTTTATTGCAACTTTGACTGTCATTTTATGTACCTCCCTGTAGTGTCGGCTATATACAGTTAAAGGGTTTTGATCCTATTCCCCCGGTTTTGATATTTAATCATTTCCGAGTATTATAAGCTCTCCCTTTGAGAAATTGATTTCCTTTATAGAACCCTGCACAATTTCTTTTTCACCGAATATGCCTGTAAGTTCAATTTCATCTCCTTCCACAATTACACGTGTAGTTGACTCCATAATAATATCTCTATTTCCTTCTCCCCTTTCCAGGACCGCTTTTAGTTCACACATAACTTCACCTCATGAGTTTGGCAACCGAATAACCTTTCTCAAGACCCATGTCCTGCGCAACACTTTCGCATTTTGTCTGCAGCAGATAAGCAATGGGGCCCATATTCTTTTCTGTAAGGGTTTCGTAATTTGCCATACCTTTGCTGATAATAAGACTTGCTTTGTCAAAAGCCTCTAGTAATTCTTGCGGTGCCTCATCAAAAGCAACTTCGATTGCATTACAACATGTAGTCAAAACCCTGTCAACTTTATCTTCCAGATTGAGTTGTCTGACGTCTTCCATAGTTACATCGGTTAGTATTGGATCTCCCCGCACTACAAGTGTTATATTGCCTCCCGCTTTTTTGATAAGGTCAAAAACAAATGTATCAAGGATTATTTCGCCGCAATTGTCCGCTACATAAACTACATTATCAAGCATTTTGAACATTTCGGATGTATCATCAACGTCAAGTCCTTTGTAAAAGACATTCCTGAATGTTTCATCAAAAACATCTTCTCCAACATCAAAACCCATTACACCAAAGTCAAAATAGTTCCCTATAACTGATGCAAGTATCGCTCTTCTGAATGCTTCTTCCATTGAAGGTCCATTTTGATAGATAAGGTCTTTAGCAACAGGGTATACTTGTTTTGCCGTACTATTGCTAAGTTCCTTTAAGTTATAATATGGATCGTTGTTTTCAATTATTTCATAGGCTTTCCTGTGTACAGCGGTTGATACCACTCCTGCAGCAACCCCGGCCTGTAGGTATTTCGCATCACATCCATACACTCTGTAATTGCCCTGTATATTTTATTTGGGTCGTCTGTTGCAAGTTCTGCTTCATAGTGTACTCTTGAAAGAAGGCAGTAAGTACATCGTGGGTCCATTTTCATATTTTTCATCCCGGTTTTATGAATATAACTTTTGAATAGTAAAAAGTTATTTTAAAAATTTCCTCTTCCCATTTAGTACTATTATATTGAATAAAGTACAATTTAGAGCATTTTTATAGGTTATTATAGCATATATTAAATCTGACTTAGTCAGTAATCCTACTTTTTAATTAATGTTGTTCTGTATATTACGTAACTTCGTATACTATTAAGATAAGGAATCAATAATCACTTTTACTTGTTTTGATGAATAATCCACATTAAATTTTTCTTTTATAATTGCCTGTACATCAGAAGTTTTCCATTTCTTTTTTTCCCGAAGTATGTTTTTCAGTTCGTACTTCTGTTCTTCACTGAGTTTTGAAGGTCTGCCACCACCATATTTGGGAAATAATCCGGGGTATCCATCCCGATTCCATCTTCTCTGCCATATGTAACCAATCCTTTTTGTGACGCCTGTTTTTTTTGCAGATTCTTCCACTGAAAAACCTTTGTATCGGTATCTTATGAAGTACAGTCGGGTCAAAACTTTTGTAAGGTATTCTATGTATCTTATCCTTTTTTCCAGGCTTTCTATGCTCATCTTTTCTTTAATAGGATACATTTCTTTTTTTGCCATGTCTTTTGATTGCGTTTTTAAGTATAAATAGTTATGTTCAATACTGAAAACATTTATATAAAATAAATAATCAGGTTCTTAGTAGTTGTTAGCCGGCAGATAGTTTCCTTTAAGGATGCGCCGGTTATCTATAATATGAAAATAAGGTGATTTAATGGGAAAACAGGAAATGTATGATAAACTCAGAGATGCGATTGCAAACCAGGACATCAATGGTGCTGGCCCCCTCGTTCAGGAAGCCCTGGATGCAGGTTTAACTCCTTTCGAGATCATCAACGATGGTCTGTCTGTGGGTATGAAGATCATCGGTGACAAATTCGAAGCCGCCGAAGTCTATCTTCCACAGATCATGATGTCTGCCAAGGCAATGAAAGCCGCCATGGAAATTCTTGATCCAATCCTTGAAGAGGACGAGACCTCAGAATCCGTCGGAACCTGTATCAAGTTCGTCCAGGAAGGCGACATTCACGATATAGGTCACAGGCTTGTTGCAACCATGCTCGGTGCAAACGGTTTCACCGTTATCGACATGGGTGTTGACGTACCTAACGACAAGGTTATCGAAGAAGTAGCAGCCCACAAAGGCGAGAAACTTATGCTCTCCGGCTCTGCCCTTATGACCACTTCCATGCTCGGCCAGAAAGACGTCATGCGCCTGCTTGAAGAAGAAGGTCTCCGTGACTCTGTAAAAGTCATGTTCGGTGGTGCTCCAGTCACAGATTCCTGGATTAAGGAACTCGGTGCTGACGCAACAGCAGAAAACGCAGCAGAAGCAGCCAACGTGGCTCTTGAATTAATGAAAAAATAAAACCGGGAGGATAATTTATGACATTTACCAAATCCGTAACTTGCTATGATTTTTATGACCGTGCCCAGACCGGTGAGAAATGCACCCAGGATGACTGGGACCTGATGACCATTCCAGTGAAGGCAATGGAACTGAAGCAGAAATACAACCTTGACTTCGGTAAGGAATTCGTTCCTACCGATAAGGACCAGATGAAAAGGCTTTTCAAAGCCGGTTTCGAGATGCTTCTTGACTGTGGTATCTGGTGTACCGACACTCATCGTATCGTCAAATACACCGAGGACGAGATCTGGGATGCAATCAACAATCCTCAAAGGGAATTCCAGCTTGGTACCGGTCGTGACGCAGTTTACATGAAAAAACGTGAAGTAGGCGACAAGAGGAAACCAATTGTCCAGGGTGGTCCAACCGGTTCCCCAATTTCCGAAGAGGTCTTCATGCCCGTGCACATGAGTTACGCTCTTGAGAAAGAATGTGACACCATCGTCAACGGTGTAATGACCTCTGCCCGTGGCAAATCTCCTGTCCCCGGCAGTCCCTACGAGGTTCTTGCAGCCAAATCCGAAACCCGTCAGATCAGGACCGCCGCTTCTATGGCAGGTCGTCCCGGTATGGCCGTTTAGGGCCCTGAGACTTCCCTGTCCGCACAGGGTAACATCGGTGCAGACTGTGTCGGTGGTATGAACTCCAACGACAGCCACGAAGTCTCCCAGCTGAACGAACTCAAGATCGATCTTGACGCAATCGCTGTCATTGCCCACTACAAGGGTAACAGTGACATCATCATGGATGAACAGATGCCAATCTTTGGTGGTTACGCCGGCGGTGTTGAGGAAACAACCATTGTCGATGTTGCAACTCACCTCAACTCTATGGTAATGAGCAGTGCCAGCTGGCACCTTGATGGTCCTGTGCACATCCGCTGGGGATCCACCAACACCCGTGAGACCCTTATGATCGCAGGTTGGGCATGTGCCACCATCTCCGAGTTCACAGACCTTATGTCCGGTAACCAGTACTATCCATGTGCCGGTCCATGCACCGAGATGTGCCTGCTTGAGGCTGCAGCCCAGTCCATAACCGATACTGCATCCGGCCGTGAGATCCTGTCAGGTGTTGCAGCTGCCAAGGGTGTCAGAACTGACAAGACAACCGGTATGGAAGCACGTATGATGGGAGAAGTCGCACGTGCAACCGCTGGTATGGATATCAATACTGTCAACCAGATTCTGGATAAACTTGTAGCAAGCTACGAAGGCGATTATGCCAACGCACCTGAAGGCAAGACTTTCCAGGAATGCTATGATGTTGCAACCGTTACACCGACCGAGGAATACGTCAAGGTCTATGACGGGGCAAAGAAGAAACTCGAAGACCTGGGTCTGGTATTCTAAGACCACCGGTCAAGATCGGTATCATATACCGATCTTGTTTTTCCCTTTTTTATACAGAAACTATTAATAATATACACTTCCATCAGCTATCAGATATAATGGGTTCTTCGCTAAGTGATACGGTTTGGCTTTCTGATAAGAGATTAAATCTCTTGCTTCTTTTAATGGAAGGCCCCAGGAACATCGACCAGATTAAGACCTCTCTGAATGTGACTTCCAGGGGGATGATGCCTCAGATTAAAAAACTGAAAGAGAAGTACTTGATAGTTGAAGAGAGTGAACAATACTGTCTTTCCACGATAGGGGAATTAATTGTTGAAAAAATGCTTCCTCTCTTGAACACGATAGAGATGGTGAACAATGATGATGCCTATCTGGAAGCACATGACTTAAGTGAATTACCACCAAAATTATTTCGCAGGCTGTATGAACTTGGGAATTACCTTTTGATTGAACCTGACCTGAACCATACATTTGAAATTCCCCGGGAATTCACTGAAAACCTGCTCAAGTCCAAAAATATAAAATCGATAATCTCTTTTTACCGACCGGAATATCCTGATATCTATTGTAAATTAATGGAACATGCAGAGAGCATGTCTTTGATTATGACACCACCGGTTTTTGAAAGAATGAAGCAGTCATGTAATTCTAAAATGATCCGGCTTATAAGGGCTCCGCATATTAATGCCTATATTTTCCCGGAAAATCGCAGACCTCCGGGCCTTGACACTTCAGATTGGTTTACTTACATAAGTTTTCTTGATAAAGATGGCCGTTATGATCATAAAGACATAATGAGTTTTGATGAGAGTGCCTTAAAATGGGGAGATGAGCTTTTTGATTATTATTGCTCTTTTTGTGAAAAGATTGAGATATGAGGGATATTGAATGGCTCCACAGGAACTTATTGACACTATATTCCTTTCCGACAAGAGAGAAAGATTCCTTTTGCTTTTGCTTGAAGGTCCCACTGATATAAAAAAGGTAAAAGATCATCTTAATGTAACCTCTTCCTCCATTCTTCCTCAAATCAAAAAGTTACGGGAAAAAGGCCTTGTCTCCAAAGATGATGAGGGGATCTATGATCTTACTACTACCGGGCGCTTAATAGTTGAAAACCTGTCACCCCTTGCATGTATGCTTGATGTTTTAGATTCAAAGGAGTATTACTGGGAAACACGCGATATGGATGTAATTCCCCGTTATTTAGTGGAAAATATAGGTCAGCTGGGTGAAGTTGAAGTTATTGAATCCGATCTTGACCACATGTATGATCTGCAACCCCAGTTGCATTCAAATATGCTCCAATCCAATTATATCAAATGTCTGATTTCTTTTTTCCATCCCGATCATGTTGAATTTTTTAATTCCCTTTCTTCTGCAGGCAAGGATCTGGAATTGCTTTTTACGGCTTCTGTAATGGAAAGAATATTGGTCGAATCGCCTTCAGATATGCAAAAACTGATCGAGCAGGAAAATGTTGACATAAGGCTTTTCCGGGAAAATGACTACATTCCTTCTTTGACTATTGGTGATGATTTTACTTACTTCTGTTTTTTCAATAAATCACACATGTATGACCACAGGGACATAATAAGTTTCACTGAAGGTTCAATTGAATGGGGGACACAGCTATTTGTTCATTGTCGTGACCTTTCTGTTCCAGTTTCCTCTGGGATGCTGTCTGAAATCATAAACGGAAGTGATTGATTTGGCATGGAAAGACCTGTCACTGAGGTTTAAACTTGTTCTTTATATTGTGGTCAGTGTTTTTCTGATCCTGTCGATTTCATCTTCAATAGTAATATCAACGGTTACTTCTCAGGAAGAACAGCTCGCTTATGACCAGTCTTCTAAAATGGCACAAAGTTATGCCAACCAATTCAATGCAGATATGAAGTCCAATATGGCTATTGCAAGGGATATAGCCACTATGATGGGTGCTATTCATAATTCTTCTACAAGAGAAGAAGCCAACGATATAATAAGAAGTATACTTGAGGATAATCCTCAACTGATAGGGACTTATAGTGGCTTTGAACCTGATGCTTTTGATGGAGAGGATGAACGTTACGTAAATACCACAGCTCACGATGGGACGGGCAGATTCCTTCCCTACTGGAACAGGATTGAGGGAGATATAGATGTTGAGCCACTTGTTGACTACAGTACATCAGATTATTACCAGTTACCAAAACGAACAAAACATGATGTATTAACCGAGCCCTATTTCTATCAGGGTGCTTTGATTGTGAGTTATGTCTCCCCGATAATTGAGAATGATGAATTTATAGGTATAGGCGGGGTGGATGTAGGTCTGGATTACGTAGACAATACGGTTAGTAATGTCAAAGCGTTTGAGACCGGTTATCTGTTTATGGCAAGTAATACCGGTGTTATTATTTCCCATCCCACAAAGAAGGATTGGATTAGTTCCAGAACGCTCAGGGAATTTGACAATCCCGTCCTTCATGAGGTTGCCAGTGATATTGAAAAGGGCAAAAGTGGTTATGTCGATATTATAGACCCGTCAAACGGGAAGGATGTGATACTCTTTTATGAACCCATTTCCACAGGCAATTATTCAATTCTTCTTTCTGTCCCGAAGGATGAAGTGTTTGCAGGTGTAGCTTCCCTGCGGTCGATGTTGTTTACGATATATACATTTTCCATCGTTTTTATGGGACTGATGGCATATCTTATTGCAGCTTTATTTACCAATCGGATAAACGGGATTGTGGATGAGTTCAGGACAATTTCGAATTCAGCTCTGGAAGGTGACCTTGATATCAGGGCAAATACGGACGTAGACATTGATTTCAAGAAAATTCCGGAAGGACTCAATGAGGTACTTGATACCCTGCAGGATGCAAACCGGTTGCGTGCAGAAATGGAAGCTGTAGTAAACCGCAGCCCGGTCATAGTATTCAAGTGGAATGCCCGGAAAAACTGGCCGGTAGAGTTTGTATCCAGGAACATTTCCCAGTTTGGTTATACTCAGGATGAGTTTACGAAGGGTAACATTACCTATGCGGATATAGTAGTACCTGAAGATCTTGGAAATGTTGAGCAGAATCTCCTTGAAGCAATTAATAGAGGTGACAGGGAATTTAATTATGAATATCGCATAATTACGCGGGATGGGGAGATCAAGTGGGTTGAGGAGAGAACTTTTATTGGTGATTTCTCTGCAAACCATTCAAATAAATTACAGGGAATCATTCTGGATATCAATGAACGTAAAAAAGCTGAAGAGACTTTGAAAAAGATGGAAAAGATTCGAATTAAGGAGATTCATCACAGGATTAAAAATAATTTACAGGTCGTCTCCGGTCTTCTTTACCTTGAATCTATCAATTTCAAATCGGATGAAGTTATGGAGGCCTTCAAGCAAAGTGAGAACAGGGTACGTTCAATTGCCCTGATCCATGAAAAACTGTATCATTCAGAAAACCTCACCAGTCTTAATTTATCGGATTATGTCGAAGATCTTGTTGAACACCTCATAAAATCCTATAATGTCAATGAGGATATTATTAAAATTCACCTTAATGTCGAGAATCTATATCTGGATATGGATTCTGCCGTGCCTCTGGGTATTATTATCAATGAATTGACCTCAAATGCCTTGCAACATGCTTTTATTGAGGGTGAGAATGGGGAAATTAGCATTGACTTTTTTAAGTCTGCAGGTCAATTAATACTTAAGGTTGAAGATTCAGGGGGTGCTTTCCCGGATGATATCGACTTCAGAAATACCGAATCACTGGGATTACAACTTGTTTCCAATCTCGTAAGCCAGATCGATGGGGATATTGAACTTGATACTAAGGATTACAGGACCTGTTTCAGGATTACTTTTAGGGATAAAGAGGTGTGATATTGAAAAATTCAAGAATACTGGTTGTAGAAGATGAAGCTATAGTGGCAATGGTTATAAAACGCCGTTTGCAAGACCTGGGTTATATTGTTTCAGGCGTTGCTTCTACGGGAAAGGATGCTATCACCAAGGTAGAAGGCACCTTCCCGGATTTGGTACTTATGGATATCAGGCTCAAAGGGGATATGGATGGTATTGAAGCAACCAAAATAATCAAAGATAGATTTTCTCTTCCGGTGGTTTATCTTACGGCACATTCGGATGATGTAACTTTTAAGAAAGCCAAAGAAACAGATCCTGATGGATATATATTGAAACCTTTTACTGAAAAGGACCTGAGTACTACCATTGAGATCGCTCTTCACAAATTCCGAAAAGAAAAAGGGAATTGAGAAAATTATAATGTGCGAAATAATGGGTTAAATTTTAAGAAAAATTTGCCATTGTTCATACAAAATAATTAAGTGCTGAACCAATCAATAGTTCATGTCACTGAAAGTACACTGATGGATATTGTTTAGCAGAGAGAAAAACCGACTCTTATCATGGCATTCCTGCCAATTTGAAAAGAAGCATAGATGAACTGATATATGGTGGCAGTGAATGTGCTAAAAAAACAACGGCGATGGATTATGATCTATCACTTCATGAGTAAAAAGAGCGAGAATTAAATCTGCTCTTCTTCATGTTTGCGCTTTTCAAGTAACTCAGTCGCCATCTGACGCAACTTGAATTTCTGAATTTTGCCACTTGCTGTCATTGGGTATTCATCCACTATGAATACGTGTTTTGGAACTTTGTACCGTGCAATTTTCTGCATACTGCAATCGCGTATGTCTTCCTCACTCAGGTCAGCTCCTTCCTGAAGCATTACAAAAGCACCCACTATCTCACCGTATTTGTTATCAGGTATACCTACCACCTGTGCATCCCTGACTCCGTCTAAGGTGTACAGGAATTCTTCTATCTCTCTTGGATAGATATTTTCTCCGCCGCGAATGATCATGTCCTTGATACGGCCGGTAATCTTGTAGTATCCATATTCATCCACAGTTCCCAGATCGCCGCTGTGGAGCCATCCATCCCTGTCGATTGTTTCGGCTGTCTTTTCAGGCATTTTGTAGTAACCTTTCATTATATTGTAACCGCGACAGCAGATTTCACCTTGTTGTCCGGGGCCGAGTTTTTCACCTGTATCCGGATCAACTATTTTGACTTCGATTTGTGGCATTGCTATACCTACGGTACTGACCCTCCTTTCATTGGTATCATCGGTACTGGTCTGGGTCATTGCCGGAGAAGCTTCCGTTAGACCGTAAACAATAGTGATCTCATCGCAGTGCATATCTGAAATGACTTTTTTCATGGTTTATGTGGGACATGGTGACCCTGCCATGATTCCTGTACGCAGAGATGACAGGTCAAACATGTCGAACATTGGATGGTTGAGTTCTGCAATGAACATGGTAGGTACGCCGTAGAGGGCCGTACATTTCTCTTTCTGGACCGCTGCGAGTACAAGAAGCGGATCAAATACTTCAAGCATCACCAGTGTTGCCTCGTGACTCAGGGCCGCAAGTACGCCGAGCACAATCCCAAAACAGTGGAATAGGGGCACAGGCAGGCACAGGCGATCTTGATCTGTGAATTTTTGTTTTTCACCGACGTAATAACCGTTGTTGAGGATATTTTTGTGGGTCAGCATTACTCCTTTTGGGAAACCGGTTGTACCGGAGGTGTACTGCATGTTGACCACATCATCAGCGGTATTGGTAGCTTTTATTTTTGCAAGTTCGGCGTCAGATTCATGTTTTCCAAGCAGAAGCAATTCACGGGTATTGTACATGCCCCTGTGTTTTTCCTGTCCGATATAGATTACATGATTTAGCTCAGGGAATTCCTGGCTTGTAAGATTTCCTCTTTGCTGTGTTTTGAGTTCAGGCACAATGTCATAAACAGTCTGAACATAGTCCACATTTCTGAATCCATCGATTATGGCCAGTGCTTTCATATCGGACTGTTTTACCACATAAGCAAGTTCGTGGCTTCGGTATGAGGTATTTACAGTTACAAGGACTGCTCCGATCTTAGAAGTTGCAAACAGGAAAGTCAGCCAGTCGGGCACATTGCGGGCCCATATTCCTATGTGGTCCCCTTTTTTAAGTCCCAGGGCAAGCAAACCTTTTGCCAGATCCTCCACACGCTCATTGAATTGACTGTAATTAAAACGAAGATCTCGATCTGGATAAACCATGAAGTCCTTTTGAGGATATTTTTTAACCATCTCTTCAAAGACATCTGTTATAGTCTCGTTTTCAAAACGAATAGTACCAGCTCCTTTATGTTTACTGTTCCTCTATCAGGTGTTCCTCGAGCCTTGTACGTATCTCAGGTGGAATTGGTAAAGACTTCTTTTCCATGAAATCATAATGTACAATTACTGCTTTACCTTTTGCTTTTAGTTCTCCTCTTTGCCAGGCTTCATGCCCGATTGTAAAAGAGGAATTACCAAGGCGGGCAATATAGGTACGTATTTCGACATCCCCGTCAAAATACATCTCTCCCAGGAAATCGAATTCTGTGCGAGCCATAATAAGTCGCCACTTTTCCGGAGTGAGGTCCAGATCAGGAGTAAATATTCGGAATATGGGATTTCGCCCCATTTCGCCCCATTCAGGAATTACGGTATTATTTACATGACAAAGCCCATCAATATCTCCAAAACGCGGAGCAACTGTTAGTGTGAACATAGGAATTCCTTAGTAAGGTGTGTATACAACTGCCATTATTCTTGCATCTTCATCAACTGCATGCAGGTCGTGGGGAACTACGGAATCGTAATAGATACTGTCACCGGCTCCAAGATTGTAGGTCTCTTTTCCGTAGAGAATTTCGATTTCACCTTCCAGCACATAAATAAATTCTTCTCCCTCATGGGATGAGAGGGGGTGTTCTCCTTTTTGTGGATGTACATCAATTATGAAAGGCTCCATATGGCGGTCCTGTTTGTCAGCTGCTAATGAGTTGAATTCAAGTGAACTCGCTTTGCAATTGGAACATTTACCAGAAAAGCGGACAACATGTTTCGATTTACCTGATTTTACAAGCACCGGGCCGTTCTGGGGAGCATCATCAAGAAAGGTGCCAAGTCGCACCCCCAGGGCTCTTGCAATATTAAAAAGAGGCGTTAGTGAAGGAACAAGAGCTCCGTTTTCCAGTTTATCTATCAGTTCCACATCGTTGTTACTTGCTTTTGCCAGTTCTTCCTGTGACATCTCCCTGGATTGTCTGAGCTGGCTTATCTTTTCACCGAGGGGGTTTTTACAGACATTGATGCATTCTCCTTTTATACATTAATGAAAATGACCGCGACACAAATTGACATATATATTTAAATAGATATCTCTGCTGTTTATTTATGCCAGAAAGTTTGATAACTTTAGAGATACTTATTGTTTAACAAATAATTAGAGGAGTGGTCGGATGAAAAAAATAATCATACTTTTAGTTGTAATATCCCTTCTGGGATTGGGCTGTACAACACAGGATACTACGGATCAGGATGATCAGGTTCCGGTAAATGGTGAGGATAATCAGTCAGATGAAGATATCCAGCCAGATGAAGATTTGAATGGAGAAGATAATGTAAGTGAATCCGATGAAACGGAATTGGAGGAATATACTCCAAAAACTCATAATATATTTATAAACAGTTTTTATATTAGTCCTAAAGTACGAGAAATAAATAGAACAGACACAGTTGTGTGGAGAAACCAGAAAAAAGAACCCGGTATATTTACACTGAAAAGTGAAGATGGTTTGTGGGAAGATCAGAGGATTTCTTATGGGAGGACTTTTAAGTATACTTTCAACGAAACCGGAAACTATTCATTTTACATACCTCCGTATTCTGGCATGAATGTGACAATTACGGTTAAATAAAAAAACCATGTCATGTGGAAGACATGGAAACAAGAAAAATAACAGAAGGGACCACCGAAGTGGAGGTTCCTTCCGCTGCTATTGAAGATAAACTGCCTGTGAATTCGCCGGTTTTCTATAATTCTCATATGGAACTTAACCGGGATATTACCGTGGCAGCAACTTCTGTTTTTGTTAAGGAAAATTTCGATTTTGAAGAACGGCCTCCTTCAGAGATCGATTATGTGGACGCAATGGCAGCTTCCGGCATCAGGGGGCTTCGCATAGCAAATGAGATAGGTCTCAGGACGACACTTAATGACTGGGATGCAGAGGCCTGTAATTTTATCGAACAAAACATTAAACTCAATAACCTGTCCGATATTGCTGACACATCCTGTAGAAATGCAAATACTCCCCTCCACGAAAAACGATTCAATATCGTGGACCTGGACCCTTTTGGAAGTCCTGCTCCCTATCTGGATGCTGCCAGTCGCTCTGCTGTACACCTGCTTGAGGTTACAGCTACTGACACTGCTCCTCTATGCGGGGCTCATCTGAATTCCGGTATTCGGAAGTACGCTGCAGTTGCACTCAATAATGAATATCACAGTGAAATGGGACTGAGAATACTGCTGGGATCTATTGCCCGCCATCTGGCACGTCATGAGAAAGGAATGGAAGTATTGCTCTCTCACGCCACGCGTCATTATGTCAGGGCTTATGTAGGGATTAAAAGCGGGGCTAAGAACGCTGATAGGACACTTAAGGAGCTGGGTTATGTCACACATTGTGACAATTGCAGTTACCGTGAATGGAAAAAAGGCTACTCTGTTTTCATGGAACAAACCTGCCCGGAATGTGGGACTAAAATGAAATCAGGAGGTCTTCTCTGGCTTGGGAAGTTACATGACAGTATTTTTTGTTCAAAGGTCATGGAAGAAATTGAAAAAAGACCCTTTGGCAAGAAGAAAAAAGCCTGTAAAATAATCCAGACATGTCTGGATGAACTTGATATTCCTTTCTTTTATGATCAGCACAGGCTATGCAAACAGCTCTCTGTGGCAGCTCCACGTATTGAAAAGACCATTGATGACCTAAGGGATAAAGGGTATGAAGCCAGCAGGACACATTTCAGCGGGATGTCCTTTAAGACCAATGCCCCTCTCAGTGCAATAAAGTCGATTCTCTCCAATATGTATTGATATATATACAACAAAAAGATATATATAAAGAATAGACGTTGAGATACCTCTCACGGTATTATCAGGTGATTTTCTAATGTCCCGCGAAGAAGTAGAAAACCTGTTCCTTCAGGAAAAACCAACCCTTGCCCTCCTTACTATATGGTCTCTTAGAAAGACGTATGCTTCTGTTATTACAAAACAAATAAATTCGACTTTTGCACATACTACAAAAATCCTTTCCAAGATGGCTGATATGGGACTTGTACAGTTCACATCTGAAGGTAGAATAAAATATGTAGAACTGACAGAATATGGTGTAGATGTAGTAACAAATCTCAGGGATTTTATTACAACACTCGGGGAGAACCTTCCTGAAAAGTACAGGGAACTGGTAGAATCAGTTGAAGAGGAAGAGAGTGAAGGAACACAACTGAACAGGGAGTCCAAAGAAATATTGGAACGTATTAAAACATTAAGAAATAAGATAGAGGAAATCTATGGACAACTGGTAGAAGCAAACGCCAGTGAAGACCGGATTAAATTGAAACTGGGTCCTTTCAGCAGGGAAATACATATGATAGGGGATACAATTGAGAATTCAGAGGAACCTATACATGATGATGTTCTCATTGCTTATGGTAACACCAAAGAGGTCTTCGATAAACTGCTGGGCAGAAAATAACTTTCTCTTCTTATGTGCGGGATTATATGCAAACTGAATTGGCAATAAAAGTGTATTCAAATACAGAACAGACCCTTGATGCAATTGCTGCAAAATTTACAGATGACCTCAAGGATCTTGACATGAAATTGGAAATAGGTTTTTCCAAAAACAAGTGGGTTACCGTAGATGCGGATGGGGATGATGCGGAATTTGCGATTCATTTCCTGAAGGAAAAATATGGCACACCTGTATATGAACCTGTAGCAGGGAAAAAATACCGTGGTTACATACAATCCATAAAAGAAGATAAAATCGTTGTAGACATTGGTAAAAAAGTCTCTATCACTGCTAGCGGACTGAAAAATCTGGGAACAGGCAGTCCGGACCAGGTAGCAACTCGTTTTGGTCTTATTCCATATATGCCCGTTAAAGTGGAAATTGTCAAAACAAATGCGGATGAACAGGTAAGATTTACCGGTCAACAGGCCGATAAATTATGGGAATGGAAGAAATCTTCCACGGACAGGATTATTGTGAATTCAGTTACACGCTCCCAGCTCAAGTCAGTGCTGAAAAAAACAGGCCACAGCAGGGATATTTATGGTACTGAAAGATTGGGAATTATGGAACATTGCGTGATATGCAGGGAAACTACGGATGGACCGGGCATTGTTGCAGAGATCGGTCCAAAACTCAATGCTGATATGGGTGTAATCCGTTCAGAAAAATAATCATACCTTGATGAAAAGGCAATGGTTATCCCCTGTTGCATAACACTCTATTTCTTTTATTGAATGCTTCTCGCCAGTGATCTTGTATAGGATGCCTTCTAGCATCCCTTCATTAAAAGAGCATATTGGGTGGCCAAGAACAGGCATTGACATACATTCAAAACAATCTTTTACTTTGATAGTAAGAGGATCTGTATCTTCGATCTGTACTTTTCCCAGTTTATAGCATTTCCAGAAGGAGCGTACCTCTTCAAGTCTATCAAAAAAATCTTCTTGCTCAAAAGTATTTGCAATCTGTGTTCCAATGTCACTTCCTATATGTTTGACGATAGGATTATGATCAATGCCCTGGGCTTCAAAGCCTGCCTTGAAAGCGCAGAAAACATTCTGGAAAAAATCAGTTTCGCTGGAAAATGTGCTTGAAAAATTTTCTAGGCTGCGGTAGTAGTGAGTATCCAGTGGTGTTTGTGAACAAGCTACGTATTTTGAGGCTAAACTATAGTTCTTTTTTCTCCTATCCACCGCGTCTACTGATTCCCACAATAGATTTGCTTTTTTAAGATCGTTAAGATGTACTGATACAGTGGATTTGGCTTTCCCCGTAGTTTGGACTATTTCATCAAAAGAACATGGCCTCTTGTCCAGTAAATCCATTATCTGTAATTTAACGGCACCGTTAATTGCAATGAAACCATCATTGGTAGCAAAAAGGGCCGTGCGGTTAGTAGGTCTCATCCAGATTAGTTATAAGGGCAGTGGAGTATATAAATGTTCGCTCCATTCCGAATGAATTTTATAACAAAACATACCTCTAAATGAGCTGAATGGAAGAATATTTTGCAGTTATAGTGCCTGCCAGGGATACTGAAAAAATAAGATCTGAATTACAATCCAGGGGGTTGCTGGACCGGAGCCGAAAATTCGTATCTCGAATAGTTGGAGGTGAAAGTTTTGTTGAAATTCCAGTCACAGATTTGGTAAGTGGCTATGAAATAAAACGTCAGGAACAACCGGAGTTCTACCGTCAGCAGATGAACCTGAAAGAGAGGCTTTCCGGTAAAATGAAACCGGAGGAACTGGAAAAAATCCCGTCCGGCTGGCAAATCCTTGGAAACATTATAGTAGTTACCATTTCTGAAAAAATAATCCACAGGGGAGGGGAAATTGCTGAAGAATTACTGAATATGTATCCCTTTTGTGACACTGTTGTAAGGGATTTGGGTATCAATGGCAGTTTACGGCAACCAAAAAGACAGCTTGTGAGTGGTAATACCACAGAAACAATACACAAAGAGAATGGCTGTTATTTCAAACTTGATGTGACAGAGGTTATGTATTCCAAAGGCAACCTCAGGGAAAAAAACAGGATGAGTAAACTTGGAAACGGGGAAATTGTTGTTGATATGTTTGCTGGAATTGGTTATTTCACTATCCCGATGGCCGTACATTCCCAACCTGAACAAATATACTCGATTGAGCTGAATCCTGTATCATTTGGCTACCTCAAAGATAACGTAAGGTTGAATGATGTACAACATATTGTACAACCCCTAAATGGCAACTGTGCTGAAGTTACACCTAAAGGAGTTGCTGATCGGGTGATCATGGGATATGTGGGAGGAACAGCTGATTATTTGCATGTTGCAATCGATGCATTAAATAAAAAAGGGGGTATGTTGCATTTTCATGAAGCACTGGCTGAAAATTTAATGTTTGATAGGCCGATCGGGCAAATTAAAAAGGCAGCAAAAATGCAGGGGAGAAATGTGGAGATTATGGAGTGTCGTAGTATAAAAAAATATTCACCGGGCGTCTGGCATGTTGTTGTGGACGCACGTATATGGTAAAGGAGATTTATCATGTTTTCTTCAGGGACACTGGCATATCCGAATCGATTATGTAATCGAAATTCATAATATCGGTCCATCCCTGTTTTTCAAATATTGCTTGGAAACAGATGCCTATAAGCAGTTTCTTTTGAGACCCCTCATATATGGATTCAAGAGTCGTTTTCAATTCCTCTGGTTCCACTCCGATTTTGGGCATGGCAAGCCCGCCAAGCAGTACGACCGTATCAGCATGATAATCAATTGTATCGCCTAGTTGCATTCCCATATCCGTGGGGATTAGTTGTTTTGCTTTTTCGATATCAGTATTGGCTACAAATCCCATCTGTTTGGAACTTTTACGCAGGGAATAAGCGGCAATTTCTGCAAAAGGAGTACAAAACCCGGGAGTTCCAATAAAAATGATTTTTTCCGATTCTTTGGCCAGAGATGCAAAACTTTTCAACAATGCACCTATTCCTTCGGATTTTTCAATTATTTCCACTTAGATCACCAAAATTAAAAGGAGGATTATACCTCCTTGATTCCAAAGGATTCGAGCAGGATACCGGGATTGATACGTCCTGCGGTGTATGATTTTTTAGATGCAACATCGTTGACGGTAATTCTTGCCGGGGCGAACATGCCTGCATCTACTTTGAAGAAGTCGAATTCTGCTTCCTTGAATGTTGTATAGAAAGGTTTACCAAAGTCTCTGGAAGTTGTGGATGGTGTCTTTTTGACATATTCCTCAAGATCATCCTTTCCGTAGTCCACTGTGAAGTAGGTCTCCCCGCAGTAGATTACACAGTCATTGGTTGAACCCATGCATTTTGTATCGTCTCCAACAATAGGTGCTATTGGTGCCACACCGAAACCACTCTTAATTGTGTTGATATCGAATCCTACGGATTCCATTTTGTGGATACCTGTCTCCACTATACGGGCAGAGATCTGGACAGAACCTGCGATGGATGCAGTAGGTGCCACAGCGATATAGATATTTTCCGGATCAACACTGCAGTGTTTGGCGATATATTCTACGACTTCCTCATCCGGGAGTTTGCTGGATTCCATTACAAGCACAGCAGCTTCGGCGTCATCCTTGTAATCGATTTCCTGGTAAAGTTCCTTTGGTTTGAGTCCAAGGGCACGTGCAGGACCTGACCCCATTCCGAAATACTTGCCAACGGAAATTCTCCAGCCCGCATACTGGGAACCCATGCAAGCGACTGTGGGATGATCGGTTACGACCTGGATTGCAGGCACCGGGAGTCCATCAAGGTTGAATTTGGTGTAGGTAATTTCTGCAAGATCGGCAAGACAAAGGCGTGAAAGGTACATGCCTGCGTCATAGCCACCTTGGGCATTGATTCCACAATCAATTATTGTAGCGCCATTTTCGAGCTGTTTGGATTCGACATTAATCTCATCTTCCCAGTCCAGCATTTCATCAATTATTGCAAGTCCCTTTTCATTAACACTAATCACATTATCACCAGTGGATATTTTCACGAATTAACCATATACTTTTAGATTACTTTGATGTAAATCTAACAAGTACAAATGATACAGTTAGAAGGATACATATTCGTTTCGGTTTTATGGATTATTGATTGTCTATTATGGTGTTGTACCCAATCCCAGTTTATACTTAATCTTACTGAAATTCCATATTAGGAATGTTGGTTAAAATCCTATTTTTATAGTGAAATGACTGTATCTTATTTTTCAAAAACGTTGTCGATTTCAATGCCATGATCGCTTTGTTTACGTCTGTCATTTTGAATCGCTTTTTGAATTATTGAAGTGTTTACTATTTTCATGTAGATAGAAAAACCATAGCCAGATAGGTTATATAAAATTGCTTTTTAAGTTCATTGTAGCAGCAGTCTATGATATGACAGCTGTTGTACAGTTAGATATAGGTGATTTAATGGGAAAACAGGAAATGTATGATAAACTCAGAGATGCGATTGTCAACCAGGACATCAATGGTGCTGGCCCCCTCGTTCAGGAAGCCCTGGATGCAGGTTTAACTCCTTTCGAGATCATCAACGATGGTCTGTCTGTCGGTATGAAGATCATCGGTGACAAATTCGAAGCCGCCGAAGTCTATCTTCCACAGATCATGATGTCTGCCAAGGCCATGAAAGCCGCCATGGAAATTCTTGATCCAATCCTTGAAGAGGATG
>NZ_QBKB01000002.1:48609-442669 GCF_004137855.1 Methanohalophilus profundi
AGCCATGTTTCTGTGTATAATTGGATTAGAAAATTTGGCTAGGAGTTAGAGGACCTGAAAAGCGAAAATGATATAGAGATTGTTGAATTAGATGAGATGCATACTTATATTGGTAACAAAAAAAATATTGTTGGATCTGGATTGCTATTGATAGAATTGGAAAAAGATTCATCAACTGTTCTTTTGGTAGTAGAGGCACAGAAACTGGAGTAAAACTCTGGGACAAATTGAGGGACATTGATATAAAAGAAGTCATGACAGATCACTGGAAAGCATATGCAGAGTTTCTTCCAGAGGCGATTCATACTCAATCCAAAGCTGAAACATATACCATAGAAGGATACAACAGTATATTTAGGCATTTTCTGGCAAGGTTGAGAAAAAAGTCTAAATGTTATACAAAGGGTCTTGAAATGTTACGGTATTCCGTCTTGTTGTTAATGAAGTACAGAAATAGAGAATTAGCAATATTTAATTAACAATGCCGTATTTATTTCTCCTTTTTTAAGGGCTTCATAATTTACAAAAGTTCCTCCAAGTCCTTCTCTCACCTCTACATCATATCCGGCATCATCAAGCATATTTTAGACTCATTTCATTTTAGGAAAAGGTTATATGTCACAATTGACCAACATATTCATTATGTCATTGAAAGCGCTCTTTTTAAACTGTACACTGAAGAAGTCACCTGAAGTATCGCATACAAGAGCCCTTATTGATAAAGCAGTTGAACTGTTTCAGGATCTTGGTGTAGATAGTGAGGTAGTACGCATTGTAGACCACAACATAGCTTTTGGGGTTTCCTCGGATGAAGGAGGCGATGATGAGTGGCCACAGATTCTTGAAAAAATAAAAGCCTGTGATATACTTGTAATAGGATCTTCCATATGGTTTGGAGTAAGATCTGCAGTGGCACAGATGGTACTGGAAAGATTGGATGGATCTTATGCAGATGCTGACCCCGAAACAGGGCAATATCCACTTTATGGCAAGGTAGCCGGAGTTATTGTGACGGGCAATGAAGATGGAGCACACAATGTTTCTGCAAATACACTTTTCAATCTGACCCATCTTGGTTGTACAATTCCACCGAATGCTGATTGTTACTGGGTGGGTGATAAAAAGAGAAGACATAACCACAGTAGTTGGGCTTTCCGGCAATTACAAACATTCATTGAATACAAAGCAAAAGAAGTAGGCATAATCACTCATTATGTTGATCCATCCTATACTTCTCAAACATGTATTCGATGCAATCATATCTCTAAGAATAACCGTAACAGATTGTCTTTTAGATGTGAAAAATGTGGTTATGCGAATAATGCAGACCTGATCGGTGCAATGAATATTGAACACAAAACACGGGATTACAGGTATATCCTGGAATCTCAGGGGTGCTTGTCAGCCACCCAGACGAATGCTTAATTGACATTCAAGCGCCTTGTCGTAAGGGAGGAGTAGTTGACCTCAGGTTCCAATAGAAGAAGGCCAGGATGAAGGACTGAACCGTACAATAAACGAATCCACTGAATATTCAGAAGATACGCCTATTCCCTATCCAGAGGGTTTCAGCATCTACCAGAATGTTGATCATGAATTGGACACAAGAAACCCTCTGGAAAACGAAACTACATTCATACCAAAATACAACATAAAAGAAGTTGCAAACCAATTCCCCAATGAAGACAATGAAAATGCCAAGACGTACCAATACGAAAGCCGTCTTTATGCAAAGTACAACACAACTCCAGAAAACACGGTAGATATTTCCATGAGTTTTATGGGAATGAACAACTGGTGGATCTACGGCTGGAGCGGCAACCAGTATCATGAACATCTGTACATAATTCTGGAAGGAAGTCAGGAAGGATGGGTCCCAATCAAGGGAGAAATTGTGACAGGGGAAGGGAATTATCGGTGAAATTGTAGCAATAACCTATTTACAAAAGAAAGGAGTTGCTCGGGAACTCCTCAATCAGTTTAAACTTCAATTTTATCTCAAATCATCACCCAAAAACCCAACAAAATGAGAGATAAACCACTAATTAATTTCAAATATCTCCTGTGTTCACGAATACGTTTGGATAAAGTATACCCTCCAACCAATCCTATTCCTAGGAAAGGAGTCAATACCCCAAAACTGAAAGTAAACAATAGGACCAAATTGTTAATTGTTCCTTCTGTTAAAGACTTGTTCAGTAAAATTAGAAGCGTAGGTACAGTGCAAGGCACTTTTACCAGAGAGAACAGGACTCCTAAGAAAAACAATCCTCCAATTGTCCCTGCGTGTTTTCTGGCTGTGTTCTGAAAATATTTGTCAAAGGATATCGGAAGCCGAAAAATTCCCATCAAAAAGAGGCCTATTCCAATAACTATGATTCCTGTAATCACAGAAAATAATTCCATGTCGGGAAGTGTCTTCCTGAACACAAGCAATCCTACCCCTATGGCGAGGTAAGATGTCATTAATCCGACACCAAAGACTAGTGCCCGTTCCATACCGCTACGTGCAGACTTACCGGTACCGGCTGTAAAAGTCAAAAGAAATCCGAGTATGGCCATCAAACAGGGGGATAATCCGGCAAACAGGCCAAGCGAATAAGCAAATGGAATATTCAGGTCACTATTTATGTACTGGTTTTCAGGGTTGTTGTCTTCAAGATATTTCTCAATTGATATCCTGAGATTTTTTTCGGTGATTTCTCCCTTTGGGATTTTAGTTTCATTATTTATGGCTACAGCCGGAACCTCAATAAAGCCATACTGGTTCCACCGATTGAATCCTTCAGTGTTTATGACATCGGTTCTCACAATTTCTACGTCTTCATATTCTTTTTCAATTTGATCAATAATGGGATCTGTTATCTCGCAGTCATGGCAACCTGTCTGATGGAAATATTCGATGTATATAGGCTGTGCTTGAACAGTTGGAATCAGTAAAAAAAGAAGAAAAAGAAGAAAAAGAACTATGCTTTTTTTCATCATATTTCCTTATTTCCTTTTGATGTCTATTAGCTCACTAGCAGTATATGATTTTTGAGGGGTAGAACGATGGATATTTTCAATGCCAAGGTCCTTATAAAGTTCTGAAAAATCCGTCATTGTATTTTTATTGACGTTGTATTCTGACTTTGCCAAAAAACCTCTGTCCAAATCAATCCAGTTTTCTCCTTGTGCAACACCATTTGTTTTTAAGAAAATTGATTCATTTTCAGATTTATACTTGGCATCCAAGATATAATCAGTAGTGGTTTCAATTGCTACACAATCAAATTTTCCAGCCTTAACAGATATTTCGCTTCGCTCAGAGCATTTGTATGTAGTGTTCCCGGATACAGTATACTCGACTAAATTGTTGTCTATAAATAAACTATCATTTTTGCTAAAATATGAACTCCAGACATCACCTTCCGCAAACTCTTTTTTGGGATATTCTAATATTGATACCAACTCAAGTTGAATTTCTGGTATTATTAAGTCATTAGATTTTATTTTAATGATTTCTCCACTAGGGGTCATATTCATGTGGTAAATTTGTTCTTCTGATTTGGTATTAGTCACCGTTTTAGTTAGCACTTTCAAATTTATATGATTGTTTTCTTCGCTTACCACATAGATATCAGTAGTTTCAGAAACTTTTGTACTTGGTTTTTCGATTGCAGTTAGAACTTCGTAGCTATATTGCTCGCCCTGCTTAAAGTTATACTTCAACTCATATTTCTCTAAATCGTTTTGTTGGGAAGTTACAAGGCACCCAGCAGTTAGCAAAAATAATGTGATTAATGCTATTAATGTTATTGATAATTTAAAATTCATATAAATACTCCAAGATGTCATTTTAATGTTTTTATATAATCTACTACAGCCAGTAAGAGAAATGTAATACCAAGTATTAGTGCATAGTAATTACCTGAGGTAACATAAGATCCAATAATAACTGCAGAGATAAATAAAACAACCAAGTATTTACAAACCCCGCCATATTCTGTTTTATACATACCAATGGACGAAAACAATGCAGCAAAACTGAGCAAAATCATATCCACATAATACTTTGAAACAACAAAATATCCGTAGAAAATCCACAATACTATGAAGCAAAAAATGATAAAGGGGATGTATCTCCCCATTTTAGTCATTACCAAGTCCTCCTTTCAACAATGAGTTTCCGCCATCTCACAAGCGTCTTCAAAGCCCTCTGAACAACCACATAAATAGCATGGACACAGTGAATCGTATGCTGCAGCTGCAAGACATGCTACACAAAGTGCTCCCATGGTTAGTACTCCTCCACTAACACAGACTGCTGAGCAACCAATTCCATAAATTAATATTCTTGTTAGGCATGTTCCACAATCAGTGACTCCGCGCACTGCCAAACTTTCGCCCGTCTGATCATTATATGCATAAGTCACCCCATCAATATTCCCGTCAGCATCTTCAAATTTAAATGTTGAAACTTTGGCATCAACAACAGATCCATCTTCTGCAGTTATTTCTAGGCTGTATGTTTCAACATCCTTTTGTTCAAATCCTTCTTCTTTTAGTTCTTCTTTAAGGCTAATGATTGCCTTATCTGCAAGAGCTTTATCTAGAAGTTCATCCCTGTCGTTTCCTTTTAATTCAACAGGTTCTCCCATCATTATATTGTCATCACATGTCTTCTCGCCACATGTTCCGCCAGGCACGCATGCCATAGCAGGCACTACTGAAAACATACTCACAACCAACATTACCATAAGCAATGCTGCAACTCTAATTCCCTTACTTTTCATTTCTTCGCCTCTTTGATTTTATTCCAGAGGCAAAGCTATGTTTATATAGTGTAAACCACAACCTAACCCTGCCTCCGGGCCATGTGGAGTTCTGTTTGGTAACGCACATTCAAACTCCACATTGTAAAATACTATAATATAATGGTATATATAGTTGAGGGTTACACATATTAGCTTTCTTGTTAACAAAATATATCGATAATGTTTATAGTAAAAATATTATAAGATTTATATAAAATAATTAATTCTTACCTTTGTGGAAATATTCCTTACTAATAAAAATATCTGTAAATTGTGGCATTAAAACAGGATTACCGATGAAAGATGGAGTTATTCCTCCCCACTTTTTTCATTAATATAACAGATGAATATTAATTACTCCATTTTTGAGGGTTATCTTTTTGATGCCTATTAAACATAATTTTATCCCAAGTTTGACAGTATCCGCTCCTTGATGAAGATATCTTTTCCTCTTTCAACCTAAAATTTCCGCTTTTTTTTGTCAGGAAGCCCGTTTGACAATATGGCCTATTTTACGACAATTTCTACGAGTTTATCCTTTTTTTGTCTTAAAACCAGTGTTCTAAAATACACTATTTATTTGGTTTCTCATGTAATCGACCGTAAGTGCCAGATTACTGAATGAACATTATGTAAAGTATGCCGCCTATTAAAAAACCAACTGGATAAAGAATAGCTCTGCTGGGTGTTTTAGTTATATCACCTATTGATTTCCATATTCCTTTGTAACGATGTGGTTTGTATTTTTTGAGATAAAACGGATATAGTGACATAATAGTAAGAACGGCTACAGTAACTATAATTGGTCCAACGTTCATTATTTTTCACCTATTAATACATATATTGAGTTGAAATATTTATAAAAAATTAAAATCATGCTTATTAATATCATACATAGTGGGATGAATTAGCCCTTTTCTATATATTATGAAAAGCACGAAAAATATTATGACCACAGCCGGAACCTCAATAAAGCCGTATTGTTTCCACCGGTTGAATCCTTCAGTGTTTATGACATTGACTTTTATAATAGCTATATCTTCATATTGTTTTTCAATTTGGTCAATAATGGGCTCTGTTATCTCGCAGTCATGGCAACCTGTCTGATGGAAATATTCGACATATAGTGGTTGTGCACCAGATATAGGAATTGACAGTAGAAGATAAGAAAAAAAGAAAAAGAAAAAATCTCACCATTTTTTCCCCCTAAACATTATGAGAATTGCTATAGCTCCTATCAAAGGTGAAAGGCCTAACGGTATTAGTTCTGGTTCTGATTGGGAAGAAGTATCGATCGCTTCAATTGTATTTTTCAGTTCTACTATTGCATTTGCTTGTTCTTTTGCAATAAGTGCATTGCGTATAGATATGTCTGCAAGAGGTATAGAACTGGTTGAATTTTTTATTCTGGATTCCTTTAACCGAATTTTTGCGGATTCAAAATGAAGTACTATTATGGGTGCATCAATTTCAGGATTGCCAAAAAGGCTGCTCAGAGATGCATTTGTATTTTCCATTTGTTTTTCAGCGCTACGTATAGCCTCTTTGTGACCTACAACCTTTTTATAGTCAATTCCAAAATCAGCCAGAGCTTTAGCTTCTGCTGCATTCATAGTTGCCAAATAGTATCTTTCTGCGGAATAGTGCTGCTTTGCAGTTTCCAATATGTTTTCGGAAGAGGCGAGTATATCTTTTCGGTTTCCCGCTTCACTTAAGATCTTTATTTGTTCGTCTGCAACCTGTATCCATTTGGATGCGATTTCTTCTCCACCTTCAATTCTCTGGATATGATTTATTTTTGAAGACTCATTGTTCTTATATTTTGCAACATTTAACAAATTTTCTGCCTTATAAATAGCGAAATTTGATTTAATTAACGTTTCCAAAGTATCATTGAAATTTCCATTATCATAATGTTCTTGAGAAATAGAGAAATAATGTCTACTTTCTTCAATTTCATTTTCAGCAAGAGAAAGCCATTCCATTCCCGAAAAGCTTAAATTATTTTCATTTAGATCTGCTAATTGTTCATCAATTTCATTATTTTTACTCTCAATTTCATCAAACGTGTCATCAATAACAATTTTGGTTCCATGATCAGAGGCCATGCCATACATATCCATTTTCATAATAATTCTATGACATTTTAATGCTAAATTATAGGAATAAAATGGATATTCGCTGCTGTACTCAGAAGACTGGGTATAAAATTCATTCAATGGAAAAGTGGAGTTGTTTTGATAATAAAATGATAATTCTGAGATCTCTTTTGAAGATAAGTCGTAAAATATATTTTCTTCGGAAGCTGCCGGAATTATTGATATAATCACAATTACGAGTAAACAAAGTAATTTTTTAATATTCATAAAATCCCCTTTTTATTGGATGAAGTATGTTGCTATAATTACACCCGAAATACCGCAAATAAGACAAAATATTGCGAATAACACTGATTGGATTGCCGTCCATTTTTTTTCTCTAGCAACTAGATAGAAGTATATACCAATCAAAAACAGAATTGGTGAAAAAATCGATTCATACATTGATAATATCTCAAATTTTAAAAAAAAGTAATTTAAGATTATTTCAAATATATCGATCAAAATTGTGGCGAACATAAAAAGTAGAAATAACTGTGAAGGTTTGTATTGTTTGTAGTTAATCATGATAGGAATCCTCCAAAAAAGAAAAATGCTGTATTAACATACAGCATCGCAAATTACATCACAGTAAACGGTTATGTCCATGTAACAGATCCCGAGACATATTCCCACACACGCTACATATCCAACACCAGTTGACCAAGGGCTGCACAAAGGTATGGACAGGCTGAACCACATCCCATAGTTCCCAAATCAGAGCATGTGTCTTCGCATTCTTCATAACAATCAATACTTTGAGTTGTTACCATCCCGGAAGCTGAATCATATACAGTAATTTCGCCACTGTTAGATGTGGAATCTCCTGCAATATTTACTGATATTTCCTGACCTTTGTCTGATACTAATGATACTTGGTATCCACCAACTATCACTGATGATGTTCCACTCCATACTTCTGTTATTTCATAATTTTTCGATATGTCGTAAAGTTTAAATGAGTCGGCAGACTCTTGATAACTGAATATAAACCCACCTGTGTCTGGATTTTTTGAGATGGAATACTCCTCAGGCAGGCTTATTTCCTCTGCTACAAGTTTCAAAATTTTCTTTTCAGCAGACTTGTCTATAGGTTCTTGTGGTCCTTGTGGTGCACACGCCATAGCTGGTGCGACCGCAAACATACTCATAACTAGCATTGCCATAAACAATGCTGCAATTCTTGTTCCTTTATTTTTCATTTCTTCGCCTCTTTGATTTTATTCCAGAGACAAAGCTATGTTTATATAGTGTAAACCACAACCTAACCCTGCCTCCGGGCCATGTGGAGTTCTGTTTGGTAACGCGCATTCAAACTCCACATTGTAAAATACTATAATGTAATGGTATATATAGTTGAGGGTTACACATATTAGCTTTCTTGTTAACAAAAATGTCGTTAATATTTATAATAAAAATATGTATGAGCTTTATATAAAATAATTATTTCTTACCTTTGTAGAAATATTCTATACTAATTAAAATATCTATAATTTGTAACATCAAAAAGGAATTACCGGTGAAAAACCGAGTTATTCCTCCCCATTTATTTTTCATTAATATAACAGATGAATATTAATTACTCCGTTTTTGAGGGTTATCTTTTTGATGCCTATTAAACATATTTTATCATCTAATCTATACTTTATTTTGAATTTTAATTGTTTGAAAAGTATGTAAACTATAGGAGGAGTGGAAATGGTAAGTTTTGGGGATGTTTTTGACGTAGTAGCAGGAGTGGCAACAGGCGGATTATACACACTTGGTAAATCGATTTATGAGAGCAGTGAATCTGCAGGGGATGCCGCAGAAGCCGCAGGTATATCCATTGCGATAATTGGCTCGACAATCCAATCCGTAGGAGAACAACTAAATTCTTTCCTGCAGGAAACAGAAGAACTCATAGCCATAAAAAGGCTGAGCCCCCAGGCAGAAAATGATCTCTGGGAAGAAGAGAAAGACAGACTTGATGAATTGAAACTTGAAAAGCAGGAATTGTTGCAGCAACTTCAAAATCTGGGTGTGGAAGACCCTCTGGATTTTTCATTTAATTTCTGGGACATGATTTCAGATATGGAAAATGTACTGGAAAAATTTGAAATTCTGTCAAGAATCGCAGCTATCAACGGTCAGATAATGGAGATTCTCTACAAGGAACCGGGAGTTCTTACCACCGGGATATACAACGCAAAAGAAGTTCTTGAGCGCCTGAATACCGTTGAACAGCCTATGATAGAAGATGTTCTCGGAGGAATTGATGACAATCTGGAGGTTAGTGAAGAAGTATTGACAGAAGCAAAGAAATTATTTGTTACCAAAGAAAAGGTACCTATATCCATTACAGACCTTAAACCTGCACAGAAACTTAAACTTGACAGAATAACTGCACGTAAAGCCTACTTCAATGACCTTATCGAACGCAAAGGTGAGATCACATCATCCCTGCAATCTGTAATGAAAGAAATGCCTGTTGCAAAATTCGAAATGAACAAGGACATCATTCAACCTGTGGGTATGATTGATACATCCCACTACCTGAAAATTCCAACATCCGGTTTATTAAAGCAGGATTCATCCAGTTTCACACCAATAAGTGATGATAATGAAGTTAAAAGAACCTTTAATCCTGATGATTTGAAAAAAAATAAAGAGAACCAATTTGCAAAGATTGACACAGAAAAAAGGGGTTACCAGAATACGGAAGAAAAATCTGGATTTAAAGACAAAATACCTGCAAGCACAGAGGCAAACATTTCAGCTATAAGGAATTCATTAGGATCTTCAGGAAAACTTTCACTGGAAAAAGCACAGCCTGCAGGTGCAAGGGTTTCAGCTTCCATTGCGACAAAATTTGATGGCTACCAGCGCAATTTTGATCATATCCTGGCCCAAAGGTCCCTTTATGAAAGGCAATTGCATAAACTTGAAAAAGAAGAATTGATGCTTACCCATGTCTGGAAAGATAAACCCGGCATTATCCCGCAAACCCTTGATGAAGCACATGGGGTTCTGGAAAGAGGTGGAAACTTAGAATCTCATTTGGACAATAAATTCAATAGAAATATTCTTAATGATATTATGAATCAGTAACTTGAATTAGACTTCATTTAGAATAACATATTTCGTTAAATTCAGTTATCAACTTTCGACTGTGCTTCTTTGGTTTTTCATTTTGCATCTTAGAAGAAAAAGGGCTACTCAAAGAGAATATAAAGTTTATTTCCGTGATAAATCTCCTTTTCATGGATACATTAAATAAAGTAGACTTTCATAAGCAGCCAATATATGAACTGTCACCACACCAAAAAAGGATTATTTAGTAGAGTGAATTAATTGTCCATATTCCATTGTAATAACCCTGTTTGCATTTTTTAATATATTCTGATCATGTGAAATTACAATAAGGGTTTTACCATTGTTATGCATACCTTCCAACATCCCAGCAATTTTTTCAGCTGATTTTCTGTCAAGATTTGCTGTAGGTTCATCTACAAGTACTATGGTTGGATCATTCATTAGTGACCTTGCTATCCCAACTCTTTGTTGCTCCCCTCCACTTAGTTCATCCGGGTAATGAAATAATCGAGCCTCTAACCCCTGCTCATATAATAATCGTCTTGCTATTTCAAATATGGTAGAATAATCTTTGTTTGCAATGATAGAAGGAACAATTACATTTTGTAACACATTGAACTCCCTAATGAGATTAAATTGTTGAAAAACCATACCTATTTTTTTATTTCTGAATTGAGAAAATTGTTCATCATTAAATGTGGATAGATCAAATCCATCAACCATAATCTTTCCACTTGTTGGTGTATCAAATCCTGCAATTAAATTGATTAATGTTGTCTTACCAGAACCTGACATTCCCATAATACCTAAAAATTCACCTCTCTTAACAGACAGGTCTACATTATCAACTGCTTTCACTACATGGCTATTTTTCAAATATGTTTTTGAAACATTGTTCATATTAATGATGTTAGTTGCCATAAATTACACCTTCAATAATTTAGCAATCGGAATTTTACTGATTTTCCTATGACTGTACAACAAGGCTATTATAACAGCAATTGAATAAACAACTAAACCGATCATTATTCCTTGAAATCCCACTTCTATTGGAAGATAAAGTTCAAACAATAACTGGTATATCAAATACTTTGTCACAATTAAAGCAAGAAATAATACACAAACCATAACAAGAATCTGTTCAATTGTGTATATTTTCATAATTTGCTTTTTGCTAGCCCCAAGTGAAGTTAATATAGAAAAATTTCTTTTCTTGCTATCAATAGCAATATTTTGCTCACGGAGGAGTATTGTAAGATGAAGCAATAATCCACCTGAAAAAAATACAATTCTTATAGTTAAGGGTAATAGCTCTTTCAATTCTGTTGCTGCTCTATTTAGTTGTTCTTCTTTAGTAGTTAGTACCCAATCTTTTTCATTTTTAGTCATATAAGCTTGGATATATTCAAATGTAGCCTCTTGGTTACTACTGGCTATGTACAAATTACCAGCAAGTTCTTCATCTTCTGCAATAAGATCAATAGGTATTGTATCTTCAATAATAAATTCTGTTTCAGAAGTCGGAATTGTTATACCTGTGATTTTATAAACATATTTGGAGCTGCCTACCCAATATATGATCGTGTCGCCAATATTAACATCCAGTCTCTTTGCTATATTCCAACCGACTAAAACAGATCTAAAATCCAGATATCCACTTTCAATATTACCTGAAATTAAGAAATGGTCAAGACCTATAATTTCGAGTTTTGATGTATTCTTAAGTGTTTCAGAATCCAATAATAAAGTATTAACAGGAATAGTTGTTTCTATATAAGTATCACTAATATTTCCATTGTATACTTTCCCGGACCCATAACTACCAACTGCAGAATCAACAATATTAGGCCCTTTTAATAATTGTGAATGGTCATATTTTGTAATTTCACCATTTACAAATATATCATAATTTGCTTTTTCTAAAGGAGAAAGTTGTTCATGTTCAAAACGAATGGGAACTAATATCAAAGTTAAAGCGATTGAGAAGACAATTGTTAAAACTAATAACTGCCTTAGCAATTGCCCAGGAGTTTTTCTAAATTCATTTTTTAAATAAAAAAAAGAAAGATAGGAAATATAATCCCTCCTTTTAAGAAAGATTGACATACACATATGCATTATCGCCATTAGCAAGTGTCAATCCCGCATATTGACGAGCTTTATACCTCCCCGTATTTTTGGCATCTGCATTTGAATAAACATGTTTATTAGTAGGTCCCCCAAACATGCCCATTGAATAACGATGAGTCCAAGCCTTACCTATCGCAGTATTCGACTTATAGACGTATTCGATATCCTCTGAAGATGATGTAACTTCAGGTTTATTGAAACCTTCATAACTTATATCATTAGCAAACCATGCATATTCCGGAAGAGGCACTCCATAAACTTCAGCCTCATATGTAGCTTCTCCTTCAAAATCAAAATTTGAACCTACTGTTCCTTGATGTTTATCTACAGATAAACTTGCATCTGCAACCAGGCTCCTAATAGTTACGTTTTCTTCAATGTCAGGATTTAGATTTTCTTTTGCACTCACGGTTGGCATTAAGCAACACGCCATCAACAACATTGCTGCAAACAATATACTGATTTGAAATTTTGGTATATTCCTCATTTTATTTCTACCTCTTTGATTTTACTCCAGAGGCAAAGCTATGTTTATATAGTGTAAACCACAACATAATCCTGCCTCCGGGCCATGTGGAGTTCTGATTGGTAACGCACATTCAAACTCCACATTGTAAAATACTACAATGTAATGGTATATATAGTTGAGGGTTACACATATTAGCTTTCTTGTTAACAAAAATAAGAGCAATCTTTGCACTAAAATTGTGTATAGAAAACATAAATATATAAACTCTGACGGCAGGATAATAAAACAAATTCTCATGAATCATTTCTTGATAATATCCCTGAACTTAACCCTTCTGCGACTCATGATAACAGTTTTATCGGTACCACGAATGACCTGTTCAGGGAACACATCCTTCAGAAAGTTCTTGAAGAATGGGCGGGTGGTTGAGCCCAAAAAGATCACATCATGATTGTTTGCCTCTTCATCAATTACGGACACTGCATCATCACCAACAATAAACTTGCTTTCGTTTTCCGCTCCCGATAAATGAGCGGAAATTCCATGGAATACCTTGAAGAGAAAAGGAAAAATACTGGAAAAGATTTTCTCTTTATGTGTCTGTATTGTTCAATAACAGGGGATAACTGTTATCGATTTTCCACTTTTCCATACAGATTTCTTCATGAAACATCCGGTGTATATCGGAACATTTGATGTTTCAATATCCCGTATTCATCAAAACACATACGGAATGTCAGGAAAATTGCAAGTGTCACATATGTAACAGTGGATACATAAACAGAAACCATTACTGCAATCTGGTATTTGATCGCCAGGATCGGTGATGCTCCGGCTATCAACTGGCCACTCATCATCCGGGAATATCACATCATCAAAATCCTGTCAATGAAGCTAAAAACAAAAAGATGGAAGGATTACACTGAAGTAGTAAACGAACTAAAGCTAAATGAAATAGAGAAAGAATAACTTATACAAAGGTCAACCATGCAACAAAAACAGAGAATCATCAATGCACTGGAACGTAAACCAGTAGATAAAATTCCTGCAGGATTGTTCACAACCGCTGCTCCAATAGAAATTATGGATTTATGTGGTGTTGCCAGACCCGAAGCTGACTTTGATGCTGAAAAGATGGCTGAGCTGGCAATAGCCACCCAGAGTATCCCCGGATTTGAGACTATACGCTACCCCTTTGACTTAACAGTGCTGGCAGAAAGTTTCGGCTGTAAGATTCACAGGGGATCAAAGGACATACCTCCTGCTGTACTCGAAGGACCGGAGATCAACATTGAAGACATAGAAGTTCCTGAAGATTTGATGCAAAGAGGAAGAATGCCTGCAATTCTTGAAGCCACACGTATTGTAAAAAGGCAAATTAAGAATGAATTTCCACTTATATGTGGTTTTGCCGGTCCTGTAGACCTTGCTGTTAATCTGATGGGCATGAAGCCTTTCCTGTTAAAAATACTGAAAGAACCACATAAAATAGAAAGATTGATGGAAGTCACTATCCGGGCATGCATAAAGGCTGCTAATGAAAGCCTGGAAGCAGGAGCAGATGTGATATGTTTCGGAGAAGCAGTTGTTTCCCCCGACATTGTTCCACCGGCTATGTTTAAGTCCGTCATAAAACCATACTATAGACAACTTGTAGATTCTGTTAACGGGAAATGTGTAATCCATGTATGCGGGAAAGCCGATCCCATAATAAAAGATATTGCAGAATGTGGATTTTGTGGTATAAGTGTGGAAGAAAGTGTTGAAGATCTGCAATACGCCATTCAAATGGCACATGAAGGCGGTGCTGCACTGATAGGCAATGTTTCAACTTCAGTAACCATATACAATAAAACCGCCGAAGAAGTAAAAGCAGAAGCGTTGAAATGTCTGGAGGCAGGTGTGGACATCCTCGCCCCCGGTTGCGGAATCGCACCACAATCACCCATAAAGAATATGCAGGCTCTTACACAAGCACGGAATGAATTCTGCGGGGAAAGATAAAAAACGGATCAAGAAGTAATTTATTTCTCAAAAGGTGTAATGAATGAAAGTAATAATCATTGGCGGATTCCTGGGCAGCGGTAAAACTACTACCCTGCTTAAGCTGGGCAAATATCTCAATGATAAAGGCGAAAAAATCGCTATTATCGTAAATGAGATAGGTGAAATCGGAGTTGACGGGACAACACTGGATATAGAAGGGGTGGAAACCCGGGAAATCACCAACGGATGTATTTGCTGCACTTTGAAAATAGATATGGAACAGGCACTTGACTCCCTTGCCGAGGAATATGGGCCGGACACGGTAATTATTGAACCTACAGGTGTTGCGTTCCCCCGGCAGATCAAAGAAGAAATTGAATTGATGAAAATTGCAGATATGGAGTTTTCCCCAATAATAAACCTGATAGATGGCAGCAGGTTCGATCTGGAAATTGAGCAGATTCCAAAATTCATAAAGACCCAGATAGAGGATGCAGACATCCTGGGCATTAACAAAATAGACATTGCGACAGACGAACAGATCAGTAAGGTCAAAGCGTTATTGCAACACTATAATACAGATGCAAAAATACTGGAATTTTCGGCAAAAGAAAATGCAGGAAATTTTGAAGAATTAATAGAAACCATAGGTGGAGAAGGAAAACAAAGAGACCATTCCACAAAACAAAATTCTATTGCCGAATCAAATGTATCATCCCATGCCATTGAATTTGCAATTGAGTCAAATGATCTGGAAATCAAGAAGGGACATGAGCTGGCAAATGGAATTGTTGATTCAATCCTCAGCCAGTTCATTCAACTGAATCCGGATTTCATCGGCCATATAAAAATGTCCATGGACCTGCCGGAAACTTTCCTGAAAATCAGTCTCACATCCTCTACAAACAAACCTGAAATAGAAATTTTTGAGAGGGAAAATGTTGCAAACCCAAAGGTTAGAGCATTGGCAGCTGTGACAAATATCAGACAGGATGAAGTAGTCAAAATCCTGGAAAACACTATTGAAGAAACGTTTACAGAAACGGGAATTGACCTTCAGAGACTTCAGCAACATACAGACACAAAAAATATCATTAACCTGTGTGATATTTCTATATAAACAGAACCGGGGGTCTAATAATAACTGATAACAAATCGGAGCAAAATCAGAGAGTGATGCCTATATGGGTATCTGCAGGATCTATTGCAGGTGCCCTCTACGGCAACCTGTTACTCGGGCCGTCTATAGGAAGTGTGGGACTTGGCACTATAATGGGTATAGCAATAGGGTCACTTGGTGGTGTTTCTTTCGGATTATCACAAATCCGAAAACAGGAAGGAGATGATAGATATTCGTTTGAAGGTGAAGAAACCCTCATGAAGATCATGGGGGCGGTCGCTATCATCCTTTTTGTAATCACTCTTGCTATGTTGTTCTGACCAGAAGAAGAATGCCGATAAGTGGGGCCGACATTCCTCAAATGAGCCATGCAGCCTGTTATGCTATGCGAGAAACTTATATATCATTTGCAAAAGCACACTGTTCAGTACTGGCTGTGGAAGGTTTGAGGGCAGCAATACGGGATTATGAAGAAAAGCATGGCCTTGTGAGCGAGAAAGAAACTACTACTGAAGAAGTCGTCAGAAGGCGCCTGAAACATGTCATGAATCCCATGGCAGGGTTGGATATCATCAGGACGGAACTTGTGACAAAGATAGAGATCAATGAGGGTTCTGTGAGAATACTTATAGACCTTCCTGCAGATCACCAGTTCGCATCAGCTATTAAAGAGGATATTCTGGAAAAAGTAGAGTCACTCTGGGATATCGAAGAAGTGAAAGTCGTTTTCACGGAATAATTGCAGAAGAGGAGGAATATAGTATTACAATAGATATTCTGGGAATCTGTGCAAGCCCCAGGAAGGCAGGCAATACTGACGTATTGCTGGATGAGGTAATGGAAGGAGCAAAAAGTAACGGTGCTACAGTCGAGATAGCACATCTGCGGGATTACAGTATCGAGTCATGTGTGGGATGTGAAAGATGTCGCCAGGATAAGACCTGTACCCGCTTCCATGACGGGATGAATTTACTGTATCCAAAGATAGAAGAAGCAAAGGGTATGGTTCTTGGCTCTCCTACCTACAATTACAACGTTACCTCCCTTATGAAAACCTTCATCGACCGCCTCTATCCCTACTACAATTTCACAGATGACAGACCACGCGGGTATTCCAGCCGGCTGGCAGGACAGGGAAGACGTGCCTGCGTTTTCAACATTGGGGAACAACCCATCATTGAAGATATTGGTTTCAGTCTGGAAGCCATGAGTTATCCCCTAGAAGCCCTGGGATACGCAGTGGATAAGGCGATGCCTGTGCTTAACCAATTTGACAGGGGAGTTGTCAAGAAGGATGAAGCAGCGCTTAAAAAGGCTTTCGAAATGGGCGAGGAACTTGCAGGGAAATTAAAGTGAAGTATGGCCTGTTGGATTGATAACTAAAATACATTTGTTATTGAAGAATCACAGGCACAATTAATCAGTACTGCTTGATATAGAATCTACATAATCTATGTAGGTAACACTTATTGCCACATCAGCTCCTCTACATTTCATGAAAGAAATCAACGAAAATGTCAAAGTACTTTTCATTTGTGTGCACAACAGTGCAAGAAGCCAGATAGCAGAAGAATACCTGAGAAGACATGGAGAAGGCAAGTTCGAAGCTGAGAGTGCGGGTTTTGAACCCGAACAGATTAATCCACTCGTCCTTGAAGTAATGAAGGAAGATGGATTCGACCTCACAAAGAAAAAGACCCAGGATGCATGGGACCTCTTCAGGGCAGGTGAATTTTTCCATTTCGTAATCACTGTTTGCGACAGAGAGCACGAGGCGAGATGTCCTATATATCCAAAACCCTTTGCAAAATTATACTGGCCCTTCCCGGAACCTGAAAATTTCACAGGCACACATGAAGAAAAGCTGGAACAAATGAGGAATTTGAGAGATACAATAAAAAAGAGAGTGGAACAATTCATAGAAGAAACAAGCGGATTTTCTGAAGGCTCAAAATAATTCAATTCCGGAATCCTTTTTAAGTGGAGGGCATAAATCACTCCACATAATGCTTTTTTTTTTCCTTATTCACATAAGGACAAATTATATAAGAAACCTTTATCACAGCAATAGCAATAATCATCTTAATAAAAATACACCACTGAGTGTATCTTCTTTATTTTACAATTATTGAGGAGAAAAAAATGGTATCAAAAGAAGTACCTTTTACTAAAGAAAAAGTACAGGAGATCGCGGAAAAATATCCTACTCCTTTCCATCTCTATGATGAGGAAGGCATACTGAAAAATGTGGAGAAACTTAAAGAAGCCTTCGGGATTCTGGAAGGTTTTCAGGAATACTACGCTGTAAAAGCCCTCCCCAATCCTTATATACTCAAAATCCTGAAAAATCAGGGATTTGGTGCCGATTGCAGTTCCCTTCCCGAACTTGTACTTGCTGAAAAAGCGGGTATTGTTGGCGAAAATATTATGTTCAGCTCCAACGATACACCAGCAGAAGAGTTCGTCAAGGCAAAAGAACTGGGCGCTATAATCAATCTTGACGACATAAGCCATATTGATTACCTTGAAAAACATGCAGGCCTGCCTGAAATGATATGTTTCCGCTATAATCCCGGTGCATTAAAAAAAAGGTAACAAGTTCATAGGCAATCCAGAAGATGCAAAATACGGTTTTACCCGGGAACAGCTCTTTGAAGGATATAAAAAACTGGCCGATAAAGGGGTCAAGAGATTCGGCATCCACACAATGGTAGCATCCAATGAACTGGACCCTACCTATTTCATAGAAACTGCCAGGATTCTCTTTGAAGTTATCGCCGATATTTCAAAGGAACTCGGTATCAAATTCGAATTCGCGAATCTGGGAGGCGGTATAGGAATACCCTACGAACCTGACCAGAAGCCGGTTCCCTATGATGTTATAGCAAAGGGTGTTAAGGAAGAATATGATAAAATAATTTCCGCAAACGGCCTTGCCCCCCTCAAGATCTATCTTGAATGTGGGAGAGTAATCACCGGACCCTATGGATACCTCATCAGTAAAGTACGCCATCTCAAGCATACCTACAAGGATTTTGTAGGAATGGATGCCACAATGGCAAACCTTATGAGGCCGGGTGTTTACGGAGCTTACCACCATATAACTGTAACTGGCAAGGAAAACCAACCTCATGACCATACATATGATGTGACAGGTTCTCTTTGCGAAAATAATGATAAATTCGCTATAGACAGGAAATTGCCTGAAATCGAAATAGGTGACATCCTGGCAATGCATGATGCCGGAGCACACGGCCATGCAATGGGATTCAATTATAATGGCAAATTACGCTCTGCTGAAATTTTGCTCAGGGAAGACGGCAGTGCTGTACAAATCAGAAGAGCAGAAACCATGGAAGACTATTTTGCCACACTGGATTTTGAAGGTCTCGAGAATTTTAAATAAACTTGACTGGAAAAACCAGATATAATCGGGTATAAAACCCGATTATTTTTTATACCACCGTGAAGGCAGCTCATATCCCAGATTGGGATCGTATTCTTTTGGCAGGAAGAATTTCGTTCCCTTGTTGTCCAGAGCCTCTTCAAAACCCGGATCTATGGAATCAAGTTTCAGTTTGGCTGCCTTTGCCTCTGAAGATATACCTATCCTATAAAGGGCAAATCGCTTATTGTATAGCACAGAAGGATTGTTCGGATCAATGGAAAGGGCTTGATCGTAGCATTCTATTGCCTCATCGACATTGCCCATCATATTATTGGCAAATCCTTTGTTGTACCATGCAGTAATGCAATTGGTTTTCACCTCAAGTAGACGGTCATAATATTTTATTGACCCTGCATAGCTACTCAACAGGTACTTGATAGTAGCCTTGTGATAGAGAGCGTCAGCGTTGTTGGGCTGGAGCGTTAGAATCTGGTCGTATACAATATCGGCTTTATTGTACTCTCCGAGAAGGTACAGATCAAACCCTTTATGCTCCATTGCAGTAACATGCTGTGGATTAATGGCAAGTAACTGTTCATAGCATTCGATTGCTTTCTGGTATTGTCCGATATTTTCAAAAGCCAGCCCCTTATTGAACAATGCATCCTGGTTTTTGGGGTCAGAATCCAGAATCTCATCATAAACAACTATTGCATCGCTGAAGCGGCCCATCTCTTCAAGATTGTCAGATTTGAGATACAGAGCATCCTGATTTGAAGGCTGATTATGAATGACAGTATCGATTGCATTCAGAGATACATCATACATCCTTGCCTTGTTTGCGGATTGAGCCAGCAGATACCATGTATCCATATCTTTTGGCTCCAAACTGAGATATTTTTGGTAAGCATTGGCTGCATTCCTGAAACTTCCAAGTTTGTCGTATATAACTCCGCTGTTATACAAGGCATCCCCATTATTCGGATCATGTTCGACTACTCTTCCATAAGCATACAGAGCAGTCTGGAGATCACCTGCTTTTTGTGATACTGTTGCGTATTTATGCCACAATTTCGCAGAATCGGAATTAACTGAAAGAGCCTGTTTAAATGCATCTGAAGAATCGGTCCATTGATTGTATTTTTTGAAAAGGTCCCCTTTACCTTCCCAGGCAGCTGCATAATCAGGTGCTATCATTGTAGCCATTTCAAATGAAGAGAGGGATTTATTCGTATTATTTACGGCTGACATTGTCATGGCGCGTGAATACCATAGGTATTCGGGAGCTGGCAGCTCACCATCTTCAATAGACGTAGGAGAAGCGACGGACACATCTTTCCCGTTTGCCATGATAGTTAGATCAAATCCGTGACTCTTAAGGAAATCAAGGAATGGGGAATTACTTGTGTAATGAAAGTTATTTTTCTGCTCAGATTCTTTTTGCTTAGATTCCGATAGCTTACTCTGATCAGTCCTTAGTTGATAACTAGCTGCTGAGTGACCAGGATTCAGTTCAAGGACTTTTTCATAAGAAGTGATAGCTTCATCATATCTTCCAAGTTCATCCAGAACGGCCCCTCTTTCATACCACACCTGTGCTGAGGATGGCTCAAGTTCACAGACTTTATCATAAGCCTCTAAAGATTGCTCATATTTACCCAGTATTTTCAGGTCAACAGCCATTTCATACCAGGCAAGGGTATAGTTCTCATCCCTTTCTGTGGCCTCATCATAGCTCTTTACCGCTTTTCCATACTCGCCTATCCTGTCTAGCAATACCGCCTGTTCATACCATACAGCGGTAGCTTCAGGTTCAAGATCAAGGGCTTCTTCATAGCTATCGATAGCTTCGGAAAAATCACCATTGTTTTTAAGAATGGTGGCCTTTCGGTACCATACAACCGTATGAGGTTCTGTCTCAAGTACGTCATTGTAGCATTCAAGTGCATCCTCATATTTTTCCAGCCTGTAGAATGCTTCACCTTTATTGAACAGTATCTGGGCAGACTCTGAATCAAACTGTGGTGTTTCATAGAAAACCTCATGGGAATCAGCTTTAACCATAGTTGGGGGTGCCTCGGAAACACGTCCGATACCACGTGCATGATCCGGATTTAATTTAAGGGCCTGGTCATAGCATTCAATCGACTCCTCATATCTTCCCATTTTATCCAGTAATTGTCCCTTAAGGTTCCATAGTGTCTTATTTTCCGGATCGTATTTCAGTGCCTGGTTGTAACAGGTTAGTGCATAATTATTCTGACCCAGCTCTTCAAGACTGCGGGCTTTGTATCTCCATGAATCCACATTGTAGGGTTGTATTTCAAGCACTCTGTCATAATATTCGATGGCCAGGTTGTAATCATCCATTTTTTCTGCAACAAGACCATACTTCAATAATAATTCAGAGTCATTTGGATTTCTTTGGAGGGCTTCATCATAATTATCCTGTGCTTTCTGATACTCTCCTATAGCTTCATAGCATTCCCCTAACTGTGCCCAGGAATCTGTTTTGGAAGGATTGATACGCAAAGCAGCCTGGAAATGTTCGATTGCATCCCCGTAATTGCCTTCATTTTTGTGATACAGACCTTTGTTATAGAGGTCCTCAGAATGATATCCATAAGCACTCAATGCTGCATTCTGATATGTAAGCGAATTATTATAGTTACCCTCTATATGGCTTATTTTTCCTTTAAGGAATAGAATTGGCAACGCTTCCAGATCGGGATTATTGACCATTTCAGTTATATTTTGATTCTCAGTATCCTTCAGGTTTAAAAGAGCTTTTTCATAATACTGTGTGGCCTCATTATCACGAGCCAGCTTTTCAAGACTCAGGCCAGCCATGTATAGGGCATAAGTAGAATTGGGATTGGAATCTAGAACCCTTTTGGAAACTTCCAGAGATTGATCATAGTTTCCTGATAAGTAAAAAGATGAAATGTTTTCATATGTGTCATTATAAGGGTACAGAGAATCATTTGTCTGTGAAATATTTACTTCATCCGAATAAAGGGATATATCATCATTCAAATTATCAACAGCAACAGCTGGATGACATAGAGTAATTACCAAAAGTAAGACTAAAGTAAATCTTAATAAAATGTTTTTGCACCCCATTACCATTTGAACCTACCACCACGGTCCATTAAATCAATTAATATAATACGATGCTTTACTAAAATTTAAAGTTATTGTCCGGATATAAAATCATCCCAGGACAATAAAAAAGACATAAAAATGTAATCAAAGGGGTTTGGCAGTCCACATTCTTATTTGTCTATAATCAATATTACCGCCTATTGATTTTGCTTTTTGCTATTTGGATTCGCATTCCTGCAAAAATGCACATTTACCAATCGTATTCCATATTATGCAATCGGAACAAAATATTTCTTTGTTTTCCTGAGAATAACCAAATTTTTCGATCTGGCACATTGTAACCCTTCATGTTAGCATATCAGAATTGAATCGATTCTAGCCTGGCCTTTTTGAGTCCAGTAATGGCAGCATTCACATATCTGATAATCGTTGTTTTCCCTGAGATCTGTTCCGCAAACCGGGCAATTTTTTAACTAAACAGGCGAGAAGTCCCCCCCTCCGTAAGGTGGGGGATGAAAGCCGTGCTATAATAATACAATTACATAAATTATTTATAGTTGTAAATAAATGTATATAACTATGAACTATAAACTGGATACAGGTAGTCATTCTGTATATTCACTGCAATATCATTTTGTACAATGTGTAAAATATAGAAGAGACGCTTTGGTGAATCCTCTTGTAGTTGATTGTTTGAAAAAAACAGTATATAATATAAGTGCAAATTTTGAAGTGGAAGTTCTAAATATTGAATGTGATAAAGACCATTTTCACATGATATTCAAAGCAAAGCAAACATTAGATATACCTAAATACATCAATTCAATCAAAACAATTTCATCAAGAGAGATTAGAAGGAATTTTCCAGAAGTAAAAGAGAAATTATGGAAAGATGCATTCTGGTCAAGATCATATTTTTTGGCTACAACTGGACAGGTTACACTGGATGTTTTGAAAAATTATGTTGATAATCAGGGCAAATAATGCAATTGACAAAGAAATACAAAATTCATCCAACGGAATTACAAAAGAATATGCTTTGGGAGTTATCCAATGCATGTACATCTCTTTATAATATTGCATTATCTGAAAGAAAAGAGACATGGAAAAATGATAAAAAATCCATTTCATATACAAAACAACAAAACGATTTGCCACAAATAAAAGAAAAGAATCCTGACATAGATATTCTTTATTCTAAAACATGTCAGATGGTTTTGCGTAAATTAGATGCCAATTACAAATCATTCTTTGGTCTTCGGAAAAATGGTGACAAAAAGGCAAGACCACCTAAATTTAGAAGTCGTAAATACTTTTTTTACAATAACATATAATCAGAGTGGGTTCAAAGTAGTTGGAAATACAATTAGATTTTCACATAAAATGAACAATGAAGATTTGATAATTGATATTGAACAAGATATATCAAATTTGAAAATCAAACAAATTGAAATATTCAATGAAGATAAAAAAGGCAATGGAGATTTCTTTGTCACTATTACGTATGAACCTGAAATCAGTGTGCCTTATGTTTATAACCATAAATTTCAAGCCATTGATTTAGGGATTACCAAAACGATTACTGCAATAAATGATAAAGGAAAATTTTTTGAAATAAACAATCCACGATATGATTTATATTGGGATTCTAAAATCAGTGCAGTTCAATCAAGGCGTGACCATTGCAAAAAATACAGTAAAAAATGGCATCGATTAAACAAAACTATTCGTACTATGGTAAGAAGGAAAAATAATCAGATAAAAGATTGGCAACACAAATTATCTAAATCAATGGTAGAAAATACCAAAGCCAATACAATTATTGCAGGTAAACTCAACGTTAAAAATATGGGCAAATCAAAAAACAAAACGTTGAACCGCTCTACACAAAATAATGGTTATTTATCACGTTTCATCGAATTTCTCACCTATAAAGCAGAACTTATAGGTAAACAAGTAGTTAAAATTGATGAAAGTTATACATCAAAAACATGTTATGTTTGTGGAAAACGACATGATATGCCATTATATAGACGTGATATGACATGTGATTGTGGTAACATTATTGATAGAGATAGAAATAGTGCTATCAATATCATGATACGTTACCTATCCAATTATGCCACCTGGACAGGCTATGAGCATTTTGCTCATAATCTACGACAAACAGGGTTATTGACATTTGATGTATCCAAAATACATCCAATGAATGACATAACAACTCGTAGGAATCTCCATGCGTAAGCGTGGAGTAGTTCAAGAGATAGTCATATCGGTTCATTGTACCACTCCTTAATGCCCCTAAGGAAAGAACATTAATATATAGTTGTGGAATATAAACTATAAAAATAGTGCATTAATATATAGTTAGTATGCATGATTTCTTGTTACAACTTGGAATCTGAATCGCTTCATGTAAGTCTTCAAAAATTAATTTTAACATTAGTGCACAAATACATATATAAAAATAAATAAAGCTAAAAGATGACTTTTATAAATAATCAGTGCTTCATTAAACAAAAAATCTCTGATTTTCATGACAGGCTGGCCAAAATGCTTTACCGGAGAAGATGAAGGGAAAAACTACACCCTATATTTCATAACTATAGCATTAGTTTCCATGCTCATCTTTCCATTCTTAAGCAGGGAAACCTTACTCCTGATTTTTGCCTGCGGCGGTGTATATAACTACATTACCAGTAGCAATCGGAATATAAATAATCTTATTGTCTCAGTAGTTTTGTTACTTTTGATAAGTGTTACTGCAAATATCTATTCCTATTCACTACCAAAATACATAATTGTATCAGCAATCCAAATCTCCACTATTGGCTTCACAAGTGCAACCATAGTGCGCTGCGGCACCAAAAAGGACTCACAAAAAAATACTACCAATCTCCCATCAAGCCTTGCTTTATTAGTAGCAGGGGCGGCTTCTGCCTTTATAGCAGGTTCATGGTATGCATACTGGACAGCCGCTGTATCATACGAACTTATATTTTTCATAGCAGTAATCGGAGCAATTACAGCAGCTCTATTTGAATCCATACCATCCTCCGTAGATAGGCTATTTTCAATGACCATGGGTTCGGCAATGGCAATGTGGATTCTTGCAGCCTTTGGTTACACAGTTGCTCCTTTGCATTTATTGATTGCTTTCATTTTTGCACTCTTTTTGGGGTATCTGGCATATCGCACCAATATAGCCGATATTTCCGCAGTGTTGAGTGCTACACTTATGGGAGTTTTGATTATTGTTTTTAGTAACATCCTCTGGTTTGTTTTACTACTTACCTTTTTCATACTCGGAGGAGTATTCACCAAATACAAATACAACTATAAGGTGAATCTGGGCATCGCACAGGAGAAAGGCGGAGTAAGGACTTATGAAAATGTATTCAGCAACAGTACTGCCGCCCTTGTGCTTGCCATTGCATGTGGAATATATCCCCAACATAGCAATCTAATAACATATGCTTTCCTGGGAACCGTAGCGACAGCTGCAGGGGACACCCTTGCAAGTGAAATCGGAACAACGGCCCACCAGACACCCAGAATGATAACAAACTTAAAAACTACAAAAACCGGTACTGACGGAGCTGTAACATCACTTGGAGAACTTGCAGCCTTTGGTGGAGCACTGGCAATAGGAATACTCGGAGCAGCCTTTGGATTTGTGGAGCAGATAATTCCCGCCATACTTATTACATGTGCAGGCGGATGGGGAGGAACAAATATCGATAGTTTACTCGGCGCTACATTCCAGAAAAACGGTTACCTGTCAAATAGTGGAGTTAATTTTGTAGCAACCGCCGCAGGTGCCCTCCTATCCGCCGTACTGTATATTCTTGTCCTGTAAGGACAAAAAGATATACTTACCGCAATTATATCTAACATATGAAAGTAGAGGGGATTGCCCGGGAAACACTGGAATTTATATTGAAAAGTAGTGAATCAACACATCCACGGGAATTTGTGGGTTTACTGGAAACAGAAAAAGGCATAATAAGCAATGTGATGATTCTGCCTGGAACAGAGAGCAGTGAAATGAATGCAGTAATCAAATTATTCATGATGCCAAATGTACAATCCGTAGGTTCTGTGCACAGCCATCCGGGACCCAGTTATCGGCCCTCAAATGCCGACCTTATAATGTTTGGTAAGACAGGGGACTGGCATATAATTGTTGCCGAACCTTTCGATGAGGACAGCTGGCAATGCTATAACAGGGAAGGATATCCTGTAGACCTGCCGGTACTTGATGTAGAATTGGACCAGCCGGAACTGCCCTAACAAAAAATAAATATGGAACAAAATCGAATTCTTTAAAGGAGTGATAAATATGGAACCTGCGGATTATGTAATAAAGGAAGGGCCAATACCACATGAAAATGCTAAATTTGGAGCCGGACTTGTAATATTGATCCTGTACATTATTGTGCTTGGAAGATGGCTGGGAGTCTTTTAATCCATTACTTATTTTTCCCGCAGGACCGAATATGTAAACCCTCCGAGCCAATAGCCGATCATTCCAAAAAGGAAAGCTGCGGGGATCAGTATAAGAGACTCATAACCCAAATCCAGTATCCATTCAAAAGCCATTATTACAAACAGGATTACAAAAAGAAGATACCCTGCATATTTGGCACTTGTTTTGCCCAGGTACATTTTGATCACTTTAAATCATCTGGCAGGCAGATCCTCCAAAGCCACATCTGGCCATCATAGAGTCTATTTGTTCTTCAGAAGAAAAATCATCATATGCTTTATTCGCCTCTTCCACGCTGGAATAGAGGCGTGCAAAGATACAATCCCAGCACCCATCATCACTTTTTACAATTGAATTATACTGATTGGTTTCAGCGGGTGCCCATATCAACACCTGCCCACCGGTTCCCTCTTGGGACTGGACTTCGACCTTCAACCTTCCAAGAGCCTTGGTTTCATGATTAATACTATTATTTTCTGCCATAGCATCCCAATATAATTCCATCATTTTTAACCTATTGGGTCACCGGAAACGATTTGTATTTAAAGNTTAAAGATCAAGAAACAAAATTCGACAGGTACTTAAAGAAGATAAATTAAAGAGGAAATGTGAAAGAAATAATGGGGGAAATTATTCCTATGCAGAACAAAAATCAAGAATACGAAAATCCCATAATAGTTTTCCTATGGAATGCAGAAAAGGACTGGCCGGTTGAATTTGTATCCGACAACATACAGCAATTCGGATACAACGCCAATGATTTTATATCCGGGGACAAGACCTATGCACAGATAATCCATCCACACGACATCGATGAAGTCAGAGAAAACATACGCCGCATCTGCAAGGAAGGCATCAAAGAATACACCCATCGGTACAGGATACTAACTGCTGATGACCAGGAAAGATGGGTGCTGGAAAAGACCCTTGTAGAAAGGGATATCGAGGATGAGCCATGCCATTTCCAGGGTTTTATTATGGACATCACGGGCCAGATGGATTCCGAAGAGATGAGTGTGGATATGATATCTACAAAAAGTCCTGTTGTAGCATTTGTCTGGAAAGTAGAAAAGGGGTGGCCTGTAGAATACGTTTCAGATGAAATTGAAAAGTATGGCTACACAACCGAAGAATTCCTGTCCGGCAATCTTAATTACGGGGACATTATCCACAAAGACGATCTAAAAAGAGTAGAGGAAGAACTGAGCAGGAGATGCCGGGAAGGATACAATGATTTCTATCAGGAATATAGGATATACACAAAAGAAAGCCAGATACGCAAAGTTGCTGAAAGGACCCTTATAATTCGTGATGAGAATGGCAATCCTTCAAAATACCAGGGAATCATTGAAGACCTCTGATTCCCAGATAAATTATATATAAAATAATATTATATTTTGATAGTAAGTATGCGTGCCTACATCAACAGAAAAGGTTTGAGAGATTACATAATATACACACTTGCCCTGATTCCTATGACCATGTTGTGTTACAAGCAGCAGCTGGCTCTTGGACCAATTTCATCATACCCTCTGTTTTTTATCTTACTCCTGATGCCAATTGCATCAAATATAGAAATACCGATAACCAAAATCAGAACTCGCAAAAACCAGCACATGCACAGGGACGCCCTTCTTCTGGAGGAAACGTACGGTGTACCCGTAGTAAATGAACTTAATACAGGCACAAACCTGATCTATGACACAAAGATCACACTTAATGTCGGTGGATTTTTAATTCCTATGTTAACAATTCTTTACCTACTTTTCAGTGAAATGGATTTTGTTGCATTGGAAATAATGCTCATAGTACTGGTTGTCGTTGCATTACTGGCGGATTTTGTTGATGGAGTAGGAATAGCAATACCCGCATATGTAGGGATATTTACAATTCCACTGGCATTGATATTGGCCCCTCATAATGCTGCTACTATCATATTCATCGCCGGGACAGGCGGAATCATAGCAGGCTCTGTGGCATCCCTGATGGCCTTGAAAAGAGAAGAAAAAGGAAGCGCTTATATCGATATAGGTGGAGCAGCCTGTTTTCAGGCAATATACATAACCGCCTTAATGGCCGCATTAATATCCGGGTTCATTCCTTGAATAAGGACTACTATTGCCTTGATTTCCAATTTTATTTTGCAGGACTTTTGATGTTTGGATGGAACGATATTTTTCAATCCCTTTCTCACCGAACCTGAATGATTGAGGCGTGGGATCTATTTTTGTGGCCCTCATTTTTTGTATAGCCATAACAGGAGTTAAGGTGTTATCAATATCATTTAATTGCATGGAATCAAGAAATATGATACCATCACCCAGAAAATCATATTCATCAAAATCTTTGGTTTCAATACCATGCTTTTTTTCCGTTATTAAAAATGAAGTTATATCCCTATTCTTAATCGTTCTGTGTAACGAACGCCAGCCCCCGGAATTGCGGAATTTTTCAGGATTGCTAAAAACATTAAGGGAATCAAACACTATGCGGCGAGGCTTATACGTCTCAATAATCTCTGTGATCTCTTCAAAGGTCAACATCGACATCCCAAAAACTTCCAGGTAGCCATCATCGATGTATTTCGCAACATCCCAGTCAAATCTCATGAATTGCTGCACCAGCTGTGGAAGACGTTCTTCAAAGGAAAAAAGGACACACTTCTCTCCTTTGGTTACACCCTCCATAAGATATTGCATGCAAAGAGTAGTCTTTCCCGTGCCCGGAGGACCTGTAACAATCACTGAGAAACCTTCCGGTATACCTCCTTCCAGCATATCATCCAGCCCAACAATACCGGTACTTATCCTTTTTATTGAATATTGGAAATTACCGGCATCCATTTTTGACCTGAAGCGCCCTTTGTCAAGCGAGAGTAAAGCTTTCTCGAGTACAAGGTTTTTAGCACCAAGTTCTTTTTCATACCTATCAAGAACTTTAATGGCATCCGAACTGAGTGTCGTATGAACCGGATATTTGTTACGTACCATGCTTTAAGGATATAGTCCATAGTGCATATAAAATTTTGCGCACCATGGACACAAAAAAAGAAAGAAGTATGTACATCAATCGTCGTCTTTAACAGAGCCGGCACCCGGAAGGAAATTACCCCTTCCCCGCCTTCCCACAATATCACCATCCCAGATAATCTCCCCGCGAGAAATGGTATATTCAGGGAATATGCCTTCCATCCCTTCATACGGAGTCCATCCTGCCTTACTGTGCAGCATGTCTGAATTAATAGGTTTCACATTACCCGGATCCATGACTATTAAATCAGCATCATACCCTTCAGCAAAAACACCTTTTCCATGGTTGTCAAGTCCGAAAATTCTTGCCGGATTGCTGCTTGTGACTTCAATGAGGCGCTTGAGGGGGAAAAGATTTCTTTTAGCCCCCACCATCATAAGGGGCATAAGGGTTTCCACTCCCGGTACACCCGATGGAGCGCTCTTAATGTCTCCCTCCTTCTCCGATTCCCTGTGAGGAGCATGATCTGAAGCTACAACATCCACTGTACCATCATTTATTCCATTAACAAGTGCTTTCACACTTTGCCTGTTCCTCAGGGGAGGATTCATTTTACCGAAAGTATCAAGTCTCTCCCAATCACGATCTGATAGGAAAAGGTGATGGGGAGCTACCTCAAAGCTTAAATGACGCGAAACATCCTCTTTTTCAAGAATATATTTTTCCCTTTTTAGCTGACCAAAAGCTTCCAGGGTACTGATGTGGCAAAAATGAGTATTTACGGAGGTCAAACCGGACAGCTCAAGCGCATTCTTAACTGCCATTGCCTCACATTGATTGGAGCGAATCCGGGAATGGGACTGGGGAGTGAAATCTTTCTTGAGTAAAATTTCATTATCGCATTTGATATTTTCATCCTCAGCATGGATACAGGCCAATGCTCCAAGTTGCTGGATTGTTTCAAGGGCCTCTTTTAGCAAATCTGAATCCAATCCCAGACCAGCAGTGGATTCTGCCATGAAAATCTCCCCAAAAGCCGTAACACCCAGCCCCCAGAGACTTTCCAGTTTTTCAGTGTTCTTTCCCACACCACCATTAATTCCAAAATCAACGATGGATTTACGGTTTGCCAGTTTGAATTTTTCCCTGAAAGACTTCCTGTCAAGAACCGGCGGCAATGTGTTTGGGTGTTCCACAACTGTCCCAATACCACCCGCAGCAGCTGCACAGCTTCCTGAATACCAATCTTCTTTGTGAGTCATACCGGGCTCCCGGAAATGCACATGTACATCGATACCTGCTGGAATAGTAAGTCCCCCGTGTGCATCAATATGCCTGTCCGCATCCTCGCCCTTCAGATTTTTGGCAATTTTTTTTATTTTACCTTCATCTATAAGCACTTCACCGGGTTGCAACTGATTTTTATAAAACACTTTAGTGTTCTTAATTAATATGTCATTCATACTCTTCCCTTCGACTAGTTATTGGTAGGTATGCATATTATTTTTCCCATTTTACATCTTCCGACCGGATGGAAATAATGATTTAAAATTTCATATATGGATATATGGGATAAAGTATATATTGATGAAATACAATATTTATTTTGGTGGAGGAAGTGATAGACAATATGAAATGCATTGAGAAAAATGAAAGGGGACTCAATATAGGGGAAAATCAACGGAAAGCTTGACAATGAAGAAATGGACCTTTACAGATTCCTCATAGGTGGAATCGAAGGAAAATGAGTGCAAAAACATTGGCCTAGGCTGTGCCAGGCAATGTACAATGTTATTTTTGTAGCTCAGATCTTGAGGACAGACGCCCGAGAAATATGGCCATATAAAGCCGTAGATATCGATGCCAGGAATGGAATGGTTGAGCCTACTTCCGGAAATATCCTTACAGGCAAATATCCACTGGCCAGACCCCTTCACTTATACACAGACGGACAGCCTACAGGTCTTGCAGCAGACTTCATAGAATATATCCTGAGCGAGGAAGGGACAATAATTATAGATGATGTGGGGTACTTCCCCGTCTAAAATCCTAAAACAAAAGCCTGCTGATAACCCTCTATTCTTTTTTAAGTACCCCGACTTTACATGCACAATATATCTATATAGACTATATGTGCGGATATAGTGTAGTATAGAATATTGCGATAAAGACTATAAGTACGGTATCCATTACATTTTCCGAGGTTTAAGCCTTCAAAAGGAAAAGGATAATGTAACTATGGTAGAAAGGTCAAAAATACTTTCAATAGCACTTACTTTAATAATGGTGCTGGCGTTATTCACCGCCGGCTGTGTCAGCAATGACGAGGAAACAGCAGAAAGCCCTGATGAAAGTTCAACTGGTGCTGAAGAAACTGCAGAAGATGAAGAAATCAATGTAAAAGGTTCAACAACTGTGCTCCCCCTCGCACAGGCAGCAGCTGAAACCTACATGGAAAACCATCCTGAGGCTTCAATCAGTATCAGTGGTGGCGGTTCCGGTACAGGTATTGCAGCCCTGATAGATGGCGACGTTGATGTTGCAATGAGTTCCAGAAAGATGAAGGATTCCGAAATAAAAGCAGCAGAATCAAACGGAATTAACCCTGTAGAACACGTAATCGCATGGGATGGACTCACAGTAGTTGTAAACCCCGACAACCCTGTTAATCAGCTTACATACGACCAGATAAAGGGGATCTATGATGGTTCCATCAGCAACTGGGCAGATGTAGGTGGCCCTGACAAGGAAATCGTAGTTATTAACCGTGACAGCAGTTCCGGTACCTATGGCTACTTCCAGGAAGAAGTACTCGGTGAAGACAATGAATTCCGCCCGGACGCACTTGCACAGAGTTCAAACGGTGCAGTATTACAGTACGTTTCACAGAACGATGTAGCAATCGGCTACATTGGTTTTGCTTACCTCACTGACAATGTAAAAGGCCTTGATGTCAACAAGGGAGACGGAATGGTTGCACCAACTTCCGAAAACATCCTTGCAGGCGACTACCCACTTGCCAGACCTCTTCCCTTCTACACAGACGGACAGCCTACTGGACTTGCCGCAGACTTCACAGAATATATTTTGAGTGAGGAAGGTACAGAGATCGTCTACGAAGTAGGATACTTCCCTGTGTTGAGTAAATGATTTGAAGCATGAACCCTTAGAGGTGAGCGATGTTTCACAGAAGACTTAAAGAGAAGGGCATTGAAATCAGCCTGTTCTTAGCAGCGGCAACGACTGTCGTTGTCCTTCTCTTCATTTGTATTTTTCTTTTCAGAGATGGATACCTGTTATTCGAAACAAGTTCTTTTACGGGTTTCATAACCGGTAGTTCATGGTACACCGCTTCAACACCACCACGTTTTGGAATACTTCCCCTTTTATTCGGCTCATTTCTGGTCACAGCAGGCGCAATAGCCATAGCTGTTCCCCTGGGTGTTGCTGCAGCAATATATATTTCAGAGCTGGCAAGCCCAAAAATCGCAGACTTACTGAAACCATTCATTGAAATCCTTGCAGGCATACCTTCCGTTGTATACGGTTTCTTCGGTCTGGTAGTCCTGGTCCCCCTTGTAAAAGATATTTTTAATATACCCACAGGCCAAACAGCCCTTACAGGTTCTATAATGCTTGCAATGATGGCACTACCCACAATAATTTCAATTTCCGAAGATTCCATTAATGCAGTACCACAGGCACTTAAAGAAGGTTCTTTAGCCCTGGGGAGTACACAATGGCAGACTATTTATAAAGTGACGTTGCCGGCTGCCCTTTCCGGAATATCCGCCGCAGTGATATTGGGAGTAGGCAGAGCAATCGGTGAAACAATGACAGTATTGATGGTAACAGGTAACATGGCCATAATACCTGGATTCCCTGAAGGATTTCTTGATCCTGTCAGGACAATGACAGCAACTATTGCACTTGAAATGGGAGAAGTACCCAAAGGCAGCCCGCATTTCCATGCATTGTTTGCAGTTGGTTCTGTATTGTTTATTACAACCTTCATAATAAATATGGTTGCAGATAAGATAAAGAGAAAATATAAACTCAAGGAGGGGCTCTGATTGGACTCAAGAACTACTGAAAAATTAGCATTTGGTTTCCTCAGAGCATGTATATGGATTGTTGTTGCATTTGTAGCAATCCTTATACTCTACATTGTAATACAGGGATACAGCATAATGAGCTGGGAGTTCTTGACTGAAATGCCCACAAACCGGATGACTGAAGGTGGCATTTATCCTGCTTTGATGGGAACAGCATATCTTGTTGGCATATCCATGGCTGTAGCAATTCCCCTTGGCGTTCTTTCAGCTATCTACCTAAATGAATATGCAAAAGAAAGCCGTTCAACCTGGATCATAGAAATGGCAATCAACAACCTTGCCGGAACCCCTTCCGTAGTTTTCGGATTGTTCGGATTGGCATTGTTTGTTAAATATTTAGCATTTAATCCGTCAATTATCTCGGCATCCCTTACCCTCTCCCTCTTGATATTGCCAGTTGTAATAAGAACAAGCAAAGAAGCCCTGATAACCGTTCCTCAGGCACACAGGGAAGCTTCTCTTGCCCTTGGCGTAACAAAATGGAAGACCATAAGTAGTATAGTATTACCAGAAGCATTACCCGGAATCGTAACCGGGATAATCCTGAGTATCGGCAGGGTTGCAGGTGAAACCGCCCCTATAATGTTCACAGGTGCAGCTTTCTTTTTGCCACGTCTGCCGGATTCTGTATTTTCACAATTCATGGCATTGCCATACCACCTTTTCATAATGGCGACCTCCGGACTCAACCCAATGGAAACCAGACCCATACAGTACGGAACTGCTCTTGTGTTATTGATATTGGTACTGCTCATAAACAGCATAGCAATTGTTATCAGAAAACATTACAGGAAAAAACTTCACAGATAATTATTCGAGGATAAAATATGAGTGGAATTAATGATTTCGCAGACATAAAAGTCGAGGATCTCAACCTAAGGTATGGATCCAATCAAGCTCTCCAGGACATAAATATTAAAATCCCCAGCAAAAGTGTAACCGCCCTTATAGGTCCTTCAGGATGTGGAAAATCCACATTCCTGCGCTGTATAAACAGGATGAATGATCTTATAAAAGTATGTCATATCGAAGGCAGGGTAAAAATCGATAATAAAAACATCTACGATGAAGATGTAGATGTAGTTGAACTCAGAAAGAAGGTGGGCATGGTTTTCCAGAAACCAAACCCATTCCCCATGTCAGTTTTTGATAATATTGCCTATGGTCCAAAAATTCATAAAGTTCCCAAAAAAGACATAAAGGGGATTGTTGATAAAACCCTGCAGGATTCAGCTCTTTACGGAGAAGTATCTGACAGGCTGGATTCATCAGCCCTGGACCTCAGCGGAGGACAGCAGCAGAGACTCTGCATTGCAAGGACCATGGCCGTAGAGCCGGAAATCATACTTTTTGATGAGCCTTGCAGTGCCCTTGACCCCATATCTACAAATAAGATAGAAGACCTGATTCTTGAATTGAAGAAAGATTACACAATTGTAATTGTTACCCACAATATGCAGCAAGCAGCCAGAATTTCTGACTACACCGCATTTTCCTTATGGGAAAATAATCGAGTTTGGAGAAACAAACCAGATCTTCGAAAATCCTAAGGAAAAACGTACTGAAGACTACATCACGGGAAGATTCGGGTGATTAAATGGTTCGTGAGAAATACCACGCTGAACTTGATGAACTAAAAGAAAACATCTCTGATATGAGCGCCGTGTCCCAGGAAATGTTCAGGAAGTCTATAAAGGCACTTGCAAATATTGATAAAGAACTTGCTCAGGAAATCATTGAAATGGATCAGATAGTAAATGATTTTGAAGAGAAAGTTGAAAATCGAATAACAAGATTACTGGCATTACAGCAGCCAATTGCCAGTGACCTGCGACTTATAACGGCTTCTTATCGAATATCAATCGACCTTGAAAGAATGGGCGATCTGGCGGTGGATGTGGCCAAAAGAATAAAAAAGATGGATGCTGAGAAGGCTCTTTCAATTTCTGAATGTAAACCTATTATATCCACATGTGAAGAGATGATAGAACAATCCATTAAAGCCTATTCTGAATTGGATACTGAACTGGCAAAAGATATCACTACAAAAGATGACATCGTCGACAGGAATGTCTACGCAGGCTGGCAGGATCTGGTCCAGATGATGATCGACAACTCAACTGTTATTGAAAATGCAGTGGAAATGATGTTTGTTCTCAGGTATCTGGAACGCATTGCAGACCATACATGCAACATATGTGAAAGTATTGTATACATTGCAACCGCTAAAAGGGTCGATCTTAACTGATTGATCCTTTATTTTTTCATTGTTCATCCTATTTTTCAATTCGTAAAATTAATATGCTGAAGGTCTCTTCTATGACCCCTGAATAACGAAAAATAGAGGCTTTCAACGTGACCCAAGAACTTTTGATCTAAATATAGGATATATCCATTTCAAAAATCCAGTCGCCATCGCTCCAATGGCGGGTATTACAGACAGCTCATTCGTAAACAGTTATGGCAAAAATGCCGCACTTGTGATAATGGGCGGATACAACCTTGATGAGAAAACCAATGCTGCAGCATGTGAACTCATAGAAAGGGGAAGAAAAGAATTCGTATCACAGGAGCCAATCGAATATATCACAAAAGAGCTAAATGCCGTTGATTTCGATGGGACAATGGGAATAAACCTGCGCAGCAGTGAACTTAAACCCTTACTTGATGTGGCGGGAATCATCAGGGACGGCGGTGCTATAATGGAACTGGATGCACACTGCCGCCAACCTGAGATGAAAGAAGCAGGAGTTGGAGAGGCCCTTATGGAAGACCTCCCACGTCTTACAGAATGGATAAGGCAGATAAAAGAAACTGGTGTCGTACTTTCTGTTAAGATCAGGGCGAACATTGTTGATGATATACAACTTGCAAAAGCAATTGAAAGTGCAGGTGCCGATATTATCCATATCGATGCCATGAAAGAAGGTGCAAGTGCCGACCTTGATGCCATACGCCGTGTAAGGGATGCAACACGTATATTCCTGATAGGCAATAATTCGATACAGAGCTTTGATGATGCAAAGGAGATGTTTTCCAGAGGTGCAGATATGGTATCTGTGGGAAGACAGGCAATGGACTCCCCGGAAATTATAGATTCCCTTGTAGAGGCTGTTTCTGAATTTCAGGAAATTACCGGCTGGTATAATGCTCCAAAACATATTTGCAGAGGACAGGGCGATATGCGAGGACTAACGTTCTGTTGCCTCCCGGTAAAGCCCTGTGCTGTAAATAATAAGGCCAAACAACTGGGTTTCAGTCCCCGGGAATTTGCAAACCTGAAAATGGAATTTGTAAAAGGTACCCCCCTTGAATACGGTGACAGTACCTGCTTTGGCAGTCTTGCATGGTGTTGTAAGATCACAAAACCGTGTTTCATGAGAGATGGTGTGCTGGATCTTATAGACCTCTCCCCACAAGAGTACATGAAACTCAAAAAACAAATGGCTGACTACATCCTCGACCAAGCCAAAGAAAAATAAACGGTGGGATATGAACTCCTGTTACAAAATGCAACCCTCTGAAATTGCCCGCAGTGCCCAGCTTGCAATGATACTGGAGGTATCGGCATCACCCAAACCCGGAAATATTGACAGGATGCATGATTATGCCGATACCCGCTATGAGCATTTCCTCGCATCTGCAACAGGCGTTTATCCAGTATTTGAAAGGGCTGCTTCCGGAAAAGAAAAGATAGGGGAATTGCTTAAAGAAGCTGTACTTGAAAGCAATAAATGGCAAAAGGGGGGAAACACACATTTCGGTGCTTTCCTACTCCTTCTTCCCCTGGCAAAAGCTGCAGGTCAGCTGAGTCAGGAAAATGAAAAGTTTGATATGAACAAAATCGTTGAGAGAGCCCACTTGATAGTTAAACACACAGATGTAGAGGACTCGATTAATTTCTATCAGGCTTTTGGAAAAGCAAATGTCTGCGTACAGGATGTAGAAGATCTTGATCTCAACGATTCGGATTCCATCACAAACTTAAGGAAAAATCAAACCAGCCTTTTCGAATTGATGGAAATATCCGAAAACTACGACATGATAGCTAAAGAGTGGACCCATGGTTTTGAACTGTGCTGCCGATGCAGCAAACAAATCACTGATCTTATGGAAGGAAAAGGGATTTGTACAGATATAAATTGCTCCATTGTTTACACTTTTCTCAAGTTATTGTCGAATAATCCCGATACATTCATACAGACTAAATTCAACCGGGAAACTGCAGTAGAGGTTTCAGAAAAGGCAACCGCTATTGTCACACAGATAGAAGCATCCGGGTATGAAGCATCCCTTCCTTCAATAATTGAACTTGATGAGGATTTACTCAAAAAGAAAATAAATCCCGGTTCAACTGCAGATATAATTATAGGGGGACTTTTCCTTTCAATCATTGGAGGCATGCGGTTTTGATGGAAGTTTCAGAACTTGACAAATACGGCATATGCGATGGAATTTCCGAGATCATATTGACATCCGGAATAGAATATCCCAATGCTGCTCCAATTGGCCTGATTCGCAAAGATAACAGGGTTTTCATAAGACTTTATAAAGGTTCTACAACTTATGAAAATGTGAAACAGGATAAAGTTTTTGCGGCCAATGTGACCTGTGACCCTTTACTTTTTATAAAATCGACTTTTTCCAATCTCGAAAAGGAGAATTTCGAATACTATCCCCTGAATTCAACAAAAATACCACTGCTAAAAAATTCAGCCAGCAGTGTTATTTTCAGATGCGGTGAAATAAAACATACAGAGCAGGCTATGACAGCAGAAATCATTCCAATGGATGCAGTGGCCAATGATTATAGACCAAGGGCCATTAACCGGGGCCTTACAGCAGTTATTGAGGCAGCTGTCCACGCTACTCGTTATGAATTAACAGGAAATAGTGATTTTCTCGACTTGATTGATAGGTGTCTGGAAACTACCTACAAATGCGGAGGACAGAGGGAAAAAGATGCCGCTGAAATCCTCTTAAATGAGATTAATGAAATTAAAAAACGTGTAGCCGGAGGCAAAGACACTGAATAATTTCATGGAAATTGCCATTGAGCAGGCACGACTGGGAATGAGAAACAATCTGGGCGGGCCCTTTGGAGCTGTAATTGTAAAAGATAAAACTGTAATCTCCAGGGCACATAACAGAGTGCTTGATTCTAATGATCCCACGGCTCATGCTGAAATAATGGCAATCAGGATAGCCTCGTCAAAGCTGGGAACATTTGACCTGTCTGACTGCGAAATATATACTACCTCTTATCCATGCCCTATGTGTATGTCAGCTCTGTACTGGGCACGCATCAAAACGCTTTATTATGGGACAACAACAACCGAGGTAGAAAAAATCGGATTTGACGACGGACAGATATACAGGGCCCTCTGTAATGATTATACTGATACAGGAATGAATATGGAAAATATGGACAGCAAAAGTGCCAACAATTGCTGTCCGAATGGGAAGAAAAAGAAGACAAATATATGTACTGAAGATACTCACTCTTTCTCTTCAGCAGGAGTGGCAGGTTTTATGTGATCTTTTGCCTGAGAGTTTTCAGGATCAAGTTCCAATAACTTTGCAAAGGCTTTGTTGGCCCTATCCTTGTCTCCAGTTTTCAGGTAAGTATTTGCAAGACCCTGCCATATTTGTGGAGATTCTGGCTCTATATCAATGGCACCATTAAAGGCTTCTATAGCCTCATCGAACCGTTCCAGTTTGAACAAGGTATTACCTTTCCCATATAAAATGCCTGCAGCATCTTTTTTAAGTTTGGGTTTTGGATTTATGTTCAAAAATGAATATCGTGGAAATGCAAAATCCTTGACATCTGAATGTTGGGCTGCCAGTTCATAACATTCAAGGGCTTGCGTAAATTCACCATTGTGATAAAGAAGAGTGGCTTTACAATACCAGGCATCTGAGAAAGCATGATCCAGATCCAGACATTTCGAAAAGGATTCAATCGCTTTTTGATGCTGTCCTATCGATTGCATTACAAATCCATGTCCAAACCATTTACCGGCATCTTCCGGGTCATCCTCAAGAAAACCATCTATCACTTCAAGAGCCTCTTCATGCTTTCCCATCTTGTAAAGGACAAAACAACGGCTATAAAGAACATTCTGGCATTTTTTTCTCAAAACGGCCAGGTCATCTTCCATATCATCTTCAAGCTCACTTAATTTATTTTCCAGTTCACCCCATATAGCGGCCGCCTCATTGTATTTATCCAGCGCTTCTTCATAATTGCCCATTTCAAAAAGTACATATCCATTCCCATAGATTTCTTCACCACGTCTATAAAGAGTTGTGAATTGTTTTTTCCGGGAAACTTTATCGTACCATTTTTTCAGAAAACTCATGGCAGTAGAATAAGCCATCTATGTATCATATATCTTTTGTAATATAGGCACATCAAATTTGTAGATGGCAAAAAAAAGGACTTGAGCCGATAATTCACCACGATACCGAAATCTTAATTCTGGGGTCCCTGCCAGGAGAAGAATCCCTCAGACAACAAAAACATTATGCCAATAAAGGAAATGATTTCTGGAAACTCACAGGTGATGCTATCGGAGAGGAACTTGACAATAAAGAATATCCAGAAAAATTAAGGATTCTAAAAGAACATAAAATAGGCCTCTGGGACGTTTTCAGGGAAGCAGAAAGAAAGGGAAGTGGTGATTCTGAAATCAGGTATGAGGTTATCAATGATTTTTCCCTGCTTAAAATGATAGCACCCAACATACGTAAAATCCTTTTTAATGGAAAAACAAGAGCCGGGAAATACGAGTATTTGTTACAGGAAAAGGGATACGATACTGCAGTATTACCTTCATCCAGTGGCGCCAACCGACAAAACAGAATTGAAAGAAAAAAAATATGGAAACAGCAATTGAAATGCTGATTCGATACAGTATATTATATAAGTGTTCAGATTCCAATTTTAATAAATAAGATCAATCAGTAGAAGTGATAACATCGCAACTCCCAATCATCCATCCCCTAAAAATGACAGTTCTTTTTCTGCAGGTATTGACACACCTACAATGAAAAGTGTACTTGAAGATATTGTCAATGCAAGCCCTGCAATTGTTTTCGTATGGAAGGAGGAGGACAGGTGGCCTGTGGAGTTTGTCTCGAAAAACATCTCTCTTTTTGGCTATACTCCCGATGATTTTATATCGGGCGCCTTAAGGTACAGTGACATAATCCATCCGGATGACCTTGAAATGGTAACTGAAGAGGTGGAAAAACATCTGGAAAGTGGAGATGAACAGTTTAATCTTACCTATCGTGTCCTCACCGGGAAAAAAGATGTACGCTGGGTCGAAGAACGTACCATAATCCATCACAATCCAGATGACACCTACTATGAGGGAATTATCATGGATATTACTTCCAGAAAGATGGAAGATAAAAAGGTCATTGATGGTGCCCTGGGAATGAAAAAAGCCCTCGAGACAGTAATCAATTCAAGCCCTGTAATTGTTTTCCTGTGGAGAGCAGAAGATGACTGGCCCGTGGAATTTGTCTCGGAAAACATTACACAATTCGGTTATGAAGTTGAAGAATTCACATCAGACAAACTGGTGTACGGTGATATCGTTCACCCTGATGATATAGAGAAAGTGCGCCAGGGGAGGCCCGGTGTGTTGCAGAGGGTAACAGAGAGTTCGCCAAAGAATATCGTATCCTGACAAAAGATGGATATGTACGCTGGGTGGATGAACGCACAAAAATCCAGCAAAATGATACAGGTGATGTGACATATCTTCAGGGTATAATTGTTGATATTACAGATAGAAAGAATGTGGAAAATGCTCTCTATCTTGAAGAGAAACGTCATGAAGCTCTTTTAAAACTATATGCCATGTCTGATTCCTCAATTCAGGAAATTATGGATTATGCGCGTGAACAGGCAGTCTTACTAACTGAAAGCAAAATTGGCTTTCTGGCATTCCTGGATGAAACAGAAACAAACTATGCGGTTATTTCCTGGTCAAACGGCAAACAGAGTTCAGACGAAGCTCCGGCAGAGAGCTACAGTATCTGGGATGAAGCACTTTACCATCGCACACCCATAATGAACAACGAATATTTAGCTGAGAAAGATACTGATCCTAAATTAATCCAGAGAAATCTGAGCGTTCCCATTTTTGAAGGCGGTAGAATTGCAGGTATTGTGGGTGTTGCCAATAAGGAGCAAGATTATACATCTACAGATGTGAGGCAGTTAAAATTGCTCATGCAGGGAATGTGGAATATAATCCAGCAAAAAGTGGCTGATGAAGAGTTATACCAATATATGGAAGATTTGAAAAGATCAAGTGAAATAAAATCAGTCCTTTCTGATGTCATTAAGAACAGCCCTGCAGTCGTATTCATATGGTGGGCCGAAGAAGACTGGCCTGTTGAATTCGTCTCCGAAAATGTAACACAGTTTGGCTACACTGTGAATGATTTTCTGTCGGGTAAGCTGGTCTACGCCGATATCGTACACCCATATGACCTGAAAAGGGTCCAGAAAGAACTTGCAAAAAGAATCGATGCGGGACAGACTGATTTCAATCAGGAATACAGGATAATGACGAAATTTGGAGATGTCCGATGGATAGATGAAAGGACTTTTATCAAATATGATGAGGATGGAAAAGTAACGTATTTACAGGGTATCATTGTTGACATCACAGAAAGAAAGCATTCCGATGATTTCATGCACCTGCAGTATGATCTTGACAGTGTTCTCAGCTCTGCCACATCAAATAGCGAGACATTCAACAGGCTACTGGATCTTGCACTGAAAATCACACCCATTGATTCAGGAGCCCTATACCTTGTTGACGATAAAACAGGAGACCTGGATTTGGTAGCTCATCACGGGCTGTCTGAGCAGTTTGTGAATAGTACCTCCCACTATGAAAGGAATTCAGTACAGACACGACTGATTATGAGCGGACAGGCGGTGTATAAACATCATTCCGAACTCAGCGCAATTACCAGCGGCAAGAACCTCCGGTACGAAGGTTTGCATGCTACTGCAATAATTCCGATTAGATACCACAGCGAGATAATAGCTGCTCTCTACCTGTCCTCACATTCTGAATATGAAATCCCCGATAAATCCAGACATGACCTCGAAACTATAGCAAAACAAATCGGGGAAGTCCTATCAAATATGCACAAAGAAGCATCCGCCCAAAAGGAGATCAGTGATTTGCAGATATTGATTGACAATGTAAAAGAAGGGATTGCAGTTACTGATAAAAAGGGAGCATTGCTTTATACAAATAAGATACTTGAGAAATGGATAGGATACTCTGCAGATGAACTTAAAAAGATGGAGATTACAGATCTATATCCGCTGAGATACAGGCATGTCCTGGATTCCGTAAACAAGCCAATAAACCAAAACCAGGCTTATAGCGAAGATATCAGGCTGCATTCAAGCACAGGGAGGGAAATTCCCTGCAGAGTAACTTTTAAGAATATAAAATGGAACGAAAAGGATTGCATACTTGGAATCTACGAACATATCAATACTTCAGCAACCTCCATTCATAATACATAAAGTCCGAAGATATTTATATATTAGAAGGACTATCGTAGTTAAATTCAACAGGGATGACTGCGGAGTGAATTCATGAGTCCTAGAAAAAAAAGATGAAAAAAAATATACAAAATATGTAGGTATATTCCTTGCAGTAATAATGGTCGGATCAATCGGCATGTTCTTTTTCAGCGGCGGGTCAACCAACAACAATAATGAACAATCTGAAAATGCTCAGGTATCTGGTTTTGAGAGTGTGCCGGGTCAACATGTAAGTATTTCCTTCAACTCCGTCCAAGACGGTCTGAAAGCCACTCCAGAGAATGTTAGCAATGCCATGTATATAGATTTTGCTTCCACTTATGTAAAAATGTACACTAATGCAAATATTTCAATGTACAATAACTTTTACAAATCAAATGTTACAAAAATGTATATTGCTGGATATGGAAATTCCTCACGGATAGAAATGCACGATATAAATCCACAAATCGTGGCATTTCCTTATTATACGACACCTAAAACCTATAAAGGATATCAACCTCTTTTATTGAATCAAGGGACTACAATCATTGGAAACCCAATTCTCATCGGGGATCAGCAGAGTGTCGAGGATACCATTGATGTCATCGAAGGAGATGCTAACTCTAGCCAAAATTTCAAACAAATTTTGAGATTTGCAAATGAAAACGCCCCCATACAACAAATAGTTGATTTGGATGACGGATTTGCAGATGAATATTATATTGAATGGAATATTGATGGATACAATACTATTAGAAGAACCTTCATTTATGGCAGTCCTACAGAAAGTACAATGACTAACCTTACAGAAAGAGCTTCTAATGCAAGTCAAAGAGGACTCGAATATAATATCACAAATTACGGAAATATTACCAAGGTGGACATCACTGCCAATGCATCTGATTTGGGTGCACTTCGGGGAGAGCCAGCTCAGTAATTTTTCCTTTTATTTTTTTATTATTAAGTACGACATTGTCTGATTAGATAAAAAAAAGAAATCGGGATAATGCTGAATAGACTTAATCATTATATTTTTTGCTGAAAAACAACCCCATAATTAATAGAACAAACATTGAAATTCCAAATGTGAAACCTGGCAATACATTTGATGATTTCTCATATTCTTCAGTTCTATCTAGCATTGATTCATAAAACCACTGAGTATCACTTTCCAATGTATTTTCCATTGATTCCCAATATGCTATATTTGACTCTGTTGTGTCTTTTTCATACATTAGAAAAGACAAATCATCACTTCTGTAAGTGTTCCATTCTGATTCACTAATACCATAGTTATAATTACTATTTAAGATAGTGTCATAAATTGCAGGAGTTGTTTCGATAGCTTCATTTAACTTCGATAAAGATTGTTTTTCGATGTAGTAAGCTTGCTTTTCAGCTTCAATAAGATCTTCAGCATCTTGGAGAGTTCCACCCTTTTTTATTCTGTTTTGGATATTAATTATTTCAATGGTCACCTCAACTTTATTCTGATATATATTTTTTATAGCAAGAGAAATATCGGCAGCTTCTTGTGCATTTTGCCTTTGTTCCTTTGTAATTGCATCATCTCGAATATCAGTCCAAAAATTAAAATATGACTCAAACGTGTCAATGTTTTTTCTGTATGTATCTGCATTTTGTATATTTAGACTATAGCTATTTTCGTCAAAAAGATAATAAAGAGCTAAATCATGTTTTATCAGATATTTTACCGTATTTTCATCTGTAACAAGGTCGCCAGTGTTTGCATCAATAACAATTTGGGATTTTATGCTGTCCGCCTCATAAATAGTACAAACATAATACATGTTATTGTTATATTCATAAGGCCCATAGGCTTCACATGTTTCCCCTTCATAAGCATAAGAGGACGCAATATTTGAAGCTTCATATTCACTTATCTCGGCTGCAATTGCCGGAAAAGAACTCAAAATTAATATAAAGAGTATTATGCTTATTGCTTTCCAAAATTTCATCAAATCACTTCACAAAATATAATAATATAACGTTATTAATATTGCAATATTGGCCATATAAAGTTTTCTATATGATATGTTTTTTCGATAATTTATTTATTGACAAAAAGCGTTCTTATAAATAAAGTGAACAGTACCAGAAGTTTTATAATCGATAGGCATATTCAACCCGTAAAGCAGGAGTCCTCTTCCGTGAGGTAGGGGAGGAATGCGTCTAATAATTCACAGTAAGGTGTTTATAGATTGCGTGTGTATATAGTAGTATATTATTAAACACAAAACACGGGATTACAGGTATATCCTGGAATCTCAGGGGTGCTTGTCAGCCACCCAGACGAATGCTTAATTGACATTCAAGCCCCTTGCCGTAAGGGAGGGGCAGTTGACGAAGTGCTATCGAGTTGTCGCAAGTTATATATGTACCAGTGGCGATTCATACCAAATACTCCAATGAATGTAAACAGTATGGTAGAATTGACCTTTGTTTGCATCTATACAATGAATAATGACAAACCGCGGTGTAAACCGTGATTTCGAAGGAGATAGAAATTATGGCAAAATTTGATGTTCCAGATGAACTAATAGATAAAGCTCTTGAAGCAGTAGAAGTTGCCAGAGATACTGGCAAGGTAAAAAAAGGAGCTAACGAAGCTACAAAGGCTGTAGAAAGAGGTATTGCAAAACTGACAGTCATTGCAGACGATGTTGAACCTGCAGAAGTAGTAGCTCACATTGGTCCCCTTTGTGAAGAAAAGAATGCACCTTACATCTACGTAAAACAGCAGAAAGAACTTGGGGCTGCCTGCGGAATAGGCGTTGGCTGTGCTGCAGTAGTAATTACAGATGCAGGTAAGGGCGCAGAGACCATCGAGGACCTGGCCGAAAAAGTCAGTGCCCTCAAATAAACTTACCCATAAAAAAGGAGTAATTCTCCATGGCAGATGAAAACTTAGGATATGCCGCGGAGGTCATAGATGTCATCGGCAACACCGGTATGCATGGCGAAGCAAGCCAGATCCAGTGCAGGGTACTGGATGGCCGGGACAAGGGCAGGATCATCACCCGTAACTGCATGGGCCCTGTTCGTATCGGCGATGTGCTGATGCTGATGGAGACTTCCAGAGAGGCAAAGAAACTTACAACAAGGTGATGCGCAATGGAAACCAAGAAATGCTCTTTCTGCGGAACTAAACTGGAACCTGGAACTGGTATCCTTTTTGCAAAGAAGGACGGTTCTACCTACAATTTCTGCTCCTCTAAATGCAGGAACAATTACAAGATGGGTAGACTTCCAAGGCGTACTATCTGGACCGAAACGGGCAGAACCTACATGAAAAAAGCCTGATGAGGAATAAATCAATGGAACGCACATATGTTATGATCAAACCAGACGGCGTCCAGAGGGGACTTATTGGAGAGATCATAGGAAGAATCGAAAGGAGAGGCCTCAAGATAAGTGCAATGCGCATGAATGTTATCGATGAGAATGACGCAAAGGAACATTACAGTGAACACTGCGAAAAGCCATTTTTCGGTTCACTTATATCCTATGTGACTTCCGCTCCTTCAGTTTCAATGATTGTTGAAGGCAAGGATGCAATAAAATCCATGAGGACAATAAATGGTGCCACCAATCCATCCGAAGCAATGCCTGGTACAATCAGGGGCGATTTTGCTCTTGAAACAGGTAGAAATGTGGTACATGCATCCGATTCAGTAGAATCAGCTGAAAGAGAAATCAGCATCCATTTCAAGGATGATGAGACAAACGAATATTGTCGTATAGACGAAGAATGGCTCTATGAGTGAGTACCCTTTTGCTCACTCCCCTGTTTCTTAAGGAAGGGATGCATATTACCGATAACGAAAATCTCAGGACACCCATTGTATGCGTTATGGGACATGTGGATCACGGTAAGACCACACTGTTAGACAGGATACGCGGTAGTTCTGTGGCTGCAGGAGAAGCCGGTGCAATCACCCAGCATATCGGTGCAACGGAAGTAACGATCGATTCCATAATCGAACATAGTGGTACTTCCGGGATGAAGAACAATTTCATAGTACCCGGCCTTTTATTCATAGATACACCGGGCCACCATGCATTCACATCCCTGCGTAGCAGAGGAGGAGCACTTGCAGATCTGGCAGTGGTAATTGTAGACATTAATGAGGGCTTCATGCCCCAGACAAAAGAAAGTCTGCAAATACTCAAGCGGTTCAAAACTCCTTTTGTTGTTGTTGCAAATAAGATCGACAGGATACATGGCTGGCAACCACATGAAAGTGCAAGTTTTCTGGAAACTTACAACAAACAAAGTGAACGTGTAAGAACTGATCTTGATAACAAGTTCTATGAAATTGTCGGGGAACTATATAACAGTGGTTTTAATTCCGAACGCTATGACCGTGTTTCTGACTTCCAAAGAAATATAGGAATAATACCAATAAGCGCGGTTACCGGCGAAGGTATACCTGACCTGCTTATGGTATTACTCGGGCTGGCCCAGAAATTCCTCGAATCTAATCTTCATTATAACGCAAGTGGACCTGGTGAAGGAACAATACTTGAAGTAAAGGAAGAAAAGGGATTGGGAACCACCATCGATATTATTCTCTATGATGGAACCTTCAAAAAAGGGGACACTATTGTAGTCGGAAGTCTTGGGGAGCCGATTCAGACCAAAGTGAGGGCTTTGCTAAAACCCAATCCAATGGGAGAAATATCCTCCGAGGAAAAGTTCCAGAATGTGGAATCAGTTACGGCTGCTATTGGTGTAAAGATATCTGCGCCAAATCTTGATGATGCCCTGTCAGGAGCCACTGTAAGAGCGGCTAACCCGGAAAACCTTGAAACAATCGTCAAAGAGGTTCAAGAGGAACTTGACGAGGTACAGATTAGTACGGGCACCACAGGTGTGACTCTTAAAGCAGATACAATCGGATCACTGGAAGCGCTTGTTAATGAACTCCAGAAGGAGGATATACCCATCAGAAAAGCCGAAGTAGGAGACATATCCCAGAGGGATATTATCGAGGTTTCGGCTATCGAAGATCCTTTTAATGCGGTTCTTATCGGCTTTAATGTAAAGATGTTACCTGATGCAAAAGAAAAAGCAAAGGGTGGCGATCTTAAAATATTCCAGAATGATGTTATTTACAGGCTTATTGATGATTACAAAGACTGGGTCAAAGAAAAGAAGGAGAAATCCGAAAAAACAATATCCCAGCTCATAGTCAAGCCTGCAAGATTCCTGCTTCTTCCAGACTGCACGTTCAGACAAAGCAAACCTGCTGTTGTTGGTGTCAGAATCACAGGTGGAAAGGTCAAAACTAACATCGGTGTTACAGATAACAGTGGCAGCGTTGTAGGTACAATCAAAGGACTCCAATTAGAAGGAGAAAACATCAAGGAAGCCAGTGCAGGGATGGAAGTTGCAATGGCGATTGATGGACCTACAATAGGTCGCCAGATCAAAGAAGGTGATGTACTTTATTCAAATATCCCCGAAAAGCATGCAAAGGTGCTTGAAACGGAGATACTTGACTCACTTTCAGCAGATGAAATGGAAACCCTCGATGCTTTCCTTGAAATCAAACGCAGGGATAATCCGTTCTGGGCCAAGTAATAGTATAAATTGATGTTGGAGGTAAATAATGGTAGATTTCAAAGTTGTCGTATCAGATCCAAAAGCCAAAGCATACCAGTTCGATGTGAGTGGTGGCGAGGCAAATAAGTTCATAGGAAAAGCAATAGGCGAAACTGTAGAAGGAACAGTAGTCGGTCTTCCCGGTTACACCATCCAGATTACTGGAGGAAGTGACAGAAGTGGTTTTGTCATGCGCAAGAATGTACCCGGTCCCAAAAGGCAGAGGTTACTCGTAGCCGAGGGTGTCGGATATAAGCCAAAAGACAAGGGCATGCGTCGTCGTAAATTCCTTAGAGGAAGAGAAATAGCTCCGGATATTGTCCAGATCAATACGAAAGTTGTTGGATACGGAGACAAAACCATCGAAGAAATTCTCGGTGGCGGGGAAGAGGGAGAAACTTCCGAAGAGTAAATCTCCCGCTCTTTTTTATTTCAATTGATATTTCACATCTGAACATTCCTTGTTGGCTACACATTATTATATCTTCAATTGCATTTAATACAATAGTTATTTATAAAAATTAATTATATTGTATATATAGAGAATTGGGGATAGATGTGACATGGATATCCGGAATTCAAATATAAAACAGCTTTTCTCTTATGAGAAGAAAGCCAGCAGACTTGAATTGTTTTTCAGGATCATTTATTCCATTCTTATAGGAATTGTACTCTATATATACGGGATATTTACCGGAATCTGTCTTGTCCTTCAATGGTTCGTAATCCTTATTGCAGGAAGGAGAATCGAGAGACTAAACCATATCGTAAAGGGCTACCTTGAGTACTACACTCATGTCATAGGATATCTTTTCCTCACAACTGATATAAGGCCATCTATAAAGCCACCTTCAATAGCAATATTTGAAAAGAAACTGTACTATGATAAGGATACGGTAGAGATTATTGAAAAGGGGAACTGATAATAAACGGTACTCACTTTAAAATTTAAATAAATATAATCCAATATACATAAAATACATAAATCAAATATAAAACAGGAAAGATAGATATGAGGCGCTCACTTATTGATATAACATGTTTTTCCGAAAAACGTAAGGGTCTTCTTCTTCTCCTGCTTATGGAAGGTAATAAGGATATTGATGAAATAAAAGAAATCCTTGATGAAACTTCTCCTTCAATTCTTCCCCAGATAAAAATATTGAAAGAAAACGGCCTCATAGTCCAGGAAAATGGTACGTATTCATTAACCAAGATTGGCATGCTGCTGGTGCACATGCTTCAGGAGGTCTTTAAAACATTTGATGTACTTGAAGATCATTTCGATTATTTAAATGAACATGATTTAACCCCTATTCCAAAAGAATTATTGCATCGTATCGGAGAATTAAATAATAGTGAATATATCGTACCATCCCTTACAGATGCATTCGATCCTTTCGCAAAAATAAAACCACTTACAAAAGCGTCTATCTGGATTAAAGCTTTTATTGCAGTCTATCATCCAGAATGTCCTCCGTTTGCCTCTGAAATGGCCTCAAAGGGAGCAAACTTATCGCTGATAATGACAGAACCGATATTTGAAAAAATGAAAAATGATTATCCTGAAGCAACCCGGATACTAAAAAATTCAGACAATTCCCGGATATTGATCTACAAAGGAGAAGCTATGCCCTCTTTAATCATTGCTTCTGATCAATATTTTCTGTTATCCCTTATGTTGAAAACCTGCCGTTATGACAACAGCTACCTTATGGGTACAGAAAAAGAAGCCATCGAATGGGCAACCAAGCTGTATGAATGGTATGAAAAAAAATCAGAGTTAGTCCCAAAAAAGGACTAACATAATTTCAGAGCAACTTCTTTCCAGCTTCAGGGCCACCTTTACACTCAAAGACATCGGTAATTTTCATGACAATCAGGGCTTTGGCAGGATATTTCTCTCCTTTTTCCTTTGCCATGGCATATGCAGCATCGTAATCATCGCCTTCAGTCTTAATTTCCACATCACCTTTTATCTGGAAACAGCCCTTTGAGCCTTCACCCCATACATAAAGTGATGCTTTAGGATTTTCTTCAAGGTTATTGCGGGTTTTCAAAAAATAATTATCCACAATCCAGATAGTTGCATCATCCACAAGTTTGCACATACCAATTGGAATTACATTTGGTATACCGTCTTTAGAGGCGGTAGCAAGGGGAAGCGGCCTGACATTGGCAATCGATTCTTTCATATCTTCTGTGAGTTTTACCATATTTAGATCTCCTTGATAATGATAAAAATAGTAAGGTAGAGGTATATTACATTTATGATTTTTAAATTTCTGACTTCAGGTAACTGAAATCATATCCAGGAAATAATGATGCAACCGTAAATCAGGTGTCAATTCAGGGTGGAAAGCAAGAGCAAGTACATTTTTTTGTCTTGCTGCTACAATTCTCCCATTAATCGTTGACAATACATCAACTTCCGGGCCTGCATCCATTATTGCGGGTGCCCGGATGAAAATTGCTGTATAGGGAGAGTCCAGGAATGGAAGATCCAGATCAACTTCAAAGGACTCCCGCTGCCTTCCGAAAGCATTCCGGTTCACTTTTACATCCATCAGCCCGAGAAGATGCTGATGGGTCTTATGCACCTGTTCGTCCCCGCGGGTTGCAACAAGGATCAAGCCGGCGCAGGTGCCAAGTACAGGAATACCGTCCTTCGCAGCATTCTGAATTTCACCTGCAATTCCTTCTCTCTCAATCAGACGGCCCAATGTTGTACTTTCCCCTCCGGGTAGTATGACGGCGTCACAACGGGGCACAATGCCTTCATGACGGATTTCCAGCACTTCACCTCCAATGCCCCTTTCGCAAAGGGCACGTTCTACGGCATCAACATGTTCGGAAACATCACCTTGTATGGCCATTATACCGATACGCATCAATTTCACCGGTGATAATTTACCAGCCACGTGTCTGCAGAGCTTCTTCGGGGGGTATAGTGTCAGCACTCATGCCCTTCATTCCTGAACCGATTCCCCTGGAAATTTCTGCCAGTTTTTCGGGGTTATCATAATTATTAACTGCTTCCACAACTGCTTTAGCCATCATTTCAGGATTTTCAGCCTTGAAAATTCCAGAGCCTACGAATACACCATCTGCACCCAGTCTCATCATGAGAGCAGCATCTGCTGGAGTGGCAACACCACCTGCTGCAAAGTTTACCACAGGCAAACGCTGTAAGTCTGCAGACTCCAGAACAAGTTCTATGGGTGCTTCGATGTCACGGGCAACCTTGATGAGTTCTTCTTTGTCCTTGCCAGAAAGTTCACGTACTTCCCCCATGATCTTTTTCATGTGGCGAACTGCCTCACGGACATCCCCGGTACCTGCTTCACCTTTGGTACGTATCATTGCCGCACCTTCATTGATACGTCTCAGGGCTTCACCGAGATTTCTCGCACCACATACAAAAGGAACAGTAAAACCGGTTTTATCAATATGATACATTTCGTCTGCAGGAGTCAGGACTTCAGACTCATCGACCATATCAGCTCCCAGCGATTCAAGGATTTCAGCTTCCACAAAATGCCCTATCCTGGCCTTTGCCATTACAGGAATTGTTACAGTATCAATGATCTGTGCGACGATTTCCGGATCTGCCATCCTGGCCACTCCGCCGGCCTTACGGATATCAGCCGGAACTGCCTGCAGGGCCATTACAGCCACAGCCCCTGCTTCTTCGGCAATTCTAGCCTGCTCAGGGTTGGTTACATCCATAATAACCCCGCCTTTCTGCATTCTGGCAAAACCTCTTTTAATGAGTTCAGTACCGTGCCTTAAGTTTTCAAGTTCCATCTCATAAGCCTTCTTTTTTTTTAATCGGATATAGGGTCAATAGTAAGTATATTTACATAAAAAGATTTGGTCGCAGCATCCTTCTGCGGAATTATATTGAAATGTCTCACGTGCCCTATATTCTTTTTGGGTAATCCAACAGCTTGCATGAAACTCGTTGATTGCCAGAAATAAGACAACATCCGGCGCTTTCTTTATTGAATAAAAAAGGAACAGGCGAGTGGCCCCCATATATTAACAATGTTAACCATTCCAATAAAAACATATTTATGAAATATGTTAACATGTGCCAATATAGCATATGTAGAGGTGCCCTCATGCTTGGAATAGAAGACCCCAAAATATGGATAGCATATATCCTGTGTATAGCAGGTGCGATAAGCTGTATGATATATGGTATAATGAAATGGAATGATGGCGAGGAAACGGAGGTCTGCTCATGATAAGCACCCCCGTCCTTGGTGTAATTGTCCTGATCTACCTTATGATAATTTTTTATCTGGGAATGCTTGGATACAAAAAGACAAAGGAAATCGACGATTATATGGTCGCCGGCAGGCACATCAACCCCTATATACTTGCCCTTTCCTATGGTGCTACATTTATCAGTACCTCAGCAATCATTGGTTTTGGCGGGGCTGCCGGTGCACTGGGAATGGGATTGCTCTGGCTTGCGGTAATGAACATTATTGTCGGGATTCTCATCGCATTTGTGTTTTTCGGATCCAGAACACGCCGCATGGGATTAAGACTAAAAGCAGTTACATTTCCTGAATTACTGGGACGCAGATTCCAGTCACGTTTCATACAGGGTTTCTCGGGTGCCCTCATTGGGATATTTATGCCCCTTTATGCAGGAATTGTACTGATCGGAGGGGCCCGTTTTGTCGAAACCACACTAGGCATTAATTATGATGTGGCAGTCCTTTTACTTACAGTAATTGTTGCAGCATACGTTATCACCGGGGGATTGATAGCAGTTATGTACACAGATGCCCTTCAGGGAGTATTCATGTTTATAGGAATGCTGGTCCTGCTTGCACTTACCTACGTCAAACTGGGAGGAATCGCTGAAGCACATCAAGCACTCACAGCAATGACACCCCTTGTTCCTGATTCACTTGCAGCAGGGGGACATATGGGATGGACGGCAATGCCCGCCTTCGGCTCGCCTATATGGTGGACACTGGTATCTACTCTGATACTTGGAGTTGGTGTTGGAGTACTTGCCCAACCTCAACTGGCTGTTAGATTCATGACTGTGGAAAATGACAGGGCATTGAACAGGGCAGTCCTTGTGGGTGGCCCATTTATTTTAATGATGACAGGAGTTGCCTTTACGGTAGGCTCTCTTTCCAATGCTTTCTTTTACAACACAGAAGGGCTGATATCCGTAGCTGTAGCTAAAGGAAATACCGATCTGATAATACCACAATATATCAACAGTGCCATGCCGGAAACTTTTGTAATCCTATTCATGTTAACCTTATTGGCAGCCGCCATGTCAACCTTAAGTTCCCAGTATCATACAATGGGAACATCTATAGGGCACGATTTCTATCGTCAGTTTATTAAAAGAGGAGAAGTTGGCAATACGGTCAATATTACAAGGTTGGGAATTGCAACGACCATTCTGATAAGTGTTATATTGGCTTACATCCTGCCCATCAGTATAATTGCCCGCGCTACAGCGATATTCTTTGGATTATGTGCAGCAGCCTTCTTGCCTATGTATGCAGGAGCTTTGTTCTGGCCACGCATGACAAGAGAAGGAGCTATTGCAAGCCTGATTGTCGGGACATTTGCAAGCCTGTTCTGGTTGGGCTTTGTTCATGCAAAAGAAGCAGTCCCGCTTGGAATCTGCAAATTCATATTCGGCACGGATACTCTCCTGACCGGAACCTGGACAGTTGTGGACCCGATTCTCGTTGCAACCCCCCTTGCAGCAGTCGTAGCCGTTGCAGTAAGTTATATGACAAAACCGACATCTACAGAACATCTGAAAAAATGTTACGGGAAATAAGTGTAACCTTAAAGGTTGCACTTACTCCTCTTTTTTAATTCTGGCCAAGTTGACCACTTTATCCTTCTCCCTGATATTCATAATTTTTACCCCCTTGGTATTACGTCCCTGCACTCTAATATCTGTCACAGGGATACGTATCACAATGCCGGCAGAGCTTGTCAGGATGATCTCGTTATCATCTTCCACTGTTTTTACAGTGACCACGGGACCATTGCGCATATCAGTGAAAATGGTTATCACTCCCTGCCCTCCACGACGAAGGGTGCGGTACTCATCAAATGGCGTGCGTTTACCAAAACCATTCTCTGTAACGGTCAGCAGGGTAGCATCAGAATCTACAACATCCAGGCTTACAATAACATCCTCACCTGTCAGTTTCATACCCCTCACACCACGTGCCGTCCTGCCCATCACACGCACATCTTCTTCAGAGATACGGAGGGCTTTGCCATGCCTTGAAGCCAGCATTATATCCTGGTTTCCGTCGGTCTGGAGGACATTTACAAGTTCATCCCCTTCTTTCAGGGAAATCGCAATAATACCGGCCTTGCGAGGATTACTGAAATCCGAAAGACTGCAGCGTTTCACTGTCCCATCACGGGTACCCATGAAAAGGTAACGATCCTTCTCAAAATCATGTACCGGAATCATAGCATTTACGGATTCACCTTCAGCAAGTTCAAGCAGGTTAACAATAGCCTTGCCTCTGGACTGGCGGCTTCCCCTGGGAATATCATAGACCTTTTGCCAGTAAACCTTACCGCGATTTGTGAAAAAGAGGATGTGATCATGGGTAGAGGCCACAAAGATGCTTCCCACAGTGTCATCTTCCTTTGTTTCCATACCTCTAACACCACGACCGCCCCGATGCTGCATATTATATGTCTGAAGAGGAATATTCTTGATATAACCACTCTGGGTAGAGGTTACAACCACTTCTTCTTCGGGTATCAGGTCTTCATCCGCAAGTTCTTCACGGCTACCCTGAATAAGGGTTCTGCGCTCATCACCATATTTATCTTTCAACTCCAGAACTTCATCCTTAATAATCGCATATTTACGCTCATCATTTGCAAGGATGTCCTTAAGATCGGCAATCGTATCGATCAGACCATTATACTCTTCATCGATCTTTTGCCTCTCCAATCCAGTCAGACGCTGCAGCCTCATATCCAGAATGGCTTTGGCCTGGATTTCATCCAGATCGAAATTACTTATAAGCCCTTCTTTTGCCTCCTCTGTGGTAGAAGAACCGCGTATCAATTTGATAACTTCATCGATATTATCCAGGGCTGTTTTAAGCCCCTGAAGAATATGTGCTCTTTCCTCGGCTTTTCTTAGATCAAAAGCTGTACGTCGACTGATAACATCTATACGATGTTTGAGATATATCTGGATCAGTTCCCTGAGATTAAGCACGCGGGGGACCCCGTCAACCAGAGCCAGGTTAATGATACCAAATGTGGTTTCAAGCTGGGTCTGTTTGTAGAGCTGGTTGAGCAGGACTTTGGGGTTGGCTGCCTTCTTAAGTTCAATAACCACCCGCATACCTTCCCTGCCGGATTCATCCCTCAAATCCGAAATACCCTCAATTTTTTTATCCCTTACGAGGTTGGCGATGGATTCTACAAGACGTGCTTTGTTCACCTGATAAGGAAGTTCGTATACCACTATGCGATATTTATCATTCTTCATCTCCTCTATCTCGGTCACGGCACGCAGGTGGATAGGGGAGCGTCCTGTCTCATAAGCACTCTTGATCCCACTGGTACCCATTATGATACCACCAGTAGGGAAATCCGGTCCTTTCACGATCTTTCGAAGTTCTGAAAGTTCAGTGTCAGGATCATCAATCAATTTGACAGTAGCATCCACAACCTCCCCGAGATTATGGGGGGCCATGTTGGTTGCCATCCCCACAGCAATACCGGTGGAGCCGTTCAAAAGCAGGTTGGGCAACTTTGAAGGCAGGACTTCAGGTTCCTCCAGGGAACCATCATAGTTAGGCTTGAAATCAACAGTTCCCTTCTTGATATCTTCAAGCATTTCAGTGGTTATCTTATCCATGCGGACTTCTGTGTAACGCATTGCTGCAGCAGAATCACCATCAACAGACCCAAAGTTACCCTGCCCGTCTATTAACGGATAACGCAGGGAAAAATCCTGGACCATACGCACCAGACTGTCATACACTGCAGTATCACCGTGTGGATGGAACTTACCCAATACATCACCCACTACACGGGCAGATTTCTTGTACGCCTTATCATGGGTTATACCGGCTTCATTCATCGAATGAAGAATACGGCGATGAACCGGCTTCAAACCATCACGGGCATCAGGCAGGGCCCTTCCCACAATAACACTCATCGAATAATCAATATAAGAACGCTTCATCTCATCCTGGATAAGCACCGGAACTACACGTCCGCCTTCCCCGTCATGCTGTTCGATTCTTTTATCGAGAGGATTTATACCATTATCATCTGTCATTTTATACCACCTCATACATCCAGGTTGATAACATCCTTTGCATGCTCCTGTATGAATTTACGTCTGGGAGCAACTTCATCTCCCATCAGAACGGAAAACATCTCATCAGCCGCGACCGCATCCTCCATTGTTACCTGCAAAATAGTGCGTGTCTGAGGATTCATGGTTGTCTCCCATAGTTGATCGGGATTCATTTCACCAAGACCCTTGTAGCGCTGTATACTTACACCCTTTTCGCCAATCTCTTCGATTATTTTGTCCTTTTCCCTCTCGGTATAGGCAAATCGTTGATTTTTACCTTTCTTGATACTATAGAGCGGTGGTTGTGCGATGTATACATACCCAGCGTCTATCAAAGGGGTCATGTAGCGGAAAAAGAAAGTAAGCATAAGGGTGCGTATATGTGCGCCATCCACATCGGCATCAGTCATGATCACGACTTTGTGATAGCGAGCCTTTGAGAGGTCATACTCATCCCCAATACCGGTTCCCATTGCAGTGATCAGGGAAAGGATCTCATTATTTTTCAATATCCGTGACAAACGGGATTTTTCCACGTTCAGTATCTTACCCCTGAAAGGAAGAATCGCCTGGAAACGCCTCTCACGACCCATCTTTGCCGAACCACCTGCAGAATCACCTTCCACAAGGTAAATTTCAGATACAGAAGGGTCTTTTTCAGAACAGTCCGCAAGTTTGCCGGGAAGAGTGCTGACTTCCAGGGCACTTTTGCGCCGCGTTAATTCCCGTGCCTTTTTGGCCGCTTCCCTGGCCCTGCGTGCATCCATTGCTTTTTGCAGGATAGCAGAAGCAATCTTGGGGTTTTCTTCCATAAACTCCGAGAGACCCTCAGAAACCATGGATTCCACAATACCCTTAAGTTCACTGTTTCCAAGTTTTGTCTTTGTCTGACCTTCAAATTGAGGGTCCATCAATTTAACACTGATAATTCCTGCCAGCCCTTCCCGGATATCATCACCGCTGAGTTTGATGTCCCCTTTGGCAATGTTGTTGCGTTTGGCATAATCATTGGCAACCCTGGTCAGGGCTGACTTGAAACCCGCCAGATGAGTGCCACCTTCATGGGTATTGATATTATTTGCAAAGGAATAGACATATTCACCATAACTGTCTGTATACTGCATGGCGATTTCAACACGGGTATCTTCCTTTTCCCTCTCAAAATATATAGGTTGTTCATGCAGTACATTGCGGCTCTTGTTCAAATATTCAACAAAAGAGACAATACCGCCATCATACTCAAAAACTTCCTGTAGGGGCTCATCTGATCGCTTATCGGTTATGACAATCTTAATTCCACGATTTAAAAATGCAAGTTCCCTTAACCTTGTGGCCAGCGTTTCGAAATTAAAATCTACTGTTTCAAAAATGTCGGTATCCGGTTTGAAGGTCATCGATGTACCGGTACTTTCAGTATCCCCTTTCTCGATTACATCATCAAGAGGTTTTCCTCTTACGTAACGCTGATAGAAAATTTTGCCATTCCTGTGAACTTCAACATCGTTCCATTCAGAAAGAGCGTTTACAACAGACACACCTACTCCATGAAGACCACCTGATACCTTGTAGGAACTCTTATCGAATTTACCCCCTGCATGCAGAATGGTCATTACAACTTCAAGTGCCGATTTTTTGTATTTGGAATGTATATCTGTAGGGATTCCCCTGCCGTCATCCCTGACCGTAACCGATCCATCCCTGTTTATAGAAACGTCAATTGAGGTACAATAGCCTGCAAGGGCCTCATCTATACTGTTATCCACTACTTCATAAACAAGATGGTGTAAACCCCGGCCATCAATGCTTCCGATATACATGCTCGGTCGCTTGCGTACGGCTTCCAGTCCTTCCAACACCTGAATATGGGTCGCATCATAGACATCTCTGTCACTCATCGCGTTCTGTCTCCATGAATCCATTTAAATAATAAATGCAAAAAATAAACAAAAAGAGAACACAAAAACTGTAGCTAGCGTCTCCTATTGAGTTTTGCTCTCCATACGTGTTCATTTATTAAATAGTTAAGTATAATCTGTTAGTTTTTCCTTTAACAAATGGTTAGATATATCTACAGGAATGTTTTTTAAGAGGAAAACCGGTAATGACCAGAAATCATATTCACAATATCAATAAAATCAAGGTGAGCAAATGTCATTGGCAAATTTAAGGACGCATTATACGACACAGATCGATCCCGGTAAAATCGGAGACGACAAGGTTGCTCTTGCAGGTTGGGTACATGAGGTACGTGATCTTGGAGGAATTTGTTTTGTTGTATTAAGGGACAGACAGGGAAGAGCCCAGATTACTCTTGTAAAGAAGAAAATTGACAGGGAACTGTTTAATTTCGCCAGAAAGCTTATCCGGGAATCAGTTATCTCTGTCAGGGGCAGTATTAAGCCCGAAGAAAAAGCCCCTAATGGTTATGAATTGATACCTGATGAGATCGAACTGCTCAATGAAGCAGAATCTCCCCTGCCTCTGGACACCACAGGAAAAGTGGATGCTGAACTCGACACAAGACTGGATTCACGTTTCATAGATTTGAGAAGAAGCAGAACAAATGCCATATTCAGGATAAGACATGAGGTTCTGCATGCTGTCAGGAATTATCTTGCAAATGATGGATTCCTGGAAACTTCAAGTCCCAAGGTTGTGGCCACAGCAACCGAAGGAGGTACTGCCCTTTTCCCGATTACTTATTTCGACAGGGAAGCCTTCCTCAACCAGAGTCCCCAGCTTTTCAAGCAGATCCTGATGTCCGGTGGAATGGACAGGGTATTTGAGATCGGGCCGATTTTCCGTGCAGAGGAACACGATACCCGACGCCACCTGAACGAAGCTACATCTATTGATATAGAGGCGAGTTTTGTCGACCACTTCGATGTAATGGAAATCCTAGAAAACATGGTGGAATACGTTTACAATCAGGTCATAGAGAACGTACCCGATGCTCTTGAAGTAATGGGAATCGAACTCAGGGTTCCAAAAACCCCTTTCCTCAAACTGACATATCAGGAAGCGATAGATATTGTCAACTCCCATGGTGAAGAGGAATTGAAATGGGGAGACGATCTTTCCACCCTTTCCGAGCATACCATAGGGGAACATGTTTTCCAGGAAACGGGAGAAGAACACTATTTCATCATTGACTGGCCAACCGAAATTAAACCGTTCTACGCCATGCCCTACGAGGAAAAACCTGAATTCTCCAAGTCCTTTGACATGATGCACAGGACCATGGAACTTTCCTCCGGTGCACAGCGCATACACGTTCCGGAAATGCTCAAAAACAGGATAGCAGATCAGGGACTTGACCCTGAAGGGTTTGATTTCTATCTCCGCGCTTTCAGTTACGGAATGCCCCCACACTCCGGCTGGGGCCTGGGTTGTGAAAGATTTGTGATGACCATGCTTGGCGTGGAGAACATCCGTGATGTCGTACTGTTCCCCAGGGACCGCAGGCGTCTTTCCCCATAAGAAGGCAATACAATGGCAGACAGAAATGCAAAAGGTCACCATTCAGGCAAGGAAGCCGCCGGCAGGGCCGCAGCAGAACTTGTGGATGACGGTATGATCGTGGGGCTGGGTACCGGCTCCACAACTGCTTACGCAATCAAAAGCCTGGGAGAAAGAGTCAAAAAGGGACTGGATATAAGGGCAGTTGTAACTTCCTACCAATCTGAAATGCTGGCGATACAGGCAGGCATCCCCCTGACAAGCCTGGCCGAGAATCCCGTGCTGGACATCGCAATTGACGGTGCCGATGAAGTCGATGCAAAACTCAATGTGGTAAAGGGAGGCGGAGGTGCACACTTCCGGGAGAAGGTAGTTTCCCTTTCAGCAAAGAAATTCATTGTAGTGGTGGATGACTCCAAGATAAGTGAAACAATATCAATGGCGATTCCATTGGAAGTCCTGCCATGTGCCCGTGAACTTGTACAGCAACAAGTTGCACGAATGGGTGGAGAAGCCAGTATACGCCCTGCATCCAGAAAGGATGGACCGGTAATCTCCGACAATGGTAATTTCATTATGGATGCTGCTTTCGGAGAGATCCCGGATCCGCAGGAATTTGCAGATAAACTGTCAAATGTTGTCGGAATCGTAGAACATGGAATATTTACCAATACCGATAAAGTGTATATCGGTTACAAAGACGGAAAAATAGAACTGAGGGAATGATTACATTCCCATTTTTTCATCATTTTCTTCATATTAAATTTGCCGCCACGCATTCCTTTCATGGCATTTTGCATCTGCTTGTGATATTTCAGCAGCTCACGAACGGTTTCCGGATTGGAACCAGCACCTATGGATATTCTTTTAATGCGGGAACTGCCGATTATACGCGGATTTGTCATTTCTTCTTCTGTCATTGAATCCATGAGGGTTTTGTACTGTGCCATTTTCTGTCCCGTGACTTCATAAGCCTCGTCGGAAACTTTCATGCCCATACCACCCAGTGGCAACATTTGCATGATCTGCTTCATGGGACCCATCTTGTTCATGGCTTCAAGCTGTTTGTACATGTCCTTGAGGGTAAATTTCCCCTTCATCATGGACTCAACATCGAGTTCATCTTCTGAGAGGGATTCTTCTGCCTTTTCCATCAGGGACTTAAGGTCTCCCATCCCAAGCAGGCGGGAGATGAACCTGTCTGCCTCGAATTTTTCCAGGTCTTCTGGTGTTTCACCAACACCAATGAAAGCTATCGAAGAATCTGTTGCGGCAACAGCAGACATAGCACCGCCACCTTTTGCGGTACCATCAAGTTTTGAGATTACAACACCGGAAATTCCAACTGAGTCATTGAATGCTTTTGCCTGTTCACTTGCCTGTTGGCCGATACCGGCATCGAGTACAAGCAATTTATAATCCGGATTGGAAATTGCATGGATTCTCTCCATCTCATCTATAAGATCGTTTTCAAGAGAGTGGCGACCTGCTGTATCAATGATTTTCACATCATACTTGTCTATTTCAGCAAGGCCCCGTTCAACTATACCCACAGCATCAGGGTTGCCTTCTTCACCATAGAACGGCACATTCAGGGATTCACAAAGGGTTTTAAGCTGCTGGTAAGCCCCGGGCCTGAAAGTATCAGCACAGACCACAGCAGGTTTGAGCCCTTTACGCTGGAAATAACGGGCAAGTTTGGACGTGGTTGTAGTCTTACCACTACCCTGCAATCCAATCATCATTATTTTCTGGGGTTTTAGCGGGATATTGGTACCTTCACCCACAGTTTTCATTAGTTCCTCATAAACGATGCGTATCACATGTTCCCGGGGATTCATACCCTGGGGAACGTTCTCATCAAGAGCTCTCTCCTTTATGCTCTTGGAAAGCTGCATCACCATCTTGACATTAACATCGGATTGAAGAAGTGCCCTCTGGATATCCTTTACAACATCGTTTACCGTACGCTCATCAATGCGTCCGGCACCTACGAGTTTTTTTAAGGGCATCCTGCAGGGAATTACTGAGTTTGTCCATTACCATAATAGGGATCGTCCTTTTTAAGTTCTGCTTCAATAGTACTCGATTGTTTTATATAATTATTTTGTGACAAATGGTCAGTACCCTATCAAGCAGACAGCAAAATAACTGAAAACAAAGCCATCAATACTCCCACCCATTGTCTGGAAGATAGATATTCACCAAGCACTATCCAGGAAAGCAGGACTGTGCCTGCCGGGTAAAGAGCAGATGTGACCGTGGCAATATCCAGCCTCCCTACCTGACTTGCTGCTGTGAAAAAGATGCTGCCTGCAGTGTCACCAATACCTGCGATAAGAATAGGCAAAGCCACTTTTCTAACCGGTATGCATAGGTTGCCTTTTGAGAATAGAAACAACAGCAATATTATTGCACCTTCAATTTTAGCAACTGCCAGTGTCCAGAAGATTGAAACTCCACTGAAATTACTTATTGAGATATAAGCCAATCCAAATCCCAGTCCTGCAAGAAAGGGGAGTTTGAGATCACCTATATTAATTTTTGACATACTGCTGCTGCTTGAGACTAACCAAACACCTACAAGAGCAATACTAAATCCCAAAATTTTATGGAATGCAGGTAACCCTTCTGTAAAAAGGCTGTAAATAACAGGAACAAGAACGGCAACAACCGCAGAAACAGGCGCTACAAGGCCCATTTTTCCCGATGAGAGGCCCTTGTAAAGGGAAAGAATTCCTACATTCCCGAATATCCCTACCAGAAGGGCCCATAAATAATCAATTTTTAGAGGGAGGGGTTCCGAGGTTATGTGGCCTGTAGTAACAAGTAAGAAGAAACCTATGAACTGGGTTATCATAACAACCATATAAACACTGGTCTTTCTGGTTGCAATACCGCCACTGAAATCTCCCGTACCCCAGGACATAGCAGCTGCAAGACCAAAAACTACGACTAGCAATTCAGCAGGAAATGGAAACATATTGCCTAGAATGAGTCTGGACCCTTAAATTTGACGACATTAAAGTAGAAATCAAAGTTAATATGTTCAAAAGAAGAGTGTATAGCGGGGGATGGATTCGAACCATCGGTCTACGGGTTATGAGCCCGTCGGGATCTCCTGGCTACCCCACCCCGCTACGGGTGGCTTATATTGCGTTTGTCGAGGAACCTGATAACGGTATTATGGTACATAAAGGTTGTGCATGGAAAAACTATATGAAAAAAGATATAACACAGCACGGTTAAACCATTCCATAGCAGGAGGAAATTCAATGGCATTACCTGATAAATTCAAATGTGTTATTACAAACTGGGATTACATCTATAATCTTTGCAGGGACGTTTCTGAAGACGTTAAAAATTCTGGTTATGAACCCGATATCATTATTGCACTGGCCAGAGGCGGATGGTTTGCCGGTCGCGTGATGTGTGACTTTCTGGGACTGGATGATCTTACAAGCCTTAAGATCGAACACTATACAGGAACTGCCGTTGCAGGCGACGAACCAATAATACGCTACCCATTGGCAGAAAGTGCCGCTACCGGCAAGAAAGTACTTATCGTGGATGATATTACAGACAGTGGCCAGAGTATGCTTCATGCAAAGGATTATATTCAGAAGCAGGATCCAAAAGAGATCAGGACCGCTACCCTCCAGTACCTCTATAACTCTGCCCTTGAACCCGATTATTGTGGTGAAAGATTGGAGGAATGGGCATGGATAGTTTTCCCTTGGAATTTCATCGAGGATATGACCGACATCATTACCGGCACCATGGAACATGAAGAAGCCGAATACTGGGACATTCCCGCTCTGAAACATACCCTTTATGAACATCATTCAATGGAATCCACATCTTTTGAAATAGCCCAACCTGGCCGTCTTGTTGAGGTTCTCAGGGAGATGGAAAGAAGAGGAATTATAACTTCCGAAATCACAAAGGGCAAAACATTCTGGAAAAAACTTTGAAAATAAGGTGATATATTGAAAGGACATGCAGACATTGCGATCATCGGCGGAAGCGGCGTATATGACGTAAGTCTATTTGACAACGTCCGCCAGATAGAGGTGGATACACCTTTTGGCAAACCGTCGGATTCGATTACAGTGGGAGATTTTGGCGAAAAAAAGTCTGTTTTCTACCAAGACATGGGACAGGACACAGGGTCTCTCCAACCAACCTGAATTCCAGAGCCAACATCTTTGCCCTGAAAAAACTTGGTGTCAAACAGATAATAGCCGCCTCAGCTGTTGGAAGCCTGAAAGAAGAGATAAAGCCTCTGGATATTGTAATCCCTGACCAGATATATGACAGGACAAAACTTCGCCCTTCAACTTTCTTTGATCAAGACATAGTTGCTCACACGGGTTTTGCTGATCCTTTTTGTTCCGGGATGTCTAATTTGCTCCATAAAATTGCAATCGAAAACGGCTACAACAGTCATCCCAAAGGAACCTACGTATGTATAGAAGGGCCCCAGTTTTCAACCAGGGCCGAATCAAATGTTTATAGGTCACTGGGTTTTGATATAATCGGAATGACTGCCATACCTGAGGCAAAACTTGCACGTGAAGCCGAAATCTGCTATAGCACCATTGCAACTGTGACTGATTATGATGTATGGCATGAAGAAGATGTGACTATGGAAACAATCATTGGAAATGTAGTAAAAAACGAAAAAGCAGTTAGAACTATTATTCGTCAGGCACTTGAATCCCTTGATATTGAACAGGATTGTGAATGCAGGCATGCTCTTGATGGAGCAATAATGACTGATCCTGAGATGATACCTTACGAAACAAAGTACAGACTAAAAACTCTTATTGGTAAATATATCGACTAAAATAAGCCATTTACTCGTAAGGGTTAAAAGACAGATAGCCAAATAGTAAACCGGTGAACTAATGCCCCACAAATGTACTAAATGTGAGACTGTATTTGAAGACGGGGCCGAAGTTATCCTCAATGGCTGCCCGAACTGTGGATGGAACAAATTTCTCTACGTAAGCAATGAGTCCGAAAAGGAAACTGATGAAGTAGAGAAAGGTAGTGAAACCGCAAAAGAAGTTACTGAGGAAAAAGAAAAGACATCTCCTTCCGAGGAATTCATTCATGAAGTTGATGAATTCATAGGGATTGAGCATAAAGAAAGCACCATTATTGAAGAAGACGGGGAGAAAGTTGAATCTGTACGTATTATTGGTCCCGGGTCCTATGAGTTGAACCTTGATTCCCTGCTTGAACGCGAGGAGATTATCATGGCAATCAAGGAAAACGGGACCTATGCAGTAGATCTGGCCTCCACATTCCATGGCAAGCGCAAGAAAAAATGATATTATCCTTTTTTCATGGTAAAATCAATGGTACTGCCTGAGCAACGTTTCTGGGAGGTTGACCTTTTGCGGGGCTGTGCCATTGTCCTCATGATTATATACCATACATTCTATGACCTGGACCTGCTGGGCAATTTTTCTTTCGCAGTTAATCAGGGCAAATTATGGATAATCGGTAGAAGTTCAGCTGTTCTCTTTATATATACTGCAGGAATTGCCCTGGGCCTTAGTTATTCACGATACCGTTTGAAACATCCAGAAAACAGAAATCCCTGGCACAAATATGTAAAAAGGGGAATTCGGATATTTTTCTGGGGAAGTCTGATTACTTTAGTAAGCTGGTTTGCGTATCCCTCTATGCCAATCATTTTCGGGATTCTGCATTTTCTGGGAATCTCAATAATAATTGCCTATCCGTTGATTGAAAAGAAACATGCCAACCTAATTGTCGCGGGAGTTGTAATCGCAATTGGATTTTACCTGAAAACAATACGTGTGCCAAATGACTGGTTTTTGTGGCTGGGAGTGCATTCCACATCATTCCAGACACTTGATTATTTTCCCCTGCTTCCCTGGTTTGGTCTTGTACTGATAGGAATTGCCACCAGCAATCACCTGTATCCGGCCTATGAAAGAAGATTTAACATTCCTGATATGACAGGCTTTGCCCCGGTAAGACTGCTCACTGCAATGGGAAAAAGGTCCCTTGCAATGTACCTGTTGCACCAGCCGGCCATAATCCTGGTCCTTTACCTGCTGGGTCTGATCAGGTTTCCATTTTCATTCTGATCCCCCTCTTATGAAATCTTCCAGGGTAGTCTGTTGAGAATCTATCTTTATCAGGCTCGAAACACCTATCCCGATTAGCCTTACCTTCTTCTTGCAGCTGAATTCCTGTAACATACGGGTGCCTATCTTGCAGATCACAGAAAGGTCATTGCTGGTTGCCCTGAGAGAAAAAGCCCGTGTGTATGTAGTAAAATCCTCGAACCGTATCTTTAGGTTGACAGTACGGAATACATAACCGTGCCTGACCAACCTGCTGTGTACCTGTTGCGCAAGCCTGTCCATAGTTTCCCTTAATAGTTCCATATCCCCGACATCTTCTTCAAAGGTATCCTCCTTGCTTATGGATTTAACCTCACTTTTACCGGCCACCTTACTGTAATAATTACCCAGCGCCATCTGGCGCAATTTAAGGGCGGATTTGCCCAGGCGTGATACAAGCAGTTGCACATCGGTGCGTGCAAGGTCCCCAATGGTCAGGATGCCCATTTTACCCAGGATCTCACGGGTACGCCTGCCTACACCGGGAATGGCAGATACTTCCATCGGAAACAGGAATTCCTGTACATTTTCAGGCTTCACAACCGTCAGACCGTCGGGCTTCTGGTAATCAGAAGCAATCTTAGCCACAATCTTGTTGGGTGCTATCCCGATAGAACAGGTGAGATCCTCATCATCATACATTTCTTTCTTTATCCTGAAAGCAAGGTCCTGTGCCTCAGTGTAGGTTTTCACAATATCAGTAACATCCAGATATGCTTCATCCACACTTACCTGCTGGAAAACAGAAGTGTAGCGCTGCAGTAGTAGCATTATATTTTCCGATGCCTGCTTATAGAGGGGCATATTCACCCGCAAAAAGACCGCATCCGGACAAAGCATATAGGCTTTCGAAATAGGCATTGCCGAATGGATGCCATAATTGCGCGCCTCATAGGAACACGTACTTACCACACCCCTTCCTTCCCCTTTTTTTGGGTCAGAGCCAACCACGACCGGGAGGCCCTTAAGGGATGGTCTCTCACGCACTTCTACTGAGGAGAAAAAACTGTCCATATCAATATGGAAAATTATTCGGGATGGAGGCATCTGCATATCTTCTGTTGTCCAGAATTAAAATGTTTCCACCATATATCGTGATACCTGTAAATTAAATAATCCTTTCACCACTTACTCAAAACTATTTATCTCTGGAGAACTATTAAACCTAAAAGAAACAAGGAAGGTATACAAATGGAAATAGAAAAACTTCTTGAAGAACTGGCAAATGCCCACGGAATTTCCGGCAATGAAGAAAGTATCCGCAAAATCATGGAGAGGGAAATCAAGCCCTATGTAGATACTATAGAAGTAGATAAAATGGGAAACCTCATAGGTACTAAAAAGGGCACAGGTCCTTCCATTATGCTTGCTGCACATATGGATGAGATAGGGCTTATGGTTAAATACGTCGATGAGAACGGATTTCTCAGATTTGTGACTATCGGTGGCTGGTTTGACCAGACCCTGCACAGCCAGCGTGTCATGGTGCACACTACCAAGGGACCTATCCCGGGTGTCATCGGTTCCAAACCTCCTCACGTGATGAAAGATGAGGATAAAAAGAAACCGATAAAGGCAGAAGAAATGTTTGTGGATGTCGGGGCAAAGGACAAGGAAGATGCCGAAAACCTAGGAATCGAAGTTGGTACACCCATTTCTATAGACAGGAACTTCGTGGCATTGCAAAATGGTCTCTACACCTCCAAAGCCTTTGATAACCGGGTTGGGGTGGCCATGGTGATCGACGCCCTGAAACAGATTTCCGAGATGGATATTGATGCCACAATTTATGCTGTGGGAACGGTCCAGGAAGAGGTGGGACTTAAAGGTGCACGCACATCTGCTTTCGGTCTGAATCCGGATATTGCAATTGCAACAGATGTCACCATCCCCGGTGACCATCCCGGCATAGAAAAGAAAGATTCAGCCCTGGAAGTTGGCAAGGGTCCGGTAATTACTGTAGTTGATGGTGCTGGCAGGGGCCTGATGGCAGACAAACAGGTTGTCAAATGGCTAAAAGAAACAGCACAGGAGAATGACCTGCCCCATCAGCTCGATGTGGGAGACGGAGGAACCACCGACGCAACCGCAATACACCTGACAAGGGAAGGTGTTCCGTCAAGTACAATCAGTGTGGCTGCAAGATACATTCACTCACCGGTAGAAGTGATTTCCATTGATGACCTTAAAGCAAGCGCCTCTCTTGTTGCAAAAGCAGCTAAAAATGTAGGGAAGTATTTCTAATACTTCTCCAATTACTTTTCACATTAAAACCGGCTTATACCATCAATTATTTTAATAATAGAATTCTATTTTCAAAGCATTTCATGATTTACCTTTTGTATGCATGAAAGGCTAACAGTCATATGGTCAACGCGAACTTATATTTAATATGAGCGTGTCACATGGTTGCACAATATTCATAAAAATCGTGAGGGATTGTATTATTCGAAAATGTACGCTTTCTGGACACTACCCTGAGAGACGGTGAACAAACACCCGGTGTAGCACTGACTTGTGAAGAAAAACTCTGGATCGCCCGTAAACTGGACGAAATGGGAGTACACATCATCGAAGCAGGATCTGCTATCACCTCCGAAGGTGAGAGAAACGCTATAAGAGGAATCACTGCTGAAGGTCTTGATTCTGAAATATGCAGTTATTGCCGTATAATGCAGCAGGATGTAGACTACGCCCTGGAATGCGATGTGGATTCCATCCATCTGGTCGCACCTGTATCAGACCTGCATATCAATGTGAAATTGAAAAAGGACAGGCAAGCAGTCAGGGAAATGTCAACCCGTGTCATTGAATACGCAAAAGATCATGGATTGATTGTTGAATTCAGCGGGGAAGATGCATCCAGGGCAGATTTTGATTTCCTGAAGAGCCTCTACCAAGACGGTATCGATGCCGGAGCCGACAGGTTATGCTATTGTGATACTGTGGGAATGCTGGTTCCCGAAAAAACGGAAAATATTTTCAGCGAACTTTCCAGTACATGCAGTGTACCGGTAAGCATTCACTGCCATGATGATTTCGGACTATCCGTAGCCAATACCATAGCTGCCCTGAAAGCCGGGGCCGGGGAAGCCCATATGACCATAAATGGGATCGGTGAAAGGGCCGGGAATACCTCACTGGAAGAAGTTGTGATGATCCTGGAATGGCTTTATGATCACAGAACTGGTATAAAATCAGAAGAACTTTATAAAACATCCAGACTGGTCAGCCGCTTGACCGGCATACCTGTGGCCATCAATAAATCGCTCGTTGGAGGCAATGCATTCACCCATGAAGCAGGCATTCATGTACACGGACTGCTGGCAGACACTTCTACATATGAGCCCCTGAAACCCGAAGTTCTGGGCAGGGAAAGAAAAATAGTTCTGGGCAAACACGCCGGCAAAAGCTCAGTAACCCTGGCATTGAAAGAACTCGGACTGGAAGTAGACGATGCCCAGCTCAATGAAATCCTCACCCGGGTCAAAGAAATAGGGGACCATGGAAAACATGTCACAGATTCCGATTTACAAACAATTGCCGACACCGTCCTGAACATTTACAGGGAATCCCGGGTCAAACTCAAAGATTTCACCATCGTATCCGGTAACCAGGTTATGCCAACCGCATCGGTAAGGATAACCGTGGATGGTGAGGAAGTTGTGGAAGCCGATATCGGGGATGGTCCCGTAGATGCAGTTGTAAAAGGAATACGCAAGGCTGTATCAGGTATAGGGGATGTACAGCTGGAAGAATACCACGTCGACGCGATAACCGGCGGTACTGATGCGCTGGTGGAAGTGCGTGTTAAACTTTCAAAGGATGGAAAAATGGTTAGCTCCCGGGGTGCCCGTACAGATATAATCACAGCATCCGTTGAAGCTGTGATAAATGCAATAAACCAGCTAATGAATTGAAGTTAGAAGCAAGAGAAGAAAACGAAGGGATATAATGAGTGAAAATAACAACAAGATGACAGGTGCACGCGCAATCATCGAGTGCCTCTATGAAGAAAATGTGGAGGTTATCTTCGGCTATCCCGGTGGTGTCCTTCTTCACATATATGATGAGATATACAAATCCGATCTCAGACACATTCTTGTCAGGCATGAGCAGGCAGCAGCCCATGCCGCAGAAGGATATGCAAGGGCAACCGGCAAGGTTGGTGTATGTCTTGCAACCTCCGGACCAGGTGCCACCAACCTTGTAACCGGTATTGCAAATGCCTACATGGATTCTATACCAATGGTCGCACTCACAGGACAGGTGCCCCGTTCAATGATAGGCAACGATGCGTTCCAGGAAGCAAATATCACCGGCATCACAATGCCAATCACCAAACACAACTATCTTGTGCAGGATGCAAAGGACCTGCCCCGTATAATCAAAGAGGCTTTCCACATTGCATCCACAGGAAGACCCGGACCCGTGTTGATAGATCTACCCAAGGATATAACAACCGAGGAAATCGAATTTTCCTATCCGGATAAAGTGGACCTTAAAGGGTACAAACCCACCTACAAGGGAAATCTCCAGCAGGTTAAGCGAGCTGCCTCCGCAATTGAAAAAGCCCATTAGCCTTTGATATATGCAGGTGGCGGAATACTTGGATCAAATGCCAGTGAAGAGCTACTGCAGTTTGCCGAACATGTACAGACACCTGTAACCACAACCCTTACCGGTATAGGTGGTTTCCCGACACAACATCCCCTTTACGTGGGAATGCCCGGCATGCACGGAACCAAATATGCCAATTACACCATACAGGAATGTGACCTTCTAATAGCAGTCGGTGCAAGATTTGACGACCGCGTGACGGGTAAACTTGCATCCTTTGCACCCAACGCAAAAATCCTGCATATTGACATCGATCCTGCCGAGATTTCCAAGAACATAGCGGTGGATATACCGATTGTCGGGGACGCAAAGAACATCCTTGCCTCCCTTAACAAATACGTAAAACCTGTTGAGAAAGAAAACCGGAAAGAGTGGCTGGACAGGATAGAGGGCTGGAAAAAATCCTATCCTCTGCACTATGTTGGTGAACAGGACGGACTCAAACCCCAATACATTATTGAACAGATCTATGAAGCATGCAAAGATGCTATCATAGTTACTGAAGTCGGCCAGCACCAGATGTGGGCAGCCCAGTATTACAAGTTCAGTGAACCCAGGAGTTTCATCACATCCGGAGGACTTGGGACAATGGGATACGGCTATCCTGCGTCAATCGGTGCCAAGGTCGGAAAACCGGATAGAGTGGTATTCAATATTGCAGGCGATGGTTCATTCCAGATGAATTCCCAGGAAATCGCAACTGCTGTCCAGAATGACATTCCGGTGATCGTAGCCATAATGAACAACGGTTACCTGGGGATGGTCAGGCAGTGGCAGGAATTGTTCTTTGAAAAGCGTTATTCACATACCTGCATCCGGGACAGTGTTGATTTTGTGAAACTGGCCGAAGCTTATGGTGCGGTTGGTATCAGGGTTGAGAAAACTTCCGAGGTAAAACCGGCCCTTGAAAAAGCGATGGATTCCGGAAAACCGGTAATTATAGACTTTATTGTAGAATGTGAGGAAAACGTATCGCCAATGGTGCCTGCAGGTGCACCTATCAATGAAATACTTGACCTAGAGAGGAAATAATGAGACACACACTTGCAGTTCTGGTAGAGAACAAGTTCGGAGTGCTGTCCAGGGTGGCAGGGCTCTTTGCAAGACGTGGATATAATATCGATAGTCTTGCAGTAGGAGTTACTGAAGATCCTAACGTTTCCAGAATGACCCTGGTGGTCCGCGGAGACGACCATGTCGTAGAACAGGTTAGCAAACAACTGAATAAGCTGATCGATGTGATTCGTGTTACCGATCTTGGTGCTGACGAATCCGTGGAAAGGGAACTGGCTCTTATCAAGGTTAAGTCCGATAAGGATACAAGGGCTGAGATAATCCAGATAGTTGATATCTTCCGTGCACGTATTGTTGACGTAGCGTCAAAATCCATTACCATTGAAGTTACCGGTGATGAAGAAAAAATTGCCGCTATCGAGAAACTTCTCAAACCCTTCGGAATCAAGGAACTTGTCCGTACAGGAAGAATTGCCCTAACAAGGGGCTCAAAAAGTTCATAACTATAATATTTAACAGGAGATTGAAATAAATGGTAGATCTATATTACGATGAAGATGCTGATTTTTCAGTGATGGATAGCAAGAAGATCGCAGTTATCGGTTATGGCAGCCAGGGACACGCCCAAGCACAGAACCTTCATGACTCCGGTCTTGATGTAGTGGTCGGCCTGAGGGTTGGTAGCAGACGCTGGAAACAGGCAGAAGAAGATGGCCTGAAGGTCATGTCTGTTGAAGATGCTGCAAGGGAATCTGATATCATCCAGATTCTCATGCCCGACGAAGTACAGGCTGATGTATACAGGGATAAAATCGAGCCGGGACTTGAAGGAGGTAATGCACTTGTCTTTTCCCATGGGTTCAACATCCACTACAACCAGATCGTGCCCCCTGCAGATGTTGATGTCTACATGGTTGCTCCAAAGAGTCCGGGACATTTAGTCAGGAGGACCTACATGGACAATGCAGGTGTGCCCGGTCTGATCGCGATCTACCAGGATGCTACAGGCAATGCAAAGAAACTGGCCCTTGCCCATGCCCGGGGTGTGGGATGTACCCGTGCGGGTGTCATCGAAACAACTTTCCGTGAGGAAACCGAGACCGATCTGTTTGGTGAACAGGTAGACCTCTGTGGCGGTGTAGCTTCCCTGATCAAGAACTCTTTTGAAGTACTGGTCGAAGCAGGTTACAAGCCTGAAATGGCCTATTTTGAAACACTTCACGAAGTCAAACTTATCGTAGACCTCATCCACGAAGGTGGACTGGAAAAAATGTGGTATTCTGTCTCCAACACAGCAGAATACGGTGGAATGACAGTTGGACCTAAGGTCATCAACGATGAATCCCGCCTGGCAATGTATGAAGCCCTGGATCGCATCCAGAACGGTGAATTTGCAAAAGATTTCGTACTGGAAAATAAGGCCAACAATCCTGTCCTCAAAGCAATGGAACGTCAGGACAGGGAACACCCGGTTGAAGAGGTAGGCAGGAAACTGCGTGCCATGATGCCCTGGCTTAACAGTGAACTCAACGAAAAGTAATCTTTTTTTCTCTTTTTTCCTTTCCTTTTTTGGAGGAAAACATGAACACGTTAGATAATATCTACAACCGCAGAAGTGTACGCCATTTTACAGATGAGGATGTGGATGATGAGGCCATCACAACTCTGTTAGAATGTGCCCGCTGGGCTCCTTCAGGACTCAATAACCAGCCCTGGAAGTTTGTGGTGATTCGCAGGGCAGACACTATTGAAGCGTTATCCAATTGCACCCATTACAGTGACACTGTGAGAGGGGCAAAAGTGCTTGTTGCTTTCTATTTCGATAAGGAAAGCGGATACAATCGTACCAAGGACATTCAGTCCATAGGTGCTTCGATAGAGAACATGCTTCTTGCATGCAATGAACTTGGCCTGGGTGCTGTCTGGCTGGGAGAAATACTCAATCAGGATGAAAAAGTGAACTCAATTCTCAAAGCACCGAAAGATATGGAATTTATGGCAGTTATCGCAATAGGTCATCCGACAGATGAAGAAAGGTCATCCACAAGGAAATCCCTGGCAGAAATTACATACAGGGATAATTTTGAGAATGAATGGTGATCCTCAGGAATCATCATTTTCACTCAATATTTTTGGTTTTTGCCCGCTTTCCTCGATTGCTGCTTGTATTTCATTTACAGGACAGGTCAACCTGTGGAAAAGATGGGATTGACAGGAACAATCCGAACAACCGAATTTCGACACATAAGTTCCCTGCAGATTGGCAGCAATGCCACATTCGATATGTTTTTCAGAGCAGGTGTAGACAACATCCACAAATTCAAAATCCGGATGGACAAGTAAATAATCAATATGCCACATGGGTTTTTTGTCCTTTTCCCGGGCCAGCTTTTGGTGGCGATGCATACGTTTTAGTCCGCCGGGACCCAGGGCAGAGCCCACATAAATATAGTAGCCTGCTTCAAATACTATGGATTTGAGACTGCCTACACCAACAGTACAACCATCCGTTTTCAGTATAAGACAGTAGGTCCCTCTGGGACACATAATATAACCTCAGAGCAGATTCTTGAATTTTTTATTGCATTTGCGGTTAATGCAATAATGCCTGGCATCCTTCTTGGGTTCCTTTACCCTGACTATTTTCCACCCACATTCTTCACAGGTCTCCTTGCGCAGTGTAACACGACCCTTTTTGGGGTATGAACATGTAAAACCACAGCGTCTTGCACATCCCAGGAATTTCGAATCTTTGGTCTCAATCAATATCATATCAGAGCCACAGGGAGGACATTTTCCTATAACAGTAGGCGGGAAGCATAGTTTTTGCTTTTCACAATTAAAGCATGGACCAACTCCAACACTCCAGTAATATTTTCCACCACCGACCTTGAGTACGGCAAATCCGCCCATTTTGCACTCCCGGGAGCGCATTACATCCAGGGAACCTTTTCGGGGAAGAGGATACGTGTTGCGACAATCCGGATAGCCGCTGCAACCTACAAAACGACCCTTATCAGTACGTATAATGCTCAGCGTCCTGCCACATTTATCGCATTTTCCAATGTGATTATTCCTATCTTCAGCCAGTTTTTCATCCTTTATAGAACCTGCAATACGCAGCACAATATCGCCTTTACCGGACTTGAGCCGGGTATACATTTTCTGTATAAGGACGGTACCTTCACTGATTGCCTCGTCAAAGGATTTCTTTCCCTTTTCAACATCCTCTATCAACCCTTCAATTTTTGCCCTGATTTCAGGTTGTATCAATATAGGTACTGAAACCCCCAGTGCGTCCATGAGATTAAAACCGGTATCCAGCATCGAAATGGTCTTGCCTTTAATCTCAAAATAGCCTCTTTTCTTGTTTGTTTCGATGTGTGAAGGGGCTGTTGCCTTGGTTCCTATACCATGTTTATCCATGAGGGTCAGAAGTTCGGCTTCAGTTAGGCGTTTTGGGAGGTGTGGTCTGGGATTTGGTGTTTGTGAGTTTGTTTACAGCCACCTTGTCCCCTTCTGCCACCGGAGGAAGGAGCTTTTCTTTTGATATCTCAAACGGATAGACCTGTTTCCATCCTTCGGACTTCATAACCGAACCCTTACAATCAAAAGGTTCATCCTTCACATGCACTTCCATGTGAGTTTTTTCAAAGAGGGCAGAATCCATAAGATTGGCAAGAAAATGACGTACAATCAGGTCATATACTTTCCAGGAATTATCCAGTTTAACTGCATTTTTGATCTGTTTTTCGGAAACTGCTTTTATAGGATGGATAGGGGGGTGATCATGGCCATCCTTTTTCCCATTACGGGGAGATACTGTCGTTTTGAGTAAATTTTCTGCAAAGGAAGCGTATTCACCTATCCTGAGCAGGTTTTTAAGCATGGATTTAAAGTCATGATCCTCAGGATAGAGGTTTGTTTCTGTCCTGGGATAACTGATAAAGCCGGCCAGGTAAAGCTGCTCTGCTATTTCCAGGGCTTTTTCCGGACTGATATCTAGGAATTGGGAAGCCCGTTTGAGGAATTCATTCGTATTTAGAGGATAAGGAGGATTGATCTGTTTTTCTTTGATATTGAGGCGAAACACGGTCGCTTCTCTGGTGCCCTGCAGTTTTTCATATATTTGTTTTGCAAGTTCAATGTCCCGAATGTTGCCTTTACGGTGCACACCTTCAAATTCACTGGATCCTGCCTGGAAAACCGCTTCTATTTTCCAGAAATCCTCGGGTTTAAAATCACGGATGGCTTTTTCCCTTTCATATACAAAACCGCAGGTTGGAGTCTGGCAGGGACCAATTGACAAAATATTTTTTGTGTATGCTTTCTCCCGCACAGCAAGGGTCATAAAACGGGTGAAAGCCGCACCCATTCTCAGGTCAAGTATCTGACGGGTATCCGCGGACATGGCCAAATTGGTATCCGGCTCTACGAGATCATCAAAGGCCTTTTCAACCTCATTTGCAGACAGAGAAGAAAATCTGGCCCTTTTTACCGGCACTTTTCTTACCTGCAGAGCAATATCACGTGCCTCAAAACCGATATTTTCTCCTTCCCGGTCATAGTCACAGGCAAGTACAATGGAATCGGCCTGCTTTGCAAGTTGCCTGACAGCCCGTTCATAATTTTTCTTGGTGATATTTTTGATAGGATTGGCTGTCAGCAGGACCGCAGGGTCAATTGCCTTCCAGTCCCTGTAAGCCGGATCAAAATCATAGGATGTAATGTGCCCGGCAAGACCAATGATCTTGTATTCATCTCCTTTAGCCACAAAGGAATAAACCGGCAGGTCAGCCACATGCTCTCTTGTACTATTACCTCCGCTCAAAATAGTCGCAAGTTTGGCTGCAGCCTTGTTTTTTTCAGCAAATACAACAATAGTCATATACAGGGCAACTAGATGTTGCCATAATTACATAAAGGTAGCTGGAAACGTTTCATTAAGTGTTCATTAAGACAAAATTTATATTATTAATTTATATATAAACAAGTACAATCAAAAAATTAAAATAAATGCAGCTTTTTTGTATATACATAACATAACCAAAAATATAGTCATGTAAAACATTATATGCCTAAAAATCGTTAACTCTACACTGGAGAGTGCTTTGTTGAATAGGGAAAAGATGTTAGCCTTGCAGAGAGATATTGCTATTGAGCTTGGCGCATCAAGCAATTTAGAAACTGCTTTTCATTCTTTGTCAAAACACATTCTTTCACTGGAAGATATTGACGTCACAGCGATATACCTCAGGTCAAAAAATGAAGGATCGAATCTCATAGCTTATGGGGGAGACGTTCCTGAAGACATCCTGAAAAATATCCAGCATTACCCTGCGGATTCATTGCAGGCAAAGATCGTTGAAGAAGGTAAAATTCGTTATATGCCACCTGAAGAAATTGCAGGCACCCTTCAGGACAAACAGTATTTCAAAGAAATGAAAACAATTGGCATAATCCCTATAAAAAAAGAAGATGGAGAGGTAATAGCTTCATTTGTTGTCTTTTCTTTTACTCAGGAAGGAATTGCGGAAGATACAAAAATAGTTCTGGAATCAATTGCTAGTCAGATAGGAAACTTGATTTTAAGACTTTCAAGTGAAAATACCCTTAAAAAAAGCGAGTCGAAGTTTAAGAATTACATAAATAATGCTCCTGATGGTATTTTTGTTGCAGACGAAAACGGAAATTATATTGAAGTCAATACAGCAGCCTGTGAAACTACAGGATATTCGCAAGAGGAACTCCTCTCGATGAACCTCATATATCTTATACCCCCAGAAGATCATGAAAAGGTCACTGAAGCTTTTAGAACCGTCGTTAAAAAAGGATTTGTTGATGCTGAATTCCATTTTATAAAAAAGGACGGAAGCAGAAGATGGTGGCGTGTGACTTCTACTAAACTTTCAGATACCCGTTATTTAGGTTTCACAAAGGATACCACAGAATCCAAACTTATGGAAGAGGAATTGATCGAGAGCAAGTTGTTCCTGAACAGCATTATTGAGAGCATAAATGATGGAGTCAGCATACTTGATGCAGACCTGAATATCATACGTGTAAATAATACCATGAATAAGTGGTTTGCAAGAAATACACCTCTTGAAGGCAAGAAATGTTATGAAGCTTATCATGACAGGGACAGCCCCTGTAAAACCTGCCCTATAATGAGATGCATGGAAACAGGAGAGACAGAAAGAAATATTGTACAGGGTTTGCCGGACTCAGAAGCACAATGGTTCGAACTCCTGGGTTATCCATTAAAAGACCCCACTACCGGTGAAATTACCGGTGTAGTTGAATTTGTTAACGATATTACAGATCACAAGCTTGCTGAGGAAGAACTTGCAGAAGCCAGGCTTCATGCCAGGGAAGTAAGCAAAACAAACTCTGAGTTAAAGGTCAATTTGAGTCGTGAACTGAGAACTCCGTTGGGTAACATAATTGGTTTTAGTCAGATATTTCAGAATGATATATATGGAAAACTCAATCCAAAACAGCAAAAGCACATTCAAGGTATACAAAAAAGTGCTGAACAGTTGATGGGTTTAATTGATGATATTCTGGAAATATCAGATGTTGAAGCAGGAAAAATGGAACTTAATATTGAGATGGTTTCCATTCCCGGGTTACTCAATGAAATTTTGAAATTCCTCAAACCTTTCGCAGAGGACAGAAATGTAGAAATAACTACCGACATACCTGAATACCTACCGGAAATAAGTGTGGACAAAGTAAAAATCAAGCAGGCAATATATAATCTCATCATCAATGCAATACACTTTACCCCTGAAGGAAGAGACGTACATATCAGTATGGAATACAGCAGTTATGATCTGAGGTTTGAAGTAAATGATTCCGGAATCGGCATTTCTCCGAGCCATTTAGAAGAATTGTTCCGACCTTTCAAAGAAATATATTCCGAATCCGGAATGAAACCACATGATAGTATCCTGAGCCTTTCACTGGCTAAAGAATATATAGAATTACATGGTGGAGAGATAGAAGTGGAAAGTGAACCCGGAGCCGGAAATTCCTACATATTCACAATTCCAATCCAACCCATATAATAAATATGAATATTTAATAATAGACTTTCATTCTAATTCCTTTTTTACCTGTGAAACCTATATATGCGAATACCTATTATTCTGGACTAAATTAAGCACGGCAGGCGTTAAAAATGACATTGATGGATGAAGCAAAGAAGGGAAACATCACCCCGCAGATACATAAGGTTGCAGAGGAAGAGGGTATTGATCCCGAAATAGTAAGAAAGTATGTTGCAGAGGGTCTTATTACTATCCCAAAAAATGTGTTGAGGGAAACGTCCCCCAAAGCCATCGGAAAATGTATGGGTGTCAAGGTCAACGCCAATATCGGAACCTCACGAGATTTTGTCGATGTGGAAGATGAAGTTAAAAAGGCAGAAACTGCTATCAGGTACGGGGCAGACAGCATAATGGACCTCTCCACAGGGGGAGATCTTGATTCCACTCGCAAACGTCTCATGGAAACCGTAGATGTACCCTTTGGCACAGTGCCAATCTATCAGGCGGCTTCATCCCAAAACACTGTAGTTGACATGACATCCGATGACATCATCAATGCTGTGCGCAAACATGCAGAAGATGGTGTGGATTTTGTGACAATCCATGCAGGAGTGAACCAGAACGCTCTGCAACGCCTGCGTAAAGGGGAAAGGGTAATGGATGTTGTCAGCAGGGGAGGCTCCTTTACAATTGCCTGGATGATCCACAATGAGCAGGAAAATCCTCTCTACAGTGAATTTGACTACCTGATAGAAATAGCAAGAGAATATGACATGACCCTGAGCCTGGGTGACGGAATGCGTCCAGGTTGTATCCATGATGCCTCGGATAATGCAAAATTCATGGAATTCATAACCCTGGGTGAACTTGTAAAAGAGGCACGTAACTCCAATGTCCAGACCTTTGTGGAAGGGCCCGGTCATGTGGCGGCTGACGAGGTACAACTGAGTGTGAAAAGCATGAAACAACTCTGTCACGAAGCCCCCCTCTACCTGCTCGGACCGCTTGTCACGGATATTGCACCCGGCTATGACCATATTACAGGCGCAATTGGTGGAACCATTGCCGGCATGTCTGGAGCGGACTTCCTGTGCATGACCACTCCTGCAGAACATCTTGCCCTTCCCACCGCAGACGATATCCGGGAGGGAGCGATTATCACAAGGATAGCAGCACATGCTGCCGATCTTACACGGCAGGGACAGCGCGGAAAGGCAAGACAAACAGACCTCCGGATGGCACAAGCCAGACGTGACCTCGACTGGGAGAAACAATTTGACATTGCAATTGACAGTGAAAAACCTGCTGCCATCCGCCAGAGCCGCAAGACAGGAAGTGATGCATGTTCCATGTGCGGTGAACTCTGCGCCCTGAAAATCGTACAGGATGCCCTGAAAGGTAATACTAAATAACAGGCCTACAATTTTTTCTTTATGCAAATTACAGTGCTTGTGGATAATAATACTCTGATAGACAATTATTTTGAAGGTGAACCTGCTCTTTCCTTTTTTATCGAAGAAGAAGGAAAAAAAGTTCTTTTTGATACCGGTTATTCAGATTTGTTCCTGAAAAATGCTGCCCTAATGGAAATAGATCCTGAAATACTGGATTATGTAGTATTATCCCATGGACATCTGGATCATACTTGGGGATTGACCGAACTGATAAAGTACTACACAAACCGGGAATTTCAGGGAAAATCGACACACAATCCTGCACTTTTGTGCCATCCCCTTGCTCTGACACCTACTATTTTTGAAAATACAACCCATATTGGCAATATAATAAACGATGAGGTTTTCAAAAATTATTTTAATCTGAATTTAACAACAGAACCCTTCTGGATTACTAAAAATCTTGTTTTTCTGGGGGAAATCCCCCGAAAACTGAAATTTGAAACCACGGAGGCTATTGGAGAAAAGCAAAATCCCAACGGGGATGTCATACCTGACAAAATGTATGATGATTCGGCACTTGTGTGGTGCTCGGATGAAGGAATAATTATCATAACCGGCTGTTCACATTCGGGAATTTGCAATATAACTGAATATGCAAAACAGGTCTGTAAAAATGATACAATTATTGATATTATAGGTGGTTTTCACCTTTTATCTGCTTCTAGACAACAACTCCAGAAAACAGCAGAATATCTATACCAGAGAAATGTAAAAAACATCCACCCCTGCCATTGCACTGATCTTGAAGCAAAGATATTCCTTTCCAGATACTGCAATGTTAGAGAGGTGGGTGTCGGTTCAACTTTTAAGTTTTAACTTTTTCGTCTCACATCTGCACATATTAGAAGTAACTCGTCTATATATCGTAAAGTATATATGTACCAGTCGCATAGTCCAACCTGTCCAAAAATAGACAGATATTGCTATAATATAGAGGTGTGAATGGATGCAGCAACCTGAAAGAGAATACACAACAGCATGTAACCCAGCTATCGAAACAAATAGCAGCAGGTTTTATAATTTCAGTCTTTGTAGGGCTTGTAGCAGGGGTATATCCTGCCAAGAAGGCTGCAAAGATGAATCCGACAGATGCTTTAAGAAACGAATGAGGTGATGGAATGTTTGATTGGATAGCACTACCTTTCTTTAATGTTATCTTCTTTTTGGGGGTAGGATTACTCGCAACGGCATTCTGGATATGGATGCTTATAGATTGCATCACAAAGGAAACAGACCGAAGTAATGAGAGACTGATCTGGATAATAGTTATTGTGTTTACCCATTTACTGGGAGCCATACTATATTTTATCCTCAGGAAGAATAAACGCAACCGATAATAAAAATATAATACAGCAGGATTTGTGATGAGAAACATAAACAAATTGTTCAGTTCATTTTTTGGTGTGATTTTTCAACGCCAGACCTACCTGAACCTGCTTTATGTCATATTCACATTTCCGCTGGGTACCGCCTATTTCTTATTCCTGACATCTGGCCTGCTTGTAGGCTTAAGTTTTTCCATAATTATCATAGGACTACCAGTCCTTCTGCTGGTACTGGTGGCATGGTTGGAACTGGTAAATTTTGAAAGGGAACTGGCAACCAGATTGCTTGGTGTAGATATACCTCCGCTTTCCTATGAGGAAAAACCCCTTGTAAACTTCTGGAGTGACATTAAAAATCGGTTTGTAGATCCAACTGCCTGGAAGGGAATGATGTTTTTATTCATCAAATTTCCGTTCGGAATATTTACACTTATAATACTGGCTATCTGCTTTACCCTGACCCTTGGACTTATATTCGCACCGTTTACCACTATCTACTGGTCGTTAGGAAACTCAAAAATCCTGATAGACAGCTTGCCTGAGGCACTTCTAACCTCCATTCTGGGAATAATAATTGCAGTCTGTACACTTCACATAACCAATATCCTTGCGGCCATATCCGGCAGTCTTGCAAAAATTATGCTTGGAAAGAATAACAGTAGCGTTCATCCGGACACATTGGATGAACAAAAATCCTATTAAGAATCAATCGGCAAACTCGTGAATACGATCATAGAATTCAAGGACAAGCTGTGTCAATTCACTATCCATATTGAGACTGAAAGTACGTATCTGTTTTCCCAGGGGTTTCTCCTTAACAATACCTGTTTCTACAAGAGGTGCTATGACACGGGCAACACTCGAATGAGACAAGCCTGTCTCTTCTGCAATTCCTGAGAGATAGGTAGAGTCACCCTTATGGGATATCAGGTTTTTGAGAACTGTCATCTGTGCAGTCTTGCCGAATATCTTTTCAAGAACATCCATCCTGTTTACTTACAATATTATATTTTATAAGGTTTTCTAATTATGGTCAACTTATATCTCTAAATAACAGGTCTTCCATATATTTGGAAAGGCTTTAATAGCATAGACTATTTGATAGGAATACCGAGATTATTTAGTGGTCCTTATGCCCGAAAAAGAACTTGACGATAAGATACTCAGCCTTCTTGAAAAGAATCCGGCCCTTTCTGCAGTCGAACTGGCAGATGTACTGAAAATATCTGAAGAAGCAGTACAAACAAGACTTGAAGAGATGGGAGATTCCAGGCAAACCATCCTGATAATAGATGACGAGCCCGATGCCATAATTGCTGCAAAAAGAGCATTGCAGGCAGAAGGATATAATGTTATTGAGGCCTATAACGGGAAAACCGGTCTCGAAGCAATTGAGGAAAAAATACCAGACCTTATTCTTCTGGATGTCATGATGCCGGATATGGATGGTTTTGAAGTATGCAAACAACTGAAAGAAGATGAGCTGCATAACCACATCCCCATAATAATGCTTACTGCAAAAGGCGAAGTTGACGACCGGGTAGAAGGAATCGAGACAGGCGCAGACGATTATATTGCAAAACCCTTCAACCTGAGAGAACTGAAAGCCCGCATTCGAATGGTATTGCGACGGGCACAAAACTGACCATTCCCATGTTTTTCAGTAATCGGCGATATAACATAATAATCATAACTTTCATTGCCCTTCTTTTTATAGGTTCTGTTGTTTTTTTGGGGGCACGTTCAAACCTTGAAGTCCAGGAAATCTTTGAGGAACAATATACAGAACAACAGACCCTCAATGCAAAACAAATTTCATCGGGTGTCACAGCGTTTCTGAATGAGAAGATAGTGGCCCTGGAAGTAATAGCAGGTGCTGAAAATGGGGTTCCTGATGACTTCTATATGAGATCCTTCAAATCCCTGTACGAAAGGTCGCAGGGATTTTATGCTCTTGAGTATATCGATGAAAGCGGCACCATTGTCTCAGGTTATCCTGAAGATAGAACACCTCTGGGATATAACCTGTATGAAAACAACATGGAGCAAGCTTTCCAAAAAACAAAATCTATGGGCAGGACCTATATTACCGATCCTACATACACGTTTGAAGACGAACTTGCAATGTATGTGTGGGTTCCCGTGTATTCTGGAAATGATTTCAAAGGAACTGTCCTGGCAATAATACGTATCGAAGAAATCACAGAAAGGGTCATACAAAGTTATGATTCATCAGCCGGTTATGTCTACATTATCGATGATAGGGGAAAACTGCTGTATCACAGTGACAACCCAAACGAAACAGGAAAAAATTATTTCGACATTCTTAATGAGCCCGACCAGGACCGTCTTTACATACTTGGGGAACAGACAGAAGGAAAGAAGGTGGCGGTCGTTTTGAAGAACTTAATAAAAACAATGAACTGGAAGAAAAACTCGTATCATACGTACCAATAAAATGGTACAATCAGGTGTGGTCTGTAGGTGTTGTGACACCTGTTCCTTTCATAATTTCAATTGTGCGCTCCATATACCTGAAACAGGCAACCTTTATGTTAATAACGACATTTTCATTTTGTTCTTCACCTCATTGATATCATTGATCTTTTTCTCCTGGAATCGTAAACTAGAGGAAGAAGTACATAAAAAAACCGAACAACTTGAAAATTCCAACCAGCGCCTGCAAAAACTCAACCGCGTGAAGAATGAATTCCTATCCATGGTATCCCATGAATTGAAAACTCCTCTCACAGCCATGCGCACATCAAGTGAGTTCCTCCGGGAAGAAGACTGTGACAAAGAAACACAGGAAGAAATGCTTGACCTCATAATCCGCAATATAGACAGGCAATCCCGGATGGTTGATGACCTGCTTGATATTTCCCGCATTGAATCTGGCCGGATGGTTTTCAAAAAGGAAAAGATCAACCTCAAAGAAACCATTGATAATGCAATCCAGATGATGGAACCAATGGCAACAAAACATGGAATTGCCATTGAAAGAGAAGTGGATAATAATCCACAGGTCAAAGCAGACAAGGATAAACTGCTGAGAGTTTTTGTCAATTTACTCAACAATGCTATCAAATTCACAGCTGATAAAGGTAAAAACATAAAAATTAAAACTGAAGATACCAGAGATTTCGTGGAAATAAGTGTCATAGACAGAGGTATCGGTATACCCGAAAACGAACAGGAAAAAATATTTGAAAAATTCTATCAGGTAGACAGTACCTCCCGCCGCAAAGTGGGAGGTAGTGGCCTTGGGCTTGCAATTATCAAGGGAATAATAGAAGGCCAGGGTGGTTCTATAAGGGTGAAAAGTGAGCCCGGGGTTGGCAGCATATTTACATTTACATTGAGGAAGTGGGAAGAATGAAAAAAATAGTAATGATATGTGTAGTTCTGTTCCTGTTGACTGCAGGATGCCTACATGATTCAGAAGAACAACGTGCAAAGGAATATGCAGACCCCATTGCAAATCAGCTTATTAGAGGGATGCAACAGGATAATTACACGCTTTTTTCGGAAAAATTCACACCTACTATGAAAAAGGCCCTGCCTGAGGAAACCTTCTATGAAGTAAACGACATGTTGATGTCCACCGTAGGCAAACCTGTATCATTGGAATATCTCAAGGCTGTTGAAGGTGAAAGGTTTGTAACTATTGTTTATACCGTTACATTTGAAGACGGTTCTGAAGGACTTTTCAGTATAGCCTTAAAAGAAGAAAACGGGGAAACAAAGGTTGCCGGTGCCTGGATTGATTCCCCGAAATTGCGCCAGGAACAGGAAAATGTGACCCGTTAACGGGTCACTCATAACGTAGTGCATCCAGGGGGTTCATCATTGAAGCTTTCCAGGCGGGATATAATCCACCTATTAAACTGGTAACAATGCCAAAGAAAATACCTGCAATTATGTACAGGAAAGTAGTGGGGTCAAAAAAGTAGGTGACATCTTCCATTATAAAGTAAATCAGGGTTAAACTGCCCACTACAGTAACAATCCCACCTAACAGACTGGCAAAAATTCCCAGAATCAAGGCTTCCAGCAGGAACATGCGCAATACATCTGACCTGGAGGCACCCACAGCTTTCATGATACCAATCTCGCGGGTTCTCTCCATTGTTGACATGAGCATTACATTCAGTATACTTACCCCTGCAACGAGTAGAGAGATGGAACCGATACCCATCAGGAACATGGAAATTGACTGGAAAGCAGACTCTATCTGCTCATTAATAGAATTGGCAGCAAATATCTCTATTTTCTTTTCCCTTTTATTTAATGTATCTTCAAGTTCTGTTTTCACAGTGTCCACAAGAGCAATATCTTCCACAATTACGATCACCTGCCGATAATCCTCCTCAGCATCCGGATAAAGTTTACTGTACATGTCATGGGATACAAACACACCACTATCCGTACTGATGTCCACAGACATCCCTCGCTCCTTGAGTATCCCCACCACACGTAATCGAGTGTCTTCGATCTCTATCTTGCTTCCAACTTCCAGTTCCAGGTTGGAAGCTACAGAACTGCCCAGAACACAATCTGTGGAGCCTTCCTTAAAAAATCTCCCAGATTCCATGTCAACAAGGTGACGTAGGTTAGACTCCTTCATACGATACACGGTCCCATAACTGGTTTCATCCCTGTATTCCACTGCCTCACCTGAACTGCGATAGGGAATAATATGTTCTATACCGGCAATCCTTTCCATCCTGTTTACCTGGTCCTGCGTGACTGAGTCCTCTCCCATCGCAGGGTAGATCACAAGTTTATCACCTACATCACTGAACGATTCGGATACCGACAGTTTGAGAGTATTGCCCAGAATCCCCATGGAAGCAATTGCCATGACACCAATAATAATACCAATGGCAGCCAGTGCAGTGCGTACCTTCTGGCGCCTGAGGTTGCGCTCAGCAAGCTGGGCATACATATTACGACGTATACGTTTAATCAATTTCATCAACTACCTCCCCATCCTGCAGGTAGATTGTCGTGTTTGAATATTCGATTATCTTAGGATCATGGGTGACGACAATCAGTGTTTTTCCTTTCCTGTTCAGATCACTCAAAAGTTCCATAACACCTTTACCGGTTTTTGAGTCCAGATTACCGGTGGGTTCATCAGCAAGGATAATCGGAGGATCATTTGCAAGAGCTCTTGCAATTGCCACTCTTTGTTGCTGGCCGCCGGATAACTCGCCCGGCTTGTGAGTTGCATATTCGCGCCCAAGCTGTGCCAGTTCAAGCATCCTCAGGGCTTTTTTCCTGCGTTTTTTGGGGCTTAGGCGTTTGAAAATCATCGGTATTTCCACATTTTCCAGTGCCGTAAGAGTGGGTATCAGATTGTATTGCTGGAAAATAAAACCGATATTATCCCGGCGTATGTCTGTCAGGCCGTCATCGTTGAGCTTGGCAATATTTACACCATTGATATGGATAGTACCTTTTGTAGGTTTATCCAGGCAACCGATAAGATTCAACATCGTGGATTTGCCTGAACCCGAAGAACCCATGATGGCCAGGAAATCACCTTCCCTGACCTCAAATGAGACTCCTTTAAGAGCGTGTACCTTCGATGAACCCATACGATAGGTGCGTACCGCATTATTCACTTCAACTATAGAGGTCATCATCGTCTTCTCCTTCATCCTCCTCATTTGTGGATCTCTTCCAGGAACGATAGATTACAAAGCCAATCACAGCTAGCACAAGGACAAGGCGCCCCAGTAAGTAACAGGCATTTCCTCAGAAGTATCTGAAGAACTGTATTCAGAAGAAAATGAGATGGCAGACTCTTCCAGAGGGATATCATCGGTTACACTTGCATAGGCATTATTAGTATCCCTGAATTCAATAAGCACAGGAACCGAAGAAACATTTTCAGATTCAACTCTGGCTGAAAGCTCAAAAGTGCTGAAGTCGTCCTCTTCCAGTGTCCCGACAAAATAACTCGCATAGGGTTGAAGAGGGACAACTGAATCACTTCCCGTTATAGAAACAATTATATTTTTCGCCTGTGTCGTACCAAAATTATTGATATCCCCTGAAACACTGTAGCGTTCTCCCTGCCTGATAATCTCCAGATTTGTGAAGATCAGGGATGGGCGTTCTACTATATCAATACCAGAATTGGAAGATATACTTGTATGTTTGTTATCACCGTTGTAGTAATCAGTGGTAAAATAGACATCTTTTAAACCGGCATGGGAATCCATAGTGTTTAATGTGAAATTAGCAGTAGCTTTATCCCCGGCTTTTACTGTGCCGACAAACAGTTCTTCCGGTTTAATGGATAAACCTTCCCCGTGTGGTACTACTGTAACTCCTGTAACATCCCCGGAACCGGGATTTACTACATCCACTGAAACTTCACATATTTCATTGATAACTATACCGGGCAGATTATCAACTATCAATCGCACTTCGCGGTCATCAACCTTAACCGGAATCTTATAATTCAGATCCGACATATCGCTTCCCCCCACTACCTCAAGATTCAGGTAATGGGTACCGGCAGAAGCATTTTCATTCGCCTTTATGTTAAAGGTCAGAGACAGTGAATCTCCCGGCCCCAGGAGGCCCACATCCGTATATTTGGTACCGCCGGACAGCACATCCCCGTCACCTTTCAGGGTTGCACCGGCAAGATAGGCATTCATGTCAAAAGTTTCATCGTCTTCTTCCACATAGACTGCCCCATCTGCCATATTTTGCATTTCAAAGGTAACCGTCCCAATGTCGCCTGGAAGCAAGGCCTGTGGTTGTACACTGTAACTTACCGCTACTGTTGGACTTATTTCTGTATCGGCAGAAACTGTCGGTGAAAGAAAAAAGAAAAGAAGAAATAGAATAAATATTCCTTTTTTTCACACAATTCCTCCAATATAAGTAATGAGGGAATAGGTAATCAAAAGGCCTACAGGCAGTCCTACTGAGATCAGGGCCCCACGAAGGTTTAAGTTACGTGCATTCTTGAGACCAAAAATCCAGATATTGGCACTCCACAGTTGGAATATGATACCAACAAGTGTTGCAACCTGCATCATGGGATCATTGGCAAGCATCTGGGCCATCTGTGCGGGGTTTGCAGCAGTCGCCTGTAGAGAATCTGATATCTGGTTTATAACATACAGACCAAAGATAGAGTTCAATAGGGCCGGGATGTAACCATAGCCGACAAACTCAAGGCTGCGCTTAAATGAGCCTTCCCCGCCAAACAATGCTGACAGTCCATAGAATACCGCTGTGTAAATTGGCCACACTATGAGAACACCCAGAAAACCTCCCACGGCACCAAAAATTGCACCTGCACCTGAAAAACCTCCCCCAACAGCTGCGGATGATAAAATTGCCTTTGTCATAATATAACCTGAAATTGCTCCCATCAGGGCATTCAGGATTACTATAAGAGTAGGGGCTTTGAATTGTATTCTTTCTGTCATCCTTTCTTTGAAAAAACTGTCCGGGTTTGTAAGTACATTGATTATTTCGCTCAAAGAATCACCTCATGAAATTATTAAATTGAAATTTGCCAGATGAAGCGAAATACTTAGAGGGGGTAGTAAGGTGGCATCAATACGGATTGATGGTGCAGTAACCTTCATCTGGCAGCATAGAAAGAATAGACTATATAATTGATAAACCTTTCCATATTTAGACAAGTGTGAGTTGTAAACGTCGCTTGCTTTTATATGTAGTATTCATAGAAACCGTATTAGCTAAAATCACTTCTCCAATGAACCAATTATAAACAGCAGCATGAACCAGATTCATAACCGGCATAATGTATGAGAACTTAGTGCGCACGCAATCAGGAGAAATTATATTACCCGGAAAAAGAAAAAGTGATTACTTATATTAAAGTAATCAGTGTCGCCTGAGCAATCGGTGGTATACTTGCCGTCATAGCCGGTCCGGCGAAAACCCTGACAGCCATACCTTCTTCCAGATTTGTCACATCATAAAGTCCGCCGGCAGGATCCTGTATCACCGTCTCTTCAGATATCACGAATTTAATCCCCCTGCCATGTCCTGACCCCGTTATCTCCTGACTTTCAACCAGAATCATCGGGGATGAAGAATTGAGATTAATAGAAGATATAGTACCGTTAAATTCCAGAAGTTGCCCGGTAGTTCCAAGATTATCTTCGATTAATTCAACAGGTACTTCAACAACATTTTCGACACCCGAATATGGCACATCAACATGTTGGGTCGATAGGTAGTCGCCTCCTGAAATAACACCATCCCCATCAACATCCACATGTGCAGAGAGGGAATAAGTGTGACCCTCCCGAAGTGTTCTATAGCTGATTTCAAAAGGAATATCCGAATCAGTAATATTATTGCGGGAAACATTTTCAAGAGTTGTTTGACCGATTATAGTTGAAGGAGCGTCCGCAAGACTTACATCTTCAATTGTAATGTTAACAGTAACGTTGGAAAATGGTTCTTCCAGTGAGTCAAAGGTAACTGCTCCATCAAATGTATTTCCGGTTTCTTCTGAAATCACCACATTTTCATCGTAGTCACCGATACCTACATAATTTATGGTCACAAGACTGACAACCGCCAATACAATAACCAGAATAATACCTATAAGGACATTAATTGTTTTCATATTCATACCTCTTAATAGACAGATAGGGAGAGAAGATATATAGTTACCTTTAACTGCGAACCACTTTGAAGTCTAATGATATCGTTTTTAAAACCTGGATTAGTTGTGCAATCAAAATGCAAAACTTATATATTAAGCAGTAATGTGCCATGAACATAATATCTTCACATTTAAAAAACAAGGAATACAAAAATGAAAATTGAAGAAATAAACCAGATGGGAAAAGAATTGAAAGACCTGTTAAAACTCAAGAATTCGCCGGTAGCTGTTGCCCTTGTGCCAGACACTCATGAAGTACCTGAAGGTATCAATAAAATTGAAGAAAAAATGAGACACTGCCAGATGGTGGACAAAGTTCGCAAAGAGACAAGCGAATTCTATGCCCTGGTTGATGACCAGCAATGCAAAGGCGGTGCAGCTGTTATGGGACTGCAGGAAATGGCACCCAAACTTGCCAACGGGGATGTCTATTACAACCTGAACCGGTATAAAACAATCAACTCCGCAAGACGTACTATGCAACAGGTTCCCAGACTCAAAGCAGGGTCCACAAAAGCAGTATTATATGGTCCTCTGGACAAAGTGAGTTTCATTCCAGATGTGGTACTTGTTATCGATAAGCCAAAAAAGGCAATGCAACTCTCACAATCCCTTTTACATCGTTTCGGTGGTCGTGTTAATGCAAATTTTGCAGGAATCCAGAGTATGTGTGCTGACGGAGTAGTCCAGCCTTATAAAGATGGACACATAAGTGCATCTCTGGGATGTGGCGGAAGTCGAAAGTATGCCAATGTTGCAGAAGATGAAATGATAATCGGCATCCCTGTGGAAAGGCTGCATGATATGATAGAAGCAGCTCATGAGATGTTTGGCTGAAATCTTTGTACGTTTTTTATCTCTTGAATATGAGGTGACATCTATGCGCCATTAAATCACCTCATTTAAATTTGAATTAATAACAAATTTTAATTTTTTACCTTTCAGTTCTATTTGGTAGATTCATTCACAGTCGTTAACTATAAATATACGCAATTACACATCTATATGTGTAACAAATACATTACACATGTATGTAGCAAAAATGGTGATTGAAATGAAAAATAAAACAATTGTAGTGCTTGCAGGAACCATTCTTATCGGCATAATGCTGATAGGGACCGTTTCAGCTCGCTGGGCTAGTGGCGGATATGGAATGACCGACTACCGAGGAGCAGGTTATTACTGCAACTATGGCTATTATTCAGCTGAGGATGTAACATCAGTGATTACCGAAGATGAAGCAATCTCACTTTTTGAAGAAACTACAGGTATCGATGTAAACGATGAAAATGTCTATCAGATGGGACGCTGGTGGGTAATCAACTACGTTGATGAGGACGCTATAAAACAGGGACGCGTAGATTCAATAACAGAAGATGTAATCGAGGATTTTTCGGTCTATGCACCGCCGGTCTATGCACCGCCGGTCTATGCACCGCCGGTATTCTATGAATAACAACTACAGGTAACAGAGAGGAGCCGGTGGCTGCATGGGCTACCGTTAATCCTCCCTCTTCTTTTTATGTAGAGGTGACATGATAATATGATGTATGGAAATATGATGTATGGCACAGGGTTTTCGGTATGGGGAATTATACTAAACTTGCTTCTTATCCTGCTTGTAGTTGGTGCTGTTGTCGTGCTTTTAACACGCAGTGGTGCCATAAATTGTGAAAGCCAGAAAACAGCAGACATAGAACGTTTGAACAGGCTGGAAAGTGAAGTAAAGGATACCAAAAAAATGGTAGAAGAAATCAAGGATAAACTTGACGAAATATAATTTGGTTTAAACGTTAGTATAAAGGGTACAACCCATGCAAAAAAAACTCCAGGGAATTGTCAGCCTTGGCGAAGCTCTATCACATCCTCTGCGACTGAAACTCATATGCATGCTTGCAGACAGGGAATGGTACGTATATGAGCTTGCCAAAGAACTCGATGTTTCCAGACAGGTACTGTATCTTCACCTGAAACGTCTTGAGAAAGCCGATATCGTTGAAAGTGATCTTCGACTGGAAGAAGATGATATGCGTGCCAAGAAATTCTTTAAGTTAAAGGAATTTGATATAAAATTGGACGTTAAGGACCTAAAAGACATCTTTGAGACAGAAACAATCCCAAAAAAGAATTGATATTTATTCCTCATCGAGCCCTTTTGTACCGAATATATAATTGGCAACCCTTACAGCATCTCTATCTCCTGTTACTTTTTCCTCTGAATCAGTGAGTTTGACAACAGGAATACCATCGATTTTATGCAACTTGATCACAATATTCAGGGGAGGATTCTGCCGGAAAAACTCTGAGTTATTGGTCAGGCTTGTACCTATACCGAAACTGCATTTGATTTTATCCTTACAGTATTCCTGTATCCTGATTGCATCTTCGGCTTCGAGGGAATTACTGAATACTGCCATTTTCTGTGAAGGATCAATTCCAAGAGATTTGTAATGTTGAATTGCCTTGTCGATAAAAGTAAAAGGATCACCACTATCATGCCTGATACCATCATAAAGACGTGCCAGGCGACCATCAAAGTTGTTGAAAAAGGCGTCGCACCCATAGGTATCTGCAAGGGCAATCCCGAGCCTGCCATCATAAACTTTGACCCAGTTTTCAAAGGCAAATTTGTTGGCATTGCGCAAACCCACAAGGGCAGAATTACCCATAATCCATTCATGGCCTATCGTACCTATCGGCCGGGTTCCATATTTCATTGCAAGATAGACATTACTGGTACCCGCAAAACTTGTGGCTCGACTTAAGGTTTCCACGACTTTATCATGAAGTTCAAAACTGCGACGACGGCGAGTTCCGAATTCACTGAGTACACATCCGGCCTTACCAAGTTTGTCGGATACTTCCTTTATCATATCTCCATATTTGTCCAGAAGATCGGTCTTTGAAAGATAGTCATCAGCCCATTTATTTTCAATGGTCTCAAAATATAGTTCGGAAACTGTAGCCATGAGCACAATTTCCCAGAGAATGGTACTATGCCACGGCCCTCTGATACATATATCAAGATTATTGTCATCCGTCAGGGATATTTCAACCTCATCGGGATTAAAACGGTAATTCTGTAGATGGTCAAGATAGGTATGCTTGAAAAAAGGACAATTCTTTCCCAGCCAATGCCTTTCTTCATCCAGAAGGCGTAATTTGGGAATTTCTTCCCGGACTATATATTCAAGTTCTTCCTTGAACCGGGGATTGAAACGTTGGTCTCCACGGTTTATGAAGCGATATTCTGCCTGTGCTTCAGGAAAAAGCTCAAGTACTGCCATTTGCATGGTCAGCTTGTACATATCATTATCAAGTATTGACCGGATCACCGTATTGCCTTCAGATAATTGTAACATTTATTAGAGGAATAACAGCCCTTATGTATTGCATTACAACTATTTAATATAAATGCCTTCGATGTATTACATTGGCAATCGCCCGGAGAAGATAAAGTATGGAATAGGAAGGAGAAGAACTTGAGGGTGAAGGATTTGATGAATTACTTCGCTATACTTTTCCGGGTTATATTTTAGGTTTGATTGCCGGTATATTTCTTGATATGCAGGGATACCAGACCAATCCCTTTGGCCAGTGGATTGTAAGAACTCTTGCAGGTGAGGGAGAATCAATACTCGAAGGTTTGTATTCCATCAGGCAACATCTGGAAGGTGCAGCTGAATCAATGGCCCAGGCATACGGATGGGGTAAATTTTTTGGAATCGCAATCCCATGGATAATAGATGCTGCAAGCCGAATGGCAGGAGTTGATGTATATGGCATACAGGGATTCTATATTCCTTGTTTTTATGCCCTCAGTGATCAGATCGGTGCCAATATTTCCGGACTTGTGTATCTCAAACGAATCGAAGGTTCATGGTCTGCAGGAATAGAGCGATACCTACACCATCCTGTGATGCTTACCAGTATTGCTGTAATCCTGCTGGTGCCGTTGGGATTGCTTTCAGCCCGAATCCTCGGATTCAGCCCTACAACACAGACTTTCACCGCCTTTGAAACCATTGCAGCAAATCTCTGCTGGCTGCCTCCTGTTGTCGGATGGATGGTTCAAAAAGGCAAGTAAATCGCTCGAAGCATTCATATAACTTGTACTGTTCTGTTGCATAAAAAGACAAACTGCAACGGAAACTGAAAAACTATGGCCAAACATCCTGAAAAAATTACTCCCCCGGAAATACTGTCGCCTGTAGGAAATTATGATGCACTGCTGGGTGCTATCAAGGGAGGAACTGATGCTGTTTATCTGGGAGTTGGTGAATTCAATGCCCGCCAGGGTGCATCCAATTTTACACCCGAAGAGATGGAAAATGCAATAGATCTTGCCCATCTGCATGGAATCTCAGTATATCTGGCATTCAATGTACCGGTGAAAGAAACGGAACTCCAGGATGCGATTGATGTCATAGACCGCGCCTATGCAGCAGGAATTGACGCGGTTATTATGAGAGATTTCGGATTTATAGACCTGATCAAAAAGAACTATCCTGACCTGCCCATACATGGGAGCACCCAGCTCAATACCAATAACACTGAAACTGTCAAATTTCTGGAAAAACTTGGCCTCTCAAGAATAATCGTAGCAAGAGAACTTGACACTGCAGAATTGAAACACATCATTGACAGCACCGATATGGATATCGAGATATTTGCCCATGGCGCTCTTTGTTATTCTTACTCTGGGCAGTGTCTCTTTAGCAGCTTTGCTGCCAGCAGGAGCGCAAACCGGGGAGCTTGTGCCCAGCCTTGCAGATGGAAATTCGACCTGTTTATCAACGGCAAGAACATGAACCATCATATTGGCGGTGTATCCCCCATAAGTTGTGCTGAACTCTGCACTCTGCCAGGTTTGGATGAACTCATCAACACAGGCATCAAAAGTCTCAAAATAGAAGGGCGTATGAAAAGAGCTGAGTATGTGACCGCCAGTTCTGAAATATACAAAGAGGCTGCAGAGATAACCTGCCATGATAAAAAACCCGATCCCAACTGGTTGCAGGAAAGAGAAAATGACCTGGCAAAACTATTTTACAGGGGTTTTACCCGGGGTTTTGTACTGGGTGACAGGAACGTGACCCACCCCGAATACAGTTCCAGTTATGGGGCTTTCCTGGGTAAGACACGCCGGGTAAAACGAAGTAAAAACGCTGCGTCCATTAAGGTCAAATTAAACCAGACACTTGAAGTCAATGATGGGATAAGCATCCATACCAGGCAACGGATGCTTGGATCAAAGGTTGAGAAACTCACAGTTGACGGCGGGGAAGTTGAGGTAGCAGAAAAAGGGAGTATTCCCTACATACATATCAGTCCTAAAACCGTAAAATCTGTAAAGACCGGGGATGATGTATACCTGAATACAGACGTATCCCTTCTGGAAGAAATGGGTGAAAGGAATGTAAAAAAGGTACCCGTGAATTTCCATATACGTGCAAATATCGGCAGGCGACTGGAAATTACTGCTTCTGCAGGAGATATAGAGGTGCTTCATGTATCCGATTATCTTGTACAGGAGCCAAAAAAAGCCCCTACTTCTGTAGAACAGATTACCGATATAATAAAAAGACTGGGAGATACTCCCTATATAGCAGATGAAATTGAGTTGAAAGGCCAGGAAGATATCTTTATCCCCCTCGGGGAACTCACACGGGCCCGTCGCAGCGTGGTGGAAATACTTCAGGAGAAGCAACTGGAAATCTTCCACCGCCAGCCTAAAAACCCAGAATTACCAGCATCCAGACACAAACCCGAAGACAAAATTCCAGATAAATTACTCCTATCTGTAGAAGTAGCAGATATAGAGGGAGCAAAAGCTGCTGCTTACAGCGGAGCAGACATCATATATAGCCCAGCGGATCTATTCGACAAAGTCGAGAATGATAAAGACCTCGCTCAAAAAATTAAAATGAATAATATTGAAATAGTATTCACATTGCCTGCTATTATTCATGAGAATGAACTCGAAGAATGGAAAGATATCCTTGAAAAAATAAAAACAAGAGGATATACTATCGGCTGTAGTGAGCCTGGAATACTTCGTTTGGCACACCAAATGGAAATTAAATGTGTTGCACTGAAAAATTTCACTATTTTTAATTCCCTAACTACAAATGTGTTACAGGCAAATGGTGCATCCCGTGTAGTCCTTTCCCCGGAACTTACCCTTGAAGAAATAACGGATGTTGTGACGGGTTCAGATAAAAATATCCAATTTGAGGCTATAGCATACGGCAGGCAGCAATTACTTGTTACCGAACATGACCTGCTCAAACCTATTGTGGATAAAGGCTTCTATGATGAAGATAGTAATGCTTTCCTGCAGCACAAAAAAACAGACAGGTACCCCGTTAAAAGGTGGAGAAACAGAACTGTGATCTATGATTCCCATGTCATCAATATGTTGAATAATATAGATGACATGAAGAATACCGGTATAGATGTTCTTCGTTTAGAATTTCCACAGGAAAGTCATCGGAAAGTAGCAATTGTCGTCTCTGAATTTAGGAAAATTCTGGACGGAACAAGTAAAAAAAATATTCCGGACTCAAAGGTATATTCCAGAGGACTTTATTACTCAGGCATATGAAGTGTTTCAACATAATTTGAAATGGATAGGTATTTATACCAGCATTTCAAATAATACTGAAATAGAGGTTGCACAATGCCTGACCAATCATTAATTTATCATCTTGCTATTGTAGGACTGGAATCTGTCCAGGAATATCTGGCACTACATGTACTGCTATGCCTGATACCGGCCTTTTTCCTGGCCGGAGCTATAGCATCCCTCTTTTCCAAAGAATCTGTACTAAGATTTTTTGGTAATGAGACCTCAAAATACATTTCCTACCCCGTTGCTGCAGTTTCCGGCTGCCTGCTTGCAGTATGCAGCTGTACTGTACTGCCGCTTTTTGCAGGAATCTATCGCAGGGGTGCAGGAATCGGGCCTGCAACTACCTTCCTGTTTGCGGCACCGGCAATAAATATCCTGGCAATAGTCTACACAGCAAAAATCCTGGGGTATGACCTGGGAGTTGCAAGAGCTGTAATTGCAATCCTTCTGTCAATTGCTATTGGACTTACAATGGCGGCCGTATTCGAACACCACAGGGAAAAAAAGGAAGGAATCAAGACTTTGGCGGAGAAAAACATGCTCACAGTGCATATCTTTTCCTCCTTCTTCTGGCAATCCTCGTCGTTCCGGAGATACTCACAGAATGGGTACCCCTGCTAGCCGTGGAAACTATGCTTGTTTTGTTAACAGTATTTCTTTCATTCAACTGGTTCAGTAAAGATGAATTGAAAGACTGGACGGCAGAGACATGGTTCCTGGTTAAACAAATTACACCTCTCCTTTTGTTTGGTGTTTTCTTTGCAGGTATTATGGTGGAACTGCTCCCGGCAGAATATGTGGCTGCTGTGGTTGGAGGAGCATCATTCGGTGCAAGTTTCATAGCATCGGTTGCCGCAGCATTGATGTATTTCTCAACCCTGACAGAAGTACCTATAATCAGCGCCCTTACAGAACTTGGAATGGGAAGAGGTCCTGCCCTGGCAATGTTGCTTGCAGGCCCCGCACTGAGTCTTCCGAATATGATCGTTATCAGTCGGATAATGGGAGTGAAAAAAGCTTCCCTTTACATAGCTTTGGTAGTAACAGTTGCATCAATCGCCGGCCTTATATTCGGTCTTTATTTTGTATAAAGAGGTAAAACATGAAACTACTCGTGATTTCAGATATACATGGGAATATGGAAGCCCTGGAAACTGCAATGGAAATTCCCCATGATGAGGTTATCTGTCTGGGGGACCTGGTTGATTATGGGCCCTCACCTGCAGAAGTAATAGATTTCATGATGGAAAACAATATTCCCGTTATAAAGGGAAACCATAATAATGCAGTTGCAACAGGAATTGATTGTGGCTGCAGTTATGAAATCAAGCATCTTTCAATTGCCACCAGGGATTACACAAAAGACCAGCTGGATGATAGACAGATGGATTTCCTGAAGAACCTTCCTGTAAAAATCGAAAAGGAATACAGGGGAGGTAAGGTATTATTTACACATGGAAGTCCCAGATCCTTTTATGAATATATAAAACCGCAGACACCTGATGCAGAAGTACAGGAAATGCTGGAAGGAGTTGAAGCGAATCTGCTGGTGGTCGGCCATTCCCACATTCCAATGACAAGGAATGTTGGAAATATGACCATTGTCAATCCCGGATCAGCAGGACAGCCACGTGATGGCATTCCCCGCGCATCCTGTGCGGTGTTGGATACCGATTCAATGGAATTCAAAGTATACAGACTGGAATACGATATGGATAGCGTAGTGGACAAAATAAGAGAAAGGATGCCCCACTGTGATGAACTTATATCAATACTGGAAAATGCAGGCGTAAACAAAAAAGAAAACTAACTAATAGGAAAAATTACAGGAGGAAACCAAATGAAAATAGAAATCCTTGGAACCGGATGTGCAAAGTGTAAGAAGACCCTTGAGGTAGTCGAGAGGGCAGTAAAGGACGCCGGAATTAAAGCCGAGATCACAAAAGTTGAAGATATAAACAGTATTATGGATTACGGTGTAATGATAACACCCGGTGTTGTGGTCGATGGCGATGTAAAGATTGCGGGCAAGATTCCTTCAGTCGATGACGTAAAGGAATGGATACAATAACCAGAGGGAAAATATGACCGATAATAAATGTTGTTGTTCCTCAGTAGTAGGAATATTCCCCTGTTCGGGAGGTTCCAACGTAGGCCAACTGGCAAACCAGGCAGCAATAGAAATGACCAAAAATGGCAAGGGAAATATGATGTGTACAGTGGGCATCGGTGGCCGTATTGCAAGGCCTTATGAAATCAGCAGAAGGAGCTGATAAGGTCGTGGCTATTGATGGCTGCCCGCTAAACTGTGCAAAGAAAACCCTGGAAAATGCCGGGATCTATGTAAATGAACATGTAATCATAACCGAACTTGGCATCAAGAAGAACAAGGATCTGGATCTCAAACAGGAACAGGTCAATGAAGTTCTTGAAAAGATCAATCTTTAAAGTCTAAAAGTATATTCTAATTTAATGGAAGGGGATAAACCTTCCATGTTTTTTGCTCAGGCACGATCCATCTTACGATAACCTTCAACAAGATCCAGGTTCACACTGGAAACTTTGTGCTTAAAATCCATTAGGCCCTGATCGACCAATGGCAATTCTGTGACATCTTTTTCGCTCAGTACAGTGCGGCCTACAGGCACACTTTTGGATGCCGGTAGACTGACGCCCTGGACCGTAGCATTATGAAGTACCACCACATCATCTTCAAGGACACTGTCAAATACTACCGCACCAAAACCTATGAAACATCTTTTACCCAACTGGCACGGTCCATGCACGATACACCCATGAGCCAGTGAGGTAGCTTCAGCGATAAATACTTTCGATCCTTCAACCCCATGAAGAACTACATTGTCCTGAATATTACATCCTTTTTCGATAACAATAGATGCACCCGGTTCATCTGCCCTTATTACAGCATTTGGTGCTACAAGGACATCTGCTTCGATCTTTACATTTCCCATTACAACGGCACTGTCAGCAATCCAGGCACTATCATCAATTTGTGGTTTGTCTCCCGCTGGGTTTTTCATGATTATTTCTCCTGTTGTCCCTATAAGGAATAATTAGAACTATAATAGATAGCCACATATATGAATTATATTACAATATACAATTCATTACAGGATAGAGAGGTAAGCAATGAATCTCAAAGATCTTCTTCAGAAATACAAAAACGGTGAAGTCGGGATTGATGATACCCAGGCCTGTATACGATCCCTTGGTTATGTTCCGGTATGTGATGTCGCCAACATCGATACGTTCAGGAAACACAGGACAGGCATCATGGAAGCAGTACTTGCAGAAGGAAAAACATCGGAAGATGTTCTGGAAATTGCAAAAGCCCAGATTGAGGCAACGGGTCGTGTCCTTATAACCCGCCTTAGCGAAGATCAATCCACATGTCTGGAAAATGAATTTGGCAGTGAACGGATAGATTGGGGAATCCATCACAGGACTGCAGTTGTTCATAACGGGACACCCATTAGAAAGACCGGTGGTGTTGTGGCTATAATTTCAGCCGGTACCGCTGATATCAATGTTGCGGAAGAAGCGCGGATGACGGCAGCGGAGATGGGATGTGAGACTGTGAAGATATATGATGTGGGAGTTGCCGGTCTTCACAGGTTGCTCAACGAGGTAAAGAACCTGGAATCTGACAGACCGGATGCTGTAGTGGTTGCAGCCGGTCGTGAGGGTACATTGCCAACCGTGGTATCAAGCCTTTTTGATGTACCTGTAATAGGCCTGCCTGTATCAACAGGATATGGAATAGGGGCACAGGGTGAAGCTGCCCTGTATTCGATGTTACAGTCATGCTCGGTTCTGTCTGTTGTTAACATCGATGCAGGTTTTGTTGCCGGAGCATTCGCAGGCAGGATCGCAAATACAGTTGCTGCTGCACGAGAACAGACTGATCCAGTAGTTATTGAGAATCAACAAGGCCGGTTATCATGAAAATTATACTGTTCGATCCGTTCTCCGGTGCTGCCGGAGATATGATTATGGGTTCATTGATTTCACTCGGGGCCGATGGAAACAAAATAAAAGAGACTCTCGAATCAAGACTTGATATCTCAATGCTTTTTGAAAAAACTGTCAAACTGGGAATTGAATCTGTTGATGTCAAATTCAATATACCCGGCTTTGAAAATGCCAGAAGTTACCGGGAAATCAAGAATTTCATAAAAGGGTGCGGCCTTGCTTCAGATATAGAAAACGATGCTATTAGTGTATTTGGTATCCTTGCAGATGCTGAATCAAAGGTTCATGGAAAACCAATTGAAGAATTACATTTTCATGAAGTGGGACAAACTGATGCTCTTGCAGACATCATAGGTTCATGCATTGCAATCCATCAGCTGGGTGTCAGAGAAGTACTTTGCCTGCCAATAAATACAGGGACAGGAACGGTAAACACATCTCATGGAATTATGCCGATACCTGCCCCTGCAACCCTTGAAATATTAAAAACATCGGAACTGGAATTTTATGGCAAAGGAAATACGGAACTCCTGACACCCACAGGTGCTGCTTTACTGGCCCATTTTGCAAAAACCACCCTGTCCATTCCTGCCGGAAAGGTTAGGGATACAGGATACGGGGCAGGAGATATAGACACTGATTGGCCTAATGTGCTGCGTGCTTTTATGATAGAAACAGAAAAATCCTTATCCAGGGATGAAGTGGAAGTACTTGAAACAAATGTCGACGATGTAACCGGGGAAGTACTGGGAAATCTTTTTGATCGTTTACTGGAAAATGGTGCTAAAGATGTATCCATAATACCTGCGACAATGAAAAAGGGAAGAGCAGGACATATCATCAAGGTTGTAACTCACTCACATCATGGTGAGGAACTTGCCAGGATAATCATGGAAGAAACTGGAAGCCTTGGCATTCGGACTATTCCAACAAAACATCGGTATATAGCAGACCGCAGGATGGGGACCGTTGAACTTGAAATTAACGATATTCCCTATCAAATTGCAATCAAGATAGCCCATACACCAGACAGTGGCATATTACATATCTCAGCAGAATATGATGATTGTAAAGAGATCTCAAAAATTACCGGAATTCCGGTCAGGGAAATTATAAGAAAAGCCCAAACAAAGGCCAGGGATAAATATGAATGAAATTTGGCTTTCATCACCCTTTAATTGAATGGGCTACAGTAAATTAAAGATCATCTTCTTCATTTGATAGGCGACGTCCCTCATAATAATCCTGCTGCTTTGCTATTTTATTGAATTTTTTGCAGGCACGAACCCATAAACAAAGAGGTCTCTCACTGTTTTTTTTACATGTTTTAAGAGCCATAAAATACCTCCAGATTAAATTTGAACAAGACTGGATTTGAAGTTTTTCACTGAACATGGATATTAAAAGTATGCATAAAAGAAAGTGGAAATTAATTTGGTGATGTCAGAGTGACCATTTCATATGCTACTTTGATAAGCCTATACCAGGTATTCAATGTGGACCTCATCGATATTAGGTCATCTGATGTAACTCTCATTACCAACTGAGAGTCCTTGACATCTATTTCTATTGATGAACGATCGGTAACCAATCTATCCAGTTCTGGTTTTACAGACAGGTACAATTTAAGGGCATCCGGAGTTTCAATGATTGTTTCAGAAGATGAATCCATACTTAATCATCCATTGTCTTGAACCCTTTTACCTTTAGATTGAATAGATTATTGCCATTACAATAAAAGCTCATTAAATCATCATCTATCTGAATAGAACACGTGGAGTTATTATCACTTTCAGGTAATAAATCAGCGAGTAATCCTGCCAGTTTACCATTGCCTTTAATGGCTGGCATACTGCCCTTTGAAGAAGATTTTTTGGGTTTGTCATGGAATGCAACATTCATCCATATGGATAATTGTTGTTGCCCTTCACTATCAAAAAATGTCAGACTGGCAGGATTGCCATGATATTGTCCTACTATAAGCAGGGTTTCAGCATCCATACCATACAGTATGTCCTCTAAACCACTTTTACCCCGTGTGACATACTCGCAGTTAAAAAAAGATGCAAGATACTTACAAAGGGTACGGGTTGGAGGTGAAGGAGAGCGTGATGAGGAAATTAACATCCTCTCACTCTGCTTTCAATGTCTTTATAGTGGTAGGCCTTCCTTTTACAAGAATACGATTCCCACAATAAGGACAGCGTATTCCGGTGTACTGGTAGTCAATTTCAACTGCTCTCTTACACCGGGTACATTTATAATCCATATATATTACTCAACCTGTTCGACTGCTTTCTTAACTGTTCTGGATATCGTTTTGCCCACAGAAGTGGATGGAATGTATGTACCACCTGCAAAGGTGTGGCCACATTTCTTGCATTCCCAGATACCTGTACCGACCCTTTTTACAGTAGGTCTGTCACATTTTACACAGGTATGTGGCATATGTGTCCGTTCTTCGATATCTCCAACAAGTTTACGATCCTTACGACCGTATCTGGTACCATATCTTCCTGCTGAACGGGAAACCCTTCCCTTTTTTGAATACTTTTTTGCCATGATAATTGTCTCCTTGGAGGTATGATCTAAAAACCCTGTTACTCATATTTCCAATAAATACTTTTCTCGTATAATCTCGCCTTTTTCCTTCGCGATCTTACTTGCTTTAACAACTTGTGCCGGTGACAAACTACCTGAACCACTTTTTTGCATTGAACAAATGGAACCGTCCTGATTAGAGGATATGGTAATTCTTGTTTCACATACTGATTCTTCACCATAAGTGGGATCTAACAACATTTCATCACCAATCTTGACCAGTGATATACCCACAGGCATTTCACGCACAGGCAGGGGATAATCTTCACCTTTTCCTTCTCTTTCAGAAGGTACTGTTGTGGTCATAAGGGCAGCGATTGCACCCAGGGATGCGGCGTCAAGTATATTTCCGGAATTATTCAGAACATGGACATCAATGAAAACCATCCATACCTCTTCGCCTTCCGTAATACAGAGCTTATTTATATCTATTGCGCCAGATTCCCTTATGCCTCTATCTACAATCCTGGCCATCTCGATAGCTTTCTCTCTTGGAGGACCTGCTTCAAAGTCAGGTGAAGCAATCGGATTAAGTTCCATACTGGTAATGATTACTCCTTCTGCAGGACTATCAGGGAAAGGAGTACCAATCTGCATTTTGACACCCACCATTACCTGGGTATCCCCATACTGCACCATTGCAGAGCCTTCTGCCTTATCGATAATACCTGTTTCAAGAGCAATATCCCTTAGCTCATCGAATTGGCGACCGTCTTCACGTTCACCCTTGAGCATAAGGTTGTAAATATAATCCCTTTTCAGTCTGGAAATAACCTCACTGCCGCTCATCTTCTTCACCCTCATCCTCTTCGGTTACATCATTTTCATCCGCATTTTCTGCTTCAGATTCTTCATTGTCGAATGAGTCATCCCTTTCTTCTTCCTCTTCTTCTGAATCAGGGACTTCTTCTGGACTTTCCTCTTCAGCTTCTTCGCCTTCTTCATCCTCATTCCCATATCTGGAAACAAGGACTTCACGCTGAATTTCAAGAATTTGCTGGCAGCCTTTTTTAACCATCTCCAGGCCTTCTTCAAGTTCTTCAGGAGTAAGGTGGCCATCCATCTGGAGAAGAGTTATTTCCCCATCCTGGGTCATTGCGACAGGAAGGTCAGCCTGACCATAATTATCTTCTGGTTTGTTGAGATCAAGAACAAGCTGCCCATCAACTTTCCCGACTGCACAGGCTGAAACAAGCCCTTTCATGGGTATGCCAGCATCTGCAAGAGCAAGTGTTGCTGCATTGATAGCAGCGGTCCTGGTCCCTGCATCGGCCTGTAATACTTCTGCGAATACATCTATTACAGCACCGGGATAATATTGTGTCATCACGACAGGTTCAAAAGCTTCTCCACTAACTTTCGATATCTCAGTACTTCTTCTGCTTGGACCCGGTCTTATCCTGTCTTCCACAGAAAAAGAGGCCATATTATACTTGTAGCGCACAAGTACTTCATTGGGTTTCTGCATCCTTCTCGGGTGCAGTTCACGGGGGCCATAAACTGCTGCAAGCACCTTATTATTTCCCCATTCAAGGTAACATGAGCCATCAGCTCTTGAAAGCACACCCATCTCTACTTTCATGGGTCGGATCTCATCAACACGCCTTCCATCAAGGCGGAGACCCTCATCATCAATAAAACGTTCCGGTTTATCACTCATTACAAGTTCTCCAAAATCCTGCTCAGTATATTAAATATTAAAAAGCCGCTCAATTTTCATCTTCATCACTAAGCAGCACATCTACTTTTCGGCAAGCGTCTTCTGTGTAGTCCTTCTTACTACTGGTAAATGGTACAGGTTTTTCCTTTTCCTCGATTTCATCGGATTCTTCATAACGCAGGAAAGCACTAATATGGTTGGTCAATCCTGATGTGTGGGATTTATTTTCAATAATCTCTATGGCCTGTGTCAGCCTGTTCATATCTTCATCTTTACCCTTTAACCATATCCTTCCGTTTTGTCCTATGAAGATGTCACAATTGGATTCCTTTTTGAGCATTGAAACCATGGATCCATTATGCCCGATGATACGTGGAACCTTCGTAGTGGATACATCTATAATCCTGCCTTCATCCAGACGGCGAAGACCTCGATCCTTCATTGAAAGTTCCACTTTCATGGAAGTATTAACATCTTTTATACGCAAAATCGCACAATCCCCGATGCCTATTTCCTTTCGCATCATTGAACTATCCACCCTTTTGGGATATTCAGATACATGAAGAAGTCCGTCATACGGGGAGCCGATATCAAATATCCAGTTTGATGAAGTGACTTCTATTACATAACCGATCACATAATCCCTGGGGGACGGTATGTACTTACCTGAAAAAGGAACAACTGTTACACGATTTTTATCATTGGCCACCCCGTAGAACAGTGAGTATACTTTGCCTTCATGCACATACGTACCTGTTCCAGCTTGCTTTTCATTTTCGGAAAGCACCTGGCCGGGATAAACGATTTTGCGTTTCATCCTGAAATCTCCTTATAAGAGCTCAGTCTCAGCATCGCCTTTTGTGAGCCTGTTAATAAGACCATAAAAATCATTCTGCAATCCTGCGGGCATCCTGACTACAGCTGTCCAGGAACCATCATTTTCCCATTTATCTTTTACAAGGGTTCCAAAATTTGCTATTTCACCGTAAGATTTAGCTGCATATGAAGGAGGAACCTGTACCTTAATATCGACCTCTTCAAACCTGATAGGGATTATTGGACGAATTGCTTTCATCACAATTTTTACCTGCTCATCAACACTTTTGAGAGGATCAATATGTACTTTTGCTTCTTCCATTGCAGTTTTAATACGGGCCGGTGGATGAGGCGCACGTGTTTGCGGATTAAGCGCATTATGAGCAATAATGCTTACAACCTGCTTTGTCTTTTCTTCAAGGAAATGCTTTCTCTGCTCCTGGGTAAGCTGTAGTTCTCCATGCATTATGATGTTGCCTGCAACTTCATAAACATCATCCGTACCAAAACTGTTAATGATATCGGATTCTGCTGCATGGTCTCCTTTCTTTGCATCGGAGAAAATATCTTCAACAGCAAGAATTGTTTCCAGCTTTACATCATTTCCTTGCCTGTACTCAAAAGCACCATCCGGGTCAACCAACACTTCAAAATGGTTACTACCTTTCTTAAGACGGGCAATTAAAGCTTCATCAAGAGATACCATAATTTTTCACACCTTTACTGGATTTACTGTTCTGCTTCTTCATCTTCTGCTTCTTCGGTTTCATCTTTGTGGTTTTCAAGTATCCGCTCCACATAGGATTCAACCTGCTGACTGGAATATTTGGAGAACATCTTATCTTCCACTTTCACCACACCGACTTCCAGAGTGGATGCATCCAGTTTCATGTCTGAAGCATTGTAAAGGGCTTCCATACCAAGCATAATAGCTTCATCCAGATCCATTCCGTCCTTGTATTTTTCTTCGAAAACTTCCATGAAGGCGTTTCTACCTGCACCGATCGCTGTTGCCTTATATTCAAGTAGTGCTCCGCTTGGATCTGTTTCAAAGAGTTTTGGTGTGGAGCCATCAACACCTGCTATTAAAAGAGCTGTTCCATAAGGACGTACGCCGCCGTACTGAGTGTAGGTCTGCTTGTGATCACAAATCTTCTTTGAGAGCACATCAACGCTTATAGGCTCATCATAGGAGACAACATTAACCTGTGCTTCTACTCTGGCACGATCTACAAGAGCACGTGCATCAGCTACAAGTCCTGAAGTAGCTACCCCGATATGTTCATCAATCTGGAATATCTTTTCAATGGATTCAGCTTCAATCAAATGACTGGTAATTCTTTTGTCCACCAGAAGGACTACACCGTCACGGGCTTTGATTCCAGCAGCTGTGGTTCCTCTCTTTACTGCCTCACGGGCATATTCTACCTGAAATAATCTGCCATCAGGACTAAAAACCGTGATCGCTCTATCATAACCCATTTGTGGTGCCATCTGCATTTCGTATCTATCTCCTATTAATTCTTATGCACGTGGTATCGATAACAACGTATAATATAGTTTCTATCCATTTATATGTGTTTGTCATTAGGGACGCTATATGAATCCCTTTTTTCAATGTACTTTTCGGTTGCCGATCGCACAGTACCTGCAATTCCAAGCACATTTACAATTGCAGGGTACCCACCTACTCTTGTAATTGTAGCAAGTATAGCCCGGGTCAGGTCTTCTGAACCTCGCTTGCAGCGAAGTATACCCATGTTATCATTTAAATCAAGCAGCCTGATACCGGCCTGACTTGAACCAAAATCGCCAATTAATGCAGCGGAATTGGAAAAGATCTCATTGAGGAAATCCTCCCGTGAAACCCGGACCTCACAGATTAATTCCAGTGCAAGATACCTTTTCGGGTCTCGAAGAGTAGGAGGGAGTACTTTCATTAACAAAGCTCCTGACCATTGTATTGAATAATGCGAACACCTTGCGGCATTGAGGAATTTCTTCTGTTGCGTTTAATAATTCTTTCCGGAATAGTACTCAAAGCTGCATTTGCTTCATCCTTTTCCATACCGAACAATCCGGCAAGCGCAATCATTTCCCCGGGAGCCCGTATGTCATAGCAGGACATAGCATTGCTCGTCAGTACTGTAGAAACATGGTATTTTCTTGCAAGTTGTAAATTTTTCCTGAAATGGGCCAGAGCATGTACCCGCCTTCCACCCCTCTGTTTGATTATGGCATCAAGATTGAATGCGATTGCCACTTCATTATCGTGGGCTGATTTTGCAAGGACATGATTAAAACCATTGTCTCTGCCGGTGGGAAGATTAGTCAGGACATCTACATTGGGATTTTCTACTGCACTGCGATTTATGGATTCGCTGCCCCCATGAACCACAAGAACATCTACTTTCTTGCGATATTTCCCAATGAGACCATGAAGTTTTGAAGAATTACGGACTTCTATCCCCACACCCCGAACCAGTTCTATATCTTCATGCGAACCATCAGATGGTGGTTCCTTATCAATATGATTCGTTATACCAATTCCTGAATATCCAAGATGGTTTGCAACTGAAAGCATCTGTTTTACAGAACTTGAACCATCCGCAAGCACATGTATATTCAAATCGTAGTAATCAGACCCGCTCAAAAAAATCCTCCACCATTTCAAGGGCTTTATTCCTGTCTTTAGGATAAGTGGCGATTTTTATTTTGACAGCAATCGCATCGGAAGATGATTCCGTAACCAGTTTTCCTGAGTATGCGTCCTGCTTGCTAAATCGTAGATGCAGCATCAGCTGATCATCGAGACGCTCATCCAGTTGCTGAACAAGTTCCTCTCTTTGTGATTTAGATAATTCCGAAACCAAGCGATCCATAAAAGCGGAAGTTTCAGCCTTGCGCTTAAAATCCAGACTATACAAAGCCATCGGGTTACCGTAATGTCCATCCACAACCAGATAATTTATCTGATTATCGATATCCGGAGAGTTACGGATAACATCCGGTAAAAGAAATTTCAGGGCAGAGACTACTCTGTCCCTGTCTTCGGTTGCATGCGCAGTTACGCGCAATGTTATATAGTGAATCACTTGCCCTGGTTATTGTTGGACCGGACACTCGGCCTGGTTTTTTCCGTACCGGTTCCTTTACTGCGCATACCTCTACTCTTTCTTCCTGCGCTTGTTTTTCCACGGAAAGTACGTCCCCGGCTGGAACTGTCACATATCCATTTAAGGTCCTTGTCTTTAACAATGGCAGGATGGAATGGATCCACAAGAATTGCTTCAAACCATTTATTCTTTCCATCTTCTCCTACCCAGTAAGAGTTGAGTACTTCCATGTTAGGATGGCGGCGTGAAGCCCTTTCCTCGGCAATTCTCTGGAGACTCTTTTCTCCTGTGATCTTATTTTTACCCATGTGCTGGGTCCTTCTTCCACGCATATAACGGGAATTACGCCTGCTTCCACGATGTACCTTTACCCGTACGACTGTGATTCCCTGTTTTGCCTTATACCCAAGGGAACGTGCGCGGTCTACACGGGTAGGCCTTTTTACACGGGTTACTGAGCCTTCACGTCTCCATTCCTGGAGTCTTTCCCATCTGAGATCCTTTACATAAGAATCATCAGGTCTTTTCCATGCGTCTCTTACATAACTGTAAAATGATTTTGACATTATTTCACCTTGTTTCATTCATTGACGGTTCAGCCATAAAGGCCACACTCCAACGGGATTTTTCCCGTAGATGAAACACGCCGCTAATACGACGGCAATATGATTTAAAGGTTTGTGTTACAAAAGAAAAGAAAAACGTGGGGCTGGTGAGATTCGAACTCACGATCGACGGGTCTCTCCGAACAACTGCACTTAGCAGCTTTGACTGTTCTTATGAACACATATCAGTGCTCCAACGGTTCCTCACTGGCAAACCCCGTCGGGCAAGCCTCAGTAGACCCGTTGTTCATCATTTATCCGCTGGAGCCCGTCGCCATTCCTGGCTAGGCCACAGCCCCGCAAAACACGTTGCATGAAACGTGTAAGCATCCACCCAATACACCTCATATATAATATATTTACCGGTGCAGAGGCGGATAACGCGGCAAATATGTAATGAATTTACTCATAATCTTCCAGCAGATCTGCCAGCTCAATGCAAATCTTCTCCACCTGTGCCGTCATTTCCTGGCAGGAGTGGCCCAACAAACGCCCCATATAAAAAGGCCCCCCCTGCACCGACTCCTTCTTTTACATAGCCCATTTCGTATTGCTGGAGACCTACAAGTTTAGATTTGCCAAATCCGAGATCTTGAGCAAACATATCTACTCCAATCTGTTTTGCCAAGTCACGGAAATTTGCAGTTTCATCATTTGCCACATAACTCGTAGTAACAATGGAAAGATTACCCGTATCCATTCCCATATGTTTTATAATGCTGAATACGGCAGCCATTTGTGTTCCACCTGCAAGAATTACACGTGTACCACAACCTATACCGGAAACAAGTCCGGCAACCGCAGGCATCATGGGATCACCCACACAACGTACAGCTTCAAGAGGATCCTGCCTGAGTTTTCCGTGAGTGATATCTGAAGACTCAAGAGCTTGCTTTACAACCTGTGCTTTCAGTCCTATAGGATTCACTGAAGCACTACTACTCACTTTTCCATCATATCCCAGAGCGTTAAGAACCGCCTGGGCAGTTGTCGTCCCACCGGGAATACTCTCCCCAATAACTATAAAATCTGATTTATCTTTAAGTTTTTTACCTGCTTCTTCTGCACGTTTGAAAACAGTGTGCGGATCATCTACTGCAATTTTATTGCGTATATCCGCCCCTGCAGGCACTTCAAGGTCTATCATCGGAACCTCGGGGGTGAGCTTCATACCCGCACGCACAAACACATGAGGAACTCCCGTAGTAACCAGAACGGCACGTGTAGTGAGCCCGGGCGTAGGAGTGTTAAAAGGAGGAGTCATAGGCAGTACGGGAACAGTTATGATATTTCCCGTTTCCAGCACTTCAGCATCTCCTGCAGGAGTATAATCTGTCAGTTTGGCACTCTTTCCTGCGGCTGAAAGACCCTCTATATATGCAGTTTCAGTGTTAGAAAGCACACATACGAAAAGAGGCTTTTCAGGTACATCTTTATGTCCAGGTAGGAATGAATCCATAATTACCACTGTTTTATTTTATAAATTCAATAGGTTCTTGCAATATAAATGGAATTGACTGCCTCTTCACCACACAGAGGGCATTTTTTACCCCTACAATCAGGTTGTTCATTCGGTATTCCGAGTATTCCGGCTCCAATGACATCTTCCATCTCTTTACCGCAATCTTCTCTTCCACACCAGTAAGTTTGAACAATTCCATGAGCCAGTTTATCTTTGATCCCTTCCAGATCCTCACAAAGGAAAATATGCTCCTGTAATTGTGCCTCAGCCTGTGAATACAGGTTTTTATGTATATCTGCGAAGGTCTCCTTTATGGTTGTAGATATATCCTCAAGTGGAATCTGTTCTTTTTCACCGGTGTCCCTTCTTGCCATCATTGCTGCCTTATTTTTCAGGTCACGAGGGCCGATTTCCAGCCTGATCGGTACACCCTGCATCTCCCATTTGTAGTATTTGGCACCCGGGCGCTTATCGCTATCATCAGTCTTGACCTTAATACCGGCATCCTTGAGCTCTTCTGATACCTTTTCACAGGCTGCAAGAACTTCTTCAGGATTTTTGAATATGATAGGAATAATAACAACCTGTACCGGGGCCACCTCAGGCGGAAGTACAAGTCCCTTGTCATCACCATGAGTGGAAATTAGAGCTGCAAGACAGCGTTCGGAAACACCATAACAGGCCTGGTGAGCATATACCTGCTCCCCTTCAGAATCTTCATAGGTTATTTCAAAAGTCTTTGCAAAATTGTCGCCCAAATGATGAGCAGTACCTACCTGAAGCGTCCTCCCGTCAGGCATCAATGAATCAACAGCAATCGTATAATCCGCACCCGGAAACTTGTCCCATTCGGGTCTTCTGGAAGATAGTATCGGTATCGCAAGCCTGCGGTAGAATTCAGTATAGATCCTGATTGCCTCATCTACCTGCTAGGCTGCTTCATCCCATGTAGCATGAACTGTATGCGCTTCCTTGAAAGAAGTTATCTCCCTGAGGCGTATAAGAGGACGCGTGTGTTTTGTCTCATAACGGAATGTGTTGACAATCTGATACAGGCGCAAGGGGAGGTCTGCATGAGAGCGCACCCAGAGTTTATACATAGGATATATGGCTGTTTCACTTGTGGGACGCAATGCAAGATTTACTTCAAGAGGAGATGTGCCCCCATGGGTCACCCAGTAGACCTCATCCTCAAATCCCTTTATGTGCTGTGCCTCTTTCATAAACTCGGGTTCAGGGACAAGCAGAGGAAACATTGTTTCTTCATGATCCCTATCAAGAAGTTGCCTCATAATAGAATATGTTTTTTTTCTGATAGTGAAACCGAAGGGATGCCAGACATAAATACCCTTTACAGGGTAACGTACATCCATTATCTTTGCAATTTGGAGTAATTCATTGTACCATTCACTGAAATTGTCTTTTGATGGCAGTGATGCTTCTTTTTCCTGTTCGCCCATAAAGTCACCAGAAATTGTTTTTAAATCCTGCGAAGATAAATCGACCCATTATTTATAGTCATTTCCAAGAGGTTGGATATTTTCAGAAGAGTCAACCTTAAGATCAGCGGAATCAGCATCCAGAATTATCATCCCTGTCTTAAGTGCTGATGCCTCCTCCGGAGTAAGATTGCTGCATGATGCCTTCTCAGATATAATAGTACTGTTACCCAGTGGATCTTCCATTATGACGGTAAGATTAGCCTTGCCGGAAAGTGTATCATTTAACCTTTCCAGAATATTTTTCCCTGCAGCCTCTTTTTCCGGATCATCTTGAGACCATTTTATTGCAGCTTCCACTACATCCCTGACCCTGTAGAGCAATCCTTCAATATTTGTCACATAGGAATCAGAAACATTTCCGGGTTCGACAACAATACCAAGTTCAGGAATTCTTATAGTTCCAGATATTGATCGGATAACCCTGCAGTTAAGGTCTTCTTCCTTTTCTATTTTCAATTCACAACGTATCGGCTCTTTCTGAGCCAGGATCATAGTGTCTGTAAAACGAAAACCACACCCGCAACGCTCGTTACATACATAACTTCACCAAAAAAAAGGTATATCGTCACTCTGCCAGTGTATGATCATTTCATTGTGGCAAAGAGGACATGTGGTTTGGGTATCAAATCCCTCTTTCCTTTCGCTTTCTGGGTTCAATATCTCCCACCAATTACCTTGGACCTGTCTATTTTTACGCCGGTTGGTGTTACCAATACCTGATCTTCTTTGATCCCCGCGATATCACCGTGGACATCGATTATAACTTCCTTGAGATCTTTCAAAGCACGGTCCAGCATCAGTTTATCAGCCTTTATATTGGAAATATCAATCATAAGGATATTGCCGTCATATATTTCCTTTTTAAGGGACGGTAATTCATTAAGATTGGTAAGTTCAGCAACCCTTACGTAAGTTTCAGCAGGTTCCTCATCCATTACCTCTTCATATTTACCAAGATCAAGTTCCGTGTACTCTTCTGCAGAAGACGTAGCTTTAGTTCCACTTCCGAACAATTTGTCCATGAATGCCATAGTCCGCACCTTTTATTTTGAATTAAAGAACTAATGTCCTTATAACGTTCATTATATTTTAAAGATATCTTTGTCTTAAAGTTCCAGATTCCAGAACTCATCACCCACATAATGCAGGGATTCTACTACTTTGCCTGAATCCGCAACCATCTGAGGTCCAGGCACAAGGGCCTTTCCGATAGCCAGTGGTTTATTATGAGCTTCCTCTTTTATAACGACAATGTCCCCTTCTTTGATAACAGGATCTGCCGAAACAATACCCGGACTCATTATATCCGCGCCATTAATAACAAATTTAACGGCACCCTGGTCCACAACTACCACGTATTCATTTATACCATATTCAAGCACGCCCCTAACTGTAGGGTGCCAATCTTCCTCATATTTGAAGAATAAGATTTTACCCTCTACAATGAGGACTTCCATGTTATCTGCCCGGGCACTTTCTATTTTACTATCTTCAAGACGGCTAATCTTGCCAAACTTTTCTTCCATTCCTTCAAAAAGTTTCTTCCTATCGGATTTCCTCAATTGTACCCTTGATTTTACCTTCAACGTATCACCCGGACGGATAATCTGATTGTATTAGAATAAAAGCTGCCATAAGGATTTAAACCTTTATGCCTAAACCGGTTTGTTCACTTTGCCTAAATTATTTAAACCCATTGTCGTATTTAGTGAAAAATATATCTGACAATCTTGATTATCGATTACACATATGAACCTACAGAATAATCTGAATTTTCAGGGTCTTTAAAAGGAGAATATTATGAATAAATATGATGCCATTGTAATTGGTGCAGGAGCAACAGGCCTGCTTGCCGCACTGACACTTTCAAAACACGGAAAGAAAGTATTGGTACTTGAAAAAAATCACCAGGTTGGGGGAAACTGTAACAGTTACGATGTTGATGGTTTCCAGGTCGATACAGGCCCCCATGCTATAACCCATCTGGAAGCAGGTCCTCTAAAAAGATTGATGGAGAATTACTTTGACTATCTTCCTATTTTCGAAGATTACGGAAATTATTTTGTCAGAACTGAACGCAATTTTCTAAAAGTACCTTCTAACCTAAAGGAATTTGCTGTATTCGATGCACTGCCCCGCAAAGACAGATTACTTATCGCACAGACCCTCACCAAAGAATTGACACTTTCTACCTTCGGTGTCGACCTTTCAAAAAAATCTGTATATGATGCACTGCCAAAGACACTATCCACCGATTCATATAATTTTGTTGATGCAATCTCTCATTTTCTATCAGGTAAGTCAATGAAGGAAACCTCGGTACACAGAATTTTAACAGGGAGCAGTTTTGTCAGGGACAGTATTACACAGGCACAATTTGCCAGTATTGTATCAAAGCCTGACAGACCGCCTGTGGAATCTATTCTCCAATCCATCATCCCTGCAAATTACCATAATCAATTACAACTTCGGTTTAACAGTGTATCAAGCCAGTTTTCATCCCTTGGAAGGCTTGCAACAAACAAGGCAAACTATTCGCAGGGATATCCAAGAAAAGGTCTCAAAGCACTGCTCAATGCCATCCTGTATTCTTTACCCGATTCAGTTGATATAAAGACGGAAAGTAAAGCTAAAAAGATACTTGTTGAAAGCGGTCAGGTAACAGGAGTGGAAAGCGATGAAATCTATCTTGCAGACATAGTCATACACACCGGTTTTGTAAAACATTTACCCGAATTAGTGCAGGATTTACCCCGCAATTATATCGAGGAATTGAACGGAATTGTTAATAGTAAGAGCCTGACTGTATGGCTGGGTCTTGATGAGGTCAGGAAGGAATTCAACTACAGGGGTTCTGAAATCTGGTTTAAGGATAATGCCTATTGGGCAATGCCAATAAGTAACTATGACCCAACCCTTGCTCCGCCGGGGAAACAACTTGTAGGTTTTGCTTTTGCAATAGATGACTCATCTCCTGAAAAGAAAGAAATAAAAAAAGCCCATGAGACAATATACACAGCTGTTCCTGATATCCAGGATCATGTGGAAATGCAACATGATCAGGTAACCATTCCTGAAAAAGCTGCAGTTACTATAAATGGGCATTTTGCAAAAATAAGAACACCTGTAAGGAATCTTTATGTGGCGGGTACAGATACCGATAGCCGCAGTATGGGAGTCACTCGTGCAGCCTATTCCATAATTGAAATGCTAAGAATATTAAACGAAGATTCAAACCTGCATTGAAACATGCATATTATGTTTCTTAAAAATTGGATTGCAGCAACCATTTTGGCATTCAGTATAAAAGATTCGTGAAATATTTAAAGCTAAATTATTTAAACCCATTGTAGTATTAGGATAATCAGAATATCAGCTGTTCATGGAGATTACTTATTATGATCAAGGAAGTTACCGATCAATATAATGCACAAAAAATCGAGGAAAAAGTCCACAATTTCTGGGAGGATAACCAGGCCTACATGAAAGTAAGAGAGCATCGCCGTGGAGAAAAGCGATTTTTCTTTGTGGACGGCCCGCCATATACTACCGGACATATACATCTGGGTACCGCCTGGAACAAAATTATCAAAGACTCCATCCTTCGTTACAAATCCATGAATGGGCATGATATTGTAGACCGGGCCGGTTGGGACATGCACGGCCTTCCCATAGAAGTAAAAGTTGAAGGCGTTCTGGGTTTTGAATCAAAAAAAGATATTGAAAGTTATGGTGTCGAAAAATTTGTTAATAAATGCAAGGAATTTGCCCTGAAACAAAAGGACGCCATGACAGACCAGTTCCGCACCCTTGGCACATGGCTGGACTGGGAAGACCCTTACATGACCCTCAAGGATGAATACATAGAAGCTGCCTGGTGGACCCTCAAACAGGCTTACGAAAAAGATCTGCTTGAAGTGGGTAAAAGGGTAGTGAACTGGTGTCCCCGCTGTGAAACAGCAATTGCAGATTCTGAAGTTGAGTATGAAGATCGTACCGATCCTTCCATTTTCATCAAATTTGCAACAAAAAATGAAAATGACACCTATATTGTTATATGGACGACCACACCCTGGACGATCCCCGCAAATATGGCTGTGGCTGTAAATCCTGATTTTGAGTATGCAAAAATAAGGGCCGTGAAAGAGGATAAGGAAGAAATACTCATAATGGCCTCCGATCTTGTGGAAAGTGTACTTAAAAAAGGACGGTACACAGATTATGAAATCCTTGAAACAATGCCAGGTGAAGATGTTGCAGGAATGGAATACAAGCATCCACTTGTAGAAAACATACCAGAACAGTCCAAATTCGATCATCGGGTTTATCTTGCAGATTTTGTAACTGCTGAAAATACAGGTTGTGTCCACATTGCACCAGGCCATGGTGTGGACGACTTTGATGTAGGAAAGGCAAATGACATTCCCGCTTTCTGCCCTGTAGGTTCGAACGGTCACTACACCAGAGAGGCCGGTAAATATGAAGGCATGAATATCCGGGATGCCAACAAAGTCGTGATGGAAGACCTTGATGCAAAAGGCCTCCTACTTGCCGATGATACCATCACTCACCGCTATGGACATTGCTGGAGATGTAAGACACCTATCATCTATCTTGCCACCAAACAGTGGTTTATCAAGATCGGTGACCTGAAGGAAGACATGCTTGCGGAAATTAAAAGGGTTGACTGGCATCCTGACTGGGCTGGCTCTGCAAGATTCAGGGACTGGATTGAAGGGGCAAGGGACTGGTGCATATCCAGGCAACGCTACTGGGGAATCCCCCTGCCTGTATGGAGATGTGAGGAATGTGAATCTCTCAAGGTAGTGGGAACCCGCAAGGAACTGCAAGAAATTGCCGATGTTGATCCAAACACCGAACTCCACAGGCCCTATGTGGACGAAATCAAATTAACATGTGACTGCGGCGGCCGGATGTCAAGGATTGAGGATGTTTTTGATGTATGGTTTGATTCCGCAGTGGCATCCTGGGCCACACTGAACTATCCTCACCGGGAAGACCAGTTCAAAGAATGGTGGCCTGCAGATTTCATAACAGAAGGACATGACCAGACAAGAGGGTGGTTCTATTCCCAGCTCGGCGCCAGCATGGTGGCCTTTGGACAGGCTCCTTACAAGAGTGTGCTGATGCACGGGTTTACACTGGATAGCACAGGAAAGAAAATGTCCAAAAGCCTGGGTAATGTGGTACAGCCCCATGAAGTTATTGAGAAATATGGTGCGGATTCGCTGCGTTGCTATGTGCTTTCTTCAAGTGCTCCGTGGGAAGACCTGAAATTTAACCAGGATGAACTTGCAACAATCCACCGGACAATAAATATTCTCTGGAATGTCTATCGATTCCCTCTTCCCTACATGGCCCTGGATAAATTTGATCCCCTGGAAGTTTCTTTTGAAGCAGTTGAACCATACCTGCGCAAAGAAGACCGCTGGATATTATCCAGGATGCAATCCGTAATAGAAGAAGTGGACAGGTCAATGGAGCAGTACCTCCTGCATCGTGCTATCAGGACCATCAATGAATTTGTATTGGAAGATCTTTCCCGGTGGTACATCCAGCTCATTCGACCCCGTACCTGGAATGAGGCGGATGATCCTGACAAACTGGCAGTTTACAGGGTTCTTTATGATGTATTTGCAAACCTCTGCAAAGTAATTGCCCCGTTCATGCCCCATCTGGCAGAAGAAATGTATGGAAATATTGTGAAAAACGTTGATCCCGATGCAGCTTTGACTGTTCACATGTGTAACTGGCCAAAAGTGGATGAATCCCTCAAGGATACCGATCTTGAAGAAAAAATGACTGCTGTGCGTGCCATGGTTGAAGCCGCATCCAATGCACGCCAGAAAGTCAAGAGAAAACTACGCTGGCCGGTCAACCGTATAGTCATTGAACCTGAAAACAGGCAGGTCTACGATGCTGTAATGGACCTGCGTTTTGTCCTTATGGACCAGACAAACGCCAAGGATATAGATCTTGTGGAAGTTAATCACAGTTGGGATGAACTTGGAGTAGAAGCATCTCCAAATCACAGCGCCATAGGACCGGTCTTCAAACAGGATGCAGGCAAGGTCATCCAATACATCCAGAAAGCCGATGCAAATGAATTGAAAAAAGGACTTGCAAATGGGGAACTGGAGATATCCCTCGAAGGCGAATCTGCAACATTAACCCCGGAAATGGTCAAATTTGAGGACAAAATACCTTCAATGGTTGCTGTTGCAGATTTCAGCGGAGGGAGAATCTATGTGGATGCAAACCTGACCAGGGATATTGAATCCGAAGGTTTTGCCCGTGAAGTGATCCGCAGGATACAGGATATGCGAAAAGAACTCGACCTGGAAGTGGATGAGAACATCCTTGCACATATCCGTATAGATGACGAAAGAATCGTCGACCTGGTGCTGGACAGGGAAAACTACATCGCAAAAGAGGTCAGATCACAGGTTCAGGTAATTGGCTTTGATGTGGATGCTACAGGCACTCTGGTAAAAGACTGGAATGTGGAAGGTATAGATGTACATATTGGAATATCCCCTGCTAACTGAGGAATTTGTATGGAATATGACAAATGGGAACCAATATACAAAAAAATAGTAGAAGATTTCGGTTTTTCCGAAGATGCTGATGCAGATGCTGCACAGCTTCTTTCAAATCTTCTCATCGAACCTGTAAAAGCGGACCTAAACGATCTTACTGATGTTATCAAGGACAAAGATACATTAATTTGCGGTAATGCGCCCACACTGAAAAAAGATCTTGAGCAGGTAGACCCTTCAGACCATGTGATCATTGCTGCCGATGGAGCAACATCAGTCCTGCTTGAGCAAGGCCTTATTCCGGACGTGATCGTAACTGATCTTGACGGAGATGTTGAAAAAGAGATTGAGGCAAACAAGAAAGGAGCCATAATGGTAGTGCATGCCCACGGGGACAATACAGGCAAAATTCTTTCTTTTGTACCTCTTTTGACCAACATTATCGGTACATCCCAGACAAAACCACCACAAGGCCTGTTCAATTTTGGAGGCTTTACAGATGGGGATAGATGTGTTTTCATGGCTCATCAACTGGGGGCAACTTCAATGACTCTGGTAGGTTTTGATTTTGATGATGACAATGTCGATGAAATTAAAAAGAAAAAGCTTAACTGGGCACGTCGGCTTATTGAAGGATTTGCATGAGAATGCTGTCCCAGATAACCTATATATAATTTCGTATTAATTTATATCTAGAACTTCAATGCAAACACTGGTAATCTGTATAGACCGGGACAACGACCTTGGGGACAAAGCAGGGGTCCAAACACCAATTATAGGCAGAGAGGCTCACATAGATGCTGCTGTCAGGCTTGCGTCTGCAGATCCGGAAGATTCAGACATCAATACACTGTTTGGCGGAATCCGTGTTTATGACGAGCTGAAAGAAAAGGGAACCGATGTTGAGCTGGTCTCTTTTGCAGGTGACCGGAATGTAGGTGTGATTTCCGACCAGCGCATCTCACGCCAGCTTGATGATGTACTTTCCCGCTATAATCCACAGGAGGCTATTTTTGTTTCCGATGGAGCTGAAGATGAAACCCTTCTGCCCATCGTTCAATCAAGAATAAAAATCGATTCGGTAAAAAGGATAGTCGTCAAGCAAAGTGCAAATCTTGAAAGTACATATTACATTCTAAAACATGCATTTAATGATCCCAAGATTTCCCAGACATTTTTTGTCCCTCTGGGACTTGCAGCTCTTATCTATGCAATATTCCTCCTAGCCCGATATCCGGAAGGAGCGATTATTGGGATCTCCGCTGCTATTGGCATTTATATGTTATACAGGGGATTCAATCTGGACGAATCATTTGTTATTGCCAGGGAAAAGATGAAACAAGCCTTCTATGCGGGCCAGATGACCTTTGTCACCTATATGGCCGCAGGGTTACTGACAATAATCGCAACCATAATAGGAGCTCTGGAATTGTGGGGCTATTATACAACAGGAGGTGGCTGGTATTATGGTCTGATTACTCTTGTGACCGTTTTCATAAATAAATCCGTATGGTGGTATGTTTCAGCCTTCCTTTTTGCGATTGCAGGAAAGATAATTGACCTAAAAATGGAAAAATATTTTTGCTGGAGAAAACTATCTCCTGCCCTATTTGTGATTGCAGCAGGTTTTCTCCTATGGGGCTCCAGTGAATACATATTATCAATAAGTTCCCTGCCTTCCGAATCTACAGCCGGTAGTTTCAGCTTACAATATTTCATTTACTCGGTAGTGTTATCCATAATTTCAGCCCTTGCAGGTGTAAAGTTATCCATTACAGGTAATCGAGAGAAATGAAAATGGACAGGGAAATTTCTTTTGCCATAATTGGAGGTGTAGGTTTCCTCAAAAATAATGGTTATGAAAAAATTACCGTTTCAAGTACCTACGGAGATGTGGATTGTTTTATTGGTAAAACCAGGGGTATCAACTTTGCCTTCATACCCAGACATTCGATATCAGGGCCGCATATCCCTCCTCACAGGATCAACTATCATGCCATAATATGTGCAGTAAAAAAACTTGGCGTCAAACAGGTAATAGCCACAAATTCTGTAGGCTCCATGAAAGGCCACCCTACAGGCTCATTTTTTATCCCTGATGATTTCATTGATTTTACAAAAGGGCGCGAATCCACATATTATCATGACCAGACCGTACATGTGGACATGAACCAGCCCTACTGCCCACGGCTCAGACAATCTCTCATGAGTGCTTTGCAGGAAAACAGGGAAGACCTCTTTGAAGGAACATACGTATGTACTGAAGGGCCACGTTTTGAAACAAAAGCAGAGATACAAATGATGGCTTCATTTGGGGATGTTGTAGGTATGACCGGCCTGCCGGAAGTTATACTTGCCCGTGAAATGAAAATCTGTTATGCCTCAATATGTACAGTTACCAACCCTGCATGTGGCATGGGAAATGAAAGATTGACCGCAGATGAAGTGATTGGTGTACTTAAAAAACGGGAAAAAGTACTATTTGATCTTATTATCAACGCATTCCTTTGTATGGATGAGAAAAGGACATGTATATGCAGCCTGGCAAAAGATCAGGCATGTCTTTAAGATCAGACAACATCCTTAGATGTATCAATATGGACCCCGTCTGCCACATTGAACTTGATAACATCAGAAGTAGGTACCATACCCCTGATCTTCGGGATTGAGAGTTTGTTTATTATTTGATCCGATGATCTTTCAATGAGTACGTCAAATATCACATCTGCAGAATTGAAGAGATCACTTTCAAGTGCTTCAGGACTACTTCTTTTAAGGCTGTAAAGGTAGGTTTGGGAAGCCATCTGTTTTGTTGTTTCATAGAGCATGTTTAATAGACGTTTGACCAGGCCTCTATTGACATTAAGATTGGTATAAAAGGAAAAAGTATCAAATATTACATTCACCTCATCGCCTTCCGCATCCAGAGCAATATTCTGTAGATTGTATTCAGTGAATTCGATTATCTTCGAATCGACAAACTCATTGCCGACACTGCTCACCATTTCTCCGGTTTGTGTAAAGTAGTATTCTCCATAAACATCAACAAAAATAATATTGGATGGATCAAAACCTAAGTTTACTATGTCCTGATGGATATATTTGGGGCGCCGACCTGTGGCAAAATAGTAAGTTTTCCTTGTCTGAGAAAACTGATACAGGAAAACCTCGGACATCGATACGGGATCTGCAGAAAAATAGACCAATGAACTTGACGGAAGACCCCCGCTGAGACTGTCATCAAGTAAGGATATTCCCGTAGGCATAATAATAGGTTTTGATTCATCAGCAGATGCACTCCCTGAATATTTATTTGAATTGCCCAAAACATTCTTGCTTTTTGGCGGTTGTGTCATTTGCTGAACTTCAAGATGTCCATTATTGTTATTCTGCATAACTACCCTTCACTACTAACTATTACTATATGGAGCATATTTATAAAACTTTACGCTAAAATATACTGAATAATATTTGATCAAACATATAGTATTATACGAAGAAGACGCTTACTTTATAAAAGGGAAATACGTCTATCACAGAATATGACCCTCTGGACTCTTCTCTATCCTTTAAAAGGAAAGGTCACAGTAATGCTGATTAAAGACCGAAAAAAAACTCCTGCAATAGTAGGTGAACTAACCCTGCGAAGTACCAGCGCAGGACCGCGACCCTTACGATTTCTGGTATCGAAAGATAATAAACAGGATTACCGTTCACCCGAGGAATTTATCCAGATACTCAGACGTTCGGAGAGAATACTGATTACCAGGCAGGGAAATGCTAAAAACCATAAAAAAATTATCGAAATGCTCGGAGGCTTCCACCTTACAGGTGAAATGGTAGATGTGTGTCGTTTTTGTCTGCTCAATAAGGAATTCAATTTTGTGAACAAGAAGTCGATTTCTCATCAGGGAGAACGTATCTGTGAAACATGTGCTCAGGAGGAACTGAAACGAGCTCTGCGTAATTCCCAATGCCATTATTCTGACGAGGCCATACAGCGCATATTTGATGTTTTAAACAAGACAAAAGACCTTGACCGCACAATCGGCATGCTAAATCCTGAAGAGATTGATTCGGAAGTTACAAGATACGATACAATTGCTTCAAAAGAAGATCAGAACCCATATCCAATAAGTAAACTTCCAATATCCGGCCAATTCAAGAAATCATTATTAAAAAAATCTAAAACCCTATTACCTGTACAGAGTATTGCTGTACGCAAGGGTTTATTAAAAGGAAATAATCTTCTTGTGACCTCGGCAACAGCTACCGGTAAAACATTGATCGGGGAGATGGCCGGTATTGAGAATATCCTGAAAAAAAGAGGCAAGATGCTTTATCTTGTGCCTCTGGTTGCTCTGGCAAACCAGAAATATAGTCAGTTCACTGGAAAGTATAAAGGTTTTGGACTCCAGACTTCAATACGCATAGGAAGCTCTCGTATAAAAACACGCAAAACGGAAAAAATGTCCCGTTCCCTTGATACGGACATTATTGTCGGAACCTATGAGGGGATCGACCACATTATGCGTTCTTCCAAAGCAGATATGCTGGGTCAAATTGGCACAGTGGTCATAGATGAAGTTCATATGCTGGAAGATGAAGAACGCGGGCATCGTCTTGATGGTGTTATTGCACGTCTCAAATATGCAGCACCAGGGGCACAGTTCATTTATCTTTCTGCAACAGTAGGAAGTCCCCACGCCCTTGCAAAACATCTGGATGCTGAACTTGTGGAGTATGAACATCGGCCGGTCCCGATTGAGAGACACCTTATATTTTGCCCCCAGCAAAGCAAATTGAGAATTATGACCCGCCTTATACGTGAGGAATACAATCAGGTATCTTCAAAAGGTCATAAGGGCCAGACCATCGTCTTTACAAATTCGCGTAGAAACTGTCATCGTCTTGCAAATGCCCTGCCAATTACGGCATCTGCTTATCATGCGGGCCTGGCCAATCCGGAACGTAAGAAAGTTGAGGACAGATTTGCCTCCGGAAAACTTCCTGTGGTAGTGACAACAGCAGCCCTGGCAGCAGGTGTTGATTTCCCTGCATCACAGGTGATATTTGAATCCCTTGCAATGGGAATTGACTGGATAAACCTGCAAGAATTCTTACAAATGCTTGGAAGAGCAGGAAGACCGGACTATCATGACAGAGGTGTGGTCGTTTTGCTTGCAAGCCCTGATAAGACATACGGGGGCGGACAGGCCGTGACAGAAGACGAGATGGCGGTAAAACTGCTCAAAGGCCAGATGGAAGAAATGAATTTAAAATATGGTCAGGAAGAGCAGGAAGAGGAAGTCCTGGCTTCGGTTGCAGTCACAAATTCAAAAGCCGACCTGAGCTATATATGCAGCAAGATGGTGGAGGATATTGATCTTAATTCCATTGTAAATAAATTGAAAAAATACCGATTCCTGACACAGAAAGGTGATGCTATCAAATTGACTCGAATGGGGAGTATTGCAGCCCGACATTTCCTCTCTGCTTCACGTGCGTTCCTTATCCGGGATGCAGTACGTGCAGGCCAGGACCCGATCGAGATTGCAGCCAATCTGGAATTCTTCGATGCGGTTTACTTTAAGTTTGCACCCCAGATATCAGCAGCGCTGAACGTGAATATGCCATCCCGGGTATTTCAGGGAGCTGCTCTGGATATTGTATTTGAAGGAGATAACCTATCCCAGCTGGAAGAGAAGATCCGGGATCAACTCTTCGAATTTGCTACTGATTTTTTGACATGCGGATGTAAAGAGAGTCCCTATTGCGGATGTGCTGAAAAGAATTTTTCCGAAATGATTATCAGGATGCGCGCTAGTGGTCGCGATCCAGAGAAGATTGCAGCCAGGCTGAACGAAAAGTATGGTATAAGTGCCTATGTGGGTGATCTTTATGGTTACCTTGATGGAGTTATCCGCAACCTTGATGCTATTGAAATGATGGCAAGTGCCCATTCAAAACCGGATATCGCAAAACAGGCAAAGGATCTGAAAAAGAGTGTGGAAGCCGGCAGATGAAATGCAAAACATATTAAGGCAAAAGGTTTATGGAATCTGGAAACGAGGACAAGGTTATGACTGAGGAAACAAAAGAAGGGCAATCCCAAAAAAGGAATATGAAAATCAAGTTGCATAAACCAGAGCATTTCAATCAGGTCTACGCCATCGGGGCAATGGGTGGACACAGTCCCTATGATTTCAGGATATGTTTTTATAATGATACCCCTCGCGGAGTATCAAATGACAATGAACAGGTTATCGAGCGTAACCTCGAATCAGAAGTAATCCTGTCCCCTCTGGCCGCACTGGAACTCTCCAGATGGCTCGACCAACACATCAGGGAATATGAAGCTGCTTTTGGCCCGATTGCCAGAAAGAGTGCGCAAAGTACTTCTACCAAAAAGCCGGTAGATGATGACAGTTCACATCTTCAGGGGTATATCTGAACAGGGAGCAAATATATTTAAACCTGCAGGTTTATAACCGTTAGGCATAAATAGGGGAGACTACAGTTTACATTCGCGTATTTTAACTTAATCTATATTTAAAAATAATATTTGTGTGAGGATTTTATTTTGTTCCCGAATAAGAAGGTACAGAAACTTGTTGGATCCAGAATTCAGGTTGAAATGAAAGGCGACCACAGTTTACTTGATGGTATTCTGAAAAGCGCCGATGATTATATGAATCTCCATCTGGAAGACACATTTGAGATGGTTGAAGAGGAGCGTCAGCGTTCATTGGGCTCTGTAGTATTGAGAGGAAACAACATTATCTTAATCGTACCGGCTGAAACACAATAATTCACGGGTTATTCATGGAAATTGAAGAAGAGGCATTGAGTCTAATTCGCAAGCATCATGACGGTGTTTATCAGAATGAGCTATGGAAGGACCTAAACATTGATAGTCGTAAGTGCTCCCGCATGATTTCCCGCATGATGAAAGAAGGGAAAGTTATCAGGGAACCAGCTGTAGCCAACGGGTCACGCACCTATCTCATAATGGCAACAACACCGGATGAGAAGTCCTATGAGCTTATGCTTGCAGCAGGCATGTTCTCTCCGTGTACAGGTTGCAGGCTTGCGTGCCACCCTGAACATTGCGAAACTCTTACAGAATGGATTCTAAGGCTTGTCAAGGAAAAACAAAATCAGGTCTGACAAAAACTATATATACTAGTAACGTATAGTAGGGTCGCTTTTAGATAGCGGCCAACTGTGCTCCGATAGTGTAGTCCGGCCAATCATTCCGGCCTTTCGAGCCGAAGACTCGGGTTCGAATCCCGATCGGAGCACCATACATCTCTTTCTTAGTTCTGTGACATACTGTTTCTTTTCATAATTATGGATAAGAAGTAAGGATTCTTTTTCTCACTTCCCAAAATAAATCCAATTCGCATTTATAACAAGAATGCTGGAGCGCTTTAGAAATGCCAGTAACAATCAGACCTATTATCTAAAGAGCAGCCACATCCCCATGTTATAAATTGCATTTACCAAAAAGAAAATTCTGCATATTTCATACAGAAATTGAAAATGGCTTAACTGCAATTATTTCACTTCTAAATTAAATAAAAGTAAAATTATTGATCATTAACTTCCATATATTTTATAATTTTTGTCCCCTTCAAATCTCCTTTAAGTAATTCCACCCCCTGCATTTTCAGTATTTTTGGCACGTTTTTCGAAAGGGATTTCATGTAAGAAGGCGGAATCTGGGCTGCTTTGAGGTTTGGACAATTTTTGAGTATTTCCAGAATATCTATGTCACTCGGCCTGAACGAAAAGTGGATGAAATTTTCTTCTTCGCCCAGTCTGTTAATTTCATTTCTTGAATTCAACATTCTTATTTTCAAATTATATACCCCCATATACAATTTTACAGCATAGATTATAAACTTTATTATTGCAATTTCCGGAAACAAAGTTACTTTTTATAAATAATTGTATTGAAAAAACAGTAAAAATAGTTAGCATTACCGTCAATACGACGGCAATGAACAATAAATTTAATGATTGTAAAATTCTGTATCTAAAGTTATTTCAACAGGTTGGTGCTTCTAACACCTCTCTGACATCACTCATTTTCTGGAGATAACCTGCCCCCTGATTTGTAATTAAATAGCGATTTGATGCTTTTGTGATAAGTCCCTGATCTATAAGAGCTTCAAGGTAATTATCAGCACGATTAAAATTCAGATTTGCCTTATAGACGATAGAAGTTTTTGTTGCTTCTGTTCTCTGTACAACTTTAAGTATGTCTATCATAATTTCGAGTTTACCACATCTCATGTGTACCACCACTTGCAATCCATAATGAATATGAATTAGCTTGCAATATACTATCTGTGCAAAAATACTATAAATAACTTGTGAATTTTTAAAAATGTCATACTCATCATTATTATGTACTAAAGGTTCGTAAGAATCATCAGAACGTAATAGTCAGAATACCAAAGCTTATTATCACCGAAATACCACATTTGAGCATGTTATACCGTACACTTGGAAAAACAGGTGAGAAAGTTTCATCCCTTGGGCTGGGTTGTATGCGGCTGCCCACCATAGACGGCGATCCCGGGCACATTGATGAGCAAAGAGCTTGCGAGATAATTCACTATGCCATTGATCAGGGCATAAATTACCTTGATACCGCATACCCTTACCATGAAGGTAAAAGTGAACCCATGCTGGCTAAAGCGTTGCAAAATGGTTACAGAGACAAAGTAAATATCGCCACCAAAATGCCATCATGGAACATTGAAAGCCGGGAAGACATGGATCGCTATTTAGATGAACAACTTGAAAGACTTGGTACGGATTACGTTGATTTTTATCTAATTCATACTCTCAACCGGGATTTTGGCCAAACTATTGGAACTTGGACTATTTGAGTTCCTTGATCAGATTAAAAAAGATGGAAGAGCCCGTTATGTGGGATTTTCTTTCCACGATGAGGCCTCTTTGTTCAAGGAAATAGTTGATGCCTACCAATGGGATGTCTGTCAGATCCAGTACAACTATCTTGACATCGATTATCAGGCAGGCCACGAAGGTTTACTTTATGCAGCATCGCGAAACCTTGGAATAATAATCATGGAGCCTTTAAGGGGAGGCTGTCTGGCCGATATGGTACCAGATGACATAATGAAAATCTGGGACAAAAGCGAAATCAAACGTACACCGGCAGAATGGGGATTGAGCTATATCTGGGATCTTGAGCAGATAAGTATGGTCTTAAGCGGTATGAGCAATCGAGAGCAGCTAAAGGAAAATCTAGCAACAGCAAATAAGGCATTACCACATTCCCTGACTGAAAAAGACCACTCACTGATACGTGAGGTAAGGGAAATCTACCGTGACAAACTTGTTGTTGATTGCACAGGTTGCAGGTATTGCCTGCCATGTCCTGCAGGTGTGCAGATCCCCCTCAACTTCAAGTACCTCAATAATGCTATGCTTTATGAAAATATAGAAGATGCCAGCAGGGCTTATGCATCCCACGTAGGAGATGAACGTAAAGCATCAAAATGCATAGATTGCGGACAATGTGCAGAGCGCTGCCCCCAGGATATACCCATTCCGGAAATGCTTGCAGAAGTCACAAGGTTACTGGAAAAATAAGTTCTTTTCTTTTGAGCAGGGGACAAATTTGATATAAAAGTTGCGTACCTATTGCTTTTCCTTCCTGATAATGATTATACAATTGTCAGGCATACATTGGCAAAAGAGGCGAATTGAAAGGTAATAGATAATGCCCCATGAACGCAACACAATGCTGGCACAGGAGAATATTGGCAGCCTGATCGTAAAACTGGCAGCTCCGGCTATAGTCGGTCTTGTAGTGCAGGCCATATATAATCTGGTTGACACAATTTTCATAGGCCGCGGGCTTGGCGAAGATAGTGTACTGGGAATTGCCGGGATTTCAGTGGCGTTCCCGGTACAAATGCTGATGCTGGCAATTGCGCTTGGAGTGGGAGTTGGGGGAGCATCAATTATCTCCAGGTCCCTGGGCAGTGGAAAACAGCAGATTGCAGAAAAGACTGTGGGCAACATGGCCACCATGGTAACAGTTGCAAGTCTGCTGTTCACAGTTGCAGGGTTGGCTTTTATGGAAGAATTGCTCGCCCTCTTTGGTGCCTCCGCTGAAGTGATGCCCTATGCTGCAGACTATACATATTACATCCTGCTTGGGACGGTCTTTTTCACCTTTTCGGCTGCCATGAACAACTCAATCCGTGCCGAAGGTAACACTTCATTTGCAATGCTTATTATGGTGATATCCAGTGTTACCAACATTGTGCTGGATCCTGTTTTTATATTTGAATTTGGAATGGGCGTAAAGGGTGCCGCTATTGCAACGGTAATCTCGCAGATAATAGGCACCATACTGGTATTCTACTATTACGCCACCGGAAAAGCCACAGTTCCATTCAGTTTGACCTCCCTGCGACCTGACATGTCAATAGTAAACGAGTCAACCTACATCGGCATGTCAGAGTTCCTTTTCAACGTGGTGGAAAGCGGCCTTTTCCTCATTTTTAACCAGAGCTTACTCTATTATGGCAGCGATGTTGCAATTGCTGTATTTGGAATTATAATCAAGGTTTTCATGCTAACCCTGATGCCGGTTATAGGTATCAAACAGGGCATACAACCAATCTTTGGTTTCAACTACGGGGCAAACCAGATGCAACGCGTGAGGAGAACGATATCCCTTTCTACCTACCTGGCCACAGGACTCAGTCTGATTTTTGCAATAGTCGTTTTTATTATACCCGAGCAAATTATAAGTGTTTTCAGCAATGACCCTGTGCTTATAGAGATGGGTGTGCCCGCAATCAAGATATGTTACATTATGATGCCCTTTATCGGAGCACAGATCGTAGCAACAGCTCTTCTACAATCGCTGGGCAAATCCAAGGAATCCCTGCTTGTGACTCTTTCGCGGCAGGTAATCTTCCTGCCACCCCTATTGATCATACTACCAATGTATTTCGGCCTGACCGGCATATGGCTATCCCTGCCAGTTTCAGATTTTCTTGCATTCGTGGTGGCTGTAATCTTCCTGCAAAGGGAATCAAAAAAATTGGAAGTTTGACCTCTTGTTGCAGAATCCATATTTATCGAAACACCAACTATATATGAAAAACAAAGACCACGAATAGATTATGCTTTTAAAGGGGAAAGATGCAATTAAAGAACAATCAAAAGTGGTTTAATGTCCCTTATAAAAACGATACATGGCAATGGATTAGCCATAAGCGAAATTAAAAAATCCAGATTCATAGGCAACGCATTTCCGGTTGCAGACGAAACTGAAGCTAAGCGTTTGTGGAAGACATCCGACAAAGATATCCTGATGCCAACCATAATGTGTTTGCATACCGTATCACAGGTGACGGAAACCTGATCATGAAATATGATGATGACGGTGAACCCTCAGGAAGCTCTGGCAAACCTGTTTTTAAAGTCCTTGAACTGAAAGGACTTGATAATGTTGTAGTGATAATTACCCGGTATTTTGGCGGAATCAAACTTGGCTTTGGCGGACTATCCCGTGCTTACAAACAAACCGCTATTGAGGCTATAGATGATGCCGGTATTGTTGAGCAGAGACCCACAAAGGAAATGAAAATTGTAGTGGACTACGGGAATATGCAATTTGTAAAACATATGCTTGAAAATTGTGCCACAATCCTGGATGAACACTATTCTGATATAGTGGAAATAGTAGTTGCTGTTGCAGAAGACAAAATTGATGAATTGGAAAAACTGATTAATTAGAAAATTCCCGACACTAAGATAACCCGACTTTAAAAGAAAAAAGAAAACAAATTCACCCATAAAAAGTAAATGCAACTTCTTATTTGAAGAACAATAATTACACCAACTTCCTCTATAATAGATCTACAACCAACATTTGGCAAACAATCCAGCATCCAGGATTATTTTATAATATCCACACAATATTTTTACTGCTATGTGTACATGCATACGATGCTATCATCGTAGATGAGTAGCAGGATGAGTAGGCAAGGGCGTATACGCCTGTTGGGATCAGGCGCAGAGATGAAATATTCAAATTGCGTTTCTTATTAAATTTTATTCATGGATGCCAATTTGACGAAAAATATATAAACCATGTGTAATAGAGTAACTTATATAGAAGTGGTGGTATCGAAGAAAAACATATTCCAGTTACCTTTGGGTATGACTCTTCGACAAATGATATGAAAGGAAGGATTAAAGATGTACATGGCAAGAATAAACGAGTCAGACGAAGAGATGATAGAAGCATTTAGAGGCCTTGGAGTTTCACGAAACCTGGCAACTACTATTGCTTACTTAAAAAATGTTGACGAAGCTTCATCCCTGGATATTGAGATGAACACAGGATTGCGACAACCTGAAGTAAGTGTTGCAATGCGCTCCATGAGAAAGAATAACTGGATAGAGGAAAGCAGCAAAAAACTAAACGGCAAAGGAAGGCCTACAAAGATTTACAGTCTTGCAGCTCCTCTCAACAAGATCGTCAGACATTTTGAAGATAAAGTGAAAGAAGAGAACGATGCAAGGCTCACCCTAGTCAAGAGGCTGAGATCGCTTTCCAAAGACTAATTTTTTATATTAATAGAGAGGCAACCGGCCCACATAAATGGCCGGTTGAACCTTTTTTGAATCAATAATGTTTCTTGATATCTGTCAAGAATGTTCAACTACTTTTCACAGGCCATCCTGAGATGCAGAAAACAGACTGCAAAAGGGATAACCTCACACCATCAAAGATTTTATTCCGGAAATTCATCACCTTCCGATTTAAGGTCATCCAGATTCTCCTGAATGAGTTTTTCCTCAAGGTTTTCATTTTTTTTCGCACCCTTTCTTTCTGTATCCCTTTTGTTGAACTTAGACATGCGAATTCACCATTACAACATGTGACCTGTATCGTTATAATCTTTTCGAACAACCTTTTAATAAGCTAAAATAGTACTCAACCGTGATGGATAAAACTGCAATACCTGAAAACTTTGAGGCAATCATATCAGATGTCGATGGAGTGCTGGTAGATTCGATGTCATTCCATGCACAAGCCTGGAAAACTTCCTTCAAAGAAGCAGGGATAGATATCGAAAAAGAAGAAATATACATTCTCGAAGGGTCTAACCACATAGGAATTATAGAAAAGATATTTGAAAAGCAAGGACTGGTGCCTACTGAAGAGGATCTTGATCAGATACATGAAAGGAAAAAAGAACTTTTTTCAAGAACCAGAAAGCATATGTATTTGATGGAATGGATGAAACTTTCAAATCCCTGCAATCAAAGTTCAAACTTGCAGTAGTCTCAGGATCCGACCGTGCCATTGTAGAAACGCTGATGGGAAAATTCTACCCCAACATATTCAATACAATTATTGCAGGAACAGATGTAGAAAAGGGAAAACCTGATCCCGAACCTTATTTGACTGCTGTGGAAAGGCTTGCAGTACAAAAAGATAAATGCATTGTCCTGGAAAATGCACCCTTAGGAGTTGAAGCCGCAAAGAATGCAGGATTGTTTTGCATTGCAGTTCCAACCTATGTCAGCGCCGATCTTCTCAACAAGGCAGATATTGTTGTAAGAGACCACAGGGAACTTGTAGAGTATCTCTGCAGTCTCCTTGATTAAATCTTTATACCAGTCTTATAGTTTCCAGATTGGTAAGAGCTCTGGTTTCAATTTTCTTTCTTTTATGGACAGAACTTGCAAGGTCTATGCACGAGCGTTCATCGCCATGCTCTGTGAAAACACGTTCTGGTTGTGGCTTCATGCGCTTGAAAAATTCCATGAGTTGCTTGCGGTCCGAGTGTCCGGAGAAACCATCCACAATTTCAACATCCATATTCATTCGCACGGTTTCTGAACCCTTGCCTCCGGAAGACAGGGGAATTTCCTTCCAGCCTTTCTGAATGCGGCGACCCATAGTTCCATCGGCCTGATAACCAACAAACACTAAAGTATTCCTTTCATTCGGTGCAAAGGCTTTGAAGTATTCCATTATCGGCCCGCCGCTCATCATACCGGAAGTCGACAGGATCACACATGGATGTGGATTTTCAATGATATTTCTCCTTAGCTCATTGGAATCCACGGGTTTGAAACATTCAGAGAGGAATGGATTCTGTCCTTTCTGGAAAATCAGGCGCCTCAGGTCATTATTTAGATATTCCGGATAGGTAGCGTGGATTGCAGTTGCTTCCCATATCATACCATCCAGATAAACCGGAACCTCATCAATAATTCCTTTCCTGATAGCTTCCTCTATGACAATCATAACTTCCTGGCTTCTTCCCACAGCAAATGCAGGAATCAGTACAACACCCTGTCGATCTATAGTTTCCTTGATAATTCTTTGCAGGTTCTTTTCGGCATCTTTCAATGCAGGCTGCATAGAATTAGAGGCTCCATAAGTTGATTCCGTAATAACGGTCTCAACCCGTGGGAACTTGTTTACTGCAGGATTGAAAAGACGTGTCGGTCCATACTTGAAGTCCCCGGTTATTACCACATTATGTAAACCATCCCCTATATGGAAATGGGATACTGCAGATCCGATAATATGGCCTGCATTGTGAAAGGTAAGTTTGATGTCAGGGGCAATATCAGTCACTTCTTCGTATTCCAGTACGATATTGTGCTTTAGTGCATTACGCACATCAGCAGATTCGTATGGGATCCGTTTTCCATCTTTGGCGGCCACGTCAATAAAGTCCAGTTCAAGCAGAACCATCAGGTCCCTGGTGGGATGAGTACAATAAATTGGCCCATCATAACCATATTTATAAAGAAGAGGCACAAGACCCTGATGATCAAGGTGTGCATGGGTAATAACTACCGCATCAATCTGATTTAGTGGCTGTACTTCAGGAACGTAAAGATAAGGAGTCATATCATCGTCGGAACCTACATTGACACCACAATCGATCATAATCTTGGATTCCGGAGTGGAGAGCAGGAAGCAACTTCTACCCACTTCACGACAGCCACCAAGAGATGTAAGACGTACCCATTGATCCTTGGAAGTGCATTCCCTGTGAATTTTCCTTCCGATTGTTTTAAGGATATCCTTTCTATCGGAATGGTTCTTTTTCATGAATTCCCGTATATTTTTCACAGTACGGGATTTTATCGGCGGGGTCCTGACAACTTTCGGCGTCCAGCCTATCTTCTTGGTTATTTCACGAAGGGTTTCCCCATGCTTGCCTATTACAAGGCCGGGTTTTTCCGCCTCAATTATCACTTCCCCGACATCCGGAGCAAAATCATAATTTGTAACTCCTGAATCATCAGGAACGGTTTGATTAATAAGGTCGATAGATTCTTCTGGTGCCAAAAGTACCTTTGGATCAGGACGGATAACTATTCTGGTCCTTAAAGTTTTGGCCAGGGTCCGTACGATGTTTCCATTATCAGCAAACTTTCGGGGCTCTTCTGTATATACTACGAGTTGAGGACCCTCGAATTCTACATTTGAAATTGTAGTGCCAGCCGGAAGATTCTTCTCGATTTTTTTCTTTAATCCTTCTAGGATATCTTCTATGACCATTAAAAATGCCTTCCTGTATTATAAAAAAGTAGAAAATATGGGAAAGAGTATTTTAAAAAATAAGATGAATAAGATAACTTATTTCAGGTTTTCAAGTATTTTGTCCACCTCTCCGGTCTCAATCCTTTTATAGCCATCTGCAGTTATTTTGACCACATCGATACCATTTCCAGAAGCTGAATCTCTTTTCATGGCATTGTAAAGAGCACGGACTGCAAGTTTCATGCCCTCATCGACATTGATACCTTCATGATAGCGGTCTTCAAGAACACCATAAGCCATTGGTGAACCAGAGCCTGTAGCAACGGCCTTTGTTTCCTCAATATTCCCACCCATCGCATCGAGTGAAAATATGGCAGGTCCATTCTTATCTACGCCACCTATCAGGAGTTGTACCATTAGAGGGAAATAGCGTTGCCCACCAAGGATATTGGAGAGTAAAGTTGTGAGGCCTTTGATGGTTATTGATTCCTGTCTCCTCATTTTATAGAGTTTGGATTCCACACTAATCATCCGCACAAGTTGCTGGGCATCACCTACCGAGCCAGCAGTGGTCATCCCGACCAGGTCATCGATCTGGTAAATCTTCTTTGCGGTTTTGCTGGCTATGAAGTTGCCCATAGTTGCCCTTTTTTCAGTGGCAAGAACAACCCCATCACTGCAAACTATGCCTACAGTGGTTGTGCCTTTTAAATGCTTGTCATTATCCATCAGTATACCTCAGCAAAAAACGAGAAATCAATTTGTAAAAACACACCTATGATATAGGGTAATACATTAGATGATTGGCAATTTAGATATATAAGGGTTTCTGTTAGAGACATTGCACTCCTGCTTCAGTTCATCATAAACAGGGAAGCAATCGTTATTGATCACAGCAACTAACCCACATAAATACAGATATTGATATTATGAGATAAATAATTAAAAAAACGCCGGGATATAATTCCCGGGAATCAGGGTTGCTAAATACAGTGCTGATATCACAAAATTTTCCATTAATATGAGTACAAAGGATTTGAACACATAATTTACTTTTTCAGGAATTAGACTATTAAACTGGTTTGGGTCAGCATAACCATCAAATTATTTACTACAAGTACAATACCCAAAAAAGCAATCGCAAATTTGGACGTATTCCACAGAAATGAACTCCAGGATAGGCCGGATTGCCTGATGAGTTTGTAGTTCAAATAAACCACCCCAATAAAGAGAAGCTTCAAAAGCAAAAAGGCCCCCAGGCCAAATTCCGCCAGTACGACTGCTATAAATCCGTTTTGCTCGATCCCGAAATTCAGGGCCCCAATGGTAGTAAGGAAATCCCCGAAGACATAGAATAGGATAATGTATTTGATGTCAGAAAGGAAAACAAACAAATCCTTTCCTGAATACTCAAAGGTGGATGAGTCAGGGAATTCCATAAATAAAAAAGTGTATGTACATTGGTATTAACTTGATGTGCACATAATACGCAACGATGACCATAGAATTGGCCTTTAACTTCATCAAAATGAGTGAATACATCAGGATTGACATTCAAAAAGACCATGAAACAGGCCTTCATCAGAAAATAGCTCTGCTCATTTTGACCTCAAGATTATCGACTAAATCCCTGTACTCTTTATCATCTATTTTTTAAAGAGACAACCTTTTTCCAGCATAAAAAGCCCTGCATAATTGCAATATCCTATTATAGCTATGTACTCATATTTTTTATTTATGCTAGAAGAATACAGGAAAAAAAGGGATTTTGAGAGGACATCTGAACCTGAAGCCAAAGAAACTTCCAGATCCGATGAGCCTATTTTTGTAATACAGAAACATGATGCCAGCAATCTGCATTATGATCTCAGGCTAGAGATTGGTGGCGTACTGAAAAGCTGGGCAGTTCCCAAACAACCACCAAAAAAACCGGAATCAAGAGACTTGCCATACAGACGGAAGACCATCCAATGGAATATGCCGATTTTGAGGGAGAAATACCTGAAGGACAATACGGAGCCGGCAAAGTTGAAATATGGGACAGGGGCAACTACGAAGCAATAAAGATTGAAGACAAGGAAATCATCGTCACACTAAAAGGAAAACAATTGACTGGTGACTATGTTCTTGTTAAGACGAAATACGGCAAGAACAATCAGGGCTGGTTATTTTTCAAGAAGAAAGCAGAAAACTGAATCCGGGTATCAATGCAAATAATCATCCACACATACTCATCCCGGCTATAAAAAACGCATTGAACCCGGAAGTCAAATGTAAAAGCATTTATACCAACCGGAAAATCTCCTTTTGGAGTGAAAGGAAAATGCAATACAGTCTGGGAATTGATGCTGGCGGAACGTACACAGATGCAGTTCTTATCCGTAACCGGGATGGGAAAGTCGTAGACAGGGCTAAATCCCTTACTACCTATCCGGACCTAATTATGGGCATTCATAATGTCCTGGGATTGCTGAACAGGGAATATATGGAAAGCATAAACCTTGTGTCCGTATCCACAACACTTTCCACAAATACCCTCCTGGAAAAAACCGGTGCATCCGCCTCCCTAATCCTGATCGGTGACCATCCCCTGGAAAGGGAACTTGCTGCAGAGAATTATGTTTTCATAGCCGGAGGACACGACCAAAACGGTGAAGAGTCGACACCCCTGGACATGAAAAAGTGGAAGAATATATCAAAGAAGTTCAAGGCAACGTTTCGGTATTCGCAGTTTCTGCCTATTTTGGAACCCGTAATCCGGAACATGAACTTAAAGTAAAGGATAAAATACTCGAACTTACCGGCAAACCTGTTGTATGCGGCCATGAGCTTTCCCAGGAACTCGGAGCCTATGAAAGAGCTGTCACTGCCCTTCTCAATGCCCAGCTTATTCCTGTTACTACAAAATTCATCCGATCGGTCATCCATGAAATCGAAAAGCTCGGAATACAGGAAAAAATGCTGATGTTGCGTTGTGATGGGTCTGTGGTCAATATAGAGGATGCTCTGCATCGGCCAATCGAAACTATTTTTTCCGGACCTGCAGCAAGTCTTGTGGGTGCTTCTTACCTGGCAGACTTGAATACATGTGCCGTTATGGACGTTGGAGGCACAAGCACCGATGTTTCTGCTATCTACAAAGGACTACCGGAGCTAAAAGCAGAAGGGGCTACAGTTGGTGGCTGGAAGACAAGAGTCAAAGCAATCGACATGGAAACTTCTGCCATGGGAGGAGATAGTCACATATGGGTTACTAAAAAGAGCATAAATATCGGACCCAGAAAAGTAATACCCCTATGTGTGGCGGCTACACATCACCCACAACTTATGGAAGTCCTGAGCGAACAGGCACCTACCTTCCGTGTGATGGAAAATGAAAATTTCCAGCCAACCCGCTTTTTTATTAAGAGTCAATCAGACCACCAATATATTGACCCACAAGAGAAGGAAATCCTGGACTTACTGGATGAACAGCCGGTTCCCATACAAACCATTTCTCATCAACTAAATGGGATGCCTTCTGCAAATGTACTGGATTCCCTGATACAGAAAAGACTTGTCCAGGCAATAGGATTCACTCCGACAGATGCCCTGCATGTACTGGGAGATTATACGGAGTGGAATGTGGAAGCTTCTGAAAAGGGGGCTGAGATGCTTTCAAAACTTCTCAGGAAGAACAAGGTAGAGTTTTGTAAAAATATCAAAGAAATGTTTGCAAAAAATATGTCAAGAGAACTTATCCACTTCCTGCTACCGGATGTTGATGAAAAAGTGATCATGGACATACTTAACGGCAAATATCCGGCACGTTTGAATCTGGATATTCCTGTAGTCCTGGCCGGGGGACCTGTTAAGGCTTACGTGGATGAAATACAAGAAATATTGATCGCAGACATAAAGGTACCTGAAAGTTTCGAAGTTGGCAATGCGGTAGGCGCACTTATGGGAAAGGGGATTAAACGCGTGGATATTATGATCAGGCCACATTCCCTGCAACGACCTGAAGAGGATTTTCTTGTATTTGCACCCGGTCAAAGAAGGCAGTTTAAGAAATATGTGGATGCCCTGGATTTTGCAAGAAAGACCGGAGAAGATACTGTAAAAGGATACATGAACAAATGCCGTATAGATTCTGACAGGGTTAAAATCACATTTGAAAAGAAAACCGTGGTCCCGGATGGCTGGCATCATCCACCAATGGAAACACGCCTGATAGTAATGGGAGTGGGCACTCCAAACATCGGATAAACATAAGAATAACCAATCCTCTATACCACCCCAACCAGCTTGCTGTCAGGATATACACATTTCAGGGGCATGGAAGAGGACAAAACAATGGATATCGAAAAAATACTTTCCAAAATAACATCATCCAGTGGCTACGAAGGACAAATCGTACACAGTGAATCCATAAAAGAAAGACAGGGAAAGTATGATAATGTCGATATCAAACCATTGCTCAGGTTTGCCCTGCATGAAAGAGGAATTAAAAGACTATATTCCCATCAGACAGAAGCTATTGAGAAGATCAGAAGTGGAAAAGATATCGTACTGGCAACCAGTACTGCCAGCGGAAAATCCCTGGCATATACAATACCTGTTTTTGAAGAAATAATGGGTCATCCTGACTCTACTGTCCTTTATATATCGCCCTTAAATGCCCTTGCCAATGATCAGCATTCAAATTTTGTGAAATTGAGAGACGTACTGGGAGAAAATATTGACATTGCCCGTTTTGTGGGTTCATCCTCAAAAGAAGAGAGATGGCAGGCAAAAGCCGATGCAAATATTATTTTTACCAATCCCGAAATGCTGCATATGAGTGTACTGGGCTGGAAACAGCAGTGGTACAGAGTATTATCCAACCTGAAATACATAATCCTCGATGAAAGTCATTATTACACCGGAGTCACCGGCAGCAACATGGCAAACCTTGTGCGCCGTCTGCAGAGAATATGCAACCACTACGGATCCAATCCCCAATACATATGCTGCAGCGCCACCATTGGCAACCCAGGGAAACATGCATGCAGCCTGACTGGAAAAATGTGGAAGTCATTGACAGGGATGGTTCAGGCAGGGGAGCACAGAAGTTTGTATTCTGGAACCCTCCGGCATACTATAACAAAAAGGGTTATTTCCTGCGCAAAAGCAGTTTTGCAGATTCAAACCGGCTGTTTACCACATTAATACAGGAAGGATTGCAAACTATTCTTTTTACTCGTTCCCGCCAGAAAATGGAGAGAATGTACCTCCAGTCAAAAAATGAACTGCAAAACCGGGGTTTGAAAGAAAGAATCGCCCCTTATCGTGGTGGCTATAGCCCAGAAGACAGGATTCTCATAGAAAAACAATTGCAGAATGGCACCCTTAAAGGCGTCCTTTCAACAAATGCCCTGGAACTCGGTATCGATATCGGAGGACTTGACGGTTGTATCCTTGATGGATTTCCCGGCACTATAATGAGTACCCGACAGCAGGCCGGAAGAGCCGGCAGAGGAGAGAACGAAAGCATGGTGGTACTTGTTGCCGGCCAGGATGCCCTGGACCAGTACTACATGCGCAATCCAGAGAAATTTTTTGCAAAATCTTGCGAGGATGCTGTCATCAATCCTGAAAATACCTACATCCAGACGGGACATATCCTGTGTGCAGCAAAAGAATTACCCCTGCAACAGGATGACGAGAAGTATTTCGGTAGCGGAATACGGGATGTCATTGGAGTCCTGAAGGAAGAAAAATTGCTTGCAGAAAAGGAAAAGGGTACAATCTGTCTTGATAATCATCCCCATGGACAGGTGAATATAAGGGGAGCCGGGAGGAACGGATATTCCCTTATAGATATCACAGGTGGCAAGAGGAAGATTATTGAAAAAGACCTGGAACGCTCAATGGCTTTCAGGGAAGCATTTGAAGGAGCCATCTATATCCATATGGGAAATCCCTATGTTGTGCAAAAAATGAACCACAGCAAGAAAGAGATCCTTGTTGAGAAGGGTAAAGCTGATTATTATACCAAACCAATGGTTGCTTCCGAGATATTCCTGAGGGAAGAGTACGAGGAAAAAAAACCCGGGAAACTGGACGATATTACCGTCGGTTTGGGAAGGGTCGAGGTTGTCGAACAGGTAACAGGTTTCCGTAGAATACAGCACGGATCGGATGAAGAGATAGGCAGGAAGGAAATAGAAATGCCCCCTTCATCCCTTGAAACCGAAAGTTTGTGGATAGAACTGCCTGCAGGCTATGAAGAGATGGTGAGTAAACAGAAGCGGGATTTTGCCGGTGGCCTGCATGCAATTGAACATGCAATGATAGCAATGTATCCGGTACATCTGCTTGCAGATCGCAACGATGTCGGAGGAGTATCCACACCATCACATGGAGACCTGGAGGGAAGAAGCGGGATATTCATCTATGATGGTCATGAAGGAGGCGTTGGTTTTGCAGAGAACGGTTTTGACAAAATCGAACAAATGCTTGATGTTACCTTAAAAGCAATCAAGGGATGTCCCTGTGAAGAGGGATGTCCTGCATGTATCCAGTCCCCGAAATGCGGCAATAACAATGAGCCACTGGATAAACATGCGGCTATAATGGTAATGCATGAAATATTTGGATTGGAGAAATACACTCCCCCTGCAAAGAAGGAAAGAAAAATCGTCTCAAAATCACAGGGCAAACTTTCTACAGGTAATACAAGCAACACAGATGCATTAAACCGTGCCCGAAGCAAATTGCGGAATAAGAAAAAAGCAAGTGTTGAAGAACTGATAATACAGGGCCAGGAATGCAGGACAGACCACAAAAAGGCCTATGAATTGTTCAGTAAGGCACTGGAAATGGAGCCGTCCAACAAGAATGCCCTTTTCAATAAAGGAGTGGCCTGCATACAGCTGGGCAAGTATTCCCAGGCAAACAGGTGTTTTGATACCCTTGTGCAGCAAGGCATGAACAAACCGATAATCTGGGAAATGAAGGGGCGGGCTTTTCATGGAATGCGCAATTACGGGATGGCTGTACAGATGTACAAACAGGCACTTGGATTGCATCCAAAAGATAAAGAGGATATAAAGCGGATACAGGGGTTGCTTGGAAAGGCACGCAAGAGCGCAAATGGCTGATAATAGAGATATCGAACATTATTTTACTGTGACCTCAAGTGTCATTCCCGGGATATCTGCCACACTGAAAGTGTAGGTACCTTTTTCAGTAAAAGTGTAGAAATAAACATCTTTGGAACTCATTTCCTGATTTTCAAAGAGATTATCGTCGCTCACAAGTACGTAGGTACCCTGTGGTTTATAGTTTCTCCAGGCTATAGTATCCCCTATTTCTAATTCCATTTCAGAAGGAGTCATTACCCCATAGTATTCCATTCTTACACCATGATGTTTGCCATCATCGGCTATTTCACCTTCCCCTAATGAAGCATTTTCGGGAGATGTATTTTCTTCCAACCCTTCCAGATCAGAGGAACTATCCGAATTACCAGCACAACCACTAACCACTATCAAAGAGATTATCATTAATGCAAACAGAATTAACCAATTATATTTCATATCGACACCTTATTACCATCTGGCCCCTTACGCATATAAAATCTATATTTTCAACCTTTATATTTTTTATGAGAGAGGCATCGCTCTGACGTAAATTTTTGTCCATTTACAAGTGACTTAATAGCAAAACTCCGTTGCACAAATCCAAAGAAACAAAAAAATATACTAAGATACATTACAGTAGAAAATGGAATAATATAAGGAAATTTACAGGATAATATAATAAACCGAACTAAGGGATAAAAAGATAAAAATATAGGTATACATCAGCCGGGATTCGAACCCGGGTTCGAGCGTTGGCAACGCCCGGTGATAACCACTACACTACTGATGTTCATACTGAATTGGTGCCCAGACCCGGACTCGAACCGGGGACAACTGCCTCTTCAGGGCAGCGCTCTCCCAAACTGAGCTACCTGGGCATTGGGAGCACCACATAGATGGTGTTTTTTTATTTAAACATATCGCAATTTAGGAAGTGGGCCCGCTGAGAGTCGAACTCAGGATCCCCGCCATGTCAAGGCGATGTCATAACCTACTAGACCACGGGCCCATTTTGTTTATCAGACATCTACAAAAACGCAGACACCCTGCACCTCAGGGCAACCCTGAAGCACTCTCCCTATACAGATTTAACCTATATATATTTTGTTGCTCCCCTGAGAGGCATATATAAAACAGACAGCGCCGTCAGGCCATAGAATCTGGCAAAGCAAAATGAATAATGATTAAGAACTGCGGTCTGACTTAAACAAAAAACAACCGAAGAAGAACAATAGATAAATATGATCAAATATACTTAATGATATTTTTTATTGATCATGAACAACAGTTATATATTGGAATTTAATAAAGGAGGGGCATGGACTCCTTTACGGCAATCATACTGGCTATATTTTTACCCTTTGCCGCAGCGATATTCATACCGCTGCTGGAAAAGTTCCTGAAACACAGGATTGGTTGGTTTGCAGCAGGAATTGCCTTCCTGAGTTTTGCATTAATAGGTATAGTAGCTCCCGAAATAATTCATGGACATATAATACAACACTCAATTGAGTGGATGCCAAGCATCGGTGCAGAATTCAGCATTTATGCCGATGGACTGGCTATGATGATCGGATTCATAGCATCCGGTATAGGTGTAATTATAATATCCTATTCCAATGGGTACATGTCCCACAAGGAAGACCTCCCCCGTTATTACCAGTACCTGCTCTTATTCATGGGGTCCATGATCGGTATGGTCTTTGCAGGGAATACACTCCAGCTCTTCATATTCTGGGAACTTACCAGTATAACATCATTCATGCTCATCGGTTACTGGAGAGGGAAACCTGCTTCCATCTACGGGGCCACCAAATCCCTGCTGCTCACAGCAGGTGGCGGTCTTTTCATGCTGGCAGGATTTATCCTGCTACATACCATTACAGGTTCCTATGATATCGCTACTATTCTCCAGAACCCCGCCATAATTGAAAACATCAAAGCTCATCCATTCTTCCTCATAACACTGATCCTTATTCTAATAGGCGCAGCTGCTAAATCCGCACAGGGGCCCTTTTACATATGGCTTCCAAATGCAATGGAGGCCCCCACACCTGTTAGTGCTTTTTTGCATTCTGCAACGATGGTTAAGGCCGGAATATATCTGGTAGCCAGGGTACATCCCATATTTTCAGGTACAGAAGCCTGGTTTATTCTGGTAAGTGGAATCGGCATATTCACAATGCTGCTTGCGGGATTTTTGGCCTTCCGTCAGACAGACATCAAAGCAATCCTGGCATATTCAACTATCAGCCAGCTGGCATACATGATGACAATGTATGGTTACACATCCTACCACGAACCCGGTTTAGGAGTGGCAGCAGCAACTTTCCATCTTCTCAATCACGCAACTTTCAAAGCATGTCTTTTCCTGGTAGCAGGTATTGTTGCACACGAAGCAGCCACCAGGGACATACGCAAACTCGGTGGTTTGCGAAAGGACATGCCGATTACCTTTATCATTGCATCCATAGCAGCCCTTGCAATGGCAGGAATTCCACCTCTTAATGGGTTCCTGAGCAAGGAAATGTTCTATGAAACATCGGTTGAAATGGGGCACATCATAGGAGGACCTTTCACATTCCTGATACCGGCAGCAGCAGTACTGGGAGGTGTATTTACCTTTGCTTATTCCATCAAACTTATAGACGGGATATTCCTGGGAGAAAAACACCATGACCACCTGCCCGAGCATATACATGAACCGCCTTACACGATGCTTATTCCTGCAGCATTCCTTGCAGGGCTTGTTATCCTGTTTGGTCTTGTCCCCTCAATTCCAATCCACAACATAATTGAACCCACAACCGCAGGAATCATTCTTGAGGAAGTCCATCTGCATGTGAAACTCTGGCATGGCCTGACACCCGCTTTCTTCATGACATTGATAACATTCATAGCAGGCCTGGGAATCTACACACGTTATGACAAAATAGCAGCCTGGCAGGATAGGTTTAATGCAAGGTATCCCCGGATCAGTGTGAACTATTACTATGACAGGATTGTTGATGGAGCAAAGGGAAGTGCAAAGGGATTTGCCAACTTTACCCAGCCCGGAAATGTCAAGACCTATATCTATGCAATTTTATTATTAATGGTCATACTGTTTGCCATACCAGCATTCATGATGGCAACACAAGTATTCCCTGCCAACCTTAATTTTGACATACCCCTTTATGAGGCACTGATAATGACACTCATGGTCAGCGCGGCAATTGCAGCAGCAACCCTCCATAGATATCTGGCTGCTGTAATCGCACTTTCGACTGTTGGTTACCTTGTCAGTCTGGTATTTATATATCTCAAAGCACCCGATCTTGCTCTTACACAGGTGCTCGTGGAAACCCTCTCCACAATAATATTCCTGCTTGTAATAGCAAAGATACCCCAGACATTCAAGGAAAAAATACCAAAAACCACACTTGCAAGGGATATAGTAATTTCATCTGCTGTCGCAGCTACAGTGCTGGTCTTGCTTCTCAATGCAACCCAGGGTATTGTTTCACCCTTTGAATCGCTTTCCTATTATTTCCTGGAAAACAGTGTTCCACTTGCAGGAGGACATAATATTGTCAATGTAATCCTTGTGGATTTCCGTGGTTATGATACGTTGGGAGAAATTTCAGTATTATGCCTGGCAGCCCTGGGAGTTTATAACCTAATACACAGCAGAGGTGAAGGAGAATGACGACATTGATCACAAAAACAATTACCAAGATCTGTATCCCACTTGTAATCCTGTTCTCAATATCCCTCTTACTTGCAGGACATAATAATCCGGGAGGAGGATTTATTGGAGGTGTAATGTTTGCGTCGGTAATCTCCCTGACCTATGTTGTATTCGGTTTGAAATATATCAAATCCTTCTTCAACCCTTCATGGGATAAGTGGTTCGGTTTTGGATTACTTCTTTCTTCACTAACCGCTTTTGGAGCAATTGTATATGGATATAATTTCTTCAGGAGTTCAATCAAATTTGTAGAGATACCCCTTTACGGTGAAATCGAGTTGGTATCAGCTGCTCTTTTTGATATTGGTGTGTACTTTGTCGTAATCGGCACTTTGCTATACATATTCAAAAACGTGGGTGAAGACGAATGAACAATACAATATTATCAATAACAATAGCCCTTATATTTGGCATAGGTACATTCCTTATGCTGCGCAGGGACATCGTAAAGGTCATCATCGGCTTGTCCCTCATCTCCCATGCAGTAAATTTGCTAATAGTTTCAACCGGAGTTTTTGATGGTGAAAAAGCCCCAATAATATCAAATGGCCATCACGATTCTTCCAGCGGGATTATTTTCACAGACAAATTGTCAGATGGGATTTTTGCACCAATAGTCCCTTCGGGCATGGAAGTTCATTTCGTAGACCCGCTTGTACAGGCTCTTGTATTGACAGCTATTGTCATCAGTCTCGCAACAACTGCATTTATACTTATACTGGCCTACCGCATCCATGAAGAATACGGCACTACCGATATCAGGAAACTCAGGAGGCTACGGGGATGAATATTCAGGAACACCTCCCAATACTACTGGTTGCAACACCTATTCTTATGTCAGCATTAATGATAATGCTGCGTTCCAGACCAACTTTCCAGAAAACCCTCAACATAATTGTATCAGCATCCCTATTATTGATGAGTATTATTCTCCTCTTGCAAGTATGGAACAGCGGAATACAGGTTTACGAAGTTGGGGAATGGGGTAAATATGGAATAATGCTCGTTGCCGACCTGTTGGGCTCCGGAATGGTTGTATTGAGTTCAGGAATCTCCCTGCTTGCGCTTATATATTCCCTTGACTACATCGAAGGAAAGTCCCTGAATACAACATATCATTCTCTTTTCAATCTCCTTGTAGCAGGCCTGAATGGTACATTTCTCACAGGGGATATTTTCAACATGTTTGTATTTTTTGAAATACTGCTTCTTTCATCGTGCGGACTTGTTGTAGCTTCCGAGAATGGTGGTGTCACAAAAATTTCTGATAAGATGGAGGCGACATTCAAGTATCTCATTCTTAACATAATTGGTTCAATGTTAATGCTGGTTGCAGTTGCTTCCCTCTATGCAACTGTGGGAACCCTTAATATGGCAGACCTTTCAGTAAAGATATCCGCACTGAGTGATGCAGGGACCCTACCCTGGCATATCTATTTCATTGCTTTATTATTTCTCATTGTTTTTGGAAACAAAGCAGCGATATTCCCACTCCATTACTGGCTGCCAGATGTCCACCCGACAGCACCTTCCCCCATAAGTGCCATGCTTAGCGGTGTGATGATCAAGGTTGGTGCATACGGAATTCTCCGGGTGTATTTCCTGGTCTTTAAAGATGCACTGTTTTTACTACAACCAATTATCATCCTGCTTGCATTGATTACCATAGCAATAGGGGCCATTGCTGCTGTAGGCCAGAAAGATGTCAAACGCCTACTTGCCTATTCCAGTGTCAGCCAGATAGGTTATGTTTTCCTGGGGATTGGAATGGGAACAGCTTATGCCCTTACAGCATCTTTGGTATACCTTGTAAATCATGCAATTGCCAAATCCATGCTTTTCCTGACCTCCGGAGGGATTATTCACCATGCAGGCACCAGGGACATGCATCAGATGGGAGGAATGGTCAAAAGTGCACCACTAATGAGTAGCATGTTCCTTATAGGAGCAATGTCCATTGCCGGATTGCCACCGCTGGGAGGTTTTATAGCAAAATTTGTCCTTTTTGACGCGGCTATGTTGGGAGAATATTATTTGCCATTGCTTATAGGATTTGCATTCGCAGTTTTTACAATATTCTACATGTTCAGGGCATGGTTACTCATGTTCTGGGGTGAAACAAGGGACTCTGATAAATATGGCCCGTATTCATCACATGGACTTTCACCAATGATTACAGTACCAATAATTATACTTGCAGCCGCTGTACTCATCCTTGGTGTGTATTCAGAACCATTGATAGCCCTTTCAAGTGAGATTGCAAATCAGCTCCTTGATCCGCAACCATATATCAACGCAGTACTCGGAGGGAGCGTAAGATGAAGAGATATGTTCTGTATTCAATTGCACTTGGTTTTGTCTGGTGTTTTGTTCACGGTGTCGTAAGCCTGAGCAATTTCCTCATAGGTGCCATGATCGGACCATTCCTGATCAGGCCATTTAAGGAACTCTATAGTTTAGGAGAGGAAATTTCTTACAGGGAAAAATTAAACCGCATACCAAAACAGATACATTATTTCTCCATACTCATAGTTGAGATTGTGAAGGCAAGTATCGTTGTAGCAAAAATCGTACTGCAACCAAAAATCGATATAAGGCCTGGCATTATAGCAGTTCCTATCAGGGCAAAAACAGATGTTGGTATCACAGCTATAGCAAATACTATCACCCTGACTCCAGGAACCCTTACTATCGATGTATCTGATGACAGAACCGCATTGTATGTACATTGTATTGATATTGACAACGCAAAGGAAATACGTGATTCCATAAAGGACGACCTTGAAGAATATGTACTGGAGGCATTTGAATGAATACACTAAACCTTCTTGACATAGCACTTGTATTTATGGTACTTTCCATAATTCCTTGTATTCACCGAATAATTAAAGGACCTACAATTCCGGACAGAGTAATCGCAGTTGATGCCCTTGCAACAGTAATTGTAGTTATGCTTGGTGTTTATTCCTTTGTCCAAGAGTCAGTATTTTTCATGGATGTAGCTCTTGTACTTTCCATCATAGCCTTTGTAGGAACGGTCACGATCTCAAAATATCTGGATGAAGGAGTGGTATTTTGAACAATATAACAGTAATCCAGGATATCCTTAGCAATTTTTTCTTCTTCGCAGGAATGTTTTTTGTGTTCCTGGGAATGCTGGGACTTTACCGGCTCCCTGATGTATACAACAGGCTTCACGCCACAACAAAAATCGGTACGCTGGGTGCTTTCGGGGTTATGATGGGAATAGTGATCAAACTTGGATTCGGACCAATGGGAATTAAAGCAATTACAGTCGGTCTTTTCCTTCTGTTAACAGCTCCTGTAGCAGCTCACATGATCAGCCGGGCTGCTCACAGGCACGGGGTTGGACTTTGCGAAGAATCAACTGTAGATGACTACGGTAAAACCTATTGTTTAATAAATTCCAGTTGTCCGGTAAAACATGAAGAAACTATTGAAGATGAACATGATCAAATGTGAAAGTTAAAAATATAAGATAAGCCTGTCTTGATATAGGGAAGAAATGGAACAAGTATCCCGTATGCAAAAAAAAACAGAGATTATGAGAATTGCTGAAAAAACAGCAGATGATATATTCAAAAAGGCAGGAAAACTGTTGCGGGAAGGCAAAACTGTTGCCTTCCCTACAGAAACAGTTTATGGGCTGGGAGCCGATGCACTTAACCCACAAGCTGTAGAGCAAATATTTAAAGCAAAGGGCAGGCCTGCTGATAATCCCCTTATAGTCCATGTATCAAATCAGGATCAATGCAACCAACTTGTGAGCGCTTTCACCCCCATTGCTAAAAAACTTGCAGAATGCTTCTGGCCAGGACCCCTAACAATAATTCTCGAAAAAACAGATATGGTGCCTTATATAACTACAGGTAGACTTGACACCGTAGCAATCCGCATGCCTGCCAACCAGATTGCCCAAAAGATTATAGAAGCATCCTGCAAGCCGATTGCTGCCCCCAGTGCAAACCTTTCCGGTCGGCCCAGCCCCACAACTGCATTCCATGTCGAGGAAGACCTGCAAGGCCGGATCGATGCAATTGTGGATGGGGGGGAAGTAGAAATTGGTGTGGAATCCACAGTAGTCGATGCACGCGGCGAGGTTCCGGTGATATTGCGTCCGGGAAAGATATCTGCCGAAGATATACAGCAATGCACAAATACAGAGGTATGTATCGGATATGCAAAGAAGGACCATATGGAAAAACCTCTTTCACCTGGTATGAAATATACCCATTATTCGCCTTCGGCAAGGGTAATACTGGTGCAGGGAAAAGTAAAAGACGTGGCTGCAAAAATTACAGACCTTGTTGGAAAAACCAATGAGGAGCAGAAAAGGGCAGGATTGTTACTTACAGAAGAGATTCAAAACGACTTCCCGTTGGAAGAAAAATTATCTATAGGCCCGGCAACCAAACCCGAGACAGCAGCAAAACGTATTTTTGCAGGATTAAGAGAGATGGATTCAAAAGGTATGGATTTGATAATTGTAGACGGGTCTTTTACTGAAAAAGGGATTGGAGCTGCAGTCTTTGAGAGGCTGCAAAAAGCAGCTGATATGATTATAACTACACCACAGATGTGAACAACTATGAATGATGAGAAAAAAGAATATCTTGCACACAAGCAAATGTATCAAAGTACCGTTAAAAGAAACAAAAAGATCGGCCTGGCAAACATGTTTGTCCTGGCTACAGGCCTTGCATTAAAATATTTAGGCAGACCGGATATCGGTGAGCATTTTATCTGGCTGGGAATTGTAATCCTTCTGTACACGTTCGGCTCCAACATGCTGGCAAAAAAAGAAATGCAAAAGCACCAGCCAAAGTGAGTCAGTCTTCTCTCACCGGGCAGGCACACATTTCCAGCAGAGCTTCTTCCCCGGTGCGGGAACCACGTCCTATAAGGATGTCCCCACCCTCAACACGGGTGCGGGCACTTGGACTGTAAAGCCATCTTCCGGCTCTTTTTACAGCCATTATGTGGACTCCTGTCTCCGTGGCAAGCTGCAGTTCTCCAAGCGTATCACCGACAATAGGAGAACAGTCTTCCACTTCAACCCTCGTGATAACTTCATCCGAACCCCTGACAGCAAGAGTAATTATGGGGTGCAGTTCTATATCCCTGAGCACCGTATCAGCAATACCATACGCAGCATCAGAGATGGCTTCAGACGCATTGGCAAGATGTAACAACCCCTTTAGCTCGTCAACATCAGAGACATGTTTTGCGGTTTCAAGTACCCAGTGCTGGAGATCATATTTCATGACATCCATCTCAGACTCAATGGCACGCACCTCTTCTGCTATATCATTATTGTCGTAGAGTATTGCAAAATAAGCAAGTCCTACAGACATCTCAGCCATGTTTTTCATGTCCACGATGATATCTACGGCCTTTTCCAGATCCCTTAATAGCCGCTCGTGTGAATTATCCCGCAAAACATACTCTTTGTTGGTAGCAAGCTTGATCAGAAGAGGCACCCCTTCATCATGCCCTCGTGCAAACAGGACATCCCCGGAACGTATGCGGGTTGAATGATCGGGATCATATATCCAATCATTCTGGCGCCTGATAGCAATAAGCCACATCCCGGTTTCAGTATCCAGTTCAAGATCACCCAGCGTATAGCCACCCATGCTGGAATCATCGCTTACTGTTACCCTTAAAATGGTTTCTTCAGCTTCTCTGAGTGCCATTTTTAGTTCCAACGGAATACCCATTTGCATCAGGACAATTTGGGCTATATCAGCAGCTGCATTTGCAATTTTTTCAGAAGATGAAGCTACCTGAAGTACACCTGTCATTTCTTCGGCTTCCTCAACACGACGGGTGCTTAACATTGCAGCCATGTTCATGTGATAGTAGTAAGTATCCATCCTCTCTTCTAAGCGCAGGACTTCCTCAGCAATATCCTCATCGTCATAAACCATAGCAGAGTAAGCAAGATCTACCATAAGTTCAGACGTGTCTTTCATTTGAATAAGAAGATCTTTGAGATTAGTAGGGCTGTATTTGATCTCTTTGGGACACATGATTCATTCTACCTTTGTTAATTAAAACTAATTCGCGAATATAAAAACATAATCATTATTAGTGTCAGACAAACTCCAACAATGCTATAACTCCAAATATGGCAGAGATCCCTACAACATCACCGATAGTTGCAATTATAGGAATGACGGTATCATCCGGATCAAGCCCGAATTTGTGAGATGCAACTGCTACAACCAGTGTTACTGCATATACTATGACCAGTTCTACCACGCATGCCAGTACCGAGATGGTGAAGAGGGTTGTAAACTCTATACCATCGTAAACAATCATCCCCACAATCCATACCACTACACTCAGGAAACATGAAGCAATAATACCTACAATAAAAGCGGCTATCAGGCTATTGCGTACAACAGGATTCTTATGGATACGTGTGGTACCCAGACCCATATGAAAAGCCGAGGCCAGTCTTGCTCCAAGCATGCTGCCGGTATCCCCACCTATTTTTATCAATGCGGGTATCAGGAGTAAAAGGATAGGAAATGAGATCAAACTATCCAGATGCGAGTTCATGATCTGACCTGCAAAAAGGCCGATGAAAGAAGTCAGGAAAAGGATCGGTGCACTGCTTTTTACAATGCTTCCAATGGTGTAATAACTCATATTGCCAACACCACCTTTGCGGAAAGAAACAGCATGAACATGGATACGATGTCACCTATAGTTGCTATAGAGGGTGTGACTACATTATCCGGGTCAAAACCAAACCTGAACATGCCTATGGCAAAAAATGTTGCTATTACAGAGAGAATCAAACCTGAAGACAAACCTGCCATCACGGCTATTAATGTAAGGGTTAAAGCCCCTGCACTTTCCAGACCCAGTGCAATTGTCATAAAATGACCCAACAAGCCCAGTACAAAAGAGAGCAACAAACTGAGTAAAAGAGAACCCCCAATATTGTTGAGCAATTCAGGATTGCGCTCTATTTTTGTGATCAGACCCATATGTATTGCACTGCCCAGACGGGAGCCCAGGGTAGAAGAGATGTTACCCCGCATTCCAAGCACTGCGGGAGTTATCACTAACAGACCGGGAATTACCTGAAGCTCTTCTGTCATACCGGAAAGAATGAGGCCTGCAACAACACCTCCTACAGTAGCGAGAAGTTCAAAGGGAAGGACTTCCCTGACAATCGAACCGATACTTGCATAATCCCCGAGATAATAGGCTTCTATATCTTCTTCATATTCATAATCTTCAGGGTCTGAATCCATCAAAACCTAATCAAATCTTACTGTTATAAAAAGAATGGCATTCCATACATCAAAAATGATATATACAACTTGTAACATCTAGGGGATGCAAACGCAGGCAGGGGCCCGTGGTCTAGCCGGTCATGACATCGCCTTTACACGGCGAGGATCCTGAGTTCGAATCTCAGCGGGCCCACCAGACTTTTTATCGTCTTCTGATATTGTTTTTTCAAGATTGTTAAGCTTATTTTCTACTGCTTCGAGTCTTACTTCAAGTGGACTTTTGGATTCTGAGTTTAAACTCTCATGGTCTAGTACGACTAAAAAAGCCTGTTTTCCTTCGTGGGATGTAGGAATCACTTCTGCATTATTGCCAATGATTTCACCATATTCACGTGGCAAGCGGATTGATGGGTATATTCTTGTTTTACTTGCTTTCAATGCGGTAACTTTGCTTTTAAACATAGTTTAAACTAAATATACATCATATTTAATATGTTCCATTTGCTGCTAAATGCAATACTCGATATAGACATAGCAGTAACCATGCTGATGAAGATGAAAGACCTCGACGGTATGACTAAGGAACGTGCCGAAGTAATTGTAAGCACCATTGCAACAGATGGCGTGATTGGCTAATCCCAATCACTTTCTTCCCGGAGGAAAAACGATGGACGAGGTCGAAGAGGCCTACCAAGCAGCTCTGGAAGAAAAGCTCAAACAAAGTCTGGAACTGGATGACGAACAATTCGCGGAATTCAAGCGTCTCCGAGAAGAAATCGTTCCAGAAATCTACGATATAAACACCATTCTTGACGATACCATTGTCGGTGAACATAACTCCCGAATGAGCCTGTTCACTATCTTCATTTTGTCCAAGATATGCACATATGTGTCTGGACCGAGTGCTGGTGGTAAGAGTGCTCTGATGGACGCTGTAATCGATACACTAATGCCTGGCGACGGTGTGGTAATCGAAGGCGGCAGTGACAAAGCGATCTTGATGAATAAAATTTATACTTCAACGGTCTTATTTCCATGGCATGAGCACGTAATCATATAAAAAATAATTGAAATTGTCAACTTGGGTAGAAATAAGTAACATTGAAATCTTTTTGTTCACAATATAATTTAAGAAAACCTTTATTGTCATATAACTTTGTAACTTTTTTATAGATTCTTATATAAACAATGTTTGCTAAGGCTAAATTTATGCATAATACTTCTATACTCTCTTTCGACTGCTGCACTTTGTTGAGATAATCCGCACTTCCAACAGTAGCAGATGCACGACCCTAGATAAATAATGCACAAAAAGAATAAGTGTACAGGAAATACCGTGTGAAATAGTGTATGCGGTGATAAAAGGATTATTCAAAGCGGGAAAGGTGATGGTTACGACGGTTAAAAGAGTAAATGTGAAAATGATGGTGACGGCGTTTTGTTTCAATTTACATCAAATGAGGACGTTAAAAAGAAAAAAAGGTGGTAGACTGAGAGCGGAAGCTGTCTAAAAATAAGCAGATATTTCAGAATAATTGCATAGGAAACAGGCTAGTGGAGTAATGAATAAGAACAAATTTTATAGAAGTTCTGGACGAGGAACGTTAATCAGAATCCTCCTTTATATTTCAAGACCGCCAATTTACGTATACTAATGAATATTGCTTTGACCATCAAAGCAGGTTCGGCCTTTGACTTGTACTGTGAGGGGGAATCTCGCCCGATGCTTGCCGTTTTTTGCCCAGGATCCATATTTTGCTGATAAATAACGATTGGACTTTTTAGGTAATATCTTTATGTATTGTAAAGTTAACAAGTCCTAATCACGTTGTCTATTGCTGAACTCGATTCTTATTGCTTATTGTCAGCAATTTTGATAGCTTCTTTGATTATATCGATAGCAAGAACCATATCATCCATATCATCCGTGTCTACGACAATATATGGATAATTTCCAAATGTTGATGATTTCAATTGTTTTTCATTGGATTTGATAGCATCGAGGTCTAGACCCTCCATTTTTTCAGAGTAAATGACACGATCTCCGTAAAAATCAGAACCTTGATACATCCCTTTTTGAAGGTATATCTTAATGTCTGGATTTGGATACTTTATCCAGCATAAGCCTCGCTTTTTGTAATAAATTCCTACCATCGAAGAACCTATTGTTTTTATTGCACCTCCAAGATATGTAGCTGTTCCTAAAACCGTGGAAAAAGCTCGATTATCAAGTGATGAATGGAATGAGGTATTATCAACATCCTCGAATCCATTATATTTGCTGACAATTGGTGGTATCACTAAATCAGGCCAACTTTCACCATCTATTTTGAACAGTTCATCTGGATTATCATAATTGTAATCTACATCTACTCCATACAACTTATAGGGTTCTACCACATTTCGAATATATTCGCCTAAGGATTCTTTCTTGTGTCCACATCCGTTTCTTGTCAGTATTCCACTTATGTCGCTGTCTAAAAATTCCTCAATTTCTTCTTTTACTCCACTATCTTTTGCTTCTCTGGAAGGCATTACTAAAAATAACATTGGTTTATCTGTTCTCTCGCTGTGTATTATTTTTAATTCAATGTTCATAATCTCACCACTCCATACCTGTATGATATACAATGAAGTATTAATTATAAATAGATTATGGTAAATTGATATTCATTGAAGTGCATTGCGAGCATATGCACCTAGAAAAAGGGAAGATACAATCAACAATACAAACTCAAAAAGTAATAGAACAGATAAAGAAAAGGGATTAATTGGTCAAGTTAACAAAGTCCATAACTTAAATGGTAGGCTAAAAGTTTCTATCAAGAATGATATATTTAAAAAAATATTGGCAGCAACAGAGACAGAATTTGGATTAAAATTCACTACAAAGCGTGGGAAATCCGCCAAAGGGAAAAGTGAAATGCCAAAAATGATACGCTATGACCATATAATAGGAGGTCAATAAAAATCACTAATTTGGGTCTATTTTTGTAATGAGAACTCGAGTGCAGTTACTTGTAAATTAGCAAAATTCTATTATTCATCAACAAAGTAAAACAAGCGAATAAATCTGACAACAGGGGATATCCATCATTCACGGTTCACAATACTGATGAGATACAAGAATTAATTATGTGTCTTAACGAATACAGGTCAAAATGAATTAATATGAGTTTATACAGGGGTAAGATTATACCTGTTCATATATGGTCGGTGCAATTTCTGATATTGTGTAGGAGGTTTTTAGCCCTGCCAAAAACTTTTTAGATTAAACAAATACTACCTAGCAATTGTCCTTACAGATTCTGCCAAGCCATAACCAGGTCGCTACTTCCTGTCATTTAATTTGACTTTTTGCTGATTTTGAAGAAAATGCTTTTGTTAATTGAAAGACTTAATATCTTATGCTCATAAGAGCCTCTATTAAAAATCAAAACAAAACAGTGAAAGCAATGGTTTCAACAACAACAGCAAGTAAGATTGTGCAGACTATGAACAAGACCGACAAAATGGTGACAATAGCTATTATAGGGGCCATTAAAGAATCAAATAAGATCAGTCTTCAATTAATTAAAGAAAAGTGTGGTCCACTGGCCTTAAAACTTGATGAGATTGAACCAAACAATTTAGTTCAATATACTCGCTCAGCAAATGAAAGATTTGTTAAGGAGAAACTACTATCATTTGATAAGGACGGGATTATCAACAAAAACGTTCTTTTACAGATTCAAGATAAACATAATTATGAGGATATTAATGCAAGTTTGAATTTTTTCACTGCACCGGCGTATGACTTGGAAAAAGTTCTGAACAATGAGGAGACATTCTCAAAGCTCATAGAAGTGATGAATGAAAATACTGCAGAAAAATCTTCTGAAAAAATTGGTCAAAATTCAGACTTAGCAGTTGAAATAAAGAAGTTGAGAAAAGATTTGAAGAAGACATATAACCGCTTCGATAAAAAACTGGAAGAACTCGAACTGAAAATTCAAAGCAATGCCGATGATCTTGACAATAATTGATAGTTGTCATAAGAGAAATGTCTATCAATCCACTCCATGAGTCAGGTGGGGACCTTTGGATATTTTGAATGAATTACAATCTGAGAGGGATCTACAGGTAGAGAATTGCGGTATTAAATTATACAAATTTTTACTTAAAAGACCTGTTAATTGTTTTGCATCACGTTATGTTACAATTACTCACTGCACCTCCTTATAGTTACTGACCGTTATGCTAGCGAAAATATTTCTCATACCTCGAAATCAATAGGCAGCAACAAATTGTTCAGCTGTAGTGCGTGCCTGCTGAAGAACCAGTTTCACAGCTGCCTCCTGTTGATCTGGAGGATACTCATAGTACCTTAGAAGTTTCTTGATTTTCAAACGTAATTTTGCCTTCACCGATTTCCTGGAAGTCCAGTCTACACCTGTATTCTTGTGGATTACATCTACAAGTTCAGAAGCAATTTGTTTCAGCTGATCATCACCAAGTTGCTCAACTGCACTGCCATTTTGGGCCAGAGCATCATAGAAAGCAACTTCTTCAGGAGAAAGACCTAGATCCCCTTCACGTACTTCCTCTTCATGTAGTACATGTGCCAGTTTTATCAATTCCTCAACTACTGTAATATTGGTGATGTTCTTGTTTCGGTAGGAATTGATTGATTCCTGCAGTTTTTCGGAGAAAATGATCCTCTGGTGATATTACGTTTGGAATATGCCTTTATCTTATCATTCAGGAGTTTCTGGAGTAATTCTGCAGCAAGATTCTTTTGAGGCATGTTCTTGATTTCTTTCAGAAATTTCTCGTCAAATATGTCAACAGATTCCTTTTTCATTCCCATTACATCAAAGACATCGATAATCTCGCCTGCTTTTACTGTATCTTTTACAAGTTGCCTTACAGCGGTTTTGAGTTCTTTGGTTGATTTGTAACCCTTTTTCTTCCTTTCAATACTGATTAGAACGGATTTTACGGACTGGAAATATCCGAGTTCATCCCTTATCAATTCAGTTTCAGGTTGAGGGGAAGCAAGAGCAAAAGCATGTGATAGTTCAGTAGTAAATTTAATAAAGTGCTTCCTGTGATAATCCCTGTCTTCTTTTGGATGTTTTTTCAGTTCGATTTCTCTATTGATCATGACATCCTTCTGCAGGATGAAATCTGCACCTTCCCGTATGATTCCGAGTTTTTCTCCTGCAGGTACATCAAAGACTCTTTTGTAATCAAATCCATGGAGCATTGCAGTTATCTGTTCATACGTCTCCTGCATGTAATCCACTGCAATTTGCTGGTCCTCTGCAAGTAATCCCTTACCACCGCTATCGGTGTAATCCTTCAGAGCACGTTTTAGGTCATAAAGAATACCTACATAATCAACTATTAATCCACCTGGTTTGTCAAGATACACTCTGTTGACACGGGATATTGCCTGTATAATGTTATGTCTACGCAGATATTTCAGGAAGTACATTGTAGTCAGGCAAGGTACATCAAAACCTGTAAGCCACATATCACAGACAATAACCATTTTCAGCGGATCTTCAGGATCTTTCATCCTCTGCTGGATCTGTTTCTGTCTCTGTTTGCTACGTATATGTTCCTGTAGATGTGTATCGGATGCCTTGCCTGTGATTATTACCTTGATCTGTCCCTTTGAATCACTTTCATCGTACCAATCAGGACGTATATCGATAATGGCATCATGTAGTTGTGCAGCCATGTCTCTGCTCATGGTAACAGTCATGGCTTTTCCTTCCATTGCATCCATTCGTGATTCAAAATGGGTTACGATATCACTGGCAATTTTGTGCATGTTTTCAGGTGTGGTGAGAATTGCCTCGACACTGGCTTCTTTTGTTTTTAGTTGGTCGATACGCTCTGAATCCTCACCAGCCGTAATGTCTTCGAACTTGGAATCGAGTTTTTCCATGTCGTTTGGCAGAATCCGCAGGTCAGAGAGTCGGCTTTCGTATGATATGGGAACGGTTACGTTATCCTTGAGGGATTGTTCGATATCGTAGATGTCAATATATTCACCAAAAATCGCTTTGGTGCTTTTGTCCGATAGTTCAACCGGAGTACCCGTAAACCCGATGAAAGATGCATTAGGTATCGCATCCCGCAGATACTTGGCAAAACCGTATGATTTTTCACCTGTTTTACTGTCGAATTTGGCTTTCAGGCCATACTGACTTCGATGGGCTTCATCTGCCATGACAATGATATTTCTACGTTCTGATAGCAATGGATACTGATCTTCATCGGAAGAGAATTTCTGTAATGTGGTAAAGATGATTCCGCCAGATTTTCGAGATAGTTTGTCCATCAGGTCCTGAGAATCAACTGCCTGTATGGGAGTCTGACCGATGTAATCCATGCATCGTGAAAAGGTATCAAAGAGCTGGTCATCCAGATCGTTTCTATCAGTGATCACAACAAGCGTGGAGTTTTCTAGCGATATATCATGAGTTATTTTCTGGGCATAAAATACCATTTCAATACTTTTGCCTGCACCAGTTGTATGCCAGACCACACCACACCGCTTATTCCCTTCAGGATTTACTGCCCGTCTGGTAGAACTTATCGCTTTGTTGACAGCATAATACTGGTGGTATCGAGCAAGTTTCTTGAGCAATACTCCATTCTCATCCTCAAAAAGAACGAAATTACGTACGATATCCATCAAAACTTCAGGTTGAAGCATTCCGTTAATGATTGTATCAATTTCGGGTTCTACAGAAAAATCAGTATCTTTGTCATGCTTCCAAGGGACGAAGTAGTTGAGGGGAGCAGTAATAGTTCCAGATCTTGCTTCCTGTCCATCACTTGTAATCAAAATCTCATTGAATCGAAGTAGTCCTGGGATTTCCGCCATGTAGGTCTGGAACTGGTCATATGCTTCCTCGATCAAATCGGTATCATCCGTATGCTCATCGGGACGTTTCAACTCCACGACAACCACGGGAATTCCATTGACAAAAAGTACGATGTCAGGTCTACGGTGATGTTCTCCCTCGATTACGGTAAACTGATTCACTGCCAGGAAATCATTGTTATCGATATTGTCAAAATCGAAGGGGTAGATTTTCTCATAGAATGTCTCACCGTTTTTCTCATAGGCAACATCGATACCTTGAGTGATGAATTTATGGAACTCATGGTTGTTCAAAATCAGATCCTGTGAGGATGGAATGACAGTTTTTCTATGGATTCTTCCCGTGCATTTCTCGGTATGTCGGGATTGATCCTTGAGATTGCATCTCTCACTCTGTCTTTCAGGATCATGTCACTATAGGTTGTCCGTTCGGCACAATCTCCTTCAGGTGATATGTCAGGTCCGTGGATGTAATCATAACCTGCATTTTGGAGCAGTTGCAGTGCATGTTCCTCGATCTCGGATTCGGTGATTATGCCTGACATGGTTCATCACCTTCTTTGACTGGGACTCGGATTTTGCCCGACATCAGACGGGGGAGAAGCAGGTCACGGAGTTCTGTGAGGGATTGGATGTTCTTCAAATTCACATCTATTTTTTTGAATAATATTGATGTTATATTTTCATATTTTTTGAGTATATCTTCTTTTGGAATTGTAATTTCATATTGTTTTATAGAGGATTGTGTAATAAGTGGTTGAGTAGAACCAACATTTAGGTGCCGATAATCAATACTATTCAATAATTGATATACATATGAATAATAAGCAGAATTAATTACTAAAGTATTATCTGAAGGATAACAAGGACATGTCATTCTTTGGACAATGCCATGAGTTCCCACTCTTCCAATGACTAAAATTGGACTTTTGTAAAGAGGCTCTTTTACAAATCCCATTATGGAACTTGCACCAATCAGAGGTATTGAATAATCATGTGTTTTATATTCACTTTTTTGTTCAGGTCTCTTTCCACTCGTGATATTTATTATTCTAGAAAATTGTCCGACATCCCAATCCTCTGGAATCATCCCCATTGGTGAAGGTTTCATGGCTCCACCACTTGACCTGTAGGGATTGCCATTCTCATCGGGGAACTCGAAATTGATGAACCAGTGTTTGAACAGTGCCTGTGCAATCTGTTCAAGGGTTTCGTTGGTCTCGTGCAGGAGTTCGATTTTGTCGTCGAGGGATTTCAGGATTGAAGCAATTTTTTGTTGTTCGAGAATAGGTGGCAGAACAATTGGATACTCTTGAATTTGTTTAGAACTAATATGAGGAATAGATGTGCCAGTTTTTATAACATCAACATAATTAGAAAATTTTTTATTCATAATTAAGTATACTATGAAATCTTGAGATATACTTTCTTTTGCACGAAGGCAAGCAACTCGCTGAACTAATAAGAGGGGCAAATCTGAACGTTTCACTTTGGCAAAATTTTTCCCAACTTTGGATCCATCCATTCCTATTAATACATCTCCTTCTTTTAGAAGATACTTTTTTAAATCATCTGTAACAGAATCCCAATATCTTGCTTTGTCACCCCATACTAATTTTCTTTCCTTTACATTATCTCCTCTAACAAGTTTTATATTCTCCTCTTTTTTTGAAAAGTGTGAGCTTTTGAAAGGAAAACCTGTGAGAACATCACAAACATTCCCTAGTTGATCATCCATCCATTTTTTTGGTATTTTATCTGTTTCACAACTCATACCTGATCTCCCCCAGATTTTTCCTGATTTCATCATCCAGTTCATCGAGTTCCTTGAGTTGCTTCCTGAGTTTGGGAATCAAGACATCCATCTTTTCCTCGAAGGTCTCATCATCGAGCATTTCCTCTTTGAATCCCACATATCGTCCAGGTGTCAAGACATGATCGTGTTTCTCAATATCTTCCAGAGTAGCGGACTTGCAGAAACCCTTTTCATCTTCGTACTCTTCATCACATTCACCACGCCACTTGTGATACGTCTGGGCGATAGTCTGGATATCATCTTCTGTCAGTTCACGATGTCGCCTATCTTTCATTTCACCCATGTCTCTGGCATCGATGAAGAGTACCTCTCCACTTCTACCCCTGAATCCATGATTTTTCTTATCCCTTGTGACAAACCAGAGACAGCAGGGAATTGAAGTATTGTAGAACAGTTTGTCTGGCATTGCAACGATACAATCCACCAGATCCTCTTCAACAATATTTTTCCTGATATCTCCTTCACCTGAAGAATTGGATGACAATGAGCCATTGGCCAGCACAAAACCCGCAATTCCAGCGGGTTTCAAATGATAGATCATATGCTGAATCCAGGCATAGTTGGCATTACCTGTAGGTGGTGTACCATACTTCCATCTGACATCATCCTGCAGGTTCTCTCCACCCCAGTCACTTACATTGAAAGGCGGATTGGCAAGGATATAATCAACCTTTAGATTCGACAGCTTATCCTGGCGGAAAGTATCCCCTGTCCTCACATCGTTATCAATACCATGCAATGCCAGATTCATCTTACACAGTTTCCAGGTAGTGGGATTGGATTCCTGACCATAGACATAGATGTCTTCATCACTTCCTCCATGTCTTTCGATGAATTTTCTGCTCTGTACAAACATACCACCTGAACCACAGCATGGGTCGTACACTCTGCCATTGTAAGGTTCAATCATTTCAACAAGGGTTTCGACAACAGATTTGGGAGTGTAGAACTCTCCACCTTTCTTTCCTTCGGCACTGGCAAAGTTACCCAGGAAATACTCGTAAACCTGGCCCAGAACATCTCTTTCACTGTGCTCGGATTCGTCGAACTTGATATTATGGATGATATCAACAAGTTCTCCAAGTTTCTGTTTATCGAGTTCTGGTCGACCATAATTTGTAGGCAGAATACCTTTGAGAGACTCATTGCTCTTCATGATCTCTCGCATGGCAGTATCAATGGTAGTCCCAATGGATGAGTTTCTTGCATCTGCTACAATGACACCCCATCTGGATTCCTCTGGTACCCAGAATACATTTTCTGCTGTGTATTCATCTACATCCTCTGGATCGGAAGCAGGATCATCTACAAGTTCTTGATACAACCCCTCAAAAGAATCCGAGATGTACTTGATGAAAATCAAACCAAGTACTACGTGCTTGTACTCGGCTGCATCGATATTGTTTCTTAACTTATCTGCAGACTCCCAGAGTCTTTGCTCCAGGGTTTTTTCGTTATTATTGGATGATTTTGATGATTTGGGCATGGTAATTATCACTCTAAGATTGCTGTTTTTATATATTACTTTTTTTGAATTTTCAGTCAGCTCTTGAAATTTAATTGTTTCGATCTTCTCTTTAGGAAATGAAATAGATTTTACACATTATCTGTAATTAAAATTTGATTTAATGGATTGTTTTTTTCTCATTCTAATATGACTCATTCGGTCCAGAGTTCAGACATATAACAAACAGAATAACTTTATTAAATTGGGCATACATAATTCTATTTAGTATAATTTTAATAGAATTAATAATGTGGAATATTATTGGAATAGCGGTATACCCAAAAAAAGAAATTGAACCTATAATGAACCTCTTACCCAGCTAATCGTAGAGGTAAGCAGTAATCATGAATCTGTTGTAAAACAGTTGATACAGTTAATACACTTATAACAAAGACGTATTAGGTGGTACAGGGATGGAGTATAGATATATTTTATTTAATTATAAACAACACCCTGTACCACCAAAGCGTTACAACTGTTATAACTGTTACATTATTGATAAGATTTTGACTTTAGTGCTTCTGGACATTCTATGTTTACATCTCCTATCCAATAACGTCTCAATATTTCATTCCATGTATCTTCATCTGGAACTGCATAGTACCGTTTTGTCGCTTTTTGGCCATCAGATAGTTCTATCCTCGATGATTCAGAAATCATTCCTATACTTTTCAAATTTTCAGTTATAGACCTGGAACTTGATCCCATGCTTTTGGCTACCATCATCGGAGGTATCCTAATAATTCCATCTGGCCCTACAAACTCATTGAAACCCTCTGGAATTTTATCTTCATTTCTGGCTAGCACAAAAACATGATTAAATACAGTTCCTTCCCATGATTGTGATCGGACTTTTTTTACTTCATTCTGCCGCCTGTGCACAAAATTTTCCAGTAAACTCACTTTCTCAGGTAATAAGTTACATAGTAAAGATAGTGGTGATACAATTTGTTTAATTCGGTTTTCAACATCTGGCCACTCACAATTTTGAACCATATTGACATCAACTTTGTTCCAGTTAAAGAGGACAAAGCGAGCTATCATTCCACGTAAAACTTTTAACTCAATTTCGTATTTTGAATTTAAATTCACTTTATCACCTTCTATAAATGCTTCTTTAGGAGTGAAAGATATCAAACGACCCTCGGTTGCATTATCACGGAAAGGCTTTCTCATCGAGATAATTTTTGGACAATATGGATCAAAATAATCAAAAGAATTATAATCACTGGCTTTGCATTTAACTATAAATTTCCCCCTCTCAAATCCTAGGTTGAGATATTTAATCAACGCATTTTCTGTACCACCTTCGATATCAGATTCATCGATGATTACCGTCCCACCCCAATTTTCATTGATTCTCATCATAGCACTACCAGAACTTGCACCAGATATATTAATTGGATAAAAACACAAATCTGAAATCACTTGTAAAAACCGCGATTTACCTTTTCCTGTGTCACCCAAGAATCGAATATAAGGGAGTGTGTTTACTTTCTGGTAGAACCATGTAAATAAGATATAATAAGAAAAAATCTCCAAATCTGATTCAGGAGCAACAATATATTGTTCAATATGTTGTTTTATATATTCTAAAAGATCACCTGCTTCTTTAGTTTCCGTAGCAAATACAGTTTGTAGTTCTGGAATTCCTACAATATTTCTATATACACCATTTTTACAGGGTAATTTTTTGGGGTAAATATCCTTACCCTTTAGATGGATTTTATCCAGAATTTCGATTTCACCATCATTTAAATGTACAAACAGAAACTTGTCAGATTTATTTCTCACACTCAGATATATTTTATCTTTTAAGGCAACATATGGTCTCTCTATTTTTTCATTACTACTCACTTCATCTACCTCTACGATTTTGTAATCAATATATTCAGCCACAATATCTTATGGAAAATAAAAATGCCAAAGGTTAATTGACGATTCAGCTTTCCATTTAATGGGGAGAGGATTTTTTACTCCTTACTAAGAAAACATTAGTCGGTTTTAAACATAAGATATAAATGTATTGAATAATATATTTGTGCACATTATTAACTATTTTTGTACATATATAGAATATGAATGCAAATTCATCTAAATGACACAAAGGTGAAATTATTGAAGAGAATCGAATGGATATTAGCACGATATTATTCTCAATTGAAAGATTATGGTTTGGGCAAAGAAGCTGAATTTTTCTTAACAGAAATCTATCAGTTTTTTAATATGGGGGAGCATGAAAAAGAAGAGATATCAAAAAAAGCTAAATTAGTATGGTTAAACAGACAATATATTTTTGGAACAAACACTACTTATGAGAATATACTTTTAGGGATGGCTTTAGAAGTACTTGAGAACAATAGGCCACGTTTTACTTTAACAAATTCCTATGAAGGCCCAGAAAGCATGTCTGATTTTATAAGACAGATGGATAAAGAAAAATATAATAAAAATCTTATATCAATATGTATTAACTATGATATCACAAAAGACATCTTTATAAACAACTATGAAAATAAGGAAATAATAGATTATATCATAGAAAGTTTAAATTTTAGTGATCAACAACAAAAATGGATTTCTGAAATGCTTGATATGGCCTATCTGAAAAGGAATACAATGTTTAAAAATATTAGTGAAGAAGATATCATAGTGGGAATTTTAGGCTATCTTGACAACGAATGTCAGATATTATATAAGAATGGAATTGCAATGTCTGATTTAATAAAAGCTTTAACCAACAATAGATATGAAAAAAAGTTTTGGGAAATACAAGAAGTATGTGGCAAGTTTCAGAGGTCTTTTCCTTTACGACAGTAAAATCCTTTTTTTGTCATTTGTTTTTCCCTTCTGTAATATCTCAGAGATAAAAAATGAAACAATAATTCCGAAAATACTGTCGTGCTAAACGCTGAAACATTTAGTATCAAATTACATCACTGTACCATCCAATCTTTTCAAAAAAGGCACGATGTCTTTGTTAGCATTATTTATCAATTTGCCATAAGATAATATTTCAACGTAAGTATTGAACTTTCCATGTACAAATAATAACCCTGTACCCTATTTGTATATCATCAGTACAAATACTAGGGCTGGGGGTTAGAATAAAAGTGATTTTTCTTTTTTAGGGGGTCTTCCTAAAATAGGAATCTTTTTATAAACGGCTCCAACAATATAAAATATTCTTAATCAGTGCAATATATGCTGCAATCACCTATAAGAGCCTGAAAAATGTATATTCATCACCATCAACTGCCGAAATGGAGTTCACAATTATATGTCACAATTAGAAAGTATTGAGGCTATTGAAAAACGTCTCTGGAAAAGTGCAGATAACCTGCGTGCTAATTCAAACTACGCCAGTAATGAATATTTCATGCCTGTTATGGGACTGATCTTTCTTCGGCATGCCCATAGCCGTTTTTTAAGTGTTAAGGAAGAATTAGAGCAATCCTTACCAAAACGTGGTGGTAAAACAAGACCACTCACGAAAGAAGATTTCTCAGGAAAAGGTGCAATTTACCTAAAACCTGAATCCCAGTTTGATTACCTAGTTGAATTGCCAGACAGTGAAGATAGGTCCCAGGCAGTTTTCGATGCCATGGAATCGATAGAGAACGATTATGAAACTCTGAAAGGAGTTCTCCCAAAAAACGAGTACAAGGATTTGGATAACGATGTTCTTGGACAGTTACTAAGGACATTTGATGATTCCGCATTAAAAAAAGCAACGGGAGATATTTTTGGTCGAATCTATGAATATTTCCTCACGGGGTTTGCTGATCAAAAAGCACATGATGGTGGAGAATTTTTCACTCCTGTTTCACTGGTTCAGACAATTGTTAATGTCATTGAACCCGATCATGGGAAGGTGCTGGACCCTGCATGTGGTTCAGGTGGAATGTTTGTCCAGAGTGCCCACTTCATTGAGCACATGAATAAGAACCCAACAGAAATGGTCACATTCTATGGATTGGAAAAGAACCCTACCACAATAAAACTGGCAAAGATGAACTTGGCAGTACATGGTCTTGAAGGTAATATTCAAAAAGCCATCACATACTATGAAGATCCGCATGGAATGGTGGGAAAGGCCGATTTCGTGATGGCAAATCCTCCATTCAATGTAGATGAGATTGATGCTGGAAAAATAAGAAAAGACCCACGTTTACCTTTTGGCCTGCCTGGAGAGAATAATAAGAACAAAGTTCCCAATGGTAACTACGTATGGATCAATTATTTCTACAGTTATCTTAATGAAAGGGGCCGAGCAGGATTTGTGATGTCATCTCAGGCTTCCAGTGCAGGAGGGAATGAACAAAAAGTCAGACAGAAACTTGTCGAAAGCGGTGATGTGGATGTCATGATTAGCATTCGCAACAATTTCTTTTATACAAGAACAGTACCCTGTGAACTCTGGTTCCTGAACAAAAACAAACCTGAAGAGCATCGGGATAAAGTGCTTATGATTGATGCTCGAAACATTTACAGACAGGTAACACGCAGGATATATGATTTCAGCCCTGAACAGGAGCAGAATATCATTTCTATTGTTTGGCTCTACCGTGGTCAAACAGAACGTTTCCTCGATTTAATTGACAGTTACTGCAGACGACTGCTTGAGGAAGGACATTCATGTTTTGAGACTATTGATGAAGATGAAAAAGTCCAGCCATTACCAGCCTTTATTGCTAAAATCAAAGAGCTTCATCAATCATTGAAACCCCTCATCGAGACACTTGGTGAAGATGCTGATCAGCAAGAAGTTGCGAAAGAACTTAACGAAAAACTTCAATTATTCATTGCTGACGTTGAGACTTTCAAGAATAATCTGGCCAATGAGCAATCCACCTATGAGAGTGAAAGCAAATCTAAGGAAGATGTGTATCAATTTGTTCAAGAATTGGCACCACTTTCAGAAACCAGTCATGATCTCATCAAAGATGCAGATCTGATTTACAAACTCATTTCTCAGCTCATTGATGTTTGTGAGAAAAATTGCGATACTATAGAAAACAAAAATTGGTCAAGCAGAGACGTGAATAGTAAACTCAAAGAAACAAATGAAGCACGTGGGTTTGCTGTTGAACAACTCAGGAAGGTCCACTATATCTATAGACATGCACACTGGCTCACCTCACATTTTCCTGATGCAAAACTGTGTGATGTCGAAGGCCTGGTAAAGCTAGTTGATATGGATACAATAAAAGAGAATGATTGGAGTCTGACACCAGGACGCTATGTGGGTATTGCTCCAGAGGAAGTGGATGAAGATTTCGACTTCGAGGAAACTCTCAGAGATATCCATACAGAACTGGAAAGTCTCAACATCGAGTCAGCTCAACTAGCAGTGACTATTAAGAAAAATTTCGAGGAATTGGGCATATGAGCTGGAAATATGTTGAAATAGGTTCACTTTGTTCTCAAGTCTACTCTGGGGGAACACCGTCATCTAAAAATGAGTCTTACTATGGAGGTGACATTCCTTGGTTACGCACACAAGAAGTGATTTTCAATCGAATAAAAGATACGGGTGTAAAAATTACTGAAGATGGGTTGCATAACTCTTCTGCAAAATGGGTACCTCCCAATTCCATCGTAGTAGCTATGTACGGAAATTCCGCAGGTAGGGTTGCTATTAATGATATCCCACTAACAACAAATCAGGCTTGCTGCAACTTGATTATAAATCCAAAAGTAGCCAACTATAGATATGTATTTTATAGGCTTAAACACAATTATGAGGTCCTCAGAGGACTATCAAGGGGCTCTGCCCAAAACAATTTGAATGCATCTCAAGTAAAAACCTTCAAGATTTCTTGTCCTCCAATAAATACGCAGTTTGCCATTGCATCCATCCTCTCCAAATATGATGATCTGATTGAAAATAACCTTCGGCGGATTCATCTGCTCGAGCAGGCAGCCCACTTACTTTACAAGGAATGGTTTGTAAACCTTCGCTTTCCAGGTCATGAGCATACCAAGATTGTAGATGGTGTCCCTGAAGGATGGAGTAAAAAAACTATTGACAATATTTGTGATATTATTGGAGGCGGAACTCCCTCTACTAAGAAATCCGAATATTGGGGAGGAGATATTACATGGGTGACCCCTTCAGATATTACTAAAAATAATTGTCTTGTACTTATTGACTCAGAGAGAAAAATAACTGAAAGTGGTCTTAAATCCTCTTCTGCACACATGGTCCCACCTGAAACAATTTTAATGACAAGTAGAGCTTCAGTTGGATTTTTTGGTTTAATAGACAAAGAAGCATGCACAAATCAAGGATTTATCAATATTACACCTTACAAAGATTTTCTTCGTATGTATTTACTTTACAATTTAATGTGGAGAGTAGAAGAATCCGTGCACTTGCTGGAGGTTCGACCTATAAAGAGATAAGTAAAGGTCGTTTTCGTCAAATGTCAATAGTAGTTCCAGAAAAAATGATTGCAAAAGAGTTTAATATCTTTATATATAAAATAATTCAACAGATGAGGATTTTGAGGAAGCAACAATTGAAACTTATAGAGGCTCGTGACCTCTTGCTTCCTAAATTAATGAGTGGGGAAATTAGTGTATGAGTGAAACAGTATTTACGAAAGTTGACTACGATCTGGGATCGCTTGTTAAGTTTATATCGCTTGGAGAGATCGGCCTTCCAGATATCCAGCGACCCTTTGTATGGAAGAATTTCAAGGTGCGTAATCTATTTGATTCAATGTACAAGGGTTATCCAGTTGGCTACCTACTTTTCTGGCAAAATGGATTGGCTGCTGATTCCCGCTCAATAGGAACTGATTCTAAACAGAAAGCACCCAGACTTGTTGTCGTGGACGGCCAACAGCGGTTAACCTCTTTATATGCAGTTGTCAAAGGTGTACCTGTCATCCGTGAGAATTATGAGAGTGAATTAATTCGTGTTGCGTTCAACCCACTCGAAGAAAAATTTGAGATTGCAGATGCAGCAATCATGCGTGATCCAGCTTACATATCAGATATTTCTGCACTCTGGAATAATGAGACAGATCTATTCGAAGTTGTTGATGACTACCTGAAAGGTTTGAAAGCCTCTCGAGAAGTCACAGATGAAGATATAAAAAAGGTACGTAAGGCCATAACCAAGTTACAGGGACTATTGAGGTTTCCGTTTACTGCTCTTGAATTAGCATCCAACATTTCAGAAGAGGATGTATCTGAGGTCTTTGTAAGGATAAACAGTGCCGGAACATCACTCAACCAGGCAGATTTTATACTCACACTGATGTCGGTATTCTGGGATGAAGGACGTGCTGACTTAGAACGATTCTGTAAAGAAGCAAGAAAACCATCTAAAAGTGGTCCATCTTCATTTAATCATTTCATTGAACCATCACCTGATCAGTTACTAAGGGTAAGTGTGGGAGTGGCCTTCAAACGTGCAAGGCTACGTTATGTATATTCTATTCTTAGAGGAAAGGATCTTGAAACAGAGACTTTCAGTGAAGAAAAACGCATAGAACAGTTTGAACTGCTCAAAGAGGCGCAAGCCAAGGTATTGGATCTACAGCACTGGCATGACTTCATGAACTGTGTGCGACAAGCAGGCTTTAGAAGTGGTAAGATGATCACTTCAAAGAATAACCTGTTGTTTTCCTACATACTTTATTTAATAGGAAAAACGGAATACAAAATTGAAGAATACAAACTTCGCAAGGCTATATCTCGCTGGTTTTTCATGTCATGTGTAACGAGTCGCTTCGCAAGATCTCCTGAATCAGACATGGAGTTTGACCTGGCTCGTTTCCGTGATGTGAAAGATGGAAACCAGTTCATCAAAATTTTAGACCACGTTTGTGACATAACTCTGACCAATGACTACTGGAGTGTCACACTGCCAAATGATATGGCAACATCGTCCTCGAGAAGTCCCTCTTTATTCGCATATTATGCATCTTTGGTACTAATAGATGCAAAAGTACTCTTTTCGAAAACAAGAGTATCCGAACTATTGGACCCCTCTATTCAGGGAAAACGCTCACTGGAACGACATCACCTATTCCCCAAAGGATACCTTAAAAACATTGGTATAAAAGGCACTCGTGATATAAACCAAATTGCCAATTATGCACTTGTAGAATGGGGAGACAATGTCAGGATATCAGATCAACCACCCTCTGAATACCTTCCTGGATTGAAATCACGCTTTACATACAATGAACTAACCCGCATGTATTATTGGCATGCATTACCAGGAAGTTGGGAACATCTACATTACCGGGATTTTCTTGAACAAAGAAGGGAACTAATGGCAAAGGTAATTGCTGAGGGATATAAAACGCTGAAATCAGATGCATACACAGACACAAAAATTGAAGATTTTGATCTTGATAGTTTAATCTTGAGTGGTGAATCATCTGCAGTAGAATTTAAGTCCACACTGAGGACAAATCTTCACACCGGCGATAAAGACCCTCGCATGGAACTTGCTGTGTTAAAGACATTGGCAGGTTTTCTGAACACCAATGGAGGGACCCTTATAATTGGCGTCGCAGATGACGGTGAATCTGTGGGAATAGACGTCGATAGTTTCCAGAATGAAGATAAAATGAGTCTACATCTGGTAAATATTGTTAAAAGCAGGATGGGACCACATGCAATGACAAGCATACATCCACATTTTGAAGATTACAACGGTTCAAGAATAATGGTGTTAAAATGTGACGCAGCAACTGCACCTATTTTCGTAAACGATAATGGCACAGAGCGTTTCTACATTAGAACTGGCCCTTCTACAACCGAACTTCAACCCAGTCAAACACAGGAGTATATAAAACAGAGGAATTACTGATGGACCAAAAGTACAATGAGGATACATTAGTGCAGCAAACAACAGCAAATTACCTGCACGATGAACTAGGTTGGGATTCAGTATATGCCTACAATACCGAAGTTCTGGGTCAAAATGGTACCCTCGGTCGTACAAGTGAAAAACAAGTAGTACTCACTCGTTATCTCAAAGAGGCACTTGAGAAATTCAACCCTGAGCTCCCCTCTTCTGCGTACCAGGACGCCATTAGTCAGATAATTGATTATTCTGTTATACAATCAGTTTTACAGACCAACCAGGACAAATACAGGATGCTCAAAGAGGGTGTTCAGGTTCAGTTCCGAAATGACAAAGGGGAGCTCATAAAGAAACGCCTGAAAATTTTCGATTTTGATAATCCAAAAGAAAACCATTTCCTAGCAGTCCGTGAACTCTGGATAAAAGGGTCAATTTACAGGAGAAGACCTGATATAATAGGATTTGTCAATGGCATACCTCTGCTTTTTGTTGAACTGAAAAACGTACATAAAGACATACGTAAAGCATATGAAGAGAATTTTTCAGACTACAAGGATACTGTTCCTCATCTTTTCCATCATAATGCAATAGTTATGATTGGAAATGGAATTCAATCAAAGATTGGTTCATACTCCAGCAAATACGAATATTTCCATGAATGGAAAAGGCTGGAAGAAGAAGATGAAGGAAGTGTGGATATGGAAACGATGCTGAAAGGCATCTGCAGTAAAGACAATTTCATGGACATATTTGAGAACTTTATTTTATTCGATGAAAGCTCAGGAAAACTATCTAAAATTATAGCTAAAAACCACCAGTATCTTGGAGTCAACCGTGCAATAAACTCAGTTAGAAATCGCAAACAACTTGAAGGAAAGCTTGGTGTCTTCTGGCACACACAGGGAGCAGGAAAATCATACTCGATGGCCTTTTTCACACAGAAGATACATCGTAAGCTCGGAGGGAATTTTACATTCCTTGTATGTACTGATAGAGCAGATCTTGATAATCAGATATACAATACATTTGCAGGTTGTGGACTTGCTGATAATGACAGAGAACACTGTCGTCCAAATAATGGAGACGAACTACAAAAAATGCTTAGTGAACACAAAGCCATCGTATTCACTCTGATTCAAAAATTCAACAAGAAGATTGATGATGACCCCTATTCCACCAGAGAAGATATAATTGTTCTCTCCGATGAAGCACATAGAACACAATCTGGACTGTTGGCACGCAACATGCGAGATGCACTACCAAATGCCAGTTTCCTCGGTTTTACTGGAACACCACTGTTCAAGGATGATGAACTAACAAAGCGTATCTTTGGAGGCTATGTGTCAACCTATGACTTCCAGAGAGCTGTTGAAGATGATGCCACTGTACCTCTCTATTATGATGCAAGAGGTGATAGGCTTGGGATCACTACAAATGATATGAACGAACGTATTGCGGAAAAGCTAGAAGAACTTGAGATTGATGATGTGGATGTAACTCAGAAACTCGAAAAAGAGCTAAAACGTGAATATCATATCATCACTGCTGAAAAACGACTGGATCAGATTGCAAGAGATTTCACAAATCATTACTCAACACAATGGGAATGTGGCAAGGCCATGCTAATCTGCATCGATAAGATTACTTGCGTCCGAATGCACAATTTGATTGCCCATTACTGGAAAGAAAAAATTGTTGAACTTGAAAAAGAGCTATCTACGATCCAGGATGAACAGGAAGAGATCCAACTACAAAACAAGATCAATTGGATGAAAGAAACTCTTATGGCTGTGATTGTGAGTGAGGAACAGGGAGAAGTTGACAAGTTCAGGAAATGGGATCTTGATATAACTCCTCATCGCAAATTGATAAAAGAAGGTTTTGAAACTGCAGATGGAAAAAGAATTGATGTTGATTCTGCTTTTAAAAAAGAAGAGCATCCCTTCAGAATATCTATTGTCTGTGCCATGTGGTTAACAGGATTTGATGTACCAAGTCTTTCTATGCTTTACCTTGACAAACCTCTGAAGGCTCATACTTTAATGCAGGCCATAGCCAGAGCCAATCGTGTAAATGAGGGGAAAAATAATGGATTGATTATTGATTATTGTGGCATCCTCAAAAATCTCAGGAGTGCTCTAGCAGCCTTTGCTGGCCATAAAGGTGGCACTATGATTGATGGAGAACCAGAGCCACAGGTAGATCCTGCAAATCCAACTGACAAACTTCTGGATGATCTGGCAAATTCAATCGAGATAGTACGTGAATATCTTTTATCGTATGATTTCCGTCTCGAAAAGGTAATTGAAGAAACAGATTTTAAGCAACTGCATGCCATTGATGAAGCAAAGGAAATAATCAATCGAAACGATGAAACACGTAAACGGTTTGAGATAATGGCCCGTGATGTGTTTCGAAAGTTCAAGTTCTGTTTGAGTGAAAAAAGAATAAACGATTACAGGCAGTCATATGAAGCTATCAATGTTATATATAAAATGCTTCAAAGATCGAGAGAAGAAGCTGATATAACTGATATAATCAAAGAATTGCACCAAATCATTGATGAATCGGTTGAACCCACTGAGAATGAAGTTGGTGAATCCCGAACTGCCTATGATATTAGTAAAATCGATTTTGATCTTTTGCGCAAAGAATTTGAAACTTGTAAAAAGAAGAACACAGCTGTACATGACATGAAGGAAGTTATAGAACAAAGACTTCAAAGAATGATGAAGCAAAATCCTTTGCGTATGAATTTCCAAAATAGATATGAAAAGATTGTGAGTGACTACAATAATGAAAAGGATCGAGTTACCATAGAGCAAACTTTCGAAGAACTATTGAAACTCGCTGAAAATTTGGATGATGAATCAAAGCGCTACATCCGTGAAGGTCTTGATGAAGAAAGCCTTGCAATTTTTGATCTTTTAATCAAGCCAGATATTTCAAAAGAGGATATCAAAAAGATTAAAGCAACAGCTACTGAACTTCTTCTTTATTTAAAATCTGAAAAGCTGAATATTGATAACTGGCGAGAAAAAGAAGCAACCAGGGATTCTATCAAAACTGAAATTAAAAATTGGTTGTGGGAAGATACGAGAGGTCTTCCAAGCAGTTATTCAGATGCAGAAGTTGATATGAAAGCAGAAGCGGTCTACAATCATATTTTCAGAGTGTATGATAGTTCTAATCCATCGGTTTATGCTCCAGCTTAAAATGATGTCCAAAGATTTAGTGATAATTGATATATACTGATTTGTAAAATGTTCAGAAAATTAATTTGATAAGATGCTCTATAATTCGATTAGGTTCTAAGTGATAAGTATGATAAGTAACAATACAAAACTAGTTTTAACATTATTTGCATACTTACCTCTTTTTTTATGTAATATCAATTCGTAACTTGAGATTTTTTCAAGACTTACTCATGCGTTACACGAATACTTATGGCAATACTTTTTATTTGTTTGTAATAATTACAATTTCATTTGCTATATTATTTTTTATATTTTTGCATGAAGTTAAATCAACTCTTAATAAAATAGAAACAGTTGCACCTAGAGAAATAGAAGTTCAAATTAAGTCTGAAAAAAATACAGAAATGCTAGGTTTTCTTTTAACATATATAGTCCCATTTTGCATAACATTTGAAAATGGATTGTACGATTTATTTGCTTTTGGTGTGCTATTTGCACTCCTATTATACGTTTATATTGGTACTTCACTTTTCTGCATCAATCCTCTATTAAATTATTGTTTTGGCTATAATATCTATGAAATTGAAATGCATGACAAGAACAGATTTATGCTTACAACCAAAAAACATAGAAATACTAACAAGAAAATAAAATTATATATGGTCACTGAAGATTTATGGAAAGAGAAATAAGGACTATAAAGGGATAAGATGTCACAAGAAAAAGAAGAATTTTTAGAAAAATTTAATTTCCCTACTTTTATTCCTAAAGCAACCGATGTAGAGGATGAAGATTATGCTCATATATGTTTTATAAGAAAATATCGGGACCATAATAAGAATACTAAATATATATTTAAGTCTCCTGAAATAAATGCTGAAAATGTTTCAAATCAATTCTTGGAATGGTTAACTGAAAATTATAAAAAAATCGATTCCAATAATATGTACCGGTATAATTGTGGAGTTCCCCAAGAAACTCATGAATGGACTTACTTAAACGATGTAGATTCATGGGGTTCTTTTTTAAGGCCTCTAAAGCATGATTTTGATCGCGAACTTACTCAAAGAGATTTGGATAAAATGAGTGATGATTTAGCTGGGATCATGATTTTTTGTAATAAAAATGGATGCACTTATGGGCAAATAACAAGGTTAAAACCAAAATTTGTTTTAAATAATACAGAAGGTCATTTGGCAATATTAGATTCCGATGAAAATAAATATATCTCTACATTACAAAGTGAGAAAGGTTTCCGATTATCTTCATATTCACATGTATTGTTCCATATTGATTTAGAAGGAGTTGCAAGAGCAATTATTTTCTCTAAAAAAGAGTATGAACAAATCTTTGATATATCAAGAGAATTAGAACAAAATGCAATAAGTATGCTGCATAAAATAACGTTATTTAATAACAATCCTGAATTTGACAATATCTTATCTTTTGTTAGACAAGATCGAACAATTCAAAGAATGCTAAACAACAGGGTGTTTTTAGAAAATCAAGTACAGTATTTGACATGGACAGAATTAAAAAAACTAAAAGAAGCTGCTCCTGAAATACTTTTGTTTGAAATCAGTGAAGATGGTAATAGTTTTGTATTGCCAAACAATGGAAAGAAAGGAATAGCTCTAAGACAAATAATAAAAGCCATTTCTAGAAGATATATGATTGGTGAAAATAAGGAATTTTTTATGGAAAATGCTGGTATAACTGAAAGCTGGAGCCTAGACCAATTTAGAGAAGATATGAAACAGGAAATATCTGATGAATCTACTGAAAAAGAGATATATGCTGAATATTAAAAAATCTTATTTTCATTTCTGTCCAAGCCAATTATTTATTAAGTATTTTAAATTTAATCTATGGGGATTACAATGACAGAAGAAGCAATGAAAACAGGTACATTCAAATGGCCGGCATGGATGAGTGATAAAACAAAGGAAATCGGTCTGAATATATCCGAAATATGCAGGACTGCGATTAATCAGGCAATAATAGATTACAATAATGATCCTGTTAAAGTTGACAAGTATACAGAGGAAATGAATGAAACAATACCCAATTCAAAGAGTGAAGATGGTATAATACAAAACAAACTTGATATTACATATGATCTGGAGCTTAAACTAATATTGATTAAATGCATTGCCCCATCTGAAAAGGTCAATATTGAATCTAAAGATGGAGAATTTAGTATTAAAATTATAAATTAAACACTCTTCAACACTGGAAAATTCTCATGAAATATTCATAAACTTGACCCCGAATGAACATATACATGAGAAGCTAAATCAATGAATTAACTTATTAGTAAACGAACCTATTTCAAAACTCCGGTTGAAACTTTTTCCAGCACATTAGAAAACATGCTATATCCAGTAATCCTTTGAAAACAACATTTAGTCTTTCATATCTGCTTGCTATTTTCCTGAATCCCATTTTCAACCATGCAAAGAATCGTTCTATTGTCCCCCTTTTCCTATATCAGTAGTTCTCTAATTATTCCTCCATCTTGTTCCTACCATTATTGAATTACCTTAAACACTGCACTACTAGCTGAATCCTTGACCTTCTCACAGGTCCTTGAATTGGATGATGGAAATGACATATGGCGGCGTTCTCGCCGCCTATAAAGATATAGGGAGGTGTTGTTAAGTTCAGGTGCTCAAAATTAGCTAAGTACTGACTTTATAAAATTGATTCCAAATGGTTTAAATCAGAAATGAAACCGGATTATAAAAGAGATAATGTAGGACATCTTGGAGGTGGGAAAATTAGAAAATATGGCCCGAAAATTGGTGTTTGTCTTGTGATTTTTGAATTGGTTGTGATGTATAATTATCCCGATTAGTAGAATAAAATAAATTAACTTTAATAATAAAGATTGAACAAATTTATAGTTTTTACCTTTAACAGCTATCAAATAGTTTGGAACATAAAAGAGCTTCAAATTAATATTCGATTCATATCGTAATATTCAAGTATTGTCGAGTCACATCTTAAAACTATGACAAAAGATAGATACAGTATTATCAGAAAAAAAATAACCGATATATCAATTGTAAAATATCCCATTATTTCATTCTTATTTTGTATAATATTAATTACTGGCCCTGCTGCTGCATTTGCAGATGGAGATGGTTCTGTTGAGAATCCATATCAGATATCTAATGTAAATGAACTTCAAAATATACAGAATGAATTAGGTGCAAATTATGTATTGATTAATAATATTGATGCATCTGTAACATCCGAATGGAATGATGGTGCAGGTTTTGAACCAATAGGTGATTATGATTACAGATTCACTGGTTTTCTTGATGGTAATAATTACACAATATCAAATCTATATATCAATCGGCAATCTGAAGAATATGTGGGTCTTTTTGGTTTTATCCGCAAAGATAATGGAATGTTGATAGCTGATTTAGGACTTGACAGCATCAATGTGAGTGGTTACAAAGACGTGGGTGGTCTTGTTGGTTTTAATGCACAGGGAGAAATAAACAATAGCTATGCTACAGGAAACGTGACTGGTATTTCGGATGTTGGGGGATTAGTCGGTCAGAATGGTGATAGTATTACTAATAGCTATGCTACAGTAAACGTGATTGGTACTTCGGATGTTGGGGGATTAGTCGGTCAGAACGGTGATAGTGTTACTAATAGCTATGCTACAGGAAACGTGAGTGGGGACTCAAATGTTGGTGGATTAATAGGATATAATTATGATAGTGTTACTAATAGCTATGCTACAGGAAACGTGAGTGGGGACTCAAATGTTGGTGGATTAATAGGATATAATTACGTAAAGTATGGGCATGTAACAATCATAAACATCTATGCTACCGGAAATGTAACTAGTAATGGAGACTATGCCGGTGGTTTAGTTGGGTATAATCACGGTGATTATGATAGTTACGTAACAATCACAAAAAGCTATGCTACCGGAAATGTAACTAGTAATGGAGACTATGCCGGTGGTTTAGTTGGGTCTAATAAAGATAATTCTGGTAGTTACGCAAGAATCACAAACAGCTATGCTACCGGAAACTTGATCGGTCACTGGTACATAGGTGGCCTTGTTGGGTCTAATAATGGTGATATTAGTAATTGTTATGCCATCGGGAATGTGGATGGAAATGATTATCTGGGTGGCCTTCTTGGTTCCAATATTGGTCTAGTTACTGAAAGTTACTACAACAAAGAAACATCAGGACAAAGTGATACAGGAAAAGGTATACCAAAAACTACTATCGAAATGAAACAGCAATCAACATACACAAATTGGGATTTTGATAATGCATGGTTTATTCATGCATCCATAAATGATGGGTACCCTCAATTGCATAATTTCATATCTGTATATCCTCCGGTTTCTGACTTTACATCCAATGTTACTTCAGGAGTTGTTCCACCACTGTCTGTGAAATTTACAGATTTGTCATCAAAAGAACCTACACAATGGCTATGGGATTTTGGTGACGGTAATACTTCAACAGAACAAAATCCAACGCATACATACGCAAATTATGGAAGTTATAACGTTAGTCTTACTGCAATTAACGATGTCGCTGATGATACTGAAACAAAAATTGACTATATTGCTATCGATGAGAGCATTATATGCATGGCTAAATCAATCGGTTTTAATGATTCAAGTGCAGTAGAAGACAGTACTTTAACTATTCCATTAGAACTCCTCAATGTTTCAAATGGTCCAATCCAGACCATTAAATGTGATATACAATATAATGAATCAATTCTGTCTCTTGAATCTATATGCTCAGACAATCTCACATCAGGATGGACAGTATCTAAAGGCATCAATGGACATTCAATCACTCTGACTACTTCTGATAGTGAACTTACCATCCAAAACGAATCATCTGGAAAAATCTGTAATATAACATTTTCCGTAATTGGAAAGGCTGGTGAAAGTACTGAACTAACTCCATGGAATGTTGATTTAGCAAATACTGCAAATTTACATGGTTATGCTTCTTCCAAAAATGGTATTTTCACAGTGGAAGCTCCAGGAAAATTGTCTGGTAATGTTAGCTACAACTTTAATGGCACAAATATTGAAAATGTTGATGTATCGCTTATGCAATCTGGAAATCTGATTGCCAAAAACACTACTAACACTTCAGGATATTATATATTTACAAATATTGAGCCTGGGGCATATAATATCATATTCGACAAAACAGGTTTCTACTCTGAAGAAATATCTGTACAAATATCCGCCGGCTCCGAGATTTATAGAGATGCCAATATGATAATTACTGGCGATCTTGATGGGAATGGAATTTCTGCAGATGCAGTAGACGTTAACATGATGATGCAGGTCAGTGTAGGAAACTTAGCATCAAATCGTTATTTTGATCTTGATAAAAATGAAGAATTTGCAGATGCAGTAGACGTCAATATGATGATACAAGCCAGTGTTGGAGATATAGTATTGGAGTGACACTCAAGACTCTAAATAATTCTTATAAATGCAGGAGAAGACATGACTCTAAAAAAAGTGAAAGGCTTGTTTGGAATTCTATTTTTTATACTTTTTATCACTTTGCTATTGCCGATAGGAGCCAATTCAACTGAAAGTCTTGTTATGGCGGATTCAATCGGATTAAAAGAAGATTATGAAGCAAATGAGAACGATACACTCTCAATTCCAATCGTTATTCAAAATGTTTCCAATGGTCCAATCCAGACCATTAAATGTGATATACAATACAATGAGTCAGTTTTGTTCCTTGAATCTGTAGAAGTCGGTAACCTCACAAACGGATGGACTATTCTTACAGGAGATAACGTTCATTCTGTAACTTTGACTACAACGGATAGTAGCATTTCCATAAAAAACGGATCTTCAGGAAATATATTTAATTTACACTTTAATGTGACCGGAAATGCAGGTGATACTACTGCAATTTATCCAGAAGATATTGATATGGCAAATACTGCAAATTTGCATGGAAGTGTATTATCTACAAACAAAACTGTTGATATCAATAACGAAAAAACGACTGTTCCTTCAGAAGACGATTCTTCAGGGAACGGTGGAAGTGGTGGAGGAGGTGGTGGAGCCACAGGTGAAGAGTTTGAAAATATCGCCTCTAAACATGCACAGGTGAGTAAGGTGGCTGCAGGTGAAGATGTAAGATATGAATTCAGTGAGGATGATAATGCAATTATGACCATACAATTCAAGTCTCTGACAAATGAAGGGCAGACAAAAACATCCATTGAAGTACTGAAAGATACGTCGGCATTGGTAGATTCGCCTGCTCTAGGTAAAGTCTATCAGAATATGAATATCTGGGTAGGTAATGTCGCCTTTGATGAAGATGATATGGAAGATCCTGTAGTTGGATTCGGGGTAAGTAAAGAATGGATTTCTGATAATGATGTAGAACCGTCTTCAGTTGTACTTTGCCGGTATAATGATGGAGAATGGACTCAGCTTCCAACTGGAGTTGTAGAGGAAAATGAGAATTACTTCATTTATGAATCCGAAACACCCGGATTTCACCATTTGCAATCGTTGCATATAATGAAAATGAAGTTATTAATGATAATGAATACAAAGAAATAGAATCTGTAAATCAAACTGCAACACTAAACCAAAGTGAACAGGTTAACGATAATAATTCTAATAAGCAGGCAAAGAATATACCTGAATTAGGCAGTTTAATTGTAATGATCTTATTAGGTATATCTTATATGTTTATAAACAAGAGTGAATGATTTATAAATATTAGAAATCATTCTCTTATGATGTTCAATTATAAATTGGACCTTACAAAGAAAGAGCGTCTACAGAAAATCTCCATCCACCAAGAACAGTCCAATAATTATGCCGTAAAAAATGAGTGCAGTAAATCACACTGCACCCAAACTCTCCTGAAATACTGTATTCACACCATTGTCATTTGAGATGAACTCATCTTGAAATATTTCTTTATCTGTTATTGGTCTGTAAGTTCTATCAATCATGTAATGCTCCCCCTCAAAAACTAAAATTAACTTTTAATAAAGTGGATCACCCTAGTAATTTCACACAAAGAATATGTGGAGAAATATTTGGCTGGTACAGATGGCTTAGACCAATTTATCCGAAAAACGAAAATGTAACGGTTGCATTAAATATTTAACGATTTTTCCCTCCCTGCATCTCTTGAAAATCTGCTCATACTTATCAAATTTATTCCGTAGATTTAATCCAATTTATTCTCCAAACACTTTTTGACTTTTCCATCTGCCAATTTTCATGATAGAATTGGACAGATGAAGCGAGGTTCACCAATAGAAAACGTTATTCTAAAATTATGTGCAGTGCATAAATTATTAATCAGTAAACCATTTTTTCATTACCACTTTGGTATTGTCAAATCCTCCATCATGATATATAGCGCCCGCAATTGCTTCTAACGTTTCGGCAAGCACGTGATCACTATCTCCATGATTTTGATTTTTTTGTCCTTCCCCAAGCACTATAAAATGACTGATACCAAGTTTTCTGGCTGTCTCAGCAAGTCCTTTCTTTTTCTCAAGTTCTACTCTTTCAGGAGTTATTTCTGCTCCTGTGATGTGGCCTTTTTCCATCATCAATTCTGTTAAAACAAGCTTCAAAACAGCATCACCAAGTGTTTGAAATTCACTCTGATCCTTGCAGGGATGCTCATTGGAGTAGGCTTTAGTAGTAAGTGCTTGTTCCAAGAAGCTCTTGTTTGTGAAATGAAAATCCAAAATTACTTCAATTTCAGAAAATTCATCTTTATTTTTCTGCATGATTAGCACATCTTATTATGTGATAACTATTGTTAACCTCTTAAAATGGTCATTTTCCACAAAAACAACATTTTCCTTTCCAATAATCCCTAAAACCAGGAGTGTCATCATCTTCCCATTCGTAGCAACCTTTTCCACAGTTTTTGCAGATGCTACTTCCAGAACTAATGTACCCAGGCCCAGCTCCATAACCATGGTGGTCGTATCTATTTGAAATTAATGACTTGTTACAATTTGGACAAACTTTACTTTCATTCTCTTCTTTTGTCATGGAAAATTGAATACTTCTCGTGCCAGCATGGAACTTAGTAATTCCTCCACATTCAGAACATGTTAATGTGTCTTCTCTGGCCTTTAGGACTGTATACAAAAACAAAGTTTCTTGCCCACACAAAGGACATGGAATTGTATCAGGCCCATCAAAGAAATAATCCGTTTCTGTAACAGCAATAGGTATTCCAAAGTCAACAATTTGAGTAGTTCCCTCTCCATAATCAACTTCACCATAAAGGTCATTATCGTAATCAGTTTCCAAAATACGCCTCTTTGCTCTCTTCTTGACAGGAACAATCCACATTTCTTCTTCATAAAGTCTCTTGGTAAACTCAACATCTTCTAAACAATGCTCCCTTACCTCTTCCGGAACATCGGCATCATACTTCGTTTTGTGTATTCCATAATGACTATAGATTATTTCATCCATACTTGGAAACTTCTTTTCAAAACTATCTGCGGGCCTGAGTTCCTGAATCTTATGCATTATGTCGAAAGAACGAATACCTTTAGGTGAGCATTTTTTCCCAGCTGTTTCTTCAACATCCAGACCATATTTTTCAAGAACAAAAAAATCGAATCCTTCTCCATTATAGGTCACAAGAGCTTTAGCTTTCTTGAGTAACTCGACAAGTTCTTTAGGATCTGTGAATTTGTGATACCCTCCATCCTCGTAGCTAAAAGCAACTCCACATCTAAACTTCAATTCCTTCTTCGCTTCTATGCTCCAATCTAGGACAAATTCGGTCTCAATATCAAATATAACAACACCGTCTCTCATTTTCCAAGGATTCTTAATATTATCGTATGTCATTGTCTTGGGCATAGTTATCAAATCTACTTGTATGCATTCAATCTATATAATATTTTTACAGGTTATATTTAGAAAATATGATGTGTCTTGGTTGCCTTGATGAAGTAAATGCATTCTTCGAACTTCGATAAATATAAAAATCGTTTGAATGAGGTGGTGATTTTCCAATCAATTGATATGAAAGTTTTTAATCCATATTTGGTTTTAAATAGGAAGACAAATCCTGAAGCAAAACAAAATCAACTTCTTTGCTTGAAAAGGCAGAATGATACACTTTGTCAACTACAAAAGCCTTCTTTACATTCCATCCTTCAACATTAAGAACTCCAAAATGTTCAAGAAACTCATTAATATTTATTTCAACAAAATTCTTTTTGTTAGATAATTTCCTTAAATAGCATTTTGTCTTTGTAAAAAACGTGTCAAATTCCTGTCTAATGTCATATGGTCGGTTTCTATTATTCATGTTTTTTGCATCAATTACAAAAATAATCTTTTTTTCTTCATTAATAGCAAGTAAGTCAATTTCACCACATGGGGGTCTTTTTGAGAATGAAGCAGATATTCTCTTAAAGTTAAGTATATTAGTTTCGACCTTATCTTTACCAAGAGTTGACTCTGCAATTGCAGAAGCTTCTTTTTCTAATTCTTTGTCCAAATAAAAATGAATGTCTCTCAATGCTTGGTTGATTTCACTTTCTTTATCGATAAAACAAGGAAAATCTCCAAAAGTAATTGAACGTAACCATAAATTTGAAGATTCCAAACACATTTGATTTCCATAAATATATTTTCCAGATTTGGTACGAACTAATGGACATAGATTTAGTCTTTCTTTTCTACGAAGTAAATTGGTAGGAATTAATTTCGTGCTGTAATCATAAGAATTATAGTCCAATGTAGTGAATTGTAGTATTTTATTGATTTCATTTTCTTCAACATTATCTCCAATATATTGTAGCAAATTAGAAACAATATTCTCTTCTGTAATTATGGTTAGAGGAAAATGAGATTTATCAAATAAATTAAGTTTACCTAAAGTTGCTATGACTTTTATAAAATTATGAAGTGAAAAATCGTATTGATTTAAAAATGCTTTATTCACCTCTTCTAAACGATTCAAAAAAATAGGATCAGTATTTGATTCATTTGTTTCCCCTTTTGTCTGATTGCAGAGTTTTTTTGATGAAACTTGTGTTGTTATTTCACTTTTGCATCTGTAAAAACCTTCATGGTCAAAAAGCTCATCTCCTCTTTCATCTTTAATTGTATAATTTTTATCTACTATTAACTTATGAGGAATAATATCATACTTTATATATTCATATATAACAATTAATTCATGTAAAGCAATCGAAAGTGCTTGAAAATAACTCCATGAAGTACTACTAATCTTATTTTTACCTTCAGGATTTACCTTTAAGAATATTTCAATAATAAGTTTAGCTGAACTTACATCAGTGGCAATTTTTATAGTTTTTTCAAGAGTTTTTTCCACATAATCGTACTCTGTATATTTTGAAGCATCAACTCCAGCTTGCCATCTATTTAATTCTCTTTTTCCTTCTATTGACTCAACTTGTTTATATGCATAAAGCAAAAGGCTTTCATCATATTTTTTTATTTCATCCTCTAACTTTTGATAAATAAAATCAAAAATGAATTCATTTAATTTCTCGGCATCTTTTCCTTCATACTCATTGGGTTTTATTTCATTCTCAGCAAGAAACTCAGCAATTTCTGCATTCACTCTTAATAATTCATCCCGTGAAGGTTCTTGATAATTTGGATATTGATTTAGCTTTGGATTATGCACACTTATTGTTTCTATTGTATATCCTTTTTTGTCATCAGGAATATTTTTCTCTACAAAATCATTAACTATTTTTTCAGCTTTGCTCAAATCAATATTTTCAGAAAAACAAATCCAACTTTTGAGAAGTTGCTTTATACAAAATTTCTCGCCAATATTTGAACTCGACGAAAATAAATCAATTAGATAAGTAGAACTGTAAACAATACAAGAGCGAACTTTTGTACTATTTATTTTATGAGTGATAACTAAAAGAGGTTTTTCTTTGCTTAAACTAGAGTAGTATGGAACTAAAAAAGATGGACCACCATTAGAATTCGAAAATGGGTTAAATACCAATCTATATTTTAAATTAAAATCAAAATTATGTTTCTCTAAAAAATCTTTAAATTTGCTCTGGTTTACATATAAATAATCTGTATACAAACAACTTAGCATCTGAAGTTCTTTTTTTTCATTTTTATTAAGAGTGTCAGATGGAGGATGCATAATCCAAATTAATTGTTCAAAAATTTTGACTGCCCATGCTACATATGGATATTTAGTACTTGCAATTTGATAGACACAATCACTAACCTGCTGTACCAAGTCAAATGTATTTGGAAAATCAGCTTCAATAAGTTCTTCAATATCTTCTTTCATTCAATTACCTCAAACGTGTAATCTGTAAATTATTCAAAAATGCCTAATACACTGATGGTTAGCCTTAGATCATTGATGTTTATGAGTTTAGGGATAAAAGGTACAGGGCAAAATAATTGGAATATTTTCGTTGTACCTCTTGAAACCATGTTTTTCAACTTTAGTTATTGTTACTTCAGTAGTTCTCTAATTTTCCCTCCATCTTGTTCCTACCATTATTGAATTACCTTAAACACTGCACTACTAGCTGAATCCTTAACTTTCTCCTAAGCCATTCTTCAACAAACAGAATAAACCTGGCGAACCTGAACTTGTCTTTATCAATAGTTATTGGACCTGGTTTCACAATTGTAATATGCTTTTTCTGGAGGTATATCCATACATTTCTGAGCAGGAATGATATTATTGTAAAGAAATATCTGAAAGTTACATCTTTTGTTGATGTTCTTGGTTTAACAATATTTCTCATCCTGTAAGATGATTCGATGGAAAACCGCCTTCTGTAAACATTACTAACCTTCCTTGGAGACCACTTAACTCCATAACAACAAACCCAAGGTTTTCACATCCATATTTGCCTCTTTTACCTTTCATATACTTCACATCAATTACAATATCCAGTTGAACTTCTTGTTTTTGGGCACTCTTCATTACATATTCAGCAGACCTTGCTTTTCTCCCGTTAAGCAGTTGCTTAATTGCTTTTCCCTTTTTTACTACTGGTGTAATGTGAGATATCTCCTTGTCCTGTAAGAACTCAAACACATCAACTGAATAGAACTCTCGATCCAGACAAAGTACCTTGATATTGAAATCCAGTTCTTCGATCAGGTCTATGAAATAAGTGAGGTAATCAACCTTCGTTTTATTCCTTTCAACAGGAAGAACTGCAAGAGTATATCTCTCATTCTTGTTTATGATGGACAGTGATACATATGAATAAAAAGAGTTTGTTGACTTCTTGGCCTGACTACGTATCACATAGTTTTGATTGAATGAATCAACTTTTCCATAATATGGATCATTTGTAAAATCGATAGCAAACTCATACTTTTCTCTGGTTTTAGAGTACCGACAGAACTGTGAAGAAGAATGCTTTGATTTGTCTGGATAAGTTCTTCTAGACTTAGTTTCCTGAGATGATATCTCAAAGATGTTTCACAGGGAATCGCTTGATAGTGTTTTGATGCAGAATGAACTGAACTCTTATCCACTGCCATACACATGGCAGTGTAAAATAGATCTTTGGAGGTAAGTGAACCGTTTATCTTGATGTCGATATTCTCTAGAAGTGGTTTAAGAGCAGCATCAATACACTGTTTTGGTCTTAATTCTACCTTCTCACAGATCCTTGAATTGGATGGTAGAAATGACATATGGCGGCGTTCTCGCCGCATATAAAGCTATCGGGGGTGTTGTTAAGTTCAGATGCTAAAAATTAGCTAAGTACTGTACTTATTTAATGCATTTTTTTGCCTTAATCTCTTTTACATATTTTATTTTCACAACAGACAAATTATCTTCTATATTTCTCTATGATGATGCATTTTTTTTAAATTTAAATATCAGTTGTAGACAATCTCAGTGCAAAAAATAATACTATGCCTATTATTATTAATATTTGAATATATAAATGAATGGTGTAGCAATATATGACTAAATATCATTTCAAAACCTGTACCTTTTTTCTAAAATATATCTATATGTCATCGATATAAGGCCCTAATATCTGTTTAACCCTTTCATCAATGAGTTCGCTGATTTTCGACTCCATAATTGCCGAAACTTCAACGTTTGAACTGGCCGCTTCATTTTGATTCCTATAATTCTGATCTTCAGTTATTATTCCGTTTGCCTTTAGGATGGCATCATCTACATCTCGGCCAGAAAGATGTACATAGACACTTGGCATGTCTGAACCCTGTACCCGCCCAAAATATAAGTTCATTTGAGCCTCTGTCAGATAATTTGCCATGTATGTACATCTGGAATGTCGGAAAAGATGTGGATGTATTTTTTTGTTTATTCCGGCCTTTTTAGATATTTTCTTTAATCTCATGCGTATTGCATCATATCGTAATATCTCAAGAGAAGCGTTTTTATTGCCAAGTTTGAACCAGAGCGGTGCAATTGGATTCTGCTGCTCAGGATGGATTTTCAGCCATTCCTTTAGGTATTCTACACTCCATGCAGCTCAGACCCTTCTAAATGCTTTTATGAACAGATACATATCAACATGTAAAAGTACTCTGAGCATGAAACGTTGATCAGAATAATGTCGAAAACTTACTCACTATTTTCCTATACTCCTCTTTAGACTGCTGAACCTTATTCAAGTAATGTGCACTTCCAACAGTAGTAGGTGCACGGCCCTGAATGAAATCAGCTATGCTTTCTGTGATCCTTTCTTTTATCATAAAGTTCAGATGCCATTTTCGAATAGTCTTTGAAGATACACGATTATACTTTGTCAGTTTAATCAATGAACCGTATGACTTTAGAATATTGATGCTCTTGAGTTCAGGGATAAAAGATGTAGGAAAAAATATCTGGAAGGTTCTTTTTGTGCCACTTGAAAATGATGATGTTGGATAGTGAGCGACACCCCCATCCACCACTATGTTATTCTCATCAAAGTTTTCTAACATGGCATGTATGTGACTGAGTCGATTACCTGAGTATATCAGTAATTTGAATATTGGCTTAATTTCCTCTGTACAATCATTATATGCTTCCTGTATCTCCTCATCTGTAACATATATCTCAACGACACCAGACTGCTTGATCTTGATAAACCGCCTCCACTTTTCGATGCTGTATTCAGCTACATCATCGATATCCTCTTCCTCTAAGTAGTTCAACAGATTACGAAGTCCACGCGTTGCTTTATCATTAAGTTGTTGTGATCGGAATTCCTGTGGCTTATGCACAACTGTGGTGTCAAAGAATCTAGTCAGAGAGTTGTAATAATCATTTTTGGTTCTTTCGGATATGGACCTTGCATATAACCATTTCTTAAATGATTCTTTATGGTGAGCCCATACATCGTTTAGTAAAACCGGTTGCAGTTTTTCCCCAGCAGTAGGTTGATTTCCGCCTTGACATTCGAGGAGATGTACTCGCGAATCGCTATCAACGTCCTTCTTTACACGGCGAGGATCCTGAGTTCGAATCTCAGCGGGCCCACCAGACTTTTTATCGTCTTCTGATATTGTTTTTTCAAGATTGTTAAGCTTATTTTCCAGGGCTTTGTTAATTAAACATAGTTATATAGGTTGAGCGTCCATATATCTATATGAATTGTCCTAAATGTAAGAGTTCCAATCACAAAAAGAATGGTAAAGTCGATGGGCGTCAGCGCTATAAATGTCACGATTGCGGATATAACTATACCGTTGAGATAAAATCAACTGCTAGTTCCACTTCTGTAAAAAGACAGGCTTTACAACTCTATCTCGAAGGATTAGGTTTTCGTTCCATTGGGAGATTTTTGGGAGTAAGCCATGTTTCTGTGTATAATTGGATTAGAAAATTTGGCCAGGAGTTAGAGGACCTGAAAAGCGAAAATGATATAGAGATTGTTGAATTAGATGAGATGCATACTTATATTGGTAACAAAAAAAATATTGTTGGATCTGGATTGCTATTGGTAGAATTAGAAAAAGATTCATCAACTGTTCTTGTGGTAGCAGAGGCACAGAAACTGGAGTAAAACTCTGGGACAAATTGAGGGACATTGATATAAAAGAAGTCATGACAGATCACTGGAAAGCATATGCAGAGTTTCTTCCAGAGGCGATTCATACTCAATCCAAAGCTGAAACATATACCATAGAAGGATACAACAGTATATTTAGGCATTTTCTGGCAAGGTTGAGAAGAAAGTCTAAATGTTATACAAAGAGTCTTGAAATGTTACGGTATTCCGTCTTGTTGTTAATGAAGTACAGAAATAGAGAATTAGCAATATTTAATTAACAATGCCAACGAAGGGAAAATTCCATCACATTTGAAATTGAAGGTGATGGGATTGGTATAAAAGAAGAAAATCTGGATAAATTGTTCAAACATTTCAGCCAGCTCGATGAAACCACTAAAAAAGAATATGCAGGCACAGGATTGGGTTTGTCCCTTGTAAAAAAACTGGTTGAGTTACATGGCGGAAATGTGTGGGTAAAAAGTCAATACGGCAAATACAGTATATTCGGATTCAACCTTCCCTTAAGCCCCGATGATAATAACCTACAATAAGGAATGTAATCTCAAAACTCTGCATTAATAATACAATCACATCAAAGAGAATATTTTATACCCGATTACAATAAATACAATCATAACCATATTTTACTAAAGATTAACGTGGGGGTATTAGTTGATCAAAATAGTTGTAACACTAACTTTGTTATTATTCTTATCAGCAGGCATGGCAGGGGCCTGGCAACCGGAAACTTGCAAGGATTGTCATCTTGAAAAATATGAGATATGGAATTCTTCTGCCCATGCAGAATCCTTAAATGCTGCAGGTGGGTCGGTTGTTGATATTGAAAGGTGTACTGAGTGTCATGTTGAATCTTCCATTAAAGAAACCTGGGGGAGGGAAGATGTGGAAAACACAATTGAACCAATCACCTGTGAAGTATGCCATCTCCCCCCGGATGAAGGCTATGATGCCCATCTGGACACTCCATCAGCCCATATCCCGGAAGTTACCCTTTCTGCTGAAATGTGTGGGAACTGTCACAGGGATTCCCATCATCCAATCATCGAGGAATGGGATGAATATGACACTGAAAGCTTTGACATGGAGTCCATGGCAAGTCATTCAGAACCCACTGATATGGCGGAACCCTTCATTCTGGACAGGGATAACTCATGTGTCTCATGCAAGAGCACTGATGGGGCTATTCCCTCTCTGGAAAATGAAAGCATCTATGGCCTAAACCTGAATGATGTTCCACAGCCTGAAGATGTAGAAGAATGGCGTGTCACCTGTGTAGCCTGCCATGAACCACATTCCGCTGAATACCGTATAGAAGGAGCTTTACTCTGTGGGAACTGTCATAACGGTATGGGTGCCACGGCAGATGGTATGACTACGGAAATCCATCATCCCAACTGGGAGATGTATAACGATTCCATCTATAACACAGACAACCACCCTGAGATCAGGTGTTCGGATTGCCATATGGCTTCAAGGGAGTACAATGACACCACACATGAAACAGCCGTGACAGGCCATACGTTCGATTATGAACCCGAACTGTTATTCAGTTTAGAATCATCCGGGGAATGCTATGATTGCCATGATGAAGAGTTTGCAAAGGTTATTGAAACAAAACAGGATTTGATTGCAGAAAGGATTGAAGAACTTAAAACTGTGCAAAGCAATGCCAGTGTTGCTCTGGAAAATCTCAATGGTACGGCTTCCTATGAGACAAAACTTGAGGACTACAACAATGCAGTCTTTTACATGCATTTTGTTGAAGAGGACGGAAGTCTTGGTATTCACAACATGGAAAAGACCAATGAATACCTGGACAAATCAGATAAATTATTCAATTCTGTAACTGAAACTGAAGAGCCTGTTGAGCAACCCGGATTTGAAGCAATTGTTGCAGTCTTTGGCCTGATGTTTATGTTCTGGATAGCAAGGAAAAGGGATTGATTATCCCTTAACTTTTACTTTTCTTTGTTCTTTTCAATTTGCTCTCTGAGTGCCTTAATACCCATTGTAGGTGGAACTTTTTTCGGGCAGACTGCCACACATTTATAGACAAGGTCACAACCCCATACACCAGAGTCTGAATCAACAAAATCCAGTCTTTCCTTACGACTGGCATTATCCTCCCGGGGATCGAGATGCATACGCCAGGCTTTGGCAAGAGTTGCCGGGCTGAGGGAAGTATCATCTCTTGCAGCCACCGGACATGCACCGTGACAACAGGCGCACAGTATACAGTTGGTATACTTCTCAATCTTTTCCCGAAGATCCGGACTCATCAGGTTACCACCTTCGGGATGTTTTTCAGGAGAATTTATCCAGGGCTTGATAGAATCCACCAGAGTATAGAATGTATCCATATCCACTACAAGGTCACGAATTACCTTCAGGTTGGCCAGGGGTTCAATTAAGATTATTTCATTTTCTTCTTCTGACTTCTGGCCTGCTACAAATATATCATCTGAACCTTCTCTGGTATTTTCTTTTTTTAGCAATGCCTACCTGCGTCCTGCAGGCAAGCCGGGGAACCCTGTTGATAAGCATTCCACAACTTCCACATACTGCAACCCCGACAGGCATACCTGAAACAAAGACTGCCATCCATATGTTCCTGCACATAGAAGAGGGCCTCCAGTACCGTCATCCCGGGGGTTTCTTCGATCTCGAAAGTATCATACCACTCCCTGCTTTCATCCTGGCGCTTGATTTTCAGGTAAACCATCAGTATTCCCTCCTCTTTGGTTGGAACTGCGTAATCGTCACATCCTTGTATTCCAGCTTAGGTTCGCCATCCTCCAGATAGGCAAGAGTATGTTTTAGCCAGTTCTTATCATCCCTTTCCAGGAAATCGGTCCTGTAATGCGCACCCCGGCTTTCCTCCCGCACCAGTGCACCTTCAGTGATAACCCGGGCAATATCCAGCATTCCTTTAACTTCAAGTACATTCATCAATTCCATATTGAATGCCCTGACCCTGCTTTTCACATGGATGTTTTCACCCCGTTTTTCCAGGCCCTTCACACTTGCAAGCCCGGTTTCAAGATCTTCACGGTTGCGATAAACACCCACATATTTCTGCATGGCCTGTCTTAATTCATCTTTTACAGCGGCAAAACTTTCCCCGCTGTCACCCATCATTGAATCAATATTGGATCTTTCTTCCGCAAGGCTTTCATTGAGGCTGTCTTCAGAAGGCATATCAATGTTTTTCACAGCATTGGCCGCATGTTCCCCTGCTCTTTTTCCAAATACAATTGTATCAAGTAATGAATTGCCTCCCAGCCGGTTTGCCCCGTGCACACTGATACAGGCATATTCCCCAATTGCGTACAATCCGTCCAGCGGTGTCAATCCGTCTTTGCCGGAAGAGATGCCTCCCATGGAATAATGATGGCCGGGCTGTACGGGTATAGGCTCCTTGATCGGATCAACACCGGCAAAATCAATACATATCTGACGGATGCCGCTCAGTCGCTCATTGATCAGTTCCTTACCCAGATGGGTTATATCAAGCTGCACATAACCTCCGGGAAAACCCCGTCCTTCATCGATCTCGGTCTGGATGGAACGTGCAACGATATCTCTGGGAGCCAGTTCCATGGATTCAGGTGCATATTGATCCATGAATCTTTCATGGTCTTTGTTGTAGAGGTAGCCTCCTTCCCCCCTTACACCCTCGGTTATCAGTATATTGGTACCCCACAGCGTAGTTGGATGGAATTGGACAAACTCCATGTCCTGAATGGGAACTCCGGCGCGATAGGCCAGGCTGATTCCAAAACCTGTATTGATTATAGAGTTTGTGGAACGCTGGTATATACGTCCGTAACCGCCTGTTGCAAGTATAACCGCTTTGGCCCTGAATGTTTCCAGCTCAGAATCAAGCATATTGAGTGCCACAAAACCAGTACACCTATTGTTACCCGTGGCCAGGCGGGTTACCATCCACTCATTGTAGATCCTGACCCCGTACCTTAATACCTGTTCGTACAGGGTGTGCAGCAAATTGTGCCCCGTCCTGTCCCCGGCATAACATGTCCTGGGAAAGCCGGCACCCCCGAAAGGGCGCTGGGCTATTTTCCCATCTTCAGTACGGGAAAACAGTGTTCCCCAATTCTCCATTTCATAAACTCTTTCGGGCGCTTCCTTGCAAAGGATTTCAACTGTATCCTGGTCTGCAAGGTAATCACTCCCTTTTACTGTATCATAGGCGTGACTGTCCCAGCTGTCATCGGAACCTATGGATGCATTTATCCCTCCCTGTGCAGCTACGGAATGGCTGCGGATGGGTGGAACTTTCGAGATTACTGCCACATCAGCCCCATGTCTTTTGGCTTCAAGCGCAGCCCTGAGACCGGATAAACCTCCCCCTATCACTATAATATCATGTTCTCTCATTTCCTGCCCCCGTCATATTAATTGGATTTAACAAGTAATCAATTTCCTCTTTTGAAAGACCCAAATCTTTTTTTTCTACCACTTCACGTATGGTACTGTTTGTCCTGTGTGCTTCATATGTGATTTCCGCAGCCCTTTCATAACCGATTATAGGTGCAAGGGAAGTTCCCAGTGCAAGACTGGATTCTGCCATTTTTGAACAGTGATCTGCATTGACAGTTAAACCCCTGAGACAGCGTTCATTGAAAGAATCGATTCCCCCTGCCAGAATTGTTATCGAATTAAGAATGTTATGAGCAAGAACCGGTGTAAATACGTTCAATTCACATTGTCCTCCCTGTGCTGCCATCATTACGGCAGTATCGTTTCCAACCACCTGGAAACACACCATGTTCAGCATCTCTGCCATCACAGGGTTGACCTTACCCGGCATGATCGAGGAGCCTGGCTGCACTGCCGGCAGCATAATTTCCCCGAAACCGGTGCGTGGACCGCTGGATAATAATCTCAGGTCATTTGCAAGTTTGGTGAGATCCACTGCAATACCCTTTAAGACGGCAGAGGTGCCCAGAATAGCCCCTGCACCCTGTGTGGCTTCAAAGGGATTTTCCGCTAACCTGAAATCAATACCTGTGATATGATTCATTTCCTGAATCGCTGTATCACCAAATCCTTCAGGCGTATTGAGGCCTGTGCCTGTAGCCGTACCCCCCATATTGAGTTCCTTCAAATCCTTCAATACATTTTCCAGTCGTCGTTTATCCAGTTCCAGCATCCTCGAATAGCCACTGAATTCCTGCCCCAGGGTCACTGGCACGACATCCTGCAGATGGGTTCTGCCGGGTTTTACCACCCCAATATACTCCTTGGCTTTTGCATCAAGTTCATCCTGCAGGGTTTCCAGCACAGGCAGAAGTTCATTTATTATTGTTTCAGTGGCAGCGATATGGATTGCCGTATGAGTTGTATCATTGGAGGACTGGGACATATTAACATGATCATTGGGATGGACCACATCATAGCGACCCTTATGATAACCCAGGGTCTCAAGAGCCCTGTTGGCGATAACCTCGTTGGCATTCATATTCTGGGACGTACCGGCACCTGATTGGAAAGCATCCACCACAAAATGGTCATCAAATCTTCCACTTTGCACTTCCTGAGCGGCTTTGTAGATTGCCTCACCCGGCTTACGGTCAAGTTTTCCGGCTTTCATGTTGGCTTTTGCAGATGCCATTTTGATCGCAGCCTGTGCCCTGATAAAAGCAGGAGGCAGCCTCTGTCCACTTACCCTGAAATTTATCACAGCACGGGCGGTTTGGGGACCATAATAAACATCATCTGGTACCTCCACCTCCCCCAGTGTGTCTTTTTCAACCCTCACCATTGTATCACCTGTAACGGGCATTTTATACACCGGCTTTACGTCATTTCAAACCGGCAATTCCAAAATTCCCTTATAAAAATAAAATATCTTCAGTAATAAGTGTATGTAACTATCTGAAAATGCCCAGAGGGATACAGATTAATAATTATATTCCAGGGTGTGGAAGATCACATGCCTCATGCAAGATTTTGCCAGATCAAGAATCTGTTCTTCCAGATAAGATTTTGAAGGAAATTCGGGGTGGGATGTAGAAAAAAACGATTCCTTTATTTTTTCTCCTACTATATCATCACAACCACTTTCAACCTGTATTATCGTAGAACCTTCGCAATATTCATTATCAGCAAGCACGTTATCCCTGTCACCATCAGTAATTCCTATCAATGGTATTTCCAGACGTTTCAGGATGCTTCCTGCAATCGCCGTGGTGTCATCCCCAACTGAAATTACCAGATCCGCTTTTCTTGCCAGTTCGAATGTCCTTTCTGCTTCATGATTAATCAGTACAGCCCGACAGGACTGGCGCTTATGGACATCAATTCTTTCCCGGTTCATTGATTCCAGAACAGGAGTGCGGCGTAAATTTCCACTTTTAATCCATGCGTTTTCAGGGTCAATCCTACCGATGTATGAAGTAAGTTTTTCCACACCATGTTTTTTCAATTGCCCGCCTTTAATGGCAGTAACAATCCCATCCTCAAATATTAATTCCACATCCTCATTATTGGCGTAACCGATTACAAGGCCGTTGACCATAATGGATTCTCCGGGCAGGACCCCTGAAATCGTGCGTATCGTTTTATGACCGTTTTTTCTGATAGATGGCTGCCTTGCAGTTTCAGGGTACACCAGTGGCATACCCAATTTCCTACATAGCCAGTATACATCGGGATTTACATCTTCTCCCCTGTAAATAATTCTCCCATCCGAATTTCCGGGTCTTTCAACCTGTACAAGTGGGACTTCAATATCCACTCTATCCGCTACCATATTTCCAAAAACAGTCCCGCTTTCAATGGTTTTTCCATGATTTAGCAGGAATACACAGTCACACTCTTTTGCAAGTTCAGTAATCGCCTCACTGGGTTTGCTCAAACTCCAGATGTCGATTAAATCTTCAAGAAAGGAATCCAGCACGGCCAGTTTACACATAGTCCCGGCGGCTACGGCATACACATCTGCTCTTGCTGAAAGAAGTTGTATTATTTTCCCCGCCCAGCCACTGTCTATTATTTCCGGGCCGTGTATTATAATTCCATATTTCATCCTGTCATCCTTGTACTTAATGTCTCATAGGTGAAGATAAATTTATATCTTATCGATTCAAACCCTCAACCTGACAAAAGTCGGTCTATTCTGAGTAATATTCATCCCCTCCATTTTACCGTCATATGCGACTTTTGTCTTCATTGCAAATAAATGAGGACCGAAAAAATGACCGTAATCACTGTACCTTATGGTAACGAAAGTATTGATGTCAACATTCCGGATTCAAATATGGGTGATATCCTTATGCCCTGTGAAATGGAAGTAGAATCTACCCCTGAGGAACTTGTAAAAAATGCTCTTGCAAATCCGGTAAACAGCAAGCGACTTTCCGAAATCGTGACTGCAGAATCCAGTGTAGCCATCATAGTCAGTGATATTACCCGTCCATCCCCTTCTTCAACAATGCTTCCCTTGCTTCTTGAAGAATTGAAATCCAGAGGATGTACCGAAGAAAATGTAACGGTGGTCTGTGCCCTGGGACTTCATCGCCAGCAAACTGAAGAAGAGATTAAAAATATACTTGGACCTCTTTATGGAAAAGTCAGATTTATTGAACATAATAAAGAGAATTGTGTAAAGGTGGGAACAACTTCCAGAGGGACTCCGGTAGAAATATTCAGGCAAGTTTATGATTCCGATGTAGTGGTGTGTACCGGTAATATTGAATTCCACTATTATGCAGGTTACAGTGGAGGGGCAAAAGCGATCCTTCCCGGAGTGAGTTCCAATAATTCTGTTATTACAAACCATAAGATGATGACTATTGAAGAGGCAACTACCGGTAATATCGACAGTCCTGTAAGACAGGATATGGAAGAAGCGGCTCACATATTCGGCCCGGATTTTTCACTCAATGTGGTCCTCAACAGCAAAAAGGAAATCGTCCGGGCTGTAGCCGGTGATATTATAGATGCCCACCGAAAAGGAGTTGACTGTGTGGATAAAATGTACAAGGTGGAAGTGGAACCTGCAGACGTTGTCATTACAGCAACCGATGTCTCAAAGGGAATGAACCTCTATCAGGCCTACAAACCGCTGGACAATGCAAAAAATGCAGTTATTGACGGAGGCACCATCCTGCTTGCAGCCCCCTGCAGAGAAGGGTTTGGTCATGAAATATTTGAACGTTGGAGCCGACAATGCAGTTGTCCTCTGGAAACCGTTGAAAAGTTTGACTCAGATTTTGAATTCGGGGCTCACAAAGCGGCATTTATCGCACAGCTTGCAATGAAACATAATTTGCTCATGTATTCAGAAATGCCTGAAAAAGATGTACAGGATGTATTTTTCAAGCCTGTACCAGATATCCAGCAGACAATTGATTCAATCATTGCAGAGAATCCGGCCGTGAGAATCCATTTCATGCCTCACGGCCAGAGTACCCTGCCGATTCAAAAGTCGAGAATTTGAAAAGCTGCTTACTTATGCGTGATCATGTACCCAGAAATCACCTTCCATGGTGACTTCTTTTTTCCATATGGGCACCTCTGACTTTACTCTTTCAATCGCATCACTCAGGGCTTTAAACAACTCCTGTCTGTGGGCTGATGCTACAGCAATGTACACGATATCCTCTCCCCGCATGAGCCGGCCACTTTTGTGATGGATTAATACTTCGATGATTCCTTCTCTTTGTTTGAGGTCATTACAGATCTTTTCTATACGCTTATCAGCAACGGTATCATATTTCTCAAATTCGAGCATTTTTGTGCTGATATCATCTGTCTCCCCTCTTACCACACCTGTAAAAGTACCGATACTTCCAGCCAGAGGAAATTCAGGTATATGACGTATTTTGTCAATCATACTGTTCAGGGTTACGAATTCGGATGTTTGTTGTACAATTCCTGCAACTTCATCCATATCCCAGTCCGAACAGGGAGCAAGCCTGAGTACAACATTCCCTGCTTCCTCTTCCACCTCTCCCAGCATTATTTTGGGCAAATCACTATTTGTAGCGCCTTCCACGATAGCGTAATCTATCCCCCTGCCTGCAAGGACTTCAAGAGCTTGCTCCAGGCCTGCCCCACGTTGAATAGAAACCATACCTTCCTCGGAGACTGCAGTCACGTTTTCAGCCCCAGAATCGAAATGTTTACCCGTATCTTTTTCGGGGGAATCAAAACGATGATCCTGCATGAGCTTTACAGTACCAACTTTACCCTTCAAAGCAAGTTTTTCCACCAGCCTGCAAACAAACGTTGTCTTGCCGGTATTTTTGTAACCAATAACAGCTACGGCTTTCATAATTATGGCATGGAATTATAAGTATAAGTAGGCATTGGATTGGCTTACATAATTTGATAATTATGATATATTACGAATTATTTATATATAAGATGATTATTTATATAATGTATGGATGAGCAGAAATTAAGGGTACAGGATATGCCCCCGGAAGAAAGGCCAAGGGAGAGAATTGCAAAATATGGGCCATCGGGCCTTTCCAATACGGAATTGCTTGCAATAATCCTGCGAACCGGCACGGCTAAAGAAAATGTGATCAATCTATGTATTCGTATTTTTTCGAATTATCCTATCAAAAATTTGAGTCAGGCCAATATCACAAAACTGACCGAAATCCATGGAGTAGGGATTGCAAAGGCTTCCCAGATCTCTGCTATATTCGAACTGGCCCGCAGGCTTGAGAAACATTCAGATGAGCCGCTGCCACGCATCCGTTCCCCGGATGATGTGTACAAACTCCTGTATCCACAGTTGAGGTGCCAGAAAAAGGAACATCTTACAACCCTTCATCTTGATACCAAAAACCAGGTCCTTCGGGAAGAAGTGGTATCTATAGGCAGCCTGAATGCCAATATCGTTCATCCGAGGGAGGTATTCAAATCAGCCCTTCTGGAATCAGCAGCTTCTGTTATTCTTACACATAATCATCCATCGGGAGATCCCACACCAAGCAGGGAAGATATAAATATCACCCGTAAACTCGTTGATGGTGGGAAAATACTTGGAATTGATGTACTGGATCATGTGATAATCGGGGAAGGAAAATTTGTGAGTTTGAAGGATGAAGGATATATTTCCTGACAAAAGATTTAAAGCATTTTCCGATAATTATCCAGCCTAATGAAAGAGTTAAAACTTGATGAACCGTACTCGATTCCCTACAGGGCAATCTATGCCATATGTGATGAAACGGATGAATGTGCGGAGATAATTGAACATAGTAACTGTTATGGTGGTGCTGCATGGGCCAGGCACCATTATTCCCACTCCCCTATTGTCCGGCAGGTAAGGACACTGGGAAATATGACCCGCTATCTTGTAAAAACCGGTAAGGTACCCCTTGAACTAAAGCCATCGTCTGCCGCTGCAGGTATTGAAGCAGTAGAGGTCAAAGATAATGAGGTTGCAATCACCTATGCAGGACTGGGCGGAGGTGGTGTCGGTGCCACGCGTTGTCGTGCACAGGCAGCCGGAGTTGTGCGTTCTGAAACCACGCCTTCTGGAGGAGGAAAAGCGGCAAAAGGTACCATCGTTGTCCCAAAACGCAAGCGTGTACTGATAGGAATTGATGATACTGACACCAAAGAAACAGGTGCTACCTGGTGTCTGACCCACAACATCGCAAAAGAACTGGATTGTGTGGAAAGTGTATACCTCTCCCACTCCCTGGTGCAACTTTTCCCTGTATCGGCAAAACCCAGAACTGTGTTTCAACAGTCCTGGAATTTGGATGTGTGGATGAGAGGGCACAGAATGCACTACTTGAAAATATTCGCAGTGCACTGGAAAAGTACAGTGTATCAAAGGATACAGGAATGGTTGTCCTTGACTCCTTTAATGCTTCCAGTATTAAGGAATACAGTAAATTGTGCAGGTCTGCTGAGCTGACCTATGAGTTTGCAATGGAGTATGCTGAAAGTAATGGTGTGGATATCTGGATGGATGGTAAAGGTGTAATAGGAGCCCTTGCTGCCCTACCCTGGTTTGCCAGACCTGATGATTCGGTAATAATGGATGCTGAACTTCCATGAATGAACGTCAAATAAGCGGGAAAGAGGTCATATTAAAGGCTGCCAGACTGCTGGAAATTAAGCTGGTCAGTGCGGTTGCAGGCTATCCTGTTACTTCCATTGTGGACCTTTTCAGAAATGATGATTTTTGGGCGGACAATACTTTCTGGATGATCAATGAAAAAGTGGCTCTTGAAACTGCCCTGGGGGCCTCGATTGACGGTCGCAGGTCTTTTGTCCTGACAAAACATGTAGGCATGAATGTACTCTGTGACCCTCTGGTTACATCCGCCACCCATACAATAGGTGCAGGTTTAGTGATAATCGCAGGGGATGACCCCGGCGCCAAAGCCTCCCAGAATGAACAGGACTCACGCTATTTCGGACCTCTTGGCGAAGTACCTGTCTTTGATCCTGCAACTCCTGAAAAGTTGTTTGGTTCACTGACAGAAGCGATCGAACTTTCGGAAAAGGCAAGTATTCCTGTTATAGTCAGAGTAACTTCCCGTCTTCTGGAATCGTTTTGTGAAAGTGCCTTATTGCAACCAAGAGGGTTGGTACCACCTGAATTTGACAGGTCTGTATGGGACTACACCATGAAAGGCAAGCATCAGCTTTTCCATTCAATGACATACCCTTTAATGGAAAATTATTCTCAATCACAGGATTGCCTGTGTCATATCAATACAACAAAAACAGGTATTATTTCCTCAGGTTATCCTACCTCCCTTGTGGAAAAAATCATTGAAGAAAGTAACTCCGATATTTCACACCTGGCACTGGATATGGTTTACCCACTGCCTATCAAAAAATTGAAAAAATTCATTGATGACCATGAATATGTGCTTGTGGCTGAGGAAACAGAAGATTACCTTGAATCCCATATTTCAGTCGAAGACACCATAAAGGGCAAATCCACAGGACATATGCCCCATGGTAAAATAGAAACCGAAAATATACTGCATGCTCTTGAAAATATCGAAAAATCACATATTAATAAAGAGGTCAAACTCGAGACTATTAAAGAGAGAGGACCACGCTCCATCTGTGATACATGTCCCTATCTGCCTCTCTACAGGGTGCTTGGTACAATAGATAAACCAATTGCAGGGGACATGGGTTGTTCCATATTAAGCACATCTGCACCTCTTCAGGCCGTGGATGCAGGTTTTGCACTTGGCTCTGCAATATCGGTCGCCTGTGGGTTCAAAGGAAAAGGTATTGCAGTCATAGGAGATTTCGGCCTGGCACATACAGGTCTACAGGGATTAATCAATGCAAAATCCAACGGTTTTGACCTGCTGGTTATTATACTGCAAAATGATGTTGCAGCTATGACGGGAGGACAGGATGTCGCGGACCTTACTCATGTTCTTGAAGCACTTCATAATGACATTGAAGTGGTAGATTTTGCAGAAAAAATCAAAGAAAGCGAATTGCAGGCCCTTCTGATGGAAAAAATGGAAAAAATGGGAATATCCATAATACTTGCAAAGGGTACCTGTCCTAAATACTGAGGAGATACATTATGGTAAAAGTTGCCTGTATCCAGATGGACGTTGAGCATTGTAATAAGAAAACAAACATCGAAAAAGCCATTGCTTTGGGTGATCGGGCCCTTGCTATGGGCGCTGAAATAATTGTATTCCCGGAAGTGTTTTCCACAGGTTTCTGTTATGAACAGATGGATAAACTGGCTGAAAAGCCACCCTACCCCACAATAGGACAACTTGCGGATTTTTCAAAAAAAAACAAATGCATCCTTATCGGGTCAATCGTGGAAGAACTGGATACTGAAACCAAACCCTATGCCAATCTTGGGTTCTGTATTGAAAATGGTATAATTAAGGGAACTTATCGCAAAATTCACCCCTTTGGGGAAGAAAAAGGCCACTTCTCCCCGGGTGATTCCATTCAACCCATAAAACTTGAAAATATATGTATCGGATTGGAAATATGCTACGAGATAAGGTTTCCTGAAGTGGCACGCAAACTTGTGCTTGAAGGAGCCAACTTACTGGTGACTATTGCCCAATTTCCGGACCCCCGGGGCAATCACTGGAGAATCCTGGGTCCTGCCAGGGCAGTAGAAAACCAGATTCCTCATGTGATGTGTAACCGCACAGGTGAGGATCCGACCAAATCGTTCCCTGGAAGTTCCATGATTATTGATGCCCTGGGAAATACTCTTGCAGATTCCGGCCGCGATGAATGCATAATCATGGCAGACATCGACCTCTCACTTGCCAAAGAACTATCCAGTAAAATACCTGTACTGGATGACCGTAGGGAAAATCTGTATTCCAATTGAGATTCAGATCCTAACTTCGATACCCAGGATTTGCTTTTTACCTTTTGCAATATCCCTGGCCATACGGGCACATCCAGTAGCTGCACTCCATTTTCCCAGAATCCAGGGTTTCATATCCAGATAGTGATGTATTTTTTTCACAAGAGAATCCACTTCTGCCATAGAGCCTGCAAGAAAAAGACGATCACATGTTGAATAGTCCTTTAGCAGGACATTCATGGCTTCTATTTCCATGGATGCAAAAAGAGCAAGAGTATCAATTGCAAATTTTGCCTGATCTTCATTATCTTTTAATCCATCCAGCAAATCTGCAGTGTTTTTATAAGATGTATTTTTCAGCACACCACTGTTCATGAAAGCTTCATTTGCACCACACTTCCCGGCATCAACCTGCCTTATTGCTTCAAGATCAAGAGGGCCGTGTACGGTCCCGGGTGCGAAAATACAGGCATCAAGGGCACCTACAACCTCCCCGTTTGCAACAGCCAGAGTTACAGTATTTGAACTGATATCTGATACAATGAAATTATTAATGCCCCTGGATAATGCATCATAGGCAATTCCAAGTTTTTCGGGGCTTGTAGAATGAGAAAATAGGTTCATTCGGGAATCCGTATGGCTGTGTGAATGTATCCCCGGTATTACAACAGCTGGGATTTTCACCTTCTTGATAGTATCAAATACCAGAGTTCCCGCACCAGTCTTTTTGCCGACTCCCTCAATACTTCTTACCCCACGATTCTGGACATCCTGTATATCCATAATATTGACAATTCCATCTCCCATAGAATAAGTCAGGGCAACCATTTCAATCTGTTCGGTCCTGATATTGAATTCCTTTTCCATCAATTCAAGAATTGCACTGCCTTCCATTCCCTTCATGTCTGTTCGGGGAACTTCAAAGTAGAAGAAATTTCCATGTTTATCAAGAGCTGCAAAACGCATTGCATTTGTGCCGTGATCAATACCTAGATACATACACGGGATCACTCCATAAACATTGCATTTAATTCCTGCATTATTCTTTCCCCTTCTTCTTCTTTCCCAACGCTTGTAACGATTCTTACTTCCTGGGAAGAAGTACCATGTGTCAGGAGAGCCCTCAAATTGCCCCTACTATCCGGACGAAGAATTTTCACATCTATCTTCCCACCGGGGGCACTTTTACCTTTAACAGTAATTACTGAAGGGATTATTCTTTTGACATCGGGATGATTACTGATTATTTTGAGCAGTTTCTTGCCATGTCTACCACCTATGATGGTGGAATGCGAACCCCCTAGCTTGCTCTGTAAGGTGGAATTAGGAGTCATATATAGGAGCCGTGGTTTTACTTTTCAAAAAAAAAGAAAGATTAGATGCTTTGCACATCACTCATATCCAGCAGTGGAATGCCTTCTTCATAAAGTGTTTCAACAGCGGTTTTCAAATCATTAACCCGTATTATGAGGAACGCTTTTTCTGTTTTTGTTACAAAAGCGTAAGCATAATCGATATTGGCACCTTTTTTGCCAAGTACCTCCGCTATTGTTGCAAGCTGGCCAGGTACATCTTCCATCTGTATACCCAGAACATCTGTTTCGGAGACTGTAAAGCCTGCATCATGCAGGACACGATGTGCTTTTTCCGGCTTGTCTACTACCATCCTTATAATTCCGAAATCCCCTGCTTCAGCGATAGTAAATGCTCTTATATTAACGGATGCCTCTTTGAAACTGGATGCAATATTTGCAAGGCGGCCTGGCTTATTCTCTGCAAAGAGTGATATCTGTTTGATAAATTTTTCATCCATGGAATCATCAACCTGTGGTGTTATAATCTATAAATTACCCTGAAATTCTTTATAGCTTTCTATTATCGATTACCTTTTTGGATTTGCCAATAGACCGCGGAATTGTCCCCTGCTCTACCAGTTCAACACCAACAGAAAGATTGAGCACACTCTTTAGGGCAGAAGCAACCTTTTTCTCCAGGGAGATTATGTCATTGACCTTGTCACTAAAGGCTTCATCATTCATTTCAATCTGTATCTTCATTGTATCCATTTCATTGATACGATCCACATGTATCATGAAATGTTCTCCAACTTCGGGCATCTTCATAAGCACGGATTCTACCTGTCCCGGGAATACGTTGATTCCACGTATAATCAGCATATCATCCACACGTCCGGTAACCCTCATTATTCTGGGATGTGTGCGCCCGCATTCACAGGGTTGCTTGTTCAGGATTGTATAATCTCCTATCCTGTATCGGATAAGAGGCAGGGCTTCTTTTGTAAGAGTGGTTATTACAAGTTCTCCCCTTTCTCCTTCTGGCAGAGTATCTCCAGTTTCAGGATCTATTATTTCCACAATAAACTGGTCGCCCCAGATATGAATTCCGTCCTGACAAGTACACTCAGTAAAAAGTGGCCCACTGAGTTCGGATGTGCCAAACACATCATACGCCTTAATGCCTGTAGCGTCTTCCATACGCTTGCGCATTTCCTCAGTCCAGGGTTCGGCTCCGAAGATACCGGTTTTCAGGCCGGTATCCTTCTGGAAATCAATACCCTTATCCTTTGCTTCTTCTGCCATGTAAAGGAAATAAGAAGGAGTACATGCAAGCGTAGTGGTACCGAGATCCTGCATCAGTTCAAGCTGTTTATCAGTGTTACCAACACTAATAGGCAGGACGGTGGAACCCACTTCTTCAGCACCATAATGCAGCCCGAGCCCACCTGTAAAAAGACCGTATCCGTAACTTACCTGAAGGACATCTCCCCGACCTACGCCAATTGAGGTTAATGCTCTTCCCAGGGATTTGGCCCACTCATGGATATCACTTTTGGTATAACCCACAACCGTCGGTTTGCCAGTGGTACCTGAAGAAACATGGTAGCGTACAAGCTGTGTATCAGGTACACAAAACATTCCTTTAGGATAATTGTCCCTGAGGTCCTGTTTATAGGTAAACGGAAGCTTTTGCAGGTCCTCCAGGGTCTTGATATCTTCCGGTTTCACCCCGGCTTCATCAAAACGTTTTTTGTAAAAAGGAGAGTGAGTATAGACATAGTCTACAAGATGGCGCAACCGCTCCTCCTGAATCTGTTCCAGCTCATCAAGGGGCATTCTTTCAATCTGTGGGTTCCAGTATTCGATCATGTTATCACATAACAGCCATTTTGTCATGTACAAAGTACATCATTATCTATGGTATTTGAAATTAAGCTTTATAAACTAGACGGATTATTCTTATTCCGAAGAACTTCAATAACTTTTTGTTTGCAGGCCCAAAGTATATCTTCCATATCGGCAACTACATCGATACCCGCAGCACCTGCATGCCCTCCACCTGTGCCATTGTAATCAGCACTCACATCTTCCATGATCTGACCCAGGTTTACTCCGGCATTTAAAGCATCTCGCTTTGCCCTTCCGCTAACACGGATAGAGGTTTCTTTCATCGTACCTACAAATGCAACATCAGCACCTATATTGATCAGCATTGAAGAAGCAGAGCCTCCAAAAGAGCTTACATGAGAGGTAGCCACAAGCCAGCTTTCCACTCTTTCAATCTCCGCACGATTGGCCGTCTTTAGCATGGCAATACGCATAGACACATCCTGTGGAGTAGAAGCCATCAGCTCCAGTACTTCCGCATATTCAACACCACTGCTTTCAATTATATTAGAAAATGTACGGAAAGTATCACTTGTTGCATGTTTGAAATGCCCGGTATCAGTTACAATCCCTGTCATGAGCCCCACAGCAGTACGGTTCATAATAGGTGCACCCATGCATTTCAGTACATCATAAACTATTTCTGCAACAGATGTCTTATTGCGGTGCAGATAAAATGCTGCATTCTCTGTAAGAGCAGTTGTTGCGTGGTGATCAATCACGCCATAGTGACATAATTCAATATCATTTAACTGTGCAATTGTTGAAGTATCTACTACAACCGTAAGATCGTAGTCTTCGGGGTTTGGGTCTTCCACAACATCAATCTCAAGTTTGTCAACCAGCAAAGAAGCAACACGATTGCAACCAGCAACCAGCCCTACTTTGCCTCCAATAGCTTCAGATAGAGCAAAGGCACTGCTTACAGCATCGGGATCCGCATTGCGATGACATAGATACAGGATATTATGGTAGTCAAGAAGTTTGTTGTAGAATCCCTCTTCATCTACTTTCATTTCAACCTCTACCTATCATTACCTGCAATTATGCCGGCAAATGATAATTGGCAGGCAGGTCAGGCTCATTGTGCCTGATAACCGCCCTGGGTACCCATAGCCTGTTTGACCTGTTCCTGAAGCTGGTTGAAACGTTTGGAGACGCGTTCTTCCTGACGGGAAATAGACTGCAATCTTAAGGAAAGAGTTTCATTTCTCTCTTTGAGTTTTACAATAGCATCATCCTTGGTAGTACGTATCTGCATATCCCCAACAGTCCTGTAGACAACTGCATCTCCTGATAACTGTTCAAGTTCTTCAAGAGCATTTTCCGTTTCCTTCAATGTACTTTCAATCTGATTCTTTTGTGTGGCAAGTGTCTGGGCCTGTTGTTGAACCTGCTGCAACTGTGCCAGCTGGTTCTGGACCTGTGGGGGTAGTTCTGAACTCATTTTAGTTTCACCTGAGCATCCAATTAAACCTAAAATGATTTTAATGTTTCTATGGTTCATTCATCGTCAACTACCCCACCCTTACGACAAGGGGCTTGAATGTCAATTAAGCATTCGTCTGGGTGGCTGACAAGCACCCCTGAGATTCCAGGATATACCTGAAATCCCGTGTTTTGTGTTCAATATTCATTGCACCGATCAGGTCTGCATTATTCGCATAACCACATTTTTCACACCTAAAAGACAATCTGTTACGGTTATTCTTAGAGATATGATTGCATCGAATACAAGTTTGAGAAGTATAGGATGGATCAACATAATGAGTGATTATGCCTACTTCTTTTGCTTTGTATTCAATGAATGTTTGTAATTGCCGGAAAGCCCAACTACTGTGGTTATGTCTTCTCTTTTTGGAAACTTTGGAAAGAGTGGAATCACGTATTCCTGTTAAATCTTCCAGACCTATTACTGATACTTTGTTTTTAACTGCAAATTTCACAATTTCTTTTGAGATTGTGTGGTTTACATCTCGCATAAGACGTTTCTCTTTACCTGAAATGTATTTCAACATTCGTTTTGCAGATAAAGTTCCCTTCGATTGTAAACGCTTTCGCATTGATTTGTATTGGTTGCGAAGATTCTTAATTTCACCACCAGCAAAAAAACTACATTTTTTGTCTGTAGTAGAAGCAACAGCCAGATAGTTCATACCTACATCTATACCCATGAAAGTAGAAGCATCTGTTATTTCTTTGTCAGGAACTTCTTTTTCAACAGATAAATGGAAATAATAATCTCCGTCTTTATGTTTTACAACTTTGGAGGCCTGGTATTTCCATGAACCATCAAAATACTGTTTTGCGTAGTCATAATTCAAAATGGAATATGCTTTTCTTCCGTTGATAGTAGTTATTTTGACTGTATCTTCATCAATCACAAAATCCCTTTTGTAAGAAAAAGTCATTGATGATGGCGAAAATTCTACTTTTTGCCATTTTGCCTTTTTCTGTTTCTTCAATGTTTTATAACATCCTGCAACTTGTCGAGGGATATTACAACTCATCTGGGATTTCAATTTTAATGTTTCACGAAGATATGGGTAAACTTCCTGCTGTAATTTCATTGCTGGAATTGGTTTACCTTTATCAAAAAGAACTTCGGAAGCATAGTTCATTCCATCAGAATATTTCTTCACAGTTTCCACTAAATCATTATCAGGATTAACCAATTTCAAGATAATTGTTTTAGTAAGAAACATATACTACTATATTCACACGCAAACTATAAATGCTTTACTGTGAATTGTTGGACGCATTCCTCCCCTACCTCACGGAAGGGGACTCCTGTTTTACGAGTTGAAAANCGGAAGGGGACTCCTGTTTTACGAGTTGAACATGAATCCTTTACGGGTCTATTGCGTGCGGTCTTCACCTGATGGAGGAACTGGTTAGTCGTGCGGATCTGGGAGATCTTCCGGAGTCGGATTTTGATCATCTGGCCCTGGATATAAAAAGGGCTTATAGCAGGCTTGTTATAGAATGGCTGGCTTACATGAAGTATTTAAAGCACAAACACCTAATCTTTTCTCTGGCAATGCGAACCAATCCTTTTGATACAAAGAGCTCTGCAGTGGTCCATTCATGAAGTGCCTGTATTTAGCTTCCAGTTACGGGTAAATAAAGAGAGAAAAAAATGAGAATTCTATCAGGAAAGCACCCATCCAGACAACTTACCCTTTTATTCCTGGGGACCTTCTGTGTTTTCCTGGCCCTTTTATCTTTTATTCCCCTGCTGCCACCCATAGCTGCAGAACTAAACATCTCCCGCTCAAACCTAGGTTGGGTGGCGGGAATTTTCATGATATGTATGGCATTTTTCCAGATTCCCTTTGGCATGATGTCAGACAGGTTGGGAAGAAAGCCCATGATAATCGGCGGTATATTCATTTTTTCCAGCGGATTATTTGTGACTTCCTTTGCTGATTCCCTTCTCAGCCTCCTGGGGGCACGTGCTATTTCAGGAATTGGGGCTGCAATCTTTTTTTTCGACCTCGTTCACGATGATTGGTGACCTTTATGAATTAAAGGAGAGGGGAAGGGCAATGGGTATAATAGCCATTGCTGTGGGATTGGGTACGATTTCCGGATATATAGCCGGGGGTACACTGGGAGGAGAATACGGATGGCGACTTGTCTTCAGGGCACTTTCATTGATTGTTTTTCTTGTATGTGCTGTCTTTTTCCTGCTGGAAGAGACTGCTCCTAAATATCGGGAAAGCACCCATTTCCTGAAACTTATGAGCCTGTCCCTCAATCTTTTCAAGACCCGCACCATCGTATATGTGACCTTTATAGCTATGTTCTGCAACATGGCTTCCATCGGTGCCACCTACGTACTGCCCTTCTTCGCCCAGGACCAGGGTATATCTACATCAACTACCGGTTTATTGTTCGTACCGTTTGCAGCGGTCAGTTCGATAAGTGCTTCAGGTTGTGGCAAATGCTCCGATACAATCGGCCGGAAAAAACCTCTGGTCGCAGTCACATTTGTGGCAGCGGTCGCTTTAATCCTGTTCTGCAGGATGCCAGTGGGCCCGCTGTCAATCGCCCTGAATTTTGCCCTGGTGGGCTTGTGTTTCAGTCCGGTTGTAACACTTACCTCAACCATCCTCGTAGACGAGGTTGTACGTACCGATTCAAGCATACTGGGAACCACGATGAGTACGTTCAATATGATTCGCTGGCTCGGTGCAGCGCTGGGTCCGGTGATTGCAGGTTTGATGCTGGACCAGTACGGTGCACGTGCCTCGCTGCTGGTGCTGGCAGTGCTTGTGACGGCGGCGTTCGTGCTGGCGGTGGGATTGAGGGAGAAGTGGGAGTGAAGGGCTGGTGAAGTTAATGTGAACTTGAAAGCAAACATATGTGTGCTTTTTGAATCATAATGATACAATTTTGCTTTGTTTTTCCAGGTAAAGTAATATATATGTTGCTTCCCTTACATCAGGAGAAGATATCCTAATTTGGAAAAGATGGTAATCTCCTCTATGTCAGGTTTTTATCTTTTTTCATTGCTTTCAGGAATCTACGTAATATGTTACTGTCTTCTTAAACTCATGTATGTCAATTGGTTTAGAAATATACCCAACACAACCGGCATTGATGAATTTGTTCTCATCTCCTCTCATTGCATGTGCTGTAAGTGCTACTACAGGTATGTTTTTTGAATTCTCCGATTTTTTGAGATGGTTTAAAACTTCAATTCCGTCCATTTTGGGCAACTGTATATCCAGCAAGATCAAATCAAAATTACTGTTTTCATTAACGATATCAAGAGCTTCTGATCCATCTTCAGCCTGTTCGACTTCATAACCATATGATTCAAGAAGGTCTACAGTAAGTTCCATATTCATTGGATTATCTTCAACAACCAGTACTTTTGTCATTTACTTCACATCCTATAAGTTTGTGTTATTTCAACGGGACAGTGAACGTAAAGGTACTTCCCTTTCCAACTTCACTCTCAATCCAGATCTCTCCATCATGCATCTCCACGTACTTCTTCACCAGAGCAAGACCCAATCCTGTTCCTTCATACTCTTTATTAGAAAACGAACCTGCCTGTATGAAAGGGTCAAAAATTTCTTCTTGTAATTCTGGGTTTATACCAATTCCATCATCAATAACAGATACATACAATTCTTTATCATCAAAGGATCCCTTTAGCCATACATTTCCATTTGCTGGAGTATACTTTATCGCATTGCTAAGTAAATTGTAGATAATTGCTTTTAGTTTTATTTTATCGATACACATTTCAAAACTATCAGGTGAAATATCAATTTCAAGATGGATATTCTTTTCCTTTGCCAGCTGCTTGACAAAAATACTCGTCTCTTTTATCAATGCAGACACATTAGTCATTTCAGGTTCCAGTTCGATTTTACCTGATTCAACTCTTGATAGATCAAGAACACCATTAATTAATTCCAGTAAGTGTTCTCCACTATTTTCTACATTTGAAATATACTTGTGCTGCTTTTCATTTAGTTCTCCAAATTGTTCTCCACTCAAAACCTGAGAAAAACCAATTATGGAATTAAGAGGTGTACGCAATTCATGACTCATATTTGCAAGGAATTCAGATTTGGTACGATTTGCTTCCTGCGCTGAAAGTTTTGCTTTGATAATTGCGTCTTCAAATTTCTTCTGTTCACTAATATCTCGCGAGACACCAAATATAACATTCTTTCCTTCCCATGTACCATGTGTTATTTTAGTTTCGACAGGTATTATATTTCCCTTGCAATCAATAAGAGGTACATGACATGAATCCTTTTGACCTTTTATCATAGCCTCAACAATGGTATGGGCTTCATCTCTTCTTTCAGGAGGATGTACATCAAGAATATACATTGATTTCAATTCATCAGATGTATATCCTAATTTCAATTCAACCTTTTTATTTGTAGCAATGATATTCCCATTCATATCCAAAATAAACACAAAATCGTTTAAATTGTTATAAAATTGAATGAGTTCTCTTCTTTGCCTCTTTGTTCTGTCATATATTTTTTTGCGTTGATCTATATCTTCATGTACACCAAGAGCTCGATGAGGAATACCTTTTTTGTCAACTTCAAACGTCTTGCCTTTTCCAGAGATCCATTTCCATGTCCCGTCCTTACATTTCAGGCGAAACTCTTCCTCATAGGGTTGGGCATTCTCAACACATTTCTGAATACGCGGAAGAACGCTTTTTTTATCCTCGGGATGCATCAAACCGGCCCACGTATCTCGATTCATGGGAAGTTCTCCAGGTTCATATCCCAGCATAGTGTAATATCTTGGACTGAAATATATTTCATCTGTATCCAGGTTCCAATCCCAAAAACCATGGTCTGCTGAATCCATGGCTAATTCAAGCCGTTCTTTTATTTCCTCAAGTTGTTTTTGTGTCTTTTTCATATCAGTAATATCACTGAAAATAGTTGTAAATTTACCTTTTTGGGAAGAGGCTACAGATATAGTAAAATGTTTATTCATTGGTGGGAAATAAGTTTCAAATTTAGTTGCTCTACCAGTTTTTGCAACTTGAGAATATACATCAATATAAGGAGGTTTTTCGCATCCATATATGTCTGAAGCACGTTTACCAATTACATTTTCCTTACTTAAACCCAGTATCTTTTCATAAGCGGGATTCAAACCAGTGATAATATAATCTTCAGGAAGACCTTCTTCATCATATATCATTTCGTGAAAACAGATTCCTTCCTCTACAATTTGTATCAAATCATCCATATATACCACTTTCTGTTATGACAACATAACACTGATTATGTGGCTTATAGCAACAACAAACGCTTATCAGTATTACTGTGCAAAATAATTATACTTCTATAACCTTTATTTCTTTAAGACTGTATATATTATAAACATTTCGATTTGAATAATTTCTGATGTATATGATACCGATACAGGTCAGCACATTAGAGTTTATGATGCATTGCCAACTTTAATTACGTATATTTTCTAAATTTTATCAGTTTCTCTAATAATTCAATCTTATCCAAAGTATTTGTATATCTAAAAGAATTAGATCAAATATGTCATTATGGCTGTTTCTAAAGATTCAGGATCATTATAGGATGTTTCTCCATATCTGAGGAAAATGCATTTACATTTGCCTTTATTTGATCACACTTATTAACCATTTATAGGATTAAATTGTCAGCATTAATTTCATCAATTTTTCTATGAGAAATATTAATATAAGGACTAGTGCAATATCTTAAATAGGATAGTTTCTAAATATAATTACTAGTGTATCATTTTAATATTTTGTTGAGCATGATTTGATGATTGGTGCTGAATTATTTGATTTATGGGAAGATACTATTGCAATACTTTCTCCAGACGGAGTCATTTCTTATACTAATAAAAACTGGAAACAGTTTGCCCAAGATAATGGCTTGAATCCAGATGAATGCGATGAAGGAACTAATTACCTTAAAGTATGTGATGAAGCAAGAGGCCAAAATTCTAATGAAGCTTCTATTGCATCAGAAGGAATCAGGGAGGTAATATCTGGAAAAAAGTCAATATTCAAAATCGAGTATCCCTGTCACAGTCCAGGTGAAAGACGCTGGTTTTTACTGAAAGTGACACCTCTTTCAAAAGAATCACCCACAAATGTCCTGCTGCAGCACATAGATATAACTGGGCGCAAACTTGCTGAAGAAGAAACAATAAGAAGTAAAGATAAATTCAGGGACATCTTTTCAGAATCTCCTATACCCATTGAAATTTACAATTCTGAAGGACACTTAACCGATGCCAATACTTCCTACTTAAAACTTTTTGGTATATCTGATGTTGCAGAGGTACAAAGTTTCAATCTTTTTGATGACCCCAATTTACCTGCTGATGCAAGAGAACAGTTGCTTGCAGGTGAAACGGTTGAGTATGAAAACACTTTTGATTTTGAACTGGTCAAAAAACTAGACTTGTATAATACAAGTCGTTCAGGTACTATCTATGTAAATGTGAAAATATCTGCATTGTGTATGACTGGTTATTTGGTCCACGTTCAAGATATTACCAAACAGAAAAAACATGAAGAGAAAATAAAGTTGTTCAAAACCATTTTTGATAATGCAAATTCTGGAAATGCAATTACTGATCTTGATGGAAATATCAAGTATGTAAACGATTGTTTTGCAAAAAACCATGGGTTTGAACCTGACGAACTAATCGGGCAAAATTTGTCTATTTTTCATAATGAAGAACAGATGACAGATGTAAGCAGTATTAATAAATCATTATTGGAAGATGGCTACTATACCAATGTTGAAGTCTGGCATACTCACAGAAATGGCACAACTTTTCCAATGTTGATGACTGGTATAATTATAGAAGATGAACTACAGAATCCTCAGTTTATTGCTGCTACAGCTATTGATATCACTGAAATGAAAGATAAAGAATACAAATTGCGTGAAAGTGAAGCCAAATTCAGAAGCTATATAAACAACGCTCCAGATGGCATTTTTGTTGCTGATGAGAATGGTTACTATATAGATGTCAACAATGCTGCCTGTGATATTACAGGTTATTCAAAGAACGAATTAATTGGAATGCACCTACTGGATCTACTGCCACCTGATGTTCATAAATATGTAATTAATAAATTTGAAGATGTAAAAAATAAAGGAAAAGCAGATATTGAAATCCCATATTTGACTAAAGATGGGGATAAAAGATGGTGGAGGGTTACAGCTGCTGCTTTATCCGAAAACAGGATAATTGGGTTTGTTGAAGACATAACTCAACATCAGAAAAATTTGCAAAGACTAGACTATCTCACCGATACATTGCGTTGCATACGTGATGTGAATCAGATAATTGTCAAAGAAAGCAATTCTTATGACTTATTACAGAAAATTTGTGACAACTTAACCAAATATAATACTTATGCTGCCGCCTGGATAGGCATTTTTGATGAAAACAATAAAATTAATATGATTACTGAAAGTGGTTACAGCAATAAATTTGATGATTTCCTTGAATATACCAAAACGAATATGCCACATTGTGCTCAATGTGCTTTAGAGGCCAGTGATTATATAATCATAGAAAATCCCGAAAAAGAATGTAGTGGATGCCCATTGCATAATGAATATGGAAGGGAAGATGTCTTTGTATCAAAAATTGAGTATGGCAATAAGGTATACGGTACAATTGCACTAACAATACCTGAAGATTATGTAAGTGATGAAGAGATTATTGATCTATCCAGGGAAGTTGTTGATGACATTTCCTTTTCACTTTATAATCTGGAACTGGAAGCACTCCGACAAACTGCAAAAGAATCTTTACTTGAAGGCAAACTTGTGGCTGAAGAAGCCAATCGTACCAAATCGGAATTTCTTGCCAATATGAGTCATGAATTGCGTACACCTCTAAACTCAGTTATCGGGTTTTCTCAGGTGCTGGAAGAGAATGCCTCCAATCATCTGGACGATAAAGAAATCAAATATGTATCTAATGTTCTAAAAAGTGGAGACTATTTGTTAGAGTTGATTAACGATATTCTTGACATTTCAAAAGTCGAATCTGGTAATATGGATTATGTGCCTGAATCTGTAAATATTGAAGAAATAATCGATGGTACAATTACGCTTGTGAGCCCTATGGCAAAAAAGAAAGCAATTGATTTACATGTCAGTTTTAAGCATGAATATCCAGATATGCAGGCTGACAGGATGAAATTCAAAGAAATCATGTATAACCTGCTTAGCAACGCAATAAAATTCACACCTGAAAAGGGTGAAGTCCAGGTTACTACAAAAATTATCGATGAAAAACTTCATGTCTCTGTTTCAGATACAGGCATTGGAATCCCTGAAGGAAAGTTCAAGAGCATCTTTGACCCTTTCGAACAAGTCGATTCATCTGCTAACAGAAAATTTGGTGGTACGGGCCTGGGACTTTCCCTGGTGAAGAAATACGTGGAGATGCATGATGGAGAGGTCTGGGTCGAAAGTGAAATAGGAAAAGGAAGTACCTTTACGTTCACTGTCCCTCTTGTTTAATGGAAAAGTGTTTCTCTGGTAACGATTGCTATTTTAGCGTTTTGCCGAATACCATGATGCCAAAAATAATACAATAGATGACATAAACAAAAGACAGATCAAACCCACTATTTGGTAATTCATTTCCTGTTTTGAGTTGCTATTTGTTGAATTTGATTTGTTATTTTGAATTATGTATTCTTTCTCTCCCATACTATCCATGATAATATTGGCAATTATGCTTTTATCAAATGAGTTTGAGATTTCATTACAGTTATATTTAAGTTCTTTTTGTGGATTTTCATCTTCAAAATCTTTATTATTGCCAAAATTTATGAATAAATGAGAACTTACGATAATTACTGTAGCCACAATAATCACAAAAATCATAAAATTGGCTTTCATTCAATCACTTTTGCAGTCAATTCGATAGCTGAGAATATGTTATAAAGAATATTTATATTTATATTTTATATAAATGTACACATATTATGATGTGTATCTATATATGTAACATATATAGGCTCTATAGGTCTTCTTTATTTATTCAAATTAAGAAAATTATCAAGTATTGTGTATATACACTTTTGCATACAAAAAAGATGTAATTGTAAAATATGATTGTTAATTATTTAAACTGATCAGACTTTATAATTTATTCCATGGGAAAATACCCCATGAGGCCTTTACATTATTTCTTCTGTAATTCCAATCATCGTATAATTCATAGGAATACAGTAATATTCGCCAAATACTTTCACTTTTCTTTAGATTATTGGTTTAATTCCTATGAAATTTACTAACAATTATTCATCTAGTAATCCCGTTTTATAAAATTACCAAAAGAGGTTTACTATATAACTTCGTGCATATAAAAAATGTTATATATCATAATTCACATAATTTACTATGGTGGGCAAGATGAAAAGCAGCTTTCATATCGTACCACCACCATACTACCAAACTGCTTTTTTTACGATGTCTTGCCCATCACAGTGATTCTCGGATACAATTAGCATATCCAGACATATCAAAATGGAATTGATTAACTGAAAGTATTTCCTTTTTGCAGGTTCGTCTTCTGGCCAAAACACTTTACACCATGCATTTCTACTTTTTTTTTATTTAAGAGTCAGTGAGCAATTAATGTTAAGATCAAGGATATAAAAATTGAAAATACAACTCCCTAAATCCAAAACCTGTCGCTATGCTTAATAAATTAGAAAATCAAATGTTGGAATTGGAGATGAACAAAGATGAAACATGGGGAGTTTTATAAGAATAATGAGACTGGCAAAGTTGGGAAGATTGTAGAAACAAATCCACTGGCAATTTTCTTAAAAATGGATGGTAATTTTGTCGAATTTGAGAGGGATATATTTTTGGATTATTGGTCCAGAGTCGAGGGAGAGTCGGAATACGAATTGGAACTCACTTTGTTATATGATGAAATATGCCAGATCGCAGACAAGCAGAATGTGGACACTAAAAAATTAATCGCCGATCTAAATCGCCTGTCTACAAAACAAAATCCTGCTTAATTTTTTTGAATCGGTCGTTAATCAGTTCTTTTGATGGCAATTGGTCGATTGAATGTCCAATTTCAATTTTCACAATTGTCCAGTGTATAGCGCAGGGGTTTATGGTCAACCCCCTTTACATTTGTAGGCCCTTCATTTTTCATACCGATTTTTATTGCAACTTTCCTGGAAGCAATGTTGTCCTCATGTGAAAAAGCGATGAATTGCTTACAATCCAGTTTGCGGCAAGCGTGATGCAAGAAGATCTGGATAGCCTCGGTTGCAAATCCCCGGTTCCAGTGTTTTGGTAAAATGGACCAGTAAACCTGCTAAGCTCCTTTATCCGGGTCAGGAAGCATTCCAACAGAACCAACAAATTCATCGCTGTTCTTTTTTGCAACAGTATAGGCGTAGACCTGATCGGGTTCATCGTAGTTTTCCATCGTTTTATGGAAAACCTGCGAGTATCTTTATAGGATGCAGGTTTTTGACTGAAGAAAAAATATTTTGTAGCTTCATCATTTGAAATAAAACTGTAAAAACCAGCAAAATCTTTCTCCTGCAGCGGCCTTATAACAAGCCTTTTGGATTCTATGATTTCATGTATTCTTGCTGGCATGGGTATACACATGGTTCAAAGACTTATGTGTTTTACCGTTGCTAATATCAAAGAAAATTATGTTTGAATGTTTGAAATTTGGCGAAAAACTAATGAAACAGATTATTGATTATATCACATGAGCTTTGATAACCCTGGTTTTTTTGAAAAGTTGCGAATGGAAGTGCTCTGGAACCGTCTGGGAAGTTTCCGCTATAAGCAATATATTCAGGGTCTACAGTTGAAAGGCGATGAAAATATTCTGGATTTTGGATGCGGAGGAGGAGCGGCTTCAAAGCATATAGCAAACGCCCTTTCAGACAGCGGCAAACTGGTTTGCATTGACACCTCTGCTTTCTGGCTGGAGAAAGCAAAAAACGGATGAAGGACTTTTCCAACGTTGAGTTTGTCTGTGAAAGAATTGAGGATGCAAACCTGCCTGATAATTATTTTGATTCCGTTTTCATTCATTTTGTCCTCCATGATATTGAGGAAAAAAACAGGCAGGAAATAATAAATTCCCTTGCAGGCAAACTTAAGAAAAACGGTCTTATTTACATCAGGGAACCAACCAAGCATGATCATGGTATGTCCCCTGTAGAAATAGTAGAACACATGAAAAAAGCAGGTCTTTCAGAACTTTCCGGCAGGCATGGGGAGTATTTCAGGTGGCCACATTATACCGGTGTTTTCCGTAAGTAAAAAGTAAATTTACGCCTGTGATATGAAAATACACAGGCAGGAATGTTCGGGAATCAGTCGAGCATTTCTTTTCCGGCAGTTTTTGCCTCGCCCATTAATTCAGTGTTCTCTTTCACTGCTCCTGGCTCGTAGTATCCGGCACCAAGCAATGTATTCTTGATTTCCATTCCGAAAAACTGGTTCATCAGCCCTCCAAATTCTTCAAAAACCGGTTTGTACTGATTCTTTTCGGGGAACCCCTGAGAACCCACCAATACAAGTTTTTTACCGGCATTGATACGCGGAGAGAAATCCGGGTTAATCAGGGAATAGAACCTGTCTATGAATGAGCGTGCCTGTCCGGTAAATTGGCCGAAATAAATGGGTGAGCCAAAAACAATACCATCAGCATCAATGATCGCATCCAGGGCTTTTTCCATATCATCATCGAGTTTGCATCTTTCATGGACTTTACAGTAGCCACATGCCTGACATCCCGTAAAATCCATCGCATTGATATTGAATTTCCTTACATCAGCACCGTTTTTGGAGGCACCGTCAAGGACTTGCTGTACAAGTACATCTGTATTCCCATCTTTACGTGGGCTTCCTACAAAACCTACAACTTTCATTGTTCCACATCCATCTGGCTTTAATAATTATTTTCAGTTTCTTTTAGAAACATTATGTGATGTGTAAGTATGTGTTTATATACTTAAGTGTTTATTCATGCACATACTTCTGTTTAATATGTAACTATAAGTTTTTCATCTCCAGAAAATGCTGGATTATCTTTTTAAATAACAATACCCATCTTATTATATCAATAAAATATCAAATATCAGGGAGTGTCAATATGGGAGTAGAAGATGTAATGAAAGAGGTCTCTGAGGAACTTGAGAGACTTGTCAGTACGAAAACCGTTGTAGGGGAAGCGATGGAAGCAGGTGGAAAAACTATCATACCCATCAGCAAAGTATCCTTTGGCTTTGGTAGTGGTGGCGGTGAAGATAGTAAAAGTGCAACCGAATCGAGCTTTGGTGGCGGCGGCGGTGCAGGTGCAAAATAGATCCTGTTGCATTTCTTGTTATATCTGAAGAAGACGTAAAATTGTTACGTGTATCCGGCAAAGGCGATATTGATAAGGTCATTGAAGCAGTTCCGGAACTAATCGGGAAATTCAAAGGAATGAAAGGGAAAAAGCATGCCTCTGACAGACCTGAAGAAGTAAAAGAAGAGTCAGATAAAGAGGAAAAAGATTAACCTGTTTCCATTAGGAGACGGGCAATTTAAGTATCCGGGTCTATGTGGCCTATGATTATTTTTTCTGTACTTTTGCTGCTTTTGGTAGTGGCAATTTTATTCTTTTTTGTCGCATTTGATGTAACATTCAGGTTTACATTAGAAAAAAACAGTTACAAAACAAACCTGAAAATAACCTAGTTGGGAATCTCCAGAAATATCAAACCTTCCAGCAATAAAAAAAATGAACAACAAGAGGATGAAATTAAAACAGAACGTTCGGTAAAACACAATCCAACTATTGTAAATGATCTTTCATCGTACTCTTCTATTTTCTTTGAGATCAAAAATCCCCTCTTCAGGTTTGTATCAGACATCTTAAAAGCTATCCATTTTCGTTCTCTTTCTCTTGATATGAGATATGGTTTTGATGATCCCGCATATACAGGCATTCTGTGTGGGTTTTTACATGCGGCTCTTGGAATAGTTAAGTGCAGTTGCCCTCAATGCAATTATCAGATTGTTCCCTGTTTTAATAATGAAATTTTAGAAATAGATGCCTCTGGAAGTTTTCATATCAGGCTGTACAGATTTATACCGGGTATACTACGGTTCATGTCCAGAAAGGTTGTGATCAAAAACCTGTGGATATCTTTGAGGAATAAATATTAACCCATTAAATGTGAAAATTTAAGCGGCATATTTATCATTCCACAGGACACATTATTTTGTAATGGACATTAAGGGATTTTATAAACAGAGTGTAAGACCCCTATGTCTTTAGCATCGCATTAAATCGGAGGTTTAATGGGAGTTTCCTTTCTTTAAAATGAAACATAGGGGATGTAAGCGTCCATTATCCCTGATTTTCGTATATATTCTAATGCCGTTTCCATGCTAATATTTTCAATGGTACTACAAAAATATCCATCATTCCATGCCACACCTTATTAACTTAAACTATAAATACAGTTAACTTTAATATATATTTGAATGTTAAGTGCCTACAAATATAGAATGTATCCTACAAAAGAGCAGGAAGAGAAGTTCTTTCAACACTTCGGTGCATGTAGATTCATCTATAATTGGGCTTTAGAACAGAAAACCAAATCCTATGAACAGGATGGAAAATCAATCTCAAGGTTTGACCTGAACAAAGGGATTACAATATTAAAGAGAGACGGAGAGCACGAATGGCTCAAAGACGTTAATTCTCAGTCATTGCAGGGTGCTACTCTCAATCTCGATAATGCCTTTACACGATTTTTCAGAGAGAAAAAGAGTTTTCCTAAGTTTATATCAAAGAAAAACCCAGTACAGGCATACAATGTTCCTCAGAATTACAATGTTGATTTTGAGAATAATAAGATATACCTTCCGAAAATAGGAAATGTTAAGACTATTTTACACCGCCACTATGGAGATGGAGACCTGAAAACCGCTACAGTATCACGCACATCTACCGGAAAATACTACATTAGTATTCTTGTAGATAATGGTCTGGAAACCCCGAAAAAATCGGATTTTTCACAAAACGATACTGTGGGTATAGATGTAGGTATCAAGGACTTTGCCATCACGTCAAATGGTAAGAAAATCGATAATCCAAGACACCTTAAAAACTCAATGAAGCGTCTTAAAGTTCTATCAAAACGCCTCTCTCGAAAACAGAATGGGTCAAAAAATAGAAAAAAAGCACGTCAAAAAATAGCCAAAATCCATGAAAAAATAAGCAACCAAAGACACGATTTCCAGCATAAGGTTTCGACAAAGCTCATTAGTGAGAACCAAGCAGTAGCATTAGAAACTCTTAATGTGTCCGGTATGCTCAAAAACCACAATCTTGCCCAACATATAGCCGATGCATCGTGGTCTTCTTTCGTATCTAAACTCGAATACAAAGCAGAATGGTACGGAAAAACAATTCTTCGTATCGGACAGTTTGAGCCAAGTACGAAAATCTGTAATGTATGCGGGTATCATAACAAAAACATTACACTTGCAGACCGTAAATGGCAATGTCCTGATTGTGGTACATCCCATGACAGAGATGTCAATGCTGCAATCAACATTAAGAAGTTTGCCTTAAATAAACAGAATTTGATAGGTATTTGAAGCACCGTAGGAACTACGGGGAGAGCCTGTGGACTTGTGAACATAAGTTCAAAGAATGAAACAGGAAGCACCATGCGTAAGCGTGGTGTAGTTCACAACAGAAGATATTCAGAGGTAGCTTATGATAAATTTACAGGAACTTGCAGATTCATGTATCGAATGTAACAAATGTCTTGATGTATGTCCCGTTACAAAAGTTATGGGTAATGATTCTTTCACACCCCGGGCTAAAATATCCCTGCTTGACCGTATTGAAGCAGGGAAAGAACTTACAGAAGACGAAATGAACAATGTGTATCTTTCGACACGTTGTGGGGCCTGTGATGATGTATGTCCCGTCGATATTCCCATCACCGATATAATTCAGAGGGAAAGACAACTGCTCGCAGAGCAGGGCAGGGAACCGGAGAAAACCGGAAAGATCTGTCAGAACATTCTTGTAAATAATGTGCCGGGACACATGAATGATTCCCATCGTTTTGACTGGGTAACCAATGACCTGGAAATCGCTGAAAAGTCAGAAATTGCTTACATGGGTGGCTGCTGGGTATCCTTTGCTCAGCCGGAGATTGCACGTTCAACGATACAATTACTGAATGCTGCAGATATCAGACCCATGTTACTTGAAGAGGAAAAATGCTGTGGCCTTTTCCTGATTGACAACGGCCATCTGGATGAAGCTGCAGAACATGCACGTAAATATGTGGATTACATCGAATCACAGGGAATAAAAAAACTGGTAGTCTCATGTCCGGGATGTTACGAGGTTATCGGGAAAGAGTATGCAAAACTAGGCAGAAAACCGGAATTCGAAGTGGTATTTTCTCTTGACCTCTTCAGTGAGCTTGTCAGTAAAGGCAGACTGCAGCCACGTAAGACCACGGGTACGGTTTCTCTGAGGGATGCATGTCCCATGAGGAAAGAAAAGAATGTTCCCAGACAATTGATTTCAGCGATGGGTTATTCCATAGAAGAACTGTTTGAAGGTACGGTTTGTTGTGGTGCCCCTGCCGGTGTCAAACCTAATTTCCCGGAAATATCCGGTAAAATAGCAAATCTAACCCTTGAAAATCTTCAGGAAGGCAATACACTGGTAAGTTACTGTCCCTTTTGCCAGTATCATCTGGAAAGTGTTTCAGGAGAGCTAAAACCAGCGATAAAAGACATCTCTACGTTACTTGCAGAACAAACACTTTAAAATCATTCAATCTGTAAGATTTTCAGCATATTGGTCCCTCCCGGTTTACCGGGAGACTGGCCTTCTGTGAAAACTATAAGATCACCAACCGATGCTATCTGATTTCCTTTCAGCAACGTAGAGGCAGTTTGTTCCCAGCTGCCACCTTTATTCGGGGAATATATAGGATAAACCCCATATGAAAGGGCAAGGGTTTCACATATTTCCTGTCTTCTACTCATAGCGAATATCCAGCAATCGGGTTTAAATCGGGAAATCCTGCGTGGAGTCTGGCCGGAAATGGTGGGTGTTACAGTGTGCTCTACTTTCAAACGTTTGATGGCCTGGTAAACCTGCAGGGCAATAACATCACTAACTGACATGGTAAGTTCATCGATGCCCTTTGTGAGCAATTCAGTTCCCCAGCCAGTTTCATTCCTCCATTTTTCGGTACTTGAAGCGATTCCAGTCATCATTAACACAGTTTCAATCGGGTATTTTCCGACTGCCGTTTCCCCGGATAACATCAGGGCATCTGTTCCGTCAAGTATTGCATTGGACACATCAGTGGCCTCTGCACGTGTCGGACGAATATTTTCTGTCATTGACTCAAGCATATGTGTTGCGGTAATGACAGGTTTACCCCGCAGATTTGCCTTATGTATAATCTCTTTTTGCAAAACCGGTACTTGCTGGATCGGGGTTTCCACTCCCAGATCCCCTCTTGCAAGCATTATGGCATCGGTATGCTCAAGAATATCATCTATGTTTTGTACAGCTTCTTCCCTTTCTATTTTTGCCACAACATAAATAGACTCACCATGCTGCTGGGCAAATTTCGCAACTTTTCAATATCAGATGCACTTTCTACAAACGAGAGACTGAATATGTTTATTCCTTCATCCAGGGCAAACTTCATGAATCTCAGGTCATCATCAGTAACAGCATCCAGAAAGATCCGGGAGCCTGGCAAATTCACTCCTTTGTGGGATGTGAGATAACCCCCGATTTCAACCTTGCATTCCACCCCTTTATCGGTATTACCCAGACATCTAAGCTGGATAAAACCATCATTGAGAAATACATTGCTTCCCGGGCTTACACTCTCATAAAGCCTTTTGTAATTTACCGGTATGATGTTTTTCCCACCTTCTATATCCAGAGGGGTAAGATAAACAGTATCTCCCTTTTCAAGAGTTAAAGGTTCATTTTCCAGGTCTCCAACCCTTATTCTGGGGCCCGGCAGGTCGGCAAGAATGGCCACAGTTACTCCCAGTTCAGTTGATAAACTACGGATCCTGTGAATAACTTCCCTGTGTTTTTCCAGATCACCATGAGAAAAATTAATCCTGGCTACATTCATCCCCTTAAGTATCAATTGCCTGAGTACGGGTTTAGGACTGGAAGCCGGGCCAATCGTGCATACAATTTTGGTACGGTGATCTGGTAATTTCATATTTATACTCGTGTGTTTGTAAGGAAGCCAATAATTACTCTTCTTCCTTTTTGGATGTGGTGCTCTTGCACCATTCTTTCATCTCGCGGTCAGCTTCTGTTGTTTCCTCTTCATCACCGCTTACAAGTTCACACCAGTCGTCTATTTCCTCTTCAGCAGTTTCCTCCGGCTCTTCTTCCTTTTTCTTAATCGATTTTGGTTCATTTGATGGTGTAGGCATATAATCACTCCCTTTGTGTCCTGTCCTTTTGTACAAGTATAGCATCCTCGATATTAAGGCGTGCAGTATACTCATCAATATCTATGATCGTGCTCTTTTTTATTTCTATTCTTTTGGAGTATAGGGGACAGTCAAGAACGAAACTTTCAAATTCTCCTCCTTCTCCGGCGACATTCAGCCCGATTTTATCGTTTAGTTTTACCAGTTCATCGATCTCTTTTTTGGTAATTTCCTTACCCAGCCACTTGCTGCTTAAACCATAAGCTGCGATGCTACTGAATAGAAAATGAAATTTTCCTTCCAGCAATTTGTGCATTTCTTCTTCCTGGTCCATATGCCAGAGGGGTGAATACACATGCATTCCGAGTTCTGAACAGATGCCTTCTATTCGCTCTTTCTGGTAAGTTGAATACAGGGCACCGGTTATAACTCCTTCGATACCATATTCTTTCTTTGCCTTCTCGATTGCTTTTTTCAAATCATCAAGCTCAACTTCCTTTTCCCCTGCTGTCTCCTGTTCAATAAGGGGGATTCCCATGGCTTCGGATTGCAGGGATGCCATATTGATGTTGGGTGTATGGAACATATAGGAATCCGGATTTTTGCTTTTTACTGTGATCAGGCATTTGATCGGATATCCTGCCTCTTCCATTTTGTACATCGCGAAGTGACAATCTTTTCCCGAACTGAACAGTACTCCAAGTTTTGGTTTGTAGTTTTTTTCCATGTTCTTCAGATAATCCGTTTTATTTTTATAACCAGCTCGTTTTGCAAGTTTTTCGATAGCCCTGTCAAACTTGCTCCCATACTGGGCAGCCTTTTTATTCCTGAGTGCAAACTCTGCAGGAATTCCGGCCCTTTCAGCCACCTGGCGCAGTATCATTTTATTGCCTTTTTCATTAAGCTTAAGGGTAGCAGGGATTCCCAGAGCGTATTCTGCAACATGCCTGTTCAGGAAAGGGGAGCGTAAGTCCAGCTCCAGTTCGGATGCAATCAATCCATCCCTGTAGGTATCTTCCACATGGATATTTAATGTATCTTTCAGGCATTCATTGTTCAGGTCAGTTGCTTTTTTGTGCCTGTTATAGCCACCGAACATTTCATCTGCCCCGCTACCCGTGAAAAGAACGTTGATCCTATCCTCTTTTGCTGCCCGGGCTGCTATATAGGTTGGCAGGGCAACCCCCACCATGGGTACACTTGTAGTTTCTATCAAGGGAACGATTTTTTTCAGGATTTCTTCTGTCTCCTCAAGAGATACTTCTATAACTTTCAGAGGCAACTCCAGCTTGTTTGCTATTTTTCGTGCATGCTGTACATCGGGTGCCTGGATTTCATTTTCAAGTCCTGCTACATAGCAACAGATATCTTGCTTGCTATATTTTTTACAAAGCATGCTTACAAGTGTGGAATCCACACCTCCGGAAAACAAAATTCCTATCCTAGAAGGGGGAAGACACCTGCTTACAGATTCCCCAAGCAGCCGATATAATTGTTCTATGATTTCCTCAGGTTGTTTTGTTGCAGGTTCAACAGATGGTTTTAGTTCATAGTTACTGTATGTATGTAATGTCCCCTCTTCTGTATCATAACTAAGGGTACTTCGAGGGTCAACTTTTTCAATATTATAGTAACCAGTCATTTCAAGATATTTCTTTTCGGATGCAACCGCAAAACCATCTTCTGTAGAATACCAGAGAGATTTCACTCCTAACACATCAGTTGCACAGGTAATCCAATGATTGCCTCTTGCTATGAAGGCAAGGCCACCAATTAAGTCTCTCTTAAAATCTTCGATATACAGTCCTGGATCTTGCATTTCCCCATTTTCATCTTTCAGGAGAGTGTCCAGTTTCTCTGCAAGAACATGTGATTTACTTTCACATAAACCACTATCTACAATCGTGATAGCTGATTTTTTATTTCCATTTGTATTGCATTTTCCCTGTATTTTAATTAATAAATGATTTGCAGTGGGCATTATAATTTCAGTTTGTCCTTTCCCGATTTTATTAATGATGTTATTTTTTGTTGCAATACTCATATGGGGGTTGAATATTGAAATTAGCTTTTGCATCATGTAAATTAATACCTGTCCGTTTATTATTCCTTGTCCCTGTAAATTGTAACTATTTTCATTGTTTATCGTGTTTTCAGTTTTGTATTTTGTTACATATCCAAACAGTTTCTTCTCCAATTATTTATATACTTCTTCTAACAAATGAAATCTACAGAGATAATAATAGCAATCAGATATGTTTGCAGAGTTTTGGTACTATAAATGTGATACCTGTGTGGGAGTGTTCAAAAATGGAATATATTATTTTTACAGATCTTGATGGTACGTTGATTGATCATGATACATATTCATACGAAGCTGCCCTTGATGCAATAAAATTGATTGATCAAAAGGATATTCCCCTTATTTTCTGTACCAGTAAAACCCGCGCTGAAATAGAGGATTATGTTAAGGAACTAAATATTCATCATCCTTTTATTTCTGAAAACGGGGGGGCGATCTTTATCCCCCGTGGCTATTTCAATATAGACTTTGAGTATACGAGTGAAAATGAGGATTATGAAATAATTGAACTTGGAACCCGGTATGAAGAGCTTCGCAGGGTACTTTCGATTATTCGAGATTGTACCTCTCTTCCAATTACTGGTTTTGGTGACCTGAACGCTGAAGAGGTAAGTGAGGATACGGGTCTTGGCATTGAATCTGCAACCCTTGCCAAAAAAAGGGAATATGATGAAGCCTTTAAAATGGGAGATGATTCAGGAACAGAACTGCTCAAAGAGCATATTCTTGCACAGGGGTTAAATTTCACCAGAGGCGGAAGATACTGGCATTTGATGGGCGATAATGACAAAGGAATGGCAGTTTCGATATTAACTGAATTATACAGGAAAATTCATCCCTCTGTGGTAAGTGTGGGATTGGGAGATAGCCAGAACGATCTGCTCATGTTACAGACGGTGGATGTGGCTTTCCTTGTCCAGAAACCAGATGGTAAACATGATCCGGCGATTAAGGATGATGATATAATCAGGGTTGAAGGGATAGGCCCTGTTGGATGGAACCGTGCAATTCTTAAATTAATCGGATCTAATGAGAACAGAGATACAGTTTGATCTTAAAATAAGGGGGAATTATTGTGATACGACTTGAAAATATGCTTCCCAAGGCTTTTCTTGTGGGCATTATAGAAATGGTGGATTTGGTAGGGCCGGAGAAGACTTACCACTGGATCGAATCCATTGGTTATAGGCTTGCTGAGATTGAAGGTCCAGGATTTGAGGGTGCACGGGATGACAATATAAACTATTTGCCTGTATGCCCATTTGGCAATGACTTTGTAGAGTTTATAGAAATATACGGGGAAAGGCCAGAAGAATACCAGAAACTAATCGATTTTGTCAAGGATCAGAAAGAGCAATCTGATGAAGGATGGAATTATCCTGCGCTTTCCAGTGCTTTGGGGATATTGCATCACAGCTACAGTAAAAAACGTGCTGAACTGGCAGGTGCCAAACTCCTTAATCTGGGTAGCAAATCACCTGTAAGTGAAACAAAAGAATATAATGAGCAGGCTATTGCAAGGTCCGGTATCTCAAAGGATGAAGTTTCCGGCTATCTTGATAAATCGTTTTCCGTATTTAAAATCGAATATCCTGAAGAGGAGTGATCCTATTGAATTATCTGGAAGCTCACAGGCTTTATGAAAACAGTGTCAAGATTCTCAGTGAAAATCAGCATGAAAAGGGTGGATTTTATGCAAGTCCTCCCGGTACAAGATATCCTTTCATTTATCCCAGGGATCATTCGATGGATATCCTTGGTGCAATAGATGCTGACCTTATGGACCAGGCTCGCAAAGGGCTCGAATTTATGTTGAATGCGCAAAAGCCTCTGGGTGAGTTTTCCCAGCGGTATGATATAGACGGCAATGATGCAAGTTACAAGGATTTGCAGATAGACGGAAACGGTCTTATCCTTTATGCACTGGGGAAGTATTTTGAGGCCACAGGTGGCTCATTTTTTGATAAGATGGCTGATAAGAAGTTCATCGAAGAATACTGGCCTGTTGTCGAAAAAGCAGTTGGTTTTATTCTGATGAATAAAAATGAAGAAGTTGACCTTATTCATACAGTTAACAGTATTCATGAATATCCGGCTTATGAGCATGGTTTTGAGATTTATGCCAACTGTGCATGCTGTGCGGGTGTATTGGAAGCTGTGAAGATGGGCGAGGCACTGGGCAAGGACGTCTCAAATTGGAAGGAAGAAGGAGGAAAGGTCAGGAATGCCATCATGACACGTCTCTACAGTCCACGCAGACGTTCATTTATAAAATGTATCCGTGTGAAGGATAAGAGCAGTAATCCAATAGGTTATGATGCATTTGCATCCAGTGTTATTGATGTGGATGCTGTGGAATATGCACCTGCTTATTTCGGCCTTCTCCCGGATTCAGATGTCAAGATAAAGTCTACTGTAAAACGAATTCATGATAATTTATGGGATAAGGAAATTGGCGGCCTGAACCGTTACCCTGAACACTGGGATCGGAATAATGGTGGCTATGGTCCATGGTGCCACTTTACCTGTGAACTTGCAAACCATTTCATAAATATTGATGAAAAAGAAATGGCTGAAATGTACCTGGAATGGGTTGTTGATATGGCTCATGAGTACCAGTTGCCTGAACATATATCAACCATAGAACGGTTTGAGATGTGGCTGGAGGATTATACCAATGCCAAAATTCTCAGGGACAGCAAGATGAAGATGATAGAACACGTCCGTGCTCATCCCAAGTGGAATGATGGCCTTGCGTATGTCACCATTCCACTGATCTGGCCTCATGCCGAATATATCCGGACCTATAAAAATTACATGAATAAGTACGGCTGATTTTTTTATTTTCTGGCAATTTGCTGCGAAGCCGCAATTTATCGGCCCGCAGCAATTGCATGCACAGTACGTCCTTTTCAATTCTATGATATCATTTTTCCGGGAAGAATTCAATAGCCTGGGCAAGTTCCCTGTGATTTTTGGAGTAATCCGTGATATCAATTTCCTGCAGATAGGCATCACATGCCTGTACCAGTGCTTTGGCTCCTGAGCGGGTTCCTTCCGGATGGGCATGTACTCCTGAGCCCATGGTCGTGATGAAATCAACATTACCCATTACATCGATGAAGGGCTTCAGCCTGACGGGGTTCAATCCTCCGGAAACAATGGGACAACATTTTTTCATGCCTCTCCAGCTATCTTTTTCCAGTATGACATGATGGGCTATGTCTTCATTCACAAGCTCTATAGCATCCTTATCCGTTTCCATGATCTTGGCCCAGCTCTGGTCGAAGAAATGACCGTGTGAACTCAGGTACTGAATACCGTGGGCTGCAACTACATCTTCCTCAGGAGTTCCTTTCATTTTTCCGACTCCTGCGGTACCTGTATGGATGCCGGAGGCGCCTGCCAGACGTGCGAATTTAGACAGTACAAGCACGAAAAACCAATTGGATTTTCCGGGCGTGTGAAGGCGCCGTGGGCTGCCCTGTGGAAATGCAGGAAAACATCGGGATACCTCCTCCTGATGGTCTGAACAGCCATCCATCCGGCTGTTATACCGTCGATGAGGAAAGCATAACTTCCGGGCTCAAATCCTGCATTCCTGATCATTTCGCAGCGCTCTATCATGGTGTCAAAGTCCGGTGCAGAGACATTGAATGAATGCACCTTTTTCTTCCCGGTTTCCTTTACTGCTTTGTCCATGGCTTCTTGAACGTGCTTTACCATCTTGTCGTAGGGACAGAAGTCCTGGTTTGCCTGTGGTTCATCATTCTTGACAAAATCCCCGCCACCTGCCCAGAAGTCATAGCAGACTTCGGCATATTCAGCAGAGGTCAACCCCATCTTGGGTTTCACGATGGTACCGAGAATTGGCCTGTCGTAAACTCCAAGGTAACTGCGCATGTCATCGACTGTGAAACCGGGCCCGTCATATTGTTCAAGCATTGAGGGAGGGAACCAGACATCCAGCAGTTTAAGGGCAGATATCTCTTTCATTCCAAGGACGTTTCCCACGATGTAGGTCAGGATGTTCTGTACATTGCCTCCCCGGTCAAAAAGTCTCCAGGGATAGGCTATCCACACAAGTTCCCTTTCCAGATCCATCTGGTAGACCAGGGCATTCATGACCTTTGAGAACTTCGTCTCGGTATTTACCCTGAAATTCGTACCCGTTGATGATTCCGCTGCGATTTCAGCTGCTGCCTGTAGCATATTCATTTCCCCTCCGGGAACTAGCCTGAAAACCGTAAGCAGGTATTCACCGTTGGTCGGGTCGGGCAATTCGAGATTTACATAACCTTGCTGTTTGGGATTTAATGACTGGACTAAATCTTCAATAGTTGAGCTCATGATAAGAATAACAGTTTGTAATGTATTTTAGTTTTTGGAAAGATTGCATTTGAACAACAAGTAAAACTTGTTTCATGCTAAAATTTTAGCATCATCCCATTGTTTCCCAGACTGTGGCCATTACAACTCCAAACACTGGATAACTGATCAAACCTGTAAGCACATTTGAGATGTAAAAACCGGCAGGGTAAAGCATAGAGATGTAAATAACAAAAAGGCCTGGAATAGTATAGATCAATACAACCATCAGGCCGAAGGTAATTCCCCTTTTAGTTGTTGGTTCCTCAAGAACCGGATTGATAATATCAAAGAGAATCGCTGCGGCAAAGGTGAAAACAAAGGGATAGGCAAAAAACAGCATCATCAGAGGATCATCTGCAGGACGCATTCCGCCGACCTCCAACATATTGAATGGTGCGATTGCATTAACAAGTATCTGAAACACAAAACCTGCGACGGTAAGGATTAATCCTCCGGCAAATGCTGAAACTATGATCTTCTTCCAGTTCATTTGTTATCCCTTGTATTCGAATGAAATCTATGTAAAATAATTTGCAATATAATGGTATAAAATTGTTGCTTTTTTGTCACGAAATCAGAAGCGTGTTCAATCTCTAAGTCTTTTTAACTCCAGAAACGCTTTGTCTTAGCGTAGTTGCGTTCGGCTTCCATGATATCCCTATAGAACCCTTCCTCATCCACCTGCATCTTCTGGATAATACGGGTGGCGGTTTCAGGACCAACCCCCCGGCTTGCCAGGGCCACAACCGCAGTCCTTCCCTGTGTCATTACGATGTTAGCATTGCGAAATACTTTCTGGATTCGTTTTTGGTCCTCTTTTGAATCCATTCGATCTTTTTTCTTAACCAGTTTTATCTCTTCTTCCTCCCAGGGTTTCAGGGCAGCTATCATTTTGGATTCACAAATCGGACACACAATGTTCTCAGGCACATTTTTCACTTTTCGGCGGGATACCCATTTAGTACAGTGCACACAGAACAGGATTACCCTGTCATTTTCAATACGGTTTTTCAGTGCTGTTATAATCGAACCTTCAGCTCTTTCCGGTGCTATCAGATCTTTTTTCGCATCGAACCCCGCTCCACCCAGAGGCGATGGAGGACCTGTTGAGATGTTGATTTCTCCCTGCTGCACCTTTTCCAGTATTTCCTTTGTGCGACTTACATCCAGCATATTGTGGAAAATCTCTCTTAATACCTCATCATACATAGCCGAGTTTTCGTAAATGTCGATAAGTTTTTTCATGCTGATCTTTTCGTAGTCCACTTCTTTGCTGATGGCACCGAATTTGCGGGCTACCTGTACCATTTTCCATTTCAAAAGGGAGGTATTTTTCAGTGTCATCTCCAAAATAGGTTCCACATGCTCGGGAAGTGTATCGGCTATCATGGAACGTATCTGTTCGGCACGGAAACTTACCGGCAGGGCGAGTTTAATGCGATAGGGATCTGTCTCCTGTCCCACACTGCTGCCAAAACGGGCCGCAAGCAGGGCTGTCAGTACCTTGCCCAGGGTCTCGTTGGTATTGTGCCCGAAACAGGCATTGATAACCATTCCATCTTCCTGCTTCTCGATAATGACCTGCCGGTCATGTGGCATTGGGCATTCCTGATCCACATGTTTTTTGATTAGCCGGAAAAACCCATCTGCTGAATATTTGTCCACAGGATAGCGTTCCATCAATGTATTGATGATTTCCTTCTCTTCTGCACCTGTTGCAATAAGGTCTGCAGTTTCCCGGCGTAATTTCCCGACTTCCTGTGCCACCTCGAAGGGAACGGGTATTTCCTCCCCGACCCAGCTGGGGATCTCCCCCATACTTCTCACCGGTTCAACCTTTATGCGCCCTCTTTCAGGGTCGAGTTCCAGTACTCTCCACACCTCTCCACGGGTTATGAAAATAGCCCCGGGATTGGCAAAGTTTACCACAAAGGCCTCATCCAGTGTTCCGACAGCCTTGCCGGTAACGATATCATAAACCTCGAACTTTCTCTCATCCGGGATCATGGAAAGGTTCTGGTAGTAATACTGCCAGCTCCTTTTGCGCCGACTGATGATACTGGAACCTTTATTCCGCCACACAAGCCTGTTGTATGTTACCTGTTCCACGATCTTTTCCAGTGCCTGCAGGCTTAAATCTTTGAAAGGGTAGGTTCGCCTGAGAATGGAAAGTATACGGGGAATCTCTATATCCCCGAAGTCCAGCACGATACCTGAAAGCTGGTTGGCGATTACATCCAGGGCCCCGCTCTGGGGAGAAATATCCTCCACCTTACCTTCCCTGGCGGCTCCAACGATGGCCATACTTTCGGCGATATCATCAAATTCCAGTGCAATTATCGTTCCTTCCGAAATTTCATGAATACGATGTCCCGCTCTGCCAACTCTTTGCAGCAGCCGGGCAACCTGTCTGGGCGAGCCATACTGTATTACATGATCCACGCTGCCAATATCGATTCCCAATTCCATTGAGGATGTACAGATAAGCCCTCGCAAATCCCCGTTCTTGAAATTTTCTTCTGCTTCCAGGCGGACTTCATAGGACAGGGAACCATGGTGTACCCCGATGGGCAGGTCCAGCATCCTGAAACCCGATGCGAGCACTTCGCCACTTTGACGTGTGTTGACAAAAATCAGGGTGGATTTTTTCTGCATTACAATATCCTGAATGCAACGCAGATGCGTGGCCAGTTCCGCAGAACATCCTATCTTACGTGCTGTTTTGAGATCTTCATCCTCCATGTGAGGGGTTACCACATTGAACTTGAGCAGGCTGAGCATCTCCACTTTTACTACCTGCATGTCCCTTTCTGCCCCTGCAAGGAAAGCTGCCACAACATCGGGATTGCCGACAGTTGCAGAAAGGCCTATTCTTTGGAATTCGCCTGATAATTCTACCAGCCTTTCCAGTCCAATAGCCAGCTGTGCTCCTCTTTTGGATTCGGCAAGTTCGTGGATCTCATCCACCACGATAAAACTCACATCTTTCAGGTTTTTGCGCAGCCTTTTACCTGTAAACATTGCCTGCAGGGTTTCAGGAGTCGTAATTAATAAGTCCGGAGGGTTTTTTGATTGTTTCTGGCGCTCATACTGGCTGGTATCCCCGTGTCTCACCATGACCTTTATATCTAGTTCCTGGCCCCACCATTGTATGCGGTGCAGCATGTCACGGTTCAGAGCCCTCAGGGGTGTTATGTAGAGAGCAGAAATGCCTTTCCTTTCCTCTGGGTTTTTGGAAAGGATGTGATCAAAAAGAGGCAGGATTGCAGACTCAGTCTTTCCCGAACCGGTGGGTGCAATAAGCAGGACGTTCTTGCCTTCCAGAATGGGTGGAATGGACTCTTGCTGGGGTTGGGTGGGTGTATGGAATTGCTGTTTTGCAAGGGCTTTTCTGATATGAGGGTGCAACTGGCCAAATACCGTATCCATCATCGCCCTCGCCTCCTTTTGCCTGTGCGCTTTTTTGTAATACTGAGTTTTTTTATATCCTTTAGTTTACCCATGTACATTCCATCAAGCAGGTAGATATCCGCATTTGATACATCAATGGAACCCGAAGAGAATGCAGGTCCAAGCAGGTCATCAAGAATAGCTTCGTTAAAAGCTACCCCTCCACAAAGTTCATTGAAAGCAGGAATAACTACAACATCAGGTTGTGTATCACTCTCCGGCATTTCAACACCGATCTTTTCAAAATGGTTGTTTAGTTTTTCATGATTTAATTTAGTTCTAACCCACACCTGTTCGGATGAGGAATATCCCAGGCTGTCGGTGATTCGCAGGGTCGGATGATTGTGGGCTACAATTAAATGTTGTGCTGTGATGAGTTTTGGATCGGGCCATGTATGGCCGTGGAAGTATCCAACCTCCTCAATTATGTCACCTCTGGAAGGGTGGAGGTGAATACTTTGTTTTTTGGCAGCAGGAATTCAATTCCACCGTCATGATTGCCCGGGAAAATATCGATTTCTGCGTGCAGGGCGAGTTCTCGAGAAACATGGGTATTTCATCTCGCTCCTGCCATGAAATTTGGGGGACATTGTGCTTTATATCACCCAGCAACACTATCCTGTCGGGTTCGGTCTGCTCGATATAACCTTCTATCTTTTTGAGTCTTCTTTCAAGACCACTGGGAACCAGGAAACCACTGTTGTAGAGGTCCCATTCGATACCTATATGGAGGTCTGAAAGTACAAGGGTGCGGGATTGGCCCTTTACCAGCAGGGCAGGTTCATCCAATAGAGGCTCGATGTCAATTGTCATTTATTATTTTCCCGGACGCTTCTTTTTTCAAGTTCATCAAGTCTGTCCGATAGGCCCTGCAATTTACTGTCAATACCTTTGATGTCTTCATGTACTTCTATCACACGGTTATACATCGGACTGCGTGCATCCTTTACTGCCTGCTCCTGGGAGAATTTTTGTTTACTGGGAATGATATAAACATAGGCAAACCACATACCTGTGAAAGCCACGAGAAACAGGGCTATTACAAAGAATAAATAGTGAGGAAAGAGAGTGCGTATGAAAGAATCCCCCTCGCTGTAATATTGTAATCTGGTGATCATCAGGAAGTTCATCAAGGAGAATAGGAACATTGTTTCTCCTACAAGTACAAGTAATCCGCCCAATTTTGTGGACATGCTTTTTTGTTGTGGTAATATTTTATCGAACATAATCCATTTCTCCCTTAGTAATAATGATGCCTTTTATATGATTATTTTTTCAGAAAGTAGAAACCTGACTATTATCATTTTTCCTGATTGTATATTTGACTATTGAGCATAATATTGTACCGAATTGATAGACCTTATCATTGATTCACTTATTATCCAAAGGCACCAATCTTTGGTTATGAGAAAGAAAATAATTGTTATCAACTGGTAGAATCCAGAATAGAGGAAGAACTTGGCAGGGCCCCTGAAACATATGGACTGGCTGCATATGATGCTCTCTGGCTGGCTACATTCGTGGATCTAGATTGCAGTGCCTGAGAATGATGAAAGCATAAAACTGGCAATGAATACCCTTTTTCGATACTTACTTTGGTGTCACCGGCTGGACAAAACTCGATGAAAATGGTGACAGGGTACACTGGGATTACGACATCTGGACAATCAGTGAAAACGATGGAAATTACGAATGGAAACGTGATGCTAGGTATCACGTTGACCCCGGAGAAGAAGGTGAATTGATGTACGTTGAATAAAAGTGGTGTCTCTCACCACACATTTTCTTTTTTACATTTCTATAAAATTGTTTTCTCCCATTTCTAATTTGTCGAAAACCTTATATTTTATTGTGGTCCACTTAGGTGAATATCTTTTATGGGCCCGTAGTCTAGCCGGTTATGACGTCGCCTTCACACGGCGGAGATCCTGGATTCGAATTCCAGCGGGCCCATTGAATTCTCAATACTCCCTTTCCCCAAATATAGCCGAACCCACACGTACCATTGTAGCTCCTTCCTCGATGGCTACCATGTAGTCATTGGACATTCCCATTGACAATTCCTGAATATCGATATTGCCGCGGTTTTCCTGTTTCATTTCATCAAAACGGGCTTTCATCTTTTGGAAATAGGGACGGGTTTGTTCGGCAGGGACAAAAGGAGGGATGCACATCAGGCCTTCCACGCGGATATTTTGAAGGGAGCGGATTTCGTTTATCACTTCTTTGATACTGTCCAGCCTGAAACCATTTTTCTGTGGCTCATTGCCTATGTTTACCTGAAGGAAGACCCTTTGTACCTTATCGATATCCCCGGCTCTACCATCAATATTATTTACTACTTTCAGGGAGTCGACTGACTGGATAACATCAAAAAACTCAACAGCCTTTTTGACTTTATTTGTCTGCAGGTGACCTATCAAATGTGTCTCACAGGGCAGGATTTCCTCGCGTTTATCTTCATATTCCTGAACCCGGTTCTCTCCGATTATGGCAGCCCCGGCCTGGATGGCTTCGTTTATCCTTTCAGGTTCAATAGTCTTGGTGACACAAATTAGTGTCCTGTCACCGATTTCCTCGAAAATTTTCTTGATATTCTCATCGACTGGCATTGATGTCCCCGTGATGCTTTATTCAAAATTTGGTCTATTTAAATCATTCTGATTGTGAATTTTATTTTCATTTTCCTTATATTTCTCTTCAATTCCATCGAGGTTTGGGACTGAATAAGTATAGAAAGCATCCGTGGCAGATGCCGTTAACCTGAATTTGCTTATGATTTCGCAACCTTCAACCCCAATTATCCTATAAACCTGCCGCAAAGTTAGGGAGTGAATGGAAGGCTTTTTGCAGTACATTAGTCACTGCCCGGCCCCTGATGCGGTGAGCTATTAAATAGATCAAAAATTGCTGAATCTTTCATATGTAGCAATAAGAACAATCAATAAAATTTTTATACTCTACTTCTTCTTTTTGAAAGTACTTTGATAAACCCACAGGAAAAATTATCATTCATTAGTACCAACATATTTTCGGCATATAATTATCAGACTTGCAGCTATTGACAATTTGAGGAGGAGATGTTTGCCTCTTATGCAAGGGAAATTTTACGGAGGAAGGCAATGAAGGATGCATTAAAAAAACTGAGAGAAACAAAACCATTGGTTCATCATATTACCAACTGGGTTACAATTTATGACTGTGCAAATATAACAAGGGCTTTTGGTGCTCTTCCCGTAATGGCTCATGCTGTAGAAGAATGTGCTGATATGACCAAGATTTCCTCTGCCCTTGTACTTAATATCGGAACCCTGACGTCTGAACTTATTGAATCCATGATAATTTCCGCAAAGGCTGCAAACGAAAAACAAATTCCTGTGGTACTCGATATAGTAGGGGTAGGGGCAACCCAATTCAGAAACCAAATGACTGCAAAGATCCTTGATAGTGCTCATGTTGATATCATTAAAGGTAACTATTCTGAGATTGCAAAACTGGCAGGTGAAAATGCCCGTACAAAAGGAGTTGAAGCAACTTCTATCAATGCTGATCCCTTCTGGCTTGCAAAGAATTTGGCCATCTCAAGATCATGTACTGTTGTGATGACCGGCAGAGAAGATATAGTCAGTGATGGTTCAAGGATATTTTCCATTAAAAATGGTCATGCAGAAATGGGTTCAATTGTGGGCACCGGTTGCATGGCTGCTTCAATAATTGGTTCATTTGCAGCCCGGAACGATGATTTCGTTGATGCAGCAATAGATGCTTTGTCTTTCTTTGGGGTTGCCGGGGAACTTGCGGCGGCTAAGTCAACCGGCAGCGGTAGTTTCAAGATGCATTTATATGATGAAGTATCCGGGCTTACTGATGAAAAAGCGGAACCTATGACTAATGTTGAGAGTATTGAAGGCTGAATTATAGATTTATGAGGATTCCATTTATGCCATTCTGGAAATCTTTGCTTAATGATATCGATTTCTATCTTGTGACAGATTCCGGCTTATCCAGGAAAGGTACATTGTCCGATGTGAAATGTGCAGTTGCGGCCGGGTGTAAGATTGTTCAGTATCGTGAGAAAGACAAGACTACAAAAGAGATGATCGAAGAGGCTATCCTGATCAGGAGAATATGTGGGGATAATGCCATCTTTCTGGTAAATGACCGTATCGATGTAGCCCTGGCTGCAGGAGCTGATGGAGTGCATATCGGACAGGACGATATGCCGATTGATCTGGCACGAAATATTCTGGGTGAAAATAAGATAATCGGCCTTACAGTCCATGATACAGATGAAGCAATCGAGGCAGAAAGATAGGGGGCTGATTACGTAGGTTTCAGTCCTGTTTTTGACACTACTACCAAAAAAGATGCAGGTATGGGTGTTGGACCTGAAAGGATTCAGGCGATGAAAACTATAATTGATATTCCGATTGTTGCCATAGGAGGCATCAATAAAGACAACTGTGTTTCAGTTGTTGAAAACGGGGCCGATAGTCTGGTTGCTATTTCAGCAATCGTTTGCAGTGATAATGTCAGGAGAGAAACAGAGGATTTCATTGCAACTATCCGCAAAATAAAGCAAAATCCCCTAAACAGAGTTAATGTAAAGGGAAAATGAAATTGGATTATATGGAATCCTCAAAGGCATATTTTGCGAATAATAGAGCACCTTGTTCATCTATCCAGTAACATCCTTCTTTCAATTGGATAATGGGCTGTAGCTGCGTTTATAAGTTCTTCGGCTGTACTTTCTTTAAAAGAGTGGACTTCAACCCGTACACCAATAGCTTTCAGGTGGTTTATCAGATCGACAAAATCGCCATCTCCACTAACAAGCACAATGGTATCTACTTTGGGTGCAATTGAAATCGCATCAATTGCGATCCCCATGTCCCAATCTCCTTTGGTGGAACCATCAGGTCTTACCTTCAGGGCCTTGCTTTTTATTTCCCATCCAATTGAACCAATAAAACTCTTAAAACCTGACTGGTCGATATCCGGTGCTTCGACAAGATAGGCTATTGCCCTTGTCAATTTTCTTTCCATTACGACAGCACGTAAAAGTTTTTCGTAATCAAGTCTTCCGTAATGGATATTTCTGGCAGAATAAAACATATTCTGCACGTCTACAAAAACCGCTAATTTTTGGCTGCTAAACATGGATTACCTATAATATTTTATGTCTAATTATTTATTATCTTTCATTCTGTTTTGGAGTAATATTTTTACTGTTTTTTATGTTTCATAATATAAAAAACAAAGGTTCAAATTTATTTGTTGTGTACCATTGGTTATTACCTGTAGTTCTGAAGATTTATACATATAGACGACTGTATAATAGATTAAGGATAAAACATGTTGAATACAAGTCTTAATTGGGGTAAAGGTATGCATATTGTAACTATTCAGCCTGCCAGAATCGGCATGAGATATGTACTGGAAGGTTCACTTTTTACAGTATTACTGATTACAATAGCCAAGTATTTTTTTGCCTTTTACCTATCTTATGGCAATATAACCACAGTTTACGGAGCCATAGGTTCCATAATTGGATTTTTGCTCTGGGTATATTTTTCATTCATAGCAGTGACCTTTGTAGCGGAGATGACCAATGTACGCTCAAAGAGTGCCAACAGTAACAAATCTGCTTAAAAAAAGAGATAGCAAGATGCTTGCTATCTGAAAATCAGATGTAATCATACTTTTTCAGGATATTTTGCAAATCCATTATCAGGTCACCGCTTTTTTTGGCATCTTCTATTTCCTGAAGTAACAGCTGTATCAATTTATCCGCATCCTGGCATTTTTTGTAATACTCGGGATCCAGAAGGACGTCTTCAGGAATTTTTTTGCTTTTAACTACCCTGTGCAAATCATTTGTGTATATTATAGTCTGGTCGCAATAAATTCTTAAGAATCGTGCATTGCTTCCTTCTACTTTTTTATATATTGTCCTGATCTTGCCAGAAGCCAGGTATTTACCCTCTTTTACTTTTATCCATACCATGTTGATGAACCCTGAACGGTACACATAATTTCAACTAAATATAGTTTTTTAAGAATCATTAATAATGAAAAATGGCTTTTTGGCAGCTCCTTTACAGTGCAAATTAGGAATCTTCTGCGGTATCACTGAAAAGCTGGAATATAAAATATGAAGGTGACAAAGATACTTACACATTCTCATCTTTTACGCTGGAAGCAGGGGATATAGTTACTTTATACACAGAGGAAATCACCGATTCTACTATAAAACTATACTGTGGTAGCGGAAGAACGATTTGGAATAAAGATGAAGATACTGCAAGTCTTTATGTTATTTATGGAAAAATTATGGATGTAATTTAGTTATATCTTGAATTAAGTCGAAAAGCCATAAATTATGAAACAAATTATTACTCACACAGTTAATTTATATTTATTACAATACTATTCCTTCTTCTTATTATAAATTAGAAAAATATTTATACTCGTTTTTCATTTTAAACATATATGGAACAAAAGGAAAAAAAAGCAGATGAGTCATATTGCAGTAGTTGTGGAGAAATTATAAAAACGGAAGCAGAAATTTGTCCACATTGTGGAGTTAGACAAAAAAAGTCCTCATCATTACACGGAGAAAAAAATAAAATTGTTGCTGCTTTATTAGCTATTTTATTAGGAGGAATAGGTGCACACAAATTTTATTTAGGCAAAATTGTTGAGGGATTATTGTACCTATGTTTGTGCTGGACGTTCATCCCTGCTCTTGTTGGTCTCATCGAAGGACTGATATACTTATCGAAATCAGATGAAGATTTTGAAGAACAATACGGATGAGTAACAATATTTGTTTTTAGTTGCATGCAAAAAAAATCATATATTCTGAGATGAAAGAAGGAGTCAAATTAACATCAAAATATATTTTATCCCATCATCAGCCCCATGAATACTATAAATGTTATCATTGTTCGTTTTTTGGGCGCCATGTTTTTTTTTNGTGCAAAAAAAAAAAAAAAAAAAAATCATATATTCTGAGATGAAAGAAGGAGTCAAATTAACATCAAAATATATTTTATCCCATCATCAGCCCCATGAATACTATAAATGTTATCATTGTTCGTTTTTTGGGCGCCATGTTTTTTTTTGCTCAAGGTGTTTAGGTATCTATATGGGAATTCTTCTTGGTTTTATTCTATTTCCTTTTAATTTGTTTACACAAAAGGAGTATTACTTAATTATATCTATATTTCCTATGTTCACACTAATTGATTGGTCGATTTCAGCGTTTAAATTGCATAAGAGCCATAACTTTATTCGCACCTTTTTTGGAATCTTGCTAGGAATTGCATATATACTAGCACTAATTATTTTTTTTCAAACATTTCTAAATTTTAAGTTAATATTAATAGGGACAATATATGCAATACTTTCAATCTTTTTAATACATGCAAAATGTTCCATCTTTTTTGGGAAGACTTAAAAAATGGCTTTTCAGAAATCCTCATTTGAATAAGTAATAAAACTAAAATGTACTTGTTAATATCATGACAATTCGAAATGTTATTTTTTAGTTGCACTATGCACACTGGTGATAATTGGGCTGCATTTTATGGATCAGTTCCCAATCTTAAATTAAATTATTTTTTTAAAAGCATGCTTAAAGGGCTCCTTCTTGGCATGTTTCTGTGCGAATCCCTTTCATTATTAAAAACCCCGAAGCCAATATCAATATCGCACATATATGAAATGGTGTCCCGAATGATACATAGCCGGCCAGTATTCCCCCGGCGATGATGAAACCTATCCCAAAAGCAAACCCCCTCAGGCTTGAGTATATTCCGATTGCCCGGCCCCTCATAGATGAGGTGGAAAGATGGGTGACCATTGCTACAATCGCAGGAACTGTAGCTCCAATGGCAATTCCCTGTATAACACGCAGCACTGTCAGGCTCTCAAGTGAGGAAGTATATGGATAGGATAAACATAGAAGGGTGTAAATGACATATCCCACAACAAGAAAATCCTTTCTTCTGTTGAGGCGGTCACTCAAGCGGCCCATAAGAGGCTGGGATAATGAATTTGCAATTCCAAAAGCTGCAGTTGCAATTCCCGCTTTCAGTACTGCAGGCATCTCTGCTATTATTCCTGCATCAAGCCTGGCCGCATATAGAGGTATAAAAAACAGTAGCATACCTGTTGCCAGATCTTTGAATATCTTGGAAAAAGACAGGATGTAGAGTTGTCTGTCAATGGAGTGCTGGTTTTCTTTCATGACATGATCCGGATATCTTTGTGTGTTATCATTAAAGGGAGGATATCTTTATAGATTTCCAGAGTAGGAAATGCTTATTTTACAGCAGATTGGATGAAGTCTGCAGGGGATTTACACATAGATTACCTGATTGGATAAGGAGTGCCCAAAGAATAGGTTCACAGGCTGCCATCATGTAATGCTCTGTAACACTTTTCTCCTTTCTTATTTGATTTATATAACTGAATCCATAAAAGAAAATTACCAGTATCATTATACCGTTAAATTTGCAAATTTCACATGGTAAATCTTTATAAATATTGAATCCAATCAAAAACGAAAGGGTGATCCTCCGATGAAATACTGGCAGCCAGAATATGAAACCATGAAAAAAGATGAAATGCGCCAATTACAGTTAAAACGACTAAAAAAAACGGCTGCAAGCGTCTATGAAAACGTTCCATTCTACAATGACAAATTTAAAGCACTTGATGTCTCCCCTGAAAATATCAATTCAGTTGATGATATCACAAATCTTCCCATCACAAAAAAACCCGATCTCCGTGCCAACTATCCTTTCGGACTTTTCGCAACTCATAAAAAAGATGTAGTCCGTATTCATGCCTCTTCAGGAACCAGTGGAAAACCCACGGTTGTCGGATATACAGAAAATGATATTCGTACATGGGCAGACATGATGGCTCGTGATCTTAACATGACAGGAATTGGACCGGATGATGTTTTCCAGAACTCCCTGAATTATGGACTTTTCACCGGCGGGCTTGGCTTCCATAACGGTGCTGAAAGGCTTGGTGCAATGACCGTTCCTGCGGGCACCGGCAATACCGCCAGGCAACTTGAAATGATGCAGGACTTTGGAGTAACTGTAATTAATTGTACTCCTTCTTATGCCCTCTATCTTGCTGAAACTGCAGAAGAGATGGATATTCTGGATAAACTTTCATTACGTATAGGCACCTTTGGAGGAGAACCCTGGTCATCCAACACACGAAAAGATATTGAGAATGTCTTTGGAATGAAGGCTTATGATTCCTATGGCCTATCTGAACTTATCGGTCCAGGGGTTGCTTTTGAATGTGAAGAGCAGGATGGGTTGCATATATGGGATGATCATTTCCTTGTAGAGGTACTGGATTCTAATGGCGAACAGGTGGCTGAGGGGGAAAAAGGTGAACTTGTCCTGACATCCCTCACCAAGGAAGCTTTTCCTGTCATACGTTATCATACAGGTGACATTACCCGGTTGCTTGAATCCGAATGTGCATGCGGGAGAACCAGCACTAGAATATCCCGAATAATGGGCCGGGCAGATGATATGTTAATCGTACGCGGGATCAATATATTCCCATCCCAGATTGAGGATGTGCTTGTGGGTATCAATGAGATTACCGATCAGTTCCAGATACTGCTCAAACGTAATGCACATAAGATGGATGAAATTACTGTCAGGGTGGAACTTTCCGACAATGCTTTTACAGGGGAACTGAAAGATCTGGCTGCTGTTAAAAAACATGTCGAAAATGAACTTAAAAGTGTACTGAATATACGCACCAATGTTGATCTTGTGGAAAAAGGTACTATTCCCCGCACCACCGGAAAAGCAAAACGCGTAATCGATCATCGTGAAGCACTCTAAAGGGAAGTGTAAATATATGCCACATGTAATGGAATTGTTGGGAAAGACCCGGATTGTTGTAAGAGATGGCAAAGTCATCGAGGTTGGGGAGCCTACCGTGAAATGGTGTCCCATTTTTGATAAGGTGCGTGGAATTAAGGAAATTACTCCAGAAGCTGCGCGGGAAAATATGGAATTTCGGATAAAGGATTTTGGTCTTTTCACACCCGAAAGGAAACTGGAGCAGGATGTTTTCGTAGGCTTCGGTGCTTCTGAAGTCATGATGACCGGTCTGAATCGGGATATGCTTGATACTACCGTCACCGTGTGCGATGGAGCGGGTACTGTGATCACAAACAACCCTAAACTTGTACAGGGAATGGGTGCCCGTATCTCAGGACTGATTGAAACAGAACCCATAGATGCTGTAATTAATGGTATAGCAGAAAAGGGTGGAATTGTACTGGATCCATCAACTGCTGAAATAAACCCCGAAGGCGGTGTAATCAAAGCAGCTAAACTGGGATACAGGAGAATTGCAGTCACTGTGGTCCATTCCGAAAATGCAGCACGCCTGAGACAAATTGAAGCTGACGAAGAATTGGACCTGCTAATCGTTGCGGCACATACCACAGGTCTGGGAAAGGAGGAAGCAATGGAACTTTTCCAGCATGTGGACATTACTACAGGGTGTGCTTCCCGCCAGATACGGGAATTAATAAAACCCCTTGCACAGGTAGGTACGGCAGTACCACTTTTTGCATTAACACAAAAGGGTAAGGAAATGCTGCTCGAAAGGGCAAAGGAAGTGGAATCCCCTGTCCTAATAAATACAATGCCCCTGCCGGTGTTACCTGAACATAAACAGCCCCGGGAACTTGTCTGAATTATTCAAAGGAAGTAATTGAACTTTCCTTTGATTTTGTCATTTTTGCTTCTATATACTTGAATGCAGGTACTCCTGTGCCGCTTGTTTCAGCAGATACAAGTGCATTTACCCAGGGTCCATTTAGCATATAAGCGGTGCCCGGATGTGGTTCTTCATAGGTAGATTGGAGGGCTTTTACAACTACTTTCCCTGCACTGTTTTCAACCGCTACAAGATTTCCTTCCTTCAGTCCAGCTTTTTTCATGTCCTGTTTATCAAGTCGTATTATTGCTGTGAGGTTTGCATAATCATCTGAGAAACGGGAATGACTACTTGCTGCACTCTGGAAGATATCACGGTGGGTGATAATGAGGATTTCCATTTCAGGAGATGAAAGGAACTGATCAAAACCCATCATATGGCCTCCATTATTTTTTCAATGATATCTGCATCGGCCATTTTATCCGATTTTCTCATTTGTGTTAGTTCGACTTTGACCCCATCCATCCGGATTGCTTCCCCTTTGCATTCCACACCAGTAACAGCTGCCGGGATTGTCACATTTGCAATCTGGGAAGTAAAGGTTTTGCAGGGGTCAATTACAATGGTCGGAATTTCTTTGAGATTTGCAGCTATCCTTCCGGGCAGGCTTGAAAGGGGGTCTGAACCGATGATAAGCGCAGCGTCTGCCCTTTTCTCTTTCAATACTTCCACGACTGAACATTGAGGCCCGTGATATGTGTTTTCCCCTTCAAAACTTACCCTGTTAATATAGCCGGTTTTGTCAAACAGAGTGTGGTTGAAGCCACGCATGTTATACTGTCCGACCATGGGCATCAGATGGAAGTCCGTCTTCTTGTTCATGGCTTCCAGAAGGTTTTTCATGGGTGATATGTCGGGCATTGAATAGACCAGCCCCAATCCTGCAAATATCACACCAAATTCTGCCTTTTTCAGTACGTTTGCAAGTTCAAGAATTTCTTTTGGTTTCATACCAAAGGTTGCCTTTGGCACCTTTCCGGATAGGGCTTCTGTCAGGGCCCGGGCAAATTCTGCGTCTGCTTTTGGAGGAATCTGGTAAAAATTATCTTCACAGATTATTGCTGTATCCGATTTGCGTACATCAATTGCTATTGCCGTCCTGTCTTCTTCCCAACCTCTCTGGCGCATTTTTCCCCGGGGGAAATAAGAGTATTTAGAAAGATGTCTCGGATGGGAATTTGAAGGATCACATCCCCAGAATACAATTACATCAGCCTTGTCCCTTACCTCATCCAGTGTACAACTTTTGATTGTATCATTGAGAATTGCTTCAACAAAAGGACCCTGGCAGAACGATGAGGTATCATCAATGCATGCATTGATTTTTTTGCCAGTTCAATGGCTTTTTCCTGGGCTTTAAGACTTGAATTTCCCATACCAAATATGAGGGGATTTTTGGCATTTTTCAGAATTTCAGCTGCCTTTTCAATTGCATCCTGGGTTGTGGTATCTTTTGCATCCACAGTACACTCTAAAGGATGCTGGCAATTTTTCATCCAAGCAACCCCTTTGCGACAGGCACTATCTATAATGGTCTTGTTTTCTACTTCCCTCAGTTCGATATCGTCACACAAAAGGGCGCATCCTGTACAAACATGGTATTCTCTTTCCAAAGGCTCCCTCCTAAAATCAGACAAATTCAATTGCTTTTGTGGGGCAGGTTACTATGCAAGCACTGCAAAGTATTTTGTTCTCTCCGAATCTGCGGCAATCTTCCACATTGGACAGGCGTACTACACCATCTCCAACTCTCAGGATTACCCTTTCATTAGTAGGCGCGTTTCCACTACCTGCACCTTTAGGGTCTTCTGCAACATTTACGGGACAGGCGACAACACAATTGCCACAACCTATGCATCTGTCCTCATGTACAATCATACCGGTTTCTGATGCTTGCTCTGCAGGTGAAACCAGGCTTTTAAGTTTTGTGTAATTTTCACTGTATTTTTCCTCTTCCAGCATCGGGGTACATTCGTCAAGATTTTTCTCCCTGGAAAGCAAGGCTGCAGCAAAGGCCATACATGAGGATTTGCCACATTTCTTGCAGTTGGTCTTCGGAAGAAGCTGGTATATCTCCATCGCATTGGCCATTGTTTCAACACTCTGACGGACAAAAGGAAATCTTAGTCTTCTGAATCATTTTGTTGCTCATCTTTTTTCTCATTGTCTTCTTTTTGGAAGAACAAATCACAGTGGCATGAACCATCAGCTGCAATTTCATCCTCATGGTAGACGCAGGGACAGATTATTTTCCTGTCTTCCTTCTCATCCCCGGAAGGTATTCTGCAGGGACAGTAACCTTTGCCATACTTTATTTTGTTGTTCGCCAGCCCCTCAATTACCAGATCCAGCATTTCAGGATCGGGGTTTAGTTTGTACCCTTTCTTTTGAGCATATTTAGTAACCCAGTTTTTTGTTTTTACTTTGTCTTCATGACTGACCATAGTTTTTTCACCTTAATCATTCAGATTTGATTTCGAATACCTCTTCGATTGATTTTTTAAGTTTATCTTTTGTGGTATTGCCTACCAGTTTTTCTTTTACTTCCCCCTTGTCAAAAAGCAAAAGTGTTGGAATCCCTACTACATGGTATTGCTTGGCAATATCTTTTGATTTATCGAGGTCAATTATTACAAATTTGACCTGGTTCTCATATTCGGCAGCTACCTCTTCAAACATAGGGGCCATTTTCTTACAGGGTGCACACCATTTTGCAAAACAATCGACAACTACAGGAGTTTCTGCTTTCACAACTTCCTGTTCAAAAGCCAGGGAATTAACTTTATAGAGATTTGTATTTATGGTCTCTGTAACAGGCTCTGACGTTGACATTGCAGGTTCGCCTTTGCCGAAAAGTCCTTTGATAAAATTTCCCAGTCCCATCATTAATCACCTTCAATGATTTAGTTATATTCTCCTTCTATATTATTTCTTTTGTGCACAGTGTTCACACAATTCACACGACCGTTTTTTATATCCAAAGGTATATCATGTCTAAAATGAAATCAGAGAGCCACGAAGGGGCACTTTTATGAGAATAGGAGTATACATTTGTCACTGCGGGCTCAATATTGCAGGTGTAGTCGATATTGAAGCTCTTCTAAAACAGGTAGAATCTCTGGATGATGTTGTGGTCGCATCCGATATCCAGTTCATGTGTTCGGATTCCGGGCAGGATAAAATTGCAAAGGATATTGAAGAACATAATGTTGAACGTGTGCTTGTTGCAGCCTGTACTCCTAAACTTCATGAAACTACTTTCCGCAACGTGCTGGAAAAATCAGGGATCAATCCATTCCTTCTTGAGATTGTTAACATCAGGGAACAGTGTTCCTGGGTGCATATGGATAATCCAAGGATGGCCACCCAGAAAGCTTTTGATCTTATCAAGATGGGTGTGGCAAAACTAAAGTTTTTGAAGCCCCTTAAGATCCAGAGTACACCTGTTAGTAAGGAGGTACTTGTAATAGGTGGGGGCGTGGCAGGAATTGAAGCAGCCCTGGATCTTGCCGATACGGGCTATAAAGTCCATATGATTGAAAAAGAGCCCACGATTGGTGGAAAGATGGCTCTTTTAAATGAAGTATTTCCTACAAATGACTGTTCCATCTGTGTCCTTGCCCCAAAGATGACTGAAGTTGTTAACCACCCTGACATCGAACTTCACACCCTTTCCGAAATTACTGCAATTGAAGGTTCGGTCGGTAACTTTGAGATCACCGGTACCACTCAGCCCCGATATGTATCCGAAGAAAAATGCAAGGGTTGTGTGGATGAATGTTCAAGGGTATGTCCTGTGGAAATTCCTTCCCGGTTTGATAGTGGACTTGGTAAAACCCGGGCAATCAATATCCCTATTCCGCAAGCTGTTCCACAAGTTGCACATATTGATAGTGATTATTGTGTTGGCTGTGGCCTCTGTGCACAGGCATGTCCTGCAGATGCAGTGGAATTTGAGCAGCAGACCACTCAATTCCAGCTGAATGTAGGAGCAATAATTATCGCCACAGGATATCGCTTGTTTGATGCGTCCAGGAAAGAGGAGTATGGGTATGGCATATATACCGATGTCATCACAAATATGGAACTTGAGCGGCTACTGAATGCTTCCGGACCCACCAGGGGCAGGGTTACCTGTCCTTCAACAGGTGAGGTTGCAAAAGAAGTGGCATTTATACAATGTGTGGGTTCGCGGGACGAATCTGTGGGAAATCCCTATTGTTCCCGGGTTTGTTGCATGTCAGCAATGAAAAACGCCCAGTTGCTAAAAGAACGCTATCCCGATATCCGAATAACGATTCACTATATTGACATACGTGCCTCGGGGGAGATGTACGAAGAATATTATATCAAAACCCAGGCGATGGGGATGGATTTTGTACGAGGACGAGTAGCTGAGATTGTGCAGGAGCATGATGGTTCCCTTTCCCTGCGATATGAGAATACCCTGGAATCCAGAATAGAAGAAAAACAGTACGATCTTGTCATATTGTCCACCGGGATGGAGGCTGATCCGTCCGCAAAACCAATTGGAAGCATGTTGAAAATGGCAAACCGACCTGACAGGTTCTTTGCTGTGTCCCATCCCAAGATGAAACCTGTGGATTCACATATCAATGGTGTTTTTCTTGCAGGCTGTGCCTCTGGCCCCAAAGAAATCCAGGTTTCCATTGCACAGGGTAGTGCGGCTGCGTCCCGGGTCATGAGGCTGCTTCAGCCCGGTGAGCTTCGCACCGACCCCTTAAGCGCCCATGTGGATTATGATGCCTGTATTGGATGTGGTGTCTGTACTGATGTTTGCGATTACGGTACAATCAAAATTAAAAATGGAAAGGCCTTTATTGATGAGGTTTCCTGTCATGGTTGTGGTACCTGCAGTGCAGCCTGTCCTGTGGATGCCATCTCAATGCATAACCATACCGATGAACAGGTAAGGGCACAGATCAAGGCTGCCCTGGAAGTAAAAGATGAGTTCCCCCTGATTGTTGCATTCCTGTGCACTGGTGCAGTTATGCTTCAGCAGACCTTGCCGGAACATCCCGTATCCAGTATCCCACCAGTGTAAGAATTATAAAGGTAATGTGTGCGGGCCGTGTAGATCCTGATTTTGTGGTGGAGGCCTTCGAAATGGGGGCAGATGGCGTGCTTGTTGCCGGTTGCCGCCTGGGGGAATGTCATTATGTGCATGGTAACTATCATGCACAAACCCGTATGGAAAACCTGGGAGAGGTTCTTACGGAAGCAGGCTTTGATTCCGGCAGGTTGCGTGTTGAATGGATCTCAGCTGCAGAAGGGGAAAAATTTGCCAATACGATTGAAGATTTCGTTGATTACCTGACAGCCATCGGTCCGATAGGTTCGGAACTTGAGGAGGCTGACAGATGAGTGAGGATCAAAAAGCAGAAGAATGTGCTGTAGAGCAGTCCCTTTCCGTGGAAAAGGAAATGGATGTGGAAGGCAGTCACATATTGTATCGGCAAAAAACTGATAAAGGTACCAGAACACTTGATTATGATTACAAGCGTTGTATCGGTTGCGGCTTGTGTGTTAGGATATGTCCCACTGAGGCACTTGAAGCCGGCCCTATACATGAGATTGCCACCGGAATGGATGCTCCTCCGGTAATGCTGGATCTTGATAAATGTACATTCTGCTCCATGTGTGCTAATTTCTGTCCGGTAAATGCATTTCGGATGTCTGCAGAAGGAGATTTTCCGGAAGATGCCCTGTTCCCTGTTTTGGAAGGACAGGCAACGATAAATGAAAAATGCCTTCCATGTCTGCTTTGTGAAGCAACCTGCCCCGTAGATGCAATTGATCTTGAAATTGAAATGCAGACCAAGGAGGAAATTGCCCCATTTAAGGAAGGTGAAGAGGGTGAGATTACTATTGATGAAAATAAGTGTACACTTTGTGGGCTGTGTGCACGTTTTTGTGATGCTTTCATGCTGCTTGAAAAGCAACCGGGTCCGTTGGATCCTATGCCATTTGAACAGCTACTTGTGGATGAGGAACAGTGTGATTACTGCGTCTTGTGTGCAGATCTCTGTCCGGAAGATGCTATCAAGGTGAAAGGGACAAGACGCGGGGAAGCACCCGTAATAGAGGGTAGTGCCCGGATTGATCCGGAGAAATGCACGGTATGTGGCTGGTGCGATATTGTTTGTCCCTATGATGCAGTGGATATTACCAAGCCTTTTGAGGGTGAGTTAAAGCTTATCGATGCAAACATAAACAAATGTGACCCTACCGGTTGTCATGCCTGCTTCAATGTCTGCCCTTCCCATCTCTGGTATATTCCCGAAAACGGACAGAAAATAGCTGCCAGGGATGACCTTTGTACTTACTGTGGTGCCTGCGAAAAAGCCTGTCCTGATAATGTCATGGAAGTGAGAAGAGATAGTGTGCGCCATTCTCCAATACCTGATAGCCCCTGGTCAAAACAATGGGAAGATGCTATTGATGCGCTGGTAAGCGGCAAACGTAAAAGGCCGGATACCTCAAGAGTCCTGAAAATGCCTGTAGAAAAGGCAAAGGAGCACATTGATATCGAATTCCCGGAAATTGATGAAAGTTTACAGGAAAAAGTAAAAGAGAAAATGGAAGGGTTGCGCCCTGCTCTTAAAGATGTGAAATTAAGGCGGAAATGGGAAAAAAGGAAAGAAGGTACAGAGCAAATTTCAGATATCGAAAAATAACTATTTTATATCTTTACATGTTCTTGTTTAGCAGATCTTGGTGATATCCATATGAACAATGATGATTATTACAGGGAACTTGGCCTAAAGTGCGGACTGGAGATCCACCAGCAGCTTGATTCAAAAGAAAAACTGTTTTGCAGGTGCCCGACTACATTGCGTGAAACTGAAGAGTCCAATGTGGAATTTTACAGATATTTAAGGGCCACTGAAAGTGAAATGGGTGAAAAAGACCGTGCTGCTGTGGAACAGACAAAGGTCAACCGTAAGTATATTTACAAAGGCTATGATACTACCTGTCTTGTAGAATATGATGAGGAACCACCCCGCAAATTGAATACCGAGGCTCTGGACATTGCCCTTGTGGTTGCAAAACTGATGAACATGCGACCAGTGGAGCAACTTCATGTAATGCGTAAAATAGTTGTCGATGGTTCCAACACAACCGGTTTTCAGCGTACTGCTTTTCTTGCAAATGATGGAACGATACCCACAAGTTTGGATGAGGTGGGTGTTGATGTATTGTGTATCGAAGAAGAAGCTGCCCAGAAGATTGAGGATAAAAAGGATAGCATTGTTTATTCCCTTGACAGGTTGGGTATTCCTCTTGTGGAAATTGGGACTGCTCCCGATATAATAACCCCTGCTCATGCCAGGGAAACAGCCCAGGTAATAGGTATGTTGCTGCGTTCTACCGGGAAGGTCAAAAGGGGATTGGGGACAATCCGTCAGGATGTGAATATCTCGATTGCTGAAGGTGCAAGGGTAGAGGTCAAGGGAGTACAGGCCCTAGATATGATCGAAACCATTGTAGAACTTGAAGTTGAAAGACAGGTTAACCTGTTACGTATCCGTGAAATGTTGCAACAGAGGGGTGCGGGCATACATAATGAAATATTTGATGTGACTGATGTTTCCAGGGATACTGAATCCAAGGTTATCAAACGTGCACTTAAAAAAGGAAAAGTCCTTGCAATCAGGTTAATCGGCTTTGATGGTATCATAGGAGAAGAAGTGCAGCCGGGAAGAAGGCTTGGCACGGAGTTTTCAGACAGGGCAAAACCTTCCGGCGTAGGTGGAATCTTCCATACTGATGAGCTTCCGAAATATGGTATTACTGCAGATGAGGTGGAATCCCTAAAAAGTGCCGTAGGAGCTGTTGATGAGGATGCAGTTGTACTGGTTGCTGATTCTTATAAAAAGGCACACGGTGCGATGGAAAGCGTACTTATAAGGGCTCGTGAAGCCCTGGAATTTGTACCCGAGGAAACCAGACGGGCTCTGCCTGATGGAAATACTGCCTACATGAGACCACTGCCTGGTGCTTCACGTATGTATCCGGAGACGGATGTTCCAGTAATTGATATATCTCCTTCTTACTTTGAATCAATTGAAACCCCTGAACTTCTTATTGATAAAAGCAAACGGTTCACAGAAGAATACAACTTAAACGATGAACTTGCTGAAAAAATTGTTTACTCAAAGTACCTGCCCCTTTTTGAGAACATCATGGATCGATTTGCGTTAAATGACTCAATAGGTGCTACCCTGGTTGCACGTACTTTTACAGGCAGGTTGCCTGAACTTCGCAGAGACGGGATTGATGTCGAAAAACTACAGGATGATCACTTTATTGCCTTGTTTGATGCCATAGGAGAAGGCAAAATTGCCAAGGAAGGTATTGATGAATTACTACGCCTGCTTGCTGAAAAACCGGATTTAAGTATAGATGAAGCCCTGGAGCAGCTTGGGTTTTCAGGTATAGATACTTCTGAAATAGAATCCTTTGCAGCCAATCTTGTCAGGGAAAGGGCTGATTTTGTCAATGAAAAGGGATTGGGAGCTGTTGGCCCCCTCATGGGGATTGTCATGGGCCAGTTCCGTGGAAAAGTCGATGGAAAGGTCGTAAGTGACATCCTGAAGCAAAAGATTGAAAATCACATAAATAGTTAATAAGAGTGATGAAAATGCTGAAAACGGGACCTATGGCGTTGTTTTGCCTGGTCCTTATCATTTGTTCCGCAACACCGGTATTTGCCGGAATAGAGGTTGCGGATATATATCCTCTTACTGATGACTTTAGCAGTGACTATCATTATCCTGCATGGAGTCCGGATGGAAAGCAGATTACTTACATGAATGATCAGGCAATCGGGATTATGGATGCAGATGGTAGTGATCCACATATTATTTATGATGGAATGAAATGGGACGGAGATCCCTGTTTTTCTGCAGATGGTAAGGAAATTTACTTTGCATCCGAATCCCGAAAACCGTATTCTTCTACCTATATCAATCTTTTTAAGATGGATGTTGACGGGTCCAATATTACACAATTAACAGATGGTGCAGACCGCCGTTCACCTTCAATCAGCCCGGATGGTTCAATGCTGGCATATCGATCCAATATTGCGGGTAATTATGACGTCTGGATAATGGATATAAAAAACAAATCACATAGGCAGTTGACTTTTACTTCAGAAGATGAAGGTAAGCCTTCCTGGTCCCCTGATGGGAGCGAAATAATTTACTCTTTTAAGGGTAATTTATGGTTGACAGATGTAGAATTTGATACATCCTGGCAACTTACTCATGGTACTTCCAATGATGTCGATCCTTTTTTCCTGCCATCAGGTGAAAAGATAGTGTTTATTTCTGATCGTGGAGGGGAAACCAATCTCTGGTTGATTGATACTGAAGATGATGAGAGACAATTACTTACCGATGACAGGAAAGTTGAATTTTCTCCTGCCGTAAGCCCTTACGGTAAAAAAATAGTCTTTGGAGCCAAAGCAAATGAAACCTTTGATCTCTGGATGCTGGAAATGGAAAACCCTGAAGGCACAGATGAGGTTTCCGGTATTGATGTAGAAGACACTAATGTGGACGTAACGGGGAATGAGGATGTTGCATTAACCTCCGAAAACAATCAGAACATGGATGAAGGCGCCGGTGGATTGTTGGGAAAGGTGAATGATAATCTTGCTTTGTTTGCCGGAGGGCTTGTACTTGGCATAATATTATTCCTGGTGGCCAGATTAATTTTCAGGAAAATGTAATTGATATTTATATCTAATTGCACTTTGAATGAATCTTTTCTTTTTCCTATCGAAATACTTATAGCCTACTTTTTACATGTATAGGCAGGTTCCGATGATGAGTGCAGTAATTGGTTTGGAAGATGGGACAATTGTCACAGGCACCGGTTTTGGTGCCGAAGGTACAGTTTGCGGAGAACTCGTTTTTACTACTCAATATACCGGTTATGAGGAGGCACTAAGTGATCCTTCCTATAAGGGTCAGATCCTTATGTTCACTTATCCCCTTATTGGTAATTATGGTGTCAGCGATGAATGTTTTGAATCAGATGGTGTAAAGGCCGAGGGCCTTGTAGTCAGACAAGCATGTCCTGACCCTTTTCATCACAGTTCAAAGCGCACCATTTACAAACTCATGGAAGATGAGGGAAAACCGGGTATTGCCGGGGTTGACACCCGGATGCTCACCCTAAATAACAGGGAGCACGGTACAATGAGAGCTGCCCTTATTAATGGAAGTGATGACGGCGAGGCAGCCGTGCAGCTTGCAAGGGAGCAACCCAAAATATCTGATATTGACTTAATTTCCAAAGTTACATGTAATGAAGCATATAGTGTAAAAAGCAAGGTTAATACTGCTGATAAAAAACATATTGTACTTATTGATCTGGGTATGAAAGCCCATATTATGGATAGCCTGCTTGCAAGAGGCATGGATGTAACAGTAGTCCCTGCATCAACACCTGCTTCAGCAATAAGTGATTATGAACCTGATCTTCTTTTCCTTTCCAATGGTCCGGGAGATCCACAGAATGCTATGGATGCCACAAAGGCTGTCAACTACTTTGCATCGGAATTACCCATTGCAGGTATATGCTTGGGGCATCAGGTTATTTCAAGGGCAATGGGTGCGGATACATATAAACTTAAATTCGGACACCGCGGGGCCAACCAGCCGGTAAAGGACCTTTCAAGTTCGATTGTGCATATTACTTCCCAGAACCATGGATTTGCTGTTGATAATGGTTCTCTTGAGGCAACCGATCTCTACACTACCGAGCTCAATACCAATGACAATACGATCGAAGGTGTGGCACACCGGGACCTTGATATCCTGAGTGTACAATACCACCCGGATGCACATCCGGGACCAATGGATACTGAAAAACGATTCTTTGACAAAATTTACAAAATGGCAGGGGGCGATAAATGATGCCAATAAGGACTGACATAAAAAAGATTATGCTCATAGGTTCCGGTCCAATTATGATAGGACAGGCTGCAGAATTTGATTTCTCGGGAAGTCAGGCCTGCCGCTCCCTGCGTGAAGAAGGATTTGAAGTCGTACTTGTAAACTCCAATCCGGCAACTATTATGACAGATCCGGAGATGGCGGATTCTGTTTACATTGAACCTCTGGAAGCCCCTCTAATCGGTGAAATCATTGAAAAAGAACGGCCCGACGGTATAATTGCCGGATTGGGTGGACAGACGGGTCTTAATGTTACAAGTGAACTTGCAGAGCTGGGTATTCTTGAAAAATACGGCGTAGAGATGCTGGGTACACCTCTTGATGCAATCACAAATACCGAGGATCGGGAACTTTTCAAGCAGACCATGGAAAATATCGGGGAAAAAGTTCCCCGCAGCAGGGCCATTTCCTCTTTGCAGGAAGCAGAAGAAATGATAGAGGAACTCGGTCTTCCCATTATTGTCCGCCCGGCCTATACTCTGGGAGGTGCAGGCGGGGGAATTGCCCATACAAAGGAAGAATTATTGCAGATCGTGGATAGGGGAATCCGGCTGAGCCGCATAAATCAGGTACTTGTGGAGGAAAGTGTCCTGGGCTGGAAAGAATTTGAGTATGAAGTAATGCGTGATTCCAATGATACCTGCATTGTTATCTGTAATATGGAAAACATTGACCCCATGGGTGTCCATACAGGCGAGTCAATAGTGGTTACCCCTTCCCAGACACTTAACGATGAAGAGCACCAGATGCTCAGGACCGCAGCTATCAAGATAATCCGGGAATTGGGTATTGAAGGTGGATGTAATATCCAGTTTGCAACAAAGGACGGCGAATATCGTGTTGTAGAGGTCAATCCCCGTGTGTCCCGTTCCTCGGCTCTTGCCTCCAAGGCGACCGGTTATCCGATTGCCCGGGTAACCGCTAAGATTGTTGTGGGAATGGCACTTGATGAAATCCTCAATGATGTCACAAAGAAAACCCCTGCATCCTTCGAGCCAACCATTGACTATGTGGTTACAAAGATACCCAGGTGGCCTTTTGACAAGTTCGTAACTGCAGACAAGACACTTACCACGGCCATGAAGAGTACCGGTGAGGTCATGGCCATTGGAAGGACGATTGAAGAGTCCATGCTAAAGGCCATCCGTTCTCTGGATAACGATATGGACTTTGAGGTCACAGGCCGTGATGATCCGGAGATTGTCACATTACTCAAAACTCCTACAAGCGAGCGTCTTTTTGTAATATATGAAGCCCTGAAGAAAGGTTATTCCATTGAACAAATCTCTGAATATACGGGCATAAACCAGTTCTTCCTGCAAAAAATGGCCAACATTGCAGATATGGAGTCCCGGCTTACAGAACACCTTGTCCAGAATGGAGAAGTAGACACTGATCTTCTTCGTAAGTCCAAAAGAATGGGCTTTACTGACAGCAGGATAGCCAAATGTTGTTCAAAGACTAGGGAAGAAATAAATGATATACGCAGGGACGGGGCCATCACTTCCACTTACAAGATGGTGGATACATGTGCAGCAGAATTTGCTGCAGCGACCCCTTATTATTATTCATGTTATGAAACGATGTGTGAATGTAAGCCCACAGACAGAAAGAAGATCCTGATTCTGGGTGCCGGTCCCATACGTATCGGGCAGGGAATAGAGTTTGATTACTGTACTGTGCATGCAGTTCATGCCATACGTGAGGAAGATATAGAAGCCCATATCATCAATAACAATCCTGAAACGGTTTCTACTGACTATGACACTTCGGATAAATTGTTCTTCGAACCCCTGACACTTGAAGACGTAATGAATGTCATTGAAAGGGAAAATCCGGACGGTGTACTCGTACAATTTGGTGGTCAGACTTCGGTTAACCTTGCAATCCCCCTGCAAAAGGAACTTGCCAGGCGCACAGACCTGAAGACGAAGATAATGGGAACTTCCCCTGAAAATATGGATGTGGCAGAAGACAGGGAAAAATTCAATCAGCGTCTTGCAAAAATGAAAATCAATCAGCCGGATGCAGGTTATGCAATATCCGAAAAAGAAGCTCTTAAGGTTGCAAATAATATTGGTTATCCGGTCCTCGTCCGCCCCTCCTATGTACTTGGGGGAAGGGCAATGGAAATCGTTTATGATTCCGCAGATCTGGAGCGGTACATGAAAGAAGCTGTCAGGGTATCACCCGAACATCCCATCCTTATTGATGATTTCCTTGAGGGTGCGGTTGAAATCGATGTGGACGCTGTGAGTGACGGAAAGGATGTCCTGATCGGTGCTATCATGGAACACATCGAAGAAGCAGGAGTACATTCCGGTGATTCTGCCTGTGTGATCCCTCCTTATGATCTTTCTGAGAACATCCTTGAAACGGTTCGGGATTATACCAGAAAGATTGCTATGGCGCTTGAGGTAAAGGGCCTTATAAACATCCAGATGGCAACCAAGGATGGCGAGGTTTATGTACTGGAAGCAAATCCAAGGTCCAGCCGTACTATCCCCTTTGTAGCAAAGGCTTCCGGGATTCCCCTGGCAAAGATTGCTGCACAGGTTATTATCGGCCACAGCCTCAGGGACCTTGGTTACCTGCAGGACAGGGAACCTTCCCTGAATCATTATTCTGTCAAGGAAGTCCTCCTTCCGTTTGACAAATTGCCCGGTGCAGATCCGGTGCTTGGCCCTGAAATGAAGAGTACCGGTGAAGTAATGGGTATTGATTATGACTTTGGGAGAGCTTTTTTCAAGGCCCAGCTAAGTGCTGATAACCTCCTTCCGCTGAATGGAAAAGTTTTCCTGTCAATCAGGGAAAGAGATAAGGAAGCGATTGTAGAAATTGCCCGCAGGTTGCAGGAAATGGGACTTGAACTCATGGGTACAAAAGGTACTGCACGTTATCTTTCCGATAAAGGTATCATTATGGAGGCTGTCATGAAAGTGCATGAAGGCAGTCCCAATGTTATTGATATGCTCAGGCGAGGCGATGTTGCCTTTATCATAAATACCCCAACATCCCGCCAATCCAGGAAAGATGGTTACCATATACGCAGGGCAGCAGTGGATTTCAAGGTTCCATACATTACAACTATACAGGCTGCGCGTGCTTCAGTTGAAGCCATTAAAGCAATGGCTGAGGGTAGCAGCACGATTAAATCAATTAACGAATATCATGAAGAGATCCGCCGGAACAATTAAGTTTACGGCTGATTTCATTCCTTTTTTATTGTTTAGATAGAGGTATTAATAATGGTCAAAAAGGCAGTACTGGCTTATTCAGGTGGTCTGGACACTTCAATATGTGTTCCCCTGCTTAAGGAAAAATACGATTGTGATGAAGTAATAACCGTAGCAGTGGATGTAGGACAGCCGCGAGAAGATGTAGAAGAGGCTACTGAAAAAGCCCAGAATATAAGTGATCTGCATTTTACCCTTGATGTCAGGGAAGAATTTGTAAATGATTATATTTTCCCTCTCATAAAGGCAAACGGGGATTATGAAGGATATGTAATGGGAACATCCATTGCCCGTCCCCTTATTGCTAAAAAGGTCGTGGAAATCGCAGAAAAGGAAGGGGCTTCAATGCTTGCCCATGGATGTACCGGTAAAGGCAATGACCAGCTGAGATTTGAGGCCGTATTCAGACTTACCGATATGGAAGTGGTGGCCCCGATGCGTGACATGAACCTGACACGTGAATGGGAGATAGAGTATGCAAAACAAAATGGTATTCCTGTCTCTGTGACATCTTCCAAACCCTGGAGTATCGATGAGAATATATGGAGTCGCAGTATTGAGGGCGGCAAACTGGAAGATCCGGGTTACATTCCGCCGGAAGAGATCTACAACTGGACTGTCGACCCGGCCCAGGCACCGGATGCACAGACCATAGAAATCGGTTTTGAGAGAGGTGTTCCTGTTTCCCTTGATGGTAAAACCATGGAAGGTGTAACTCTTATCGAGGAGATGAACAGGATCGCCGGATCCCATGGTGTCGGAAGGACCGATATGATAGAGGATCGTGTGTTGGGATTGAAAGCCAGGGAGAATTATGAACACCCTGCTGCTACCGTTTTATTGACTGCACATAGGGATCTGGAAAAACTCGTGCTTACCCGCTCTGAACTCAAGTTCAAGGCTATGGTGGATGCTGAATGGTCGGAACTTGCCTACCTGGGCCTTGTAGATGAACCCCTGTATGAAGACCTGAATGCCTTCATAGATTCCACACAGCAGCGTGTTACAGGTACTGTTACCGTGAAGTTGTACAAAGGCAATGTTTACATTATGGCCAGGACTTCACCCAATGGTTTGTATTCCGAGGATCTTGTGTCCTTTGACAGCAAGGTCATAGATCAGCAGGACGCTGAAGGTTTTTCCAAATACCATGGTTTCCAGGCACGCCTGTATCGCAGGTTTGTTGCCAATAAATAATTTTAGTGGAGGGCTTAATGTCCTCCCAAATTTAGATTGAGGCCTACCACTCCAATTACTACAAACACTATAGATACCATTTTTACTGCCGTGGCAGGCTCTTTGAACCAGAAGATTCCAATAGCCGTGATCATTGCGGTCCCCATTCCGGCCCAGATTGCATAAGCTATGCTTACGTCTATTCCTTTCAGGGCAATAGTAAACATGGCAAAGCTGATTCCGTAAAACAGGAATATCCCTATTGAGGGCAATATATTGGAAAAACCATCAGATAATTTCATGCAGGTGGTACCAAACACTTCAAAAATTATGGCTCCTATCAGATAGATATAACTCATGATTCTACTTTGAGTTATATCGTATAAATATCTTCATTATCAAGTGTATAAGAATGTAGAAGAAGTAATAGAGAAGGCATAGATACTCTTTCCTATGCCTCCAATAACGTACCCCACCAATTATATATACCCGCTCGGGTCCCACCCCGTCAGGTTATGTCGAGAGAATATTTCTCCCAATCACCACCTAATCTAATAGGATGTTTTTGTATATAACATAACCTCTCTTGATTTTTAGATATCAATATAATATTATAGTCCCATTGAAAATTACAAAGGAATATTATATTAGATGAAGGAAATATATATGAAAAAATAATTTGTAAATAATTATATCTTCGGAAACAATATGAAATGCAACTACTGTTTTATAATATAAATAGTTGTTGGTTTAAAAAAGTTAATTTATAAATGAAATAATAGCTAAACCATCTTTACGGTAAAAGTAGATTGAGAACATGGATGCCCAACCATGCTATCATTTAATCCCCCACTCCATGTATCAGCCGTAGTCCCCCAACTCGGCTGATCCAGCCCGGAACAATGCTGCACAAATCCCGGACAATTCTTACATTGTCATGGATAGATATAACACAACCGGATTAAAATAGGATAAAGACCCTGATTTTTTAATAAATTAAAAAAATATCAAAGCCGTATTAATGATTTATCTCATTCTTGCTTCCTGGATTCGATTATCTCCAGACTGCGACGAAGCATCACTTCTCCCAGGAAAAGCAACAGTGCAGCCAGAATGAAATACATCTTCCAGCTGACAGGTTCCATGCGACTCTGGAGAGAGTTCTGCCGGGCATCTGCAAGGAGATTTGCTCTGGCTTCTTTTTGGCTGTAGACCTTACCGCCATTTCCGGTAATCAAGGAAGGCAAGTCTTCATTGAGGCCAACATCCCTGTACTCAATGGCATAATTCACAGCAATTGGATAACCACTCACATAATGCATCCCGATTGTTTTCGGGAATATCTGGGCTTCATAGGTGTTTTTCCCTACAAAAGCCAGTTCCAGTTCATCACCCCTGTATGTAAGTTCCGGAACTTCTCATCATACATTGTAAGAGTGATTGTGGCAGGTAGCCGAACCATGTGTCCGGTGCTTCCACAATCGCGCCTTCTTCGGGTTGTGGGTTGGCTATGGCCCAATTTACGGTTGCTGATATCAGCTGTGAGTTGTTACCGGAATACATCTGTGAACTCCAGCCCCCATCCTTGCCATTATCTGTGGTGATCGAAGATACTCTTCCAAGTCCGTATCTCCATGTAGTTACAACAGGTTTCCCATTAGAGGCAACAACAAGCCTGTTGGCTCCGGGTTTTGGAGTGACATCATTGTAGCCGGTTATATTTGCTTTCACATTTGAGTTCTGGGTTATGAAATGTGAGGGGTTGAATTCGAAAAGCTGGTAAGATGCAGTGGATTCACTTTCATCTAATGGTGGTTCAGTGGCTTCATCTGATATTATATTGGCCCGTTGCCCGGCATCCAATTTGAAGTAATTATTGGTTGTACCTTCTACGTTTTCAACAAGTTTTTCAGCATACACATTACCTGACTCATCTTGCTGGGAGGGGGCTGAAGACCGAATATGAACAAAATAGAAGTTCACATTATCTTCTTTCAAGTCTTTAGCTATGTTAAGGCTTTCTTCATAAGAATCTTCTATACCCCCGTCAGAGATTATTACCAGATCCAATGTCCCGGTTTCAGTATTAAGCCATTCCTGTGCAACTTCAAGACCTTCATGAAGCAATGTTTCACTTGTGGTACTTGGTCGCAACTGGCGCATTTCTTCTTCCAGAAATTCCCGGTTGCCTGCCGTACCAAGATACTTCAACCCACCGGAAACATCATGTCCCTCCTTACCAAAAGCGATAACTCCCATATAGCCCCCTCTTAATTCCTCCTTCTGGACCAGGTATATCGCATTCCCCAGTATTTCTGAAAGAGTGCCGTGTTTTTCAGTACTAGGAGATATGTCAAGTACAAGGACAATATCCCTACCTCCTTTCCATTGTGTCGGCGTGGAAGTTACCGGTAATATATCCTCAATTGAAGAATTCAGGTAATCTCCATATTCGTAAGAACGCTCTCCTCCGGTGACCACAACTCCTCCTCCATTTGATACATATTGTTTCAGAACTTCCACATCTGATTCAGATATCCTGTTGCCGGGTATATTATCGATTACCACAGCTTTTTGTGAATCCAGATCAGATATGTTGGAATTGGTAGAGGTATCATAAAGGTTGTATAGGATATTGGATAGCGGAGAGTCCGGTTCATCAGTTATATATTGTACTTTAGGTTTCGGTACCACATAGACCGATTTTAGGAAATCATTATTGATATTATCGGCCTCATCTGCTGTGTGCTCAGCTCAATTTTGATCTCATGTGCACCGAGCTCATTGAATCTATAAGGGATTTGATAGCTGCGTTGTCTGCTGCTCTGTGTGAAGGTGCCACTGCGTATCAATTCATCATCTGCGTAGGCGTTGAATGTATATTCCACAGGTACTTCTTCAGCCTGTGAAACAATTATTTCAAACCGGTATTCATTCCCTTTTACTGCGGTCTTGTCACCCTTTACCTGAATACTGAGATCGTTTGATTCAATTTCCGGTGTAACTGCATATACAGTGGACCCTATATTTTGTGCAAAATCCAGCCCTTCTTCAAGGTCCTTACCGTAGTTATTGTTCCCATCCGTCACCAGCACGATTTGGTTATCACTGCTGGCATACTGCACCACAGCGTCTCCAAGAGCGGTCTTATCGCCTGTCAGCCTGACAAGACTGGTGGGGGTTTTGGTGGTAAGGCTTTCATAGAGTTCGTCGGCCACACCTTCTTCGAAGAGCTGCATACTTTCCGTTTCGTCAGAGATTATTACAAGCTGCGGGTTTTCCTGCTCTGTTACCTGGCTTACCAGGGTAAAAGGGGAAGCAAGGGCCACTATCAACAGGGACAGGACAATTGCCCTGGATATGAGCAGTTTTTTGTTACCACCCTTAAGCATAAGGTATAGAGTACCTGCCAGCACGGGTAGTATAAATGCAAGTATAATGGGTTGTTCAAAGGAAAGCATCACAGTTCACCCCGGTTGCGTATAATCAGGATTTCAAGTATTGCCAGTAGTATAGCCAGTATAATCAGGTAATTGTCCAGATAGTTCTTTGCCTCATAACTATCCTGACGGACAATATCAGGGCTGTCCCTGTTCTGGTCTGAAACACGTTCCATTACCTCCAATCCTTGCCTGGTAGTATCCGATTCACGGTCACTGTACAGGTTGACCGCTACGGTGCGTCCTCCGATCGTATATGTCCCGACCTGTTCGAACAACACCTTCTGGGTGGTTATTGTACCGGTGGGTGTCTGTACTGTCATTTCCCGGGCAAGAGAGGTGATATCCCCGGTCTCATGGTTATAGTCGCTTATATCCCCGCTGCCACCGAGCCAGGCTGTAAGTTTTGCCCAGAGTACCGGGTATTCGGGCAGGTTGTGGAAATTGTTCCAGGGCTCACCCAATTCATCATTGAAGCCGAAATACACCAGTGTCCCGTCTCCCACAGACCAGTGGGCAAGTAAAGGATCTCCCTGTTCAGTTGCAACCAGTACAGTTGCATCATTGCGCGGCGTGGCATTGAGATACCTGTACATGGCAATCTCATCAAATTTCACATCATCTGTCAGGCTTGAGGACTGGACAACTTCCAGATCGATACCCAGGACATTCTGAACTTCAGCCACATCACCGGGTATAACCGGAAGCATGCCCTGGAACTGGTCTGTGGAATTGCCGCCTGCAAGCATCTGGCTGGCTACAACCACAACCCTGCCTCCATTGTTCAGGAAACTGTCAAGCCTTTCTACCTCACTGGATGTAAGGGAGCGGTTTTTCAGACCGATGACCATTATCCGGTAATCATCGGTGGAAGAAGGAATTCCCTCAGCCGTAGAAATATCCACAGACGCCAGTGTCGAAAGAGCAATCTTTGAGGGTAACTTCCCTTCATCCGAAACAAAAAGGGCCTGAGTATCCGATTGGGTTGGAATTACAACATATGCATTATTGTCCGCAGGCAAACTATCCTCATCTGCGATTGATATTGATGTAACCCCCGAAGATAGGGGATTCACACGAAACTGGGCCGTATCCGAGGGTCCCACATTAAGAGAGCGCTTTACTGAACCGGCCCGGTTTTCAATTTCTATGTCAACCCTTTCGGTAAAATCATTGTAATTCTTGACAACACAGGTATACACGTAATTACCGTCTTCGGTGTCTATCCAGCCGTCTATGATTCCCACATTGCCCACTGCTGAGCTTACATCAACAAAAGCAGTGTCAATTCCATAGGACTGGGCAAGTTGTTTTGTAGATACCGGATCTTCTCCTTCCCAGCTGCAAAATCGGATACCACCACCATTGTACCGCCTCTCTGCGAAAGCAGTCTCATACCTTCAGACATTGCCCCTGAAAGGTCAGCTATCGTGTCGCTAGGCTCTACATTTTCAAGCGCATCGGATGCTTGCGATGAACCTGTGTTCTCAACAACAATTTCCGGACTGCTTTTGGCCAGTATTACACTGTTCTTCTTGCTGAGATACCCTTCAGCCAGGCGTGTTGCATCGTCAAACCGATTGCCTGACTGCATACTTGCGGAAGCATCAATGATAATTACAGTATGTTCATCGCTCAGGTCTTCCTGTGAGGTGTAAAATGGTGCTGCTGCAGCAGTGGAAAGCAGTATGAGCACAAGCAGCTGGATAAGAAATAGCGGATCTTTGAGTAGTTTCCTTAGCGATGAAAACGTTTTTTCTGCTTTTCCACCTGCATTAAAAACATCAGGGAAGGTATACTTAGCTGGACGGGTTTAGGCCTGAGAAGATAAATTATTATTAAAGGGATCACACTGGCAAGAGCGGCAAGAGCCATTGTATTATCAAAGGGCATTACCATCGCCTCCTGCTGCTCAGTGTTTCAAGGAAAGCATCAAAGACAGGAGTATCGGTTGAAAACTGGTAAAAATCCGCCCCTGCATGGTCACAGGCTTCCTGTATCCTGTAAACGTGGTCATTGAGCAATTCCTGATAACTCTTCTGGAAATTCTTGCTGACATAGGTTTGCAACTCGTCACCACTTTCCATATCAGTCAATTTTGCCAGACCGTCGATTTGCAGATACTTTTCAGTTTTATCCATTACCTGTATTACAATAAGTTCATGGACTGAAAGCCTGTATATAGCGGATTCAATGGATTTTGGATCGTCAAGGAAGTCAGAAATTATTATTACAAGGGATCGGGAACGTATCGCTTTTTCATACTGTTTCACGCATTCCTCTATGGAGGTCTTGCCCCCGGTTTCTGCCTCTGCCAGCCTGTCGATAGCCCTGAGCAGGTATTTCCTGCCGCGTTTTGGCTGGCTGAAACTTACGTCGGTGGCAAAGGTGGATATTGTGAATTTGTCATTATCTTTTGTTACAAGGTAGGCAAACCCGATAGCAAGCATCGCACCATATTCGAATTTGGTAGGCCCGTCTGATGAATATTCCATGCTGTTACTTGCATCCAGCAGGATATGGTTTGTCAGGGATTTACTTTCCTCAAATTCCCTTACATAGAGTTTTTCGGTACGTGCATAGGCATTCCAGTCAATAGTCCTTGGTTCATCTCCCCAGTGATACTCCCTGTATCCCCGGGTATCCAGTCCCTTCCCACTGTGGATTGAGCGACGGCTACCGGCGTACACGCTGGATACTCGCTTGCGTACCATAAAGGAAAACCTGTCAAGTTCCTTCAGGAAACTAACATCAATGCTATGTCTTTTTTCAGTCATTGAAGGAGCCCTTTATTATTTGTGGGAAAGTTCATTCAGTTCTTTTGATTATCTCGCCAATAACCTTGTCCGGAGTAATTCCCCTGCGCTCGGATTCGAATGTCAGCATTATACGATGCCTGAGTATTGGATAAGCCATTGTATCCACATCTTCCTTACTTACATAATTGCGTTCGTGGATAAGTGCACGGGCCTTGGCTGCAAGTATCAATCCTATAGAGGCACGGGGAGAGCGCCATATTCCAGGTGTTCTTTCCAGTTACGTGTTGTCATAACGACTTTGATGGCATAGGCCTTTATGTCCTCGGCAATCGGTACTTCCCGGGTAAGGCGTTGCAGTTCCAGCACCGAACTTTTCTTGAGAACCCTGTTTACTTCAGGCATATCCACCATGGTGTAACGACGTACGATTTCCTTTTCCTCATCAAAAGAGGGGTAATCCAGCAGTATCTTGAGCAAGAACCTGTCCAGCTGGGCCTCCGGTAGAGGGAATGTACCTTCCATCTCTATAGGATTCTGGGTTGCCAGAAGGAGGAAGGGTTTGTCCAGGATAAATGTATCATTTCCTACAGTCACCTGTTTTTCCTGCATTGCTTCAAGCAGGGCTGACTGGGTTTTAGGGGATGCCCTGTTTACTTCGTCTGCAAGCACGATATTGGCAAAACAGGTCCTGCTTCGAATTTAAATTCCTTATGCCCGCCGCTTTCCTCTATAAAGTGAGTGCCTGTAATATCTGCAGGCATCAGGTCCGGAGTACACTGGATTCTACTGAATGTCAGGTCCATAACCTTTGCAATTGTGGATATTGTAAGGGTTTTTCCCAGGCCTGGATTACTTTCCACAAGTGTATGCCCATTACACAGGATAGACACAATAATCTGTTCCACTGTTTCTTTCTGTCCCACAATTACCTTTGAAATCTCATTGAAAAGATTGGTAAAAATATCACTGGTATTACGGTAGATATCCGCTTCACCTGATTGAGAACTTTTGTCCATATAATTACTCCTGCTACATTATCTGGTTAATTCTTCAAAATATGATTTTATGATTGGCTCATACCCTTCCGGCAAATCTTCACGATAAGCCGGAGCAGTCATCTGTCCGACTTCGTATGAAGAAGAGGGTTCGAATTCCGGCTGATTTTCATCTTCCTGCCCGGTAGGTGTAAAGCCGGATTCTGATCCCGGCGGTATACTCAGGTCCACTTCTTCACCATCCACCACGACTACCACAGGTTCACCTGTAATATTTTCCTTTCCTGCCTCATTCCCGTCTCCATCAGAGGGGAAATAATCTTCAGGCGGATCACCATTATCGGGAATCCCCGGTATATTGTCGATTACTTCTTTCATTCCTTCGGGAGTTATGTCTGTGCGAAAATCCGAATATATAACTATGCCAAGGGCCGAGGTAGTGAAAATCAAAAGGATAAATATGACCTTGAGTTTTTTCCTGTCAAGAAAAGCAGATGAATGAATTTCCTTTGTACCTTCCAGCACTGAATAAATCAAATCATTGATTATAACATTGTTCAGATTGCGGTTATCGTAGGCTGTCCTGAGCCTTTCTTTCAGGACCGGATATTTCTCTTCTGCCAGTAAGATAACTGAAGTGTTCTTTTCTCTTTTATAGAGCAGCAAAGTTATTATTAGGGAAATTCCAATTGAGATAAGAAGAAGTGCAATAGTTGAAAACGAAATTGTTAAGGAAGCAACAACATAACTTTTATCGGCATATAATTCCAGTGCTCTTACCAGTCCAAAGGCGTTTTCCATATTTACCAAAAGCAGAACAGTATAAATGGCAAGGGTCAGGATGACAAATTCTGCCAGTTTAAACAACCGCTGGTATTTGCGAACAGCATTTTCCTGCCGATGAATGAATTGTTCAAGATCCTCTGCCCCGGTCATTGAATTTCACTCTTCCATGTAACTCTGGTAGGAACCCAGGTTCTTTAACATATAAACGTTTTGATTCAAGTTATCAAGTGCTTCTTTTACATCGGGATCTTTTATACTTCCATTCATATCGATGTAGAACACATAATCTCCCAGGGACATTTTGGAAGGGCGTGATTCAATCCTTGTCAGGTTGATCCCTCTTGTAGCAAATTCCCCCAGCATCTCATAGAGAGCACCCGGGTGGTCCCTGTCAAGATAGACAATAATTGAAGTTTTACAGTCATGTATACAGGTTTGTATTCCCTTGTCTTGCTTTCTGGCAATTACTACAAACCGGGTGAGATCAGGTTTCCAATCCTGTATATCTTCTGCAAGAATGTCAAGTCCGAAACTCTCAGACGCCTTTCTGGAAGCAATAGCAGCCATTTCCGGAAACTCCGTTGCAAGTTTAGCAGCATGTGAAGTACTTCCTGTAGTCCTGATCTCCACATCCGTGTAGTTCTTCCGGATGAAATGGCGACATTGTGCCAGTGCCTGAGGATGGGACAGAATTATTCTTATATCCTCTTTCTTCCCCCTTGAAAGCAGGCAGTGATGGATATGAACTACAACTTCCCCGATAATTGAAAATTCATGCTCCAGAAGCAGATCAAGGGTAACACCGACAGAACCCTCTATAGAATTTTCTATTGGGACAACACCATAGTCTATGGAATTATCCTGAAGAACTTCAAACACTTCTGAAATGTCCTTCAGATATGAAATATCCGGATTAGTTCCAAGCTGGGCTTTCCATATATTTGCAGCTTTTTCAGAATATGAACTTTCAGGCCCCAAAATGCCGATTTTCATTGACTTTTATAGATGACTGATATTTAAAATAATTTGTGATAAAATAGCATATAGATAGATGTCTCTAAATTCCTTAAAAACTATCAATTGCGCATTATCCTGAAAATCATTGTCAGGCCTGTGAGATTGATAACTCCTATCAAAATCCCTCCCACAAGGTGCATGTTGTTTTCCGTGGAAGCGGTAGAGTCCTGATTTTCATCTTTTTCCTTTATTTCAATTACCCTATCGTTCTCGATATATAGTGTATCCTTGTACGTCTCACCACTGCTATCAATTACTGTTTCCAGGGTGTATTGTTTATTCTTTTCCAGACCGGTTATGTAGTACACGGAATCATTGCTTCCAGAACAAACTTCTTCACCACTACTGCTAAGTTTCATGCTGGTAATGCCCGGTGATACGACTTTTAGCACTGCATATTCTTTCAGGTTCTTTTCCTTTCCCTCACAAAAAGCAGGCCTATCCGCAATGCCAAGCGTACTTAACAGAATTGGTGCTACATCTTCCTGGCCAATAGTTTCCCTAATTCGTTGTTGTTTAATGTTGGGGGACAAAATTATCAATGGCACATTGCGAACCTCATTTGCAGAGGCATATTTGTCTGATTTTGCCCCACCTCTTGATTCAGCATCAGGAAATGCCATCCCATGGTCGGACGTGATAACCAGTGCCAGATTGTTTTCCTGGCATGTTTCATAAAGGGGCACGATCATGGAATCAAGGTTTTCAATACACTGACTATAACCTTCATATCCCCTGTAGAGTCCTGCTGTGTCAAGCGCGGCAATATTGACGGTTATAAAGTATTTCCTATCCCTGCCTTCCTTTTCAAGGATATTGATAGAATCCATCGCAGCATCGAGGGCCAATTTATTGTAAGCATAATATCTCTGGATTGTGCCGGAAGGCGTACTCTCAACTCTGGATAGTGCCCGGGATGCATGTGTCTTGAACTTTTTTTTCAAGAAGTGACAGGGCATCTATATCCTTATTTCCGGATACCGAAACCTGCATTACAGGTTCATTTATGGAATTGGTTGTGTCATGGAGAACAAGGTCATTTTCTGCAACTACTTCTTCGGAGTCCCCTCTCTCCAGTACCCCAACTGTCAGGTATCCATGTTTCCTGACAACATCATAAATACTGGCATTATCATAACCTACCATTGTGTCATCTGCATCCCTGTTACCTGTCATGATAACATTGTGTCCGCTATTACTTTTAAGTTCAGGGACAAAAACAGAATCGAAAATCACAGCCTGATTATATATTTTTGGAAGATTTGACAGCCCGGGTTTTTTGAGAATGGAACCATCGATTGCTTTTACATCCAGCTCAGGATTTATGTATCCGTTGCCAAGACCATCAACTATCAGTACCACTACACCATCAGGATTATTTGTATCTCCTGCTTCAATAAATGTTGCACATCCGGCCGGATTTATTGTGATGCATAAAAATAATAGGAGGAGAAGTATTTTCCCAATCTGCCAAATTTGCCTTCTGGAATATATCATCAAGAATAAAAATATTGTTTCATATTAGTATTTTATGCTATGGTGCTTTATTTTTATGTTGATTGTTGCTTTTGAGTTTACTGATATATAAATATATTCCTCTTTCTTGAAGCAGATTGAACTTTGATGTTTTGTTTGAAAAATAATCGGTACCAATAAGCATTTTATATTTATTAATTGTATGGTATAGATTTAAAATTACAATTATTTTTATATATAAGTTTATGATATATTGCATTTAATTATGTTATATAAGTATTTCTAACACATTTTATCTATTAGTACCTAATATGCAGACAATATTATATATAAATCAATAACAAGGACCATTTTATTTAATTCAATTAACTCTTTATTTTCGAATTGGCATTTACAAAATCTATATATATCACATATAAGCAATAAAAACATTTATATATAATGAAATTGCAAATTTAATTGATCATAATGTGCTTTAGATAAGGCACATACTCATAGATTGGAGTGTTGAAAGTATGTCAGAACTGACTCAAAAAACCAGATTAACGAATGCTTTAAAGGGCGAGTCTGTAGACAAAGCCCCGGTTGCCTCTGTTACACAGACTGCAACAGTAGAGCTCATGGAAATGACCGGTGCATCCTGGCCCGAGGCTCATTCAGATGCTTCCAAAATGGCAAAACTGGCATTGGCATCTCACACTGAAGCCGGTTTGGAAGCTGTAAGATATCCATTTTGCCTAACGGTCCTGGCCGAGGCCTGGGTTGTGAAGTGAACATGGGTACTCAAAACAGGCAACCATCAATAACAGAACATCCTTATAAAAAAGGAATTGACGATCTCAAAATGCCTGATAACCTGACGGGACTGGGAAGGATTCCGGCAGTAGTTGAAGCTACAGATATCGTAAGGGATAGTGTAGGCGAAGATGTGCCGATTATAGCCGGAATGGAAGGACCAGTTACTTTGGCCTCCGATCTTGCCAGTGTCAAGAAATTCATGAAATGGTCTATCAAGAAGCCTGATGACTTCAAGGCCATCCTTGATTTTGCCACTGATGCATGTATCGAATATGCCAATATACTTCTGGATAGTGGAGTAGATATGATATGTGTGCCAGACCCGGTGGCTTCTCCTGACCTTATGAGTCCGGCCACATTCAATGATACCCTTAAACCCTGTCTTGCAAAATTTGCAGAAGCTGTTGATTGTGTAAAAGTACTACATATATGTGGAAATGTAACACCAATTCTGGATATGATGGGAGATTGTAAATTTGAAGGCTTGAGTATCGAAGAAAAGGTGAAGGATGTAAAGGAAGCCAAGAAAACACTTGAAGGACGTGCTACACTTGTTGGTAACGTTTCCAGTCCTTTCACAATACTCAGTGGCACTCCTGACAAAGTAAAAGAGGATGCGAAAAAAGCTCTGGATGACGGAATTTCGGTAGTTGCCCCTGGCTGTGGTATTGCTCCAAATTCTCCTCTTGAGAACGTAAAGGCACTGGTTGAAGCAAGAGATGAATACTTTTCCTGATTGTATAAGGGATGCCTGATCGCATCCCTCTCTTTATCAAAAAAGGTGGTTATATGAAAGTAGGAGTTGCTATTGATCTTGGAACCAGTGGTTTCAGGGCTCAGAAAATAGATATTGAAAGTGGCGATATCCATAAAACGGTAATTACCATGAACAATCCTCTTCCGGGAGCCAATGTCATGGACCATTTGGATTTTGCCATGAATTATGGACAGGATCTTGCCCATGAACTAGTAATAGGTGCTTTCCGTAATATTCTTGAGGAACTTGGGATTCATTCATCTCCTGATAAAATCGCGATTTGCGGAAATCCCATCCAGTTATCCCTGTTTCAGGGAATACCCATTGATGATCTTGCATATGCGGGGCAGAGAAAAAAAAGCAAAATATAACATAAAAGAACAGGAACGCAAATCTGCTGTTGTAAAAAGTATCTTTATCCCGGGTCTTGAAGATCTTGATAATTGCAGTGTCGTTATTCCTCCTGCAATCAAACATGAAGTGGGAGCTGATGCTCTTGCACTTATTGTTAAATCCGGTATGCTGGACAATGCAGACATTTCAATTGCAACGGATTACGGAACAAATGCCGAGATGGCTTTGAAAGTAGGAAATGTAATATATACAGGCTCAGCTGCAGCTGGACCGGCCCTGGAAGGACAGGAAATTGCAGATGGTACGATTGCCAGACCTCATGCGATATCTGATGTGTCCCTTGAGGATAAAGCACTACGTAACTATGTCCTTAATGATGAAATGGATGCTGTACAGGGTGACCTCGTAAAACCAGATGATGGCACGGTAATAGATAAGGGAGATATAGAAGCACATGGTATTACAGGAACAGGTGTAATCTCTTTAATTGATGAATCTATTAAAAATGGTCTTGTAGTACTCCCAAAAATCAACCTGAAAAACAACGTCATCCAATTGCAGGATGGAATAAAATTTAACGAACATGATCTTGTAGAAGCTGGCAGGGCTATTGGGGCCATAAGGGCAGGCCACATAACTCTTTGTAATGCTGCCGGAATAGGGATGGAGGACATACAAACTGCGTATATGTCAGGTGCTGCAGGAACCTATATGGACACTATTAAGGCGCATAATATTGGCATGATCCCTTATGATGTAGGTCAAATCAGCCAGATTGGGAACACCTCCCTGATAGTTGCCAAAGAAATTTTGCTCTCAGAGGACAGGTTATGGGAATTGCAGGAAATTGCAGAAGAAATCGTTGGAACACATGTCATGTTTGCTATGGATGATGCATTTAAGGAAGCCTACATTCTCGAACTTTCTTATTGGGGAGAAGGCATGCCTTTCAAAGTGCTTAAAAAATACCTGAAGAAAAAGAAATTACCTACAATAGATGTCGTAAAATCAGTTCCTGATGTTGAAAAGCGTGTAGTGAAAGATATTCCTGTACTGGGAGAAGAAGGTCTTCACGTTCTTGACAAGGTTGGAACATATCTTACGATGGTCATTGAAGGATGTGAAACCTGTCATAAGTGTGTCAAGGTCTGTCCTAATGATGCCCTTTCTATGGAAGATAACAGAGTAATGATACGTACTGATCTATGCGATGGTGCTCATTGTCAGAAATGCATACATGCCTGTCCTCATGATCTGTTTAAATGGGAAAATCTGGATGTTATGATGCAGGAACCATCAATGGAACAATAATCGATGGAAGGTTTAACGAATGAAAGTACTCGTTGTAGGAGGATTTTTAGGAAGTGGGAAAACCACTACAATCCTCCGTATTGGGAAATATCTTGGAGAAAGGGGCCAGAAAGCTGCTATAATAGTAAATGAAATAGGCGAGGTCGGGGTTGATGCTGATATCATATCCAGTTATGGTTTTGATTCCATCGAGCTCACAAATGGTTGTGTGTGTTGTACTCTCAAGAGAGATATGAGGTATACCGTAGATGAAATTTATAGGAAAATGAAACCGGATATACTACTTGTTGAACCCACTGGTATTGCATTTCCTGCTGTAATAAAAGAAGATATCATGCTGATGAATTTGAAAGATGTCGAATTTGCACCTCTTGTAACAGTAATTGACGGCAGTCGTTTCAAGCAAATAATGAAAGAAACGAAACAGTTTTCCAAAAGACAGATCATTGATGCTGAAATCCTGGCCATCAACAAAGTGGATTTAATAGAGGATTTATATATACCGATAGTTGAATCTTCAGTCCAGCAGATGAATCCGCAGGCGCATACGGTTCGTTTTTCCGCGAAAAGCAGGGATGAAGAGTTTGCAGAATTCATTAGTACACTATTAAGTGATGAAACATCCCTTGAAGTAGATAGAAGAAAAGGAAGTATTGATAAAGGTCCCGATGCAGAAGAAATTGTTGCCGCTAGTGGAGAAAATTCGATAGAGTATTCAAAAATGGCTACTTATGCATCTGAATACAGTCTAAATCATGATTATCTTGAGTCTGAAAAAGCCCAATCAATAGTCTCAAACCTGATGGAAGGTCTAAAAAAAGAGATAATCGTGATGAATCCGGAATTTGTCGGTCACATGAAAGTGATTTTGCAAGCCGGTACCGTAAATGTACGTTCCAGTGTCACAGGAGCCGAGGAAAAACCTCAAATTGAAACTATAGAATCATATTCTTCCAACCCTTCTATCAAGATTCTCTCTGCAATTTCAAATGTTTCCCGATCGGAATTAATGGAACTTGTGGATTTCTTTGTCAAGGAAATTTTCACAAATCATGGTATAAAAATAGTAAAAACTGCTGTCCATAAGCACAACCATGAAAGTCACAACCACGACAATCACAATCACCCAGAAGGTGTGTAAGTGTAATTGTTGCTAAAGGATATGCTCACACCTTATGAACACGAATCATCGATTGGAGTGAAGGAAGCGAGTTTTCGGTGTGAGCATGTTACCATTGAAAAAGGATATATATAATAGTTACGCAATCCTCTTATAAACATAATATTGATTTGCATTGTATAATATTAATTGTCAATATATTGGCAGGAACATTATGGAAAAATCGACTTTAAAAGAAGGGCAACTTAATCTTGAGCCCGCATTAGACTTTCTGGACACTGGTATTCTTTTACTTGATAGTAAATATAATATACTATATCTAAATTCCAAAATCAGCAATCTTTTAGAAATTCCTGAAAACCCTTATGGAAAATCAGTTTTTGATATTGAAATATGGCCCTTTACCAAAAAAGAAATTGTTCAATCCCTCAAAAGTATCTCCTCACAAAATAAACCAACGATTCATTCCATTGAAGATAGTGCAGGTGAAGCCTACAATTTTACAGCTCATTACTTGAATCCTGATTTACCTGATACACCTGCATTTATGCTCACACTTGAAAAACATCCTTTTTCTGAAAATGAAACTGAAAAATTTGAAGACCTGCTCTCCATTTTCACATCGGGTATTTCTGAAGGAATAATCATAATTCAAGATGAGAAAATCCAGTTTGCAAACCGCAAATTTGGAAAAATAGTTGGTAAAAAATGGGATGAAATAAAAGGCACACATTTTTTGGATTATTTTCCGATTCAATATCGGCGAATGTTGTACAAAAAATATACCAAACGTATTGAAAAGAAAATATACAGGGAAATGACATATGAGATCGAATTACTTTCAACATCAGGTAAAGTTACTCCTTTCGAACTGTCCTCATCACTCGTTGAGTATGGCAATCGGCCTGCAGTAATGGTCGTATTTCGGGATATTTCGGCTAAAAAGGAAGCAGAAGAACATCTCAAAGAGGCTGAAAAGAAATACAGGTCAATTTTTGAAAAAACACCGATTGGAATCGTTTATTTTGACAGGAAAGGCAAAATAAGAAATTCCAATGAAGCTTTCAATTATATATTCAAATCTTTTATTGATGAAAAGGCAGAACCTGAAATTTTTGATTATATTCCAGATACAGAAGTATTTGGCCAAATAAAACAGGTGCTTTCCGGAAATGCTCTTTCTTACAGGGGAGAATACGAAGTTAATACTCAATCTTCATCCAAATCGATAAAAATTACATGTAATTCCTTGCTACTGGATGGTGTTTTACAGGGTGGAATAGGTATCTTTGAAGATATTTCCCTGCAAAAAAGTGCTGAAGCCACTCTCCAAATGAACAAATCCAGACTCGAAGCCCTTTTAAAATTAAACCAGATGAAAGTATTTTCTTTCGATGAAATAGCTCGTTTTGCTCTTGAACTTACAGTTGAATTCACAGGCAGTGATTGCGTCTATCTTTGCAAGATGGGAGAGGATAACAACCCTGAAAAAATACTGTATACTCCTGATACAGAAGATCTGGAATCATTTGTATCTGGAAGATTTGAAAATCTTGATTTCAAAGATCGAAAGTCCAATGTTATGGATGTGGGAAAAACCATTGAAATACCTCTTTTTGAAAAGAACCAGCTTGTAATTGTTGCAGGTTTTAGCAGGAATATAGCTTTCAAAGAAATGGAAATAAATCAATTAGAACTTTTTGTGCAGGATATATGGACTACAATCAAACAGAAAATAGCCGAGAAATCGTTACGTGACTCTGAAATGAAATATTCTTCCCTTGTGGAAAATGGCAATGATGCAATAGTAGTAATTCAGGATGGTAAACTTAAATTTGCAAATTCGATGTTTTGTGAATTTGTGGGCAATGATTGTGATTCAATACTTAATACAGATTTCAGGAATTACGTTGCTGAAGAATATCGCCGTATGGTGACCAAAAAAAACCAGCAGTATATACAGCAAAATGAGATGTCTCATTCCAGGGATGAAATTGAACTGGTTACAAAAAACGGCAAGAAAATACCTGTAATCGTAAGCACATCTGTAATCGAACATGAAGGCAAACCCGCAGTAATGGCATTTATAAGTGACATTACACAACAGAAAGAAAAAGAAAATGAACTTCTTGAAACTTTTAAAGTACTAAAAGTACTTCAATCTGTAATTCGTACCAGTCCTGCAATAGTTTTCTTTTGGGCCCCGGAAGAAGATTGGCCGGTGGAGTTTGTATCTGAAAACATTGAAAATTTTGGTTACAGGGCCGAGGAATTTACTTCCGGAAAATTACAGTATGGGGACATTATACATCCCTCTGATCTTGAGTATGTCCATCAGAAGCTTGCAAAGTATTCAGATGAAGGACTGTCGGATTACAATATTGAATACCGTATAATCACAAAAAAGGGAGACGTGCGCTGGGTTGAAGAACGGGGTTCCATCCAATATGAAAAGAATGAAATAAGCCACTACCAGGGTATAATCCTTGATATTACTGAAAGAAAAAGAGTAAATCGTTTTTTAGATATTGATATTGATGTGGGGAATTTCCTGACACCCACCGGTAATATGCAAGAAATGTTTGATCAGTTACTAGAGCTGGCCCTTCATATTGAAGGTGTGGATGCAGGTGTCCTCTATATTGTTGACAAATCCAGTAAAGACCTTAATATTGTAGCTCATCGTAATATTTCCGATGATTTTGTTGAAAAACATGCTACAATTGAAAAGGATTCATTTAGAGGAAAGTTCCTGTCAGTACAATATCCCATATACAAACTCTATTCTGAAATCTATCCTTTCTCTAGATCCAATAAAGGCAAAGATAACCTTCTGGCAGCAGCCATTATACCTGTAATAACCAATGATAATTTATCTGCAGTACTGTTTTTGGGCTCCCATAAAAATTATGAGATTCCACATTCTATACGTAACTCACTTGAAACTGTGGCAAACCAGATAGGTTCTGTGCTTGATAGGATTGAAAAAGAGGGAGGTATCCAGAAAGGGCAGTATGATTTACAGGTGCTTTTTGACACAATATCTGAGCTGATTTTTGTAGTGGATTCGGAAGGCTGTATCCTTTACTCCAATCTTAATGTTGCAAAAGCCCTGAAATATTCCAAACAGGAAATAACAGGTATGAATTTTATGAAAATTCATTCCCATACTCAGGTACTTGATGCTGCAAATGCCTTTAACGAAGCACTTAATGGCAACAAACAGAAACATTTGTTCACTTTGATGGACAAAAATAGTGATCTAATAAATGTCGATACTACAATGCAAAAAGGGGAATGGAACGGTAGTGATGTAGTCGTAGTTGTCAATAGAATTGTTGAATGATGATAAATTCATAAATTATTAATATAGACGCATATTAAACAAGGAATGCAAGTAAAGTGGGGTAAAAATGATAGATATCAATCCTAAAAACATCTTGATACGCTACAACATATTGGTTGAAAGCGACATGACTCCTGAAGAAGTGGCAGAACAACTGTACCCCACAGACCCCCATATTCTTCAGGTCGCCAAAGCTGTTTTTGAAGGTGATGAGGATGAAGTTGTCGCTGCTTTGCAAAATACAATTGATTCAGGAGTAGATCCCCTTTCACTTATAAACGATGCCCTGATGGCAGGAATGGAAGTGGTGTCTACTCTCTATGATTACGGGTTGCTGTACCTGCCGGATGTTATTATCTCTGCCCAGGCAATGATTGAAGGTATAGAATATTGCAAGGAACAATCCAAACAGACTCATGAATCAAAGGGCAAGATCATTTCTTATGTTGTAGAGGGTGATATTCACGACATCGGGAAAAAGATTGTAACTGTTCTTTTACGCGCCAATGGTTATGAGGTTATTGATCTTGGAAAAGATGTGCCTGTTGAAGAAGTTGTAGCCGCAGTCAAAAAAGAAAAACCTATCATGCTTTCAGGAACCGCCCTGATGACCACTACAATGCATGCTTTCAAAGACGTGAATTCGCGACTGCTGGCAAGTGATATAAATGTACCTGTAGTTTGTGGCGGGGGTGCTGTAACCCAAGACTTTGTTTCTGATTATGATCTGGGGGTATATTGCGAGGAAGCTGCAGACGTACCCAAAATTGCAGATTCCATCCTGCAGGGGTTGGATATAAGGAAATTAAGGGATACTTTCCATAAACACTAAGGAGATCCATATTATGTCTGTTAAACGTTATTCTTCAATGGAATATGACAATTTTGAAGACCTTCTTTTTGGCCACTCAAAATATCCTGTAAAAACCGGTCTTGGCCTGGAAATCGGTGCTGGATATACTACTGCTGAAATCAATTATGCCCCTCGGCCTGATGCGGCTAAAAATAAGGCAACGCTTGTAAATGAATACGAGCGTATTACCCGCGATATAATGGAAAGAATGGTCCAGGTTGGTTTCCCATCAGTCGTACTTGAAACCGAGCACGTTCAGCAGATGACCAATAACCCAACTTGGGGTGGAGAGGTCGCAACTGCCCAAAAAGCAATCATGGAAAAGTACCATGATGAATATGGTATCAAATGTGCCCTGAGGCATACAGTGGGTGATATCCGGGGAGACAGGGAAAGCATTGATCTGCGAGGAGATGCTTATTCCCGGATTCTTGAATCGTTTGAGCAAGTCGCTTCTTCAGGAGCGGATATGTTGTCGATTGAATCCCTTGGAGGTAAAGAAGTATTTGATCATGCTATCCTGAGGAATGACATGCGGGGAGTTGTCTTTTCAGTTGGTATACTTGGCGCGCTTGATGTTGAATATATATGGCAGGACATCTGCAGTATTGCCAAGAAGAACAATGTCGTCGCAGCCGGCGATACGGCCTGTGCACAGGCAAACACTGCAATGTTTGTTGCAGGGGGACTGCTTGACTTCAAGTTATCCCATAGTGTAGCGTCTGTTGTAAGAGCGATTTCTGCATCAAGATCCCTTGCTGCATATGAAGCAGGTGCAATTGGTCCGGGTAAGGATTGTGGTTATGAGAACAATATCATTAAGGCAATTACAGGATACCCTATTTCCCAGGAAGGCAAAGGTTCTACATGTGCCCACTCAGATCTGATGGGCAATATGGCCATGCAATGTTGCGATCTCTGGTCCAATGAATCTGTGGAATACCGTGGAGATTTTGGAGGAACCACTGTACAGTGTTGGGGAGAAAACCTTTCTTACGATTGCAGCATGATGAATACGGCATTGGAAGCCGGAGTTGGTAAAACCCTGCGTGATGTGTTAATGGTTTCGGACAGATACAGGGATCCGCAGGCATTCATATTATCGTACGATAATGCGTATCGTATTGGTGAAGTAATAACTGCTCATCCGGATGATTTGTACCTGAGGGCAAAAGAGGCAGGCATGAAAGCTTGTGAATTAATAGAAAGTGGTTCCGCGGGATTTCTGGAGTTATCCAAGTTTGAAAAAGCTACAATAAAGAAAGCCCAAAATGACCTGAAATCATTAGACGAAAATATGGAATCTTTTATTGATAATTGCCTGGATATCTATTCATCTGAAGTGGATACTTTTAACCCATCAAATTATGGCCTTTAATTTCTGTGATTTTAACTACTAATATTGCTTTTTCGATTCCTCATATATATAGTTATTTCTATTCATTATATCATAATTTAATTGTTTTGAATGTTTTTTTGAAAACGCTATGCTGCAACGTGCGTATGATTATAATTGTTTATAGTATTCATTTGATTGTAATTATCTATTTATAATATTTATTCAGCCCGCCTATTTTATTATTATATATAAGTATTATTGTAATTGATAATACTTATTTTTTAAAATCAAGCATATATGCTCAAAAAAGCAAACAATAAGCGCTTTTTATACTGTATAAATATACGGATGCATTTGCAAAATAATAAGCAAGTTTTATATATTAGCATTTAACAATAGAAATACTTATATATTATAATATCACACTTGAATATGAGGTTTGATTAAACCTCGCAATAGATTGGAGATGGGCCAATCGCCATCAGGCATTGACCCTGGATATATTTAAAACAAATATGGAAGGAAGTGTAGAATGACCAGTTTGGACTTAGACCCCAGTGAAATTCTGGAAAGGTATAACGTCAAAATGGAAAAAGCAATGACGCCGGATGACGCGGCAGCAGAACTTTATCCAAAAGACGAACTGATTCGCCCGATTGCAGAATCAATCTATGAAGGCGAAGAAGATGACACAGTAGAGGCCCTTCAGAAAGCAATTGATGCCGGTAAGGATCCAATTGCCTTAATCGATGATGCCCTGATGGTAGGAATGGGAGTAGTAACAAAACTCTACGATGAAGGAATAATTTTCCTGCCAAATGTAATGATGTCTGCAGATGCAATGCTTGATGGTATTGATTTCTGTAAATCCCAGGCCAAGGAAGCACCTGTATCCAAAGGAAAGATCGTATGTCATGTTGCAGAAGGTGACGTACATGACATCGGTAAATCCATTGTCACAGCCCTCCTGAGAGCAAATGCTTTCGATGTAGTGGATCTTGGACGTGATGTACCGGTAGACGAAGTAATTGAAACTGTGAAGAAAGAAAAGCCAATAATGGTGACAGGAACCGCTCTGATGACCACTACAATGTATGCTTTCAAAGCTGTCAATGACAGGCTTCTTGAAGCAGGTCTAAAAGTCCCATTCCAGTGTGGTGGCGGTGCTGTGAACCAGGACTTCGTATCTACCTATGAGCTCGGAGTATATGGAGAAGAGGCTGCCGATGCACCAAAGATGGCAGAGGCAATTCTTGCAGGCGCAGATCTTGGCAAACTCAAGGAACAATTCCATCAACACTGAAGAGGTGAGCAAAATGACAGTAAACAGATACACCAAGATGGCATATGCCAGCGCAGACGATATGATTTTTGGAAATTCTCCCAATCCTGTAAAGGCAGGACTGGACTTAGAGATTGGTGGCGGTTACACCACACCTGAAATAAACTATGCACCAAGGCCAGAAGCCGGTGAGACCAAGGAAAAACTCATCAAAGAATATGAGCGTATTACCCGTGACTCAATGGAAAGGATGGTCCAGGTTGGTTTTCCATCAGTCGTACTGGAGACCGAGCACGTTCAGCAAATGACCAATAACCCAACCTGGGGAGGAGAGGTCGCAAATGCACAGAAAGCCATTATGGAAGATTACCATGATGAATATGGCATCAAATGCGCTCTGAGACACACTCCTGGTGACATTCGTGAAGACCGCGATTATCTACAGTTGAGGGGAGAAAAATACAACACCCTGATGGAATCCTTCGAAGAAGTTGCATCAAACGGTGCAGATCTCTTATCCATCGAAACTATGGGTGGTAAAGAAGTCTTTGACCGTGCAATTCTAAGAAATGATGTGCCGGGTATGCTTTTTGCAATTGGTTGCCTGGGTACCATGGATATGGAATACATCTGGCAGGACATTACAAAAATCGCCAAGAAGAACAATGTTGTATCTGCTGGTGATACTGACTGTGCACAGGCAAACACTGCAATGTTCATTGCAGGTGGACTTCTTGACAAGAACTTGGCCCACACCCTTGCAATAATTGCCAGGGCTATATCCGCACCACGTACCCTTGCCGCCTATGAAGCAGGTGCAGTTGGTCCGGGTAAAGACTGTGCTTATGAGAACACCATTGTAAAGTCCATTGCAGGTGTCCCTATTGCCCAGGAAGGTAAAACCTCCACATGCGCTCACTCCGATGTAATGGGTAATCTTGTAATGCAGTGCTGTGATCTCTGGTCCAATGAATCCATAGAATATCACGGTGAATTCGGCGGTACAACTGTGCAGTGCTGGGGCGAATCCCTCGCATATGACTGTGCCCTGATGAATTCCGCCCTCCAGACAGGTCAATCCAAGAACCTCAGGGACATGATGGTTCTCTCCGACAAGTACAGGGACCCACAGGGATACATCCTGGCCTATGACAATGCCTACAAGATCGGTGAAGCAATTGTCAAGGATTCAGACGACATCTATCTGCGTGCAAAGAACGCTGCTGTAGAGTGTGTGAACCTGCTTGAAAATGCAGATCCCAAACTACAGATGACCAGATTCGAAAAGAATGCACTTGCTGATGCAAGTGAGGCTCTGGCTGGACTTACTGATGATTCAGATAAGTTCATGAGTGATTCCCTTGAACAATACAAAGAAGAAGTCAAGGTATTCAGGCCGGAGAACTACGGTCTCTGAACGGCAAACATACAGACGTTTAGCTGTGGGCTCCTTTAAAGAGTTCACAGCCCCAATCACCTTGTAATCTTCTATATGGCGTAGCTAAACAAGGAGGAGATATAAAAGCAATGCAATACTTACAACCTCCCTTTACTCCTATTTTTTAGTTTAAATTACTTGTGAGTTATTGTAACTTTTAGTCTGTATCGATGTATTAATTCAAATGATAGAGGTGATATTTATGGAAGGAAATATTGAAATGGTGCAAGCCGAAGTAGCTGATAAAACGGCCAACCCGGCACCACTTGGTTTCACTGGACTTGGGCTTTCAGCAGTTTTGCTCAGCCTGACATATATAGGTTTATTCCCACTTGATTCAATGGTAGTCTCGATGGCAATATTTTTGGGTGGATTTGCCCAGGTGTTTGCAGGGATAATGGCATGGAAGAAAGGAGATGTCTTTGCCGGAACTGCTTTTAATGCATTCGGGCTTTTCTGGTTCTCACTTGCAGGACTGATTATTCTGCAGTCTCTTGGATGGGCCGCTGCCGCTGAACCAATATCAATGGCCGCCTATCTCTTCATATGGGGTATTTACACCTTTGTGATGCTTATAGGTACCTTGAAAATGTGCAATGGCAGCAAAGCCATACAATTTGTGTTCCTTACCCTGTTCATCCTGTTCATCCTGCTTGCAATTATCAATGCTACAGGAATGACCGGTTTACTTGTTATTGCAGGTATCGATGGACTCCTACTTGGATTTGGTTCACTATATGCAGCTCTTGGTATGGTACTGAATGAAATTTGTGAGAAACCTGTGGCTCCAGGTATTTAAAGCAACATATTTGGATATACTTATGTTATTTATGCTGGAGGAGCAGAAATGTACAGGAAAACCTTGTTGGAAAAATATTTTTTCATATTTGTTTTCCTGATATTTTTTATTTCCATACCAAAGATATTATATGGATATTTTTATAATATAATCTACCTCGAAACCAGTGGATATTATTCACTGCTGAGAGGATTTTCAATCGTGTTTATTGCCGGTAGTTTTTATGTTACTTCCCTTTCACCCAATTCCCTGCACCCTTATGGTTATTCCAAATATGCAAAAATGGGTCAGTTTTTGATAGCTCTTGGAATTGGAATAATTTCGTTGTTTTTGGTAGGCCATTCATTTATAGCCAGATATAGTGATCAGAAAGTTCCGTCTATTGATATGTCCGGATACATTATAGTCCTGCTTTCTGTCACATTTTATCTTCTGTTAATTTATTCCATGAAAAAAGTTCACTTCTCCTTGCAGGATGAAAAGAAATATAATAATTCAAACAATATCAAAAAAGAAGTGGGTTTAACCATTATTACATTAATAGGTCTGGTGGGTATTGAACATGGATATTTTTTCCTGGATATTGTCCTTTCAATCTTTTTCTTTTCATTTTTGATAAAAGAACTCCTTTCTGTAATCTGGGAAAGTAGCAGTTTTTTGAGTGATACATTTACCCTGGATGAAAAGCAAATATGCAATCTTGTAAACTCAATCGATGGGGCCAGTGAATGTCACAATGTAAGGGCACATGGAACAGATTCCGATCTTTATGTTGATCTACATGTATGTATGGATCCAAAAATAAAGATCATCCAGACCAAACCAATCGTTGAACAAATAGAATCGTCCTTAAAAGCAAGTTATTCATCAGTCAGGGATGTTACCATACATATTGAACCTGGAAAAAAGAAGGGAGACTTTATATGAAATATAGCCTGGGCATAGATGCCGGTGGAACTTATACTGACGTAGTCATCATTGAAAACAATTCAGGAAAAGTAGTCAGTTCAAACAAAGCACTTACAACATATCCTGACTTACTTGAAGGCATCGAAAATTCAATAGATGGACTTGATTTTCAATATCTTAAAGATATTGCAGTCGTTTCTGTCTCTACAACCCTTGCCACAAACACGGTCCTTGAAAATACCGGATATCCCGTAGCACTTATACTTATTGGGGAACACGGAAGCGAAAGTGAAGGTTTTCCTTCTCAGCATATATTTCATGCAAAAGGTAGCCATGATCACAAAGGCCTGGAAATGCAAGAACTTGACGTTAAGTCCATCGAGTCCTTTGTCAAGGATGTAAAGGATAAAGTATCTGCATTTGCAATTTCATCACATTTCAGCATCCGTAATCCTGATCACGAAATAAAAACAAGAGAATTGATTCAAACAATTGTTGATATGCCAGTTGTTTGTGGTCATGAACTCTCTCAGGATATAGGGGCCTATGAAAGAGCTGTAACAGCTACACTGAATGCACGGCTTATTCCTGTAATAAAGCAATTTATTGAAACTATAATCAAAGACATCAGAAGAAGAGGGATAAGTGCCAGACTCTTGATGCTTAAATGTGATGGGTCTGTAACAGGTATCGAGGATGCACTCAAAAAACCTATAGAAACCGTATTTTCAGGACCGGCTGCAAGTCTTATCGGAGCTTCTCATTTAAGTGGGAGGCATACCTGTGTCACAATAGATGTCGGGGGTACAAGTACCGATATTTCATCCATTTCAAAAGGGGTCCCTGAACTAAGTGAGTCCGGCGGAATTGTAGGAGGATGGAAAACCAGAGTACGTGCAATTCATATGGAAACCTCGGCAATGGGAGGGGATAGTGGAATCTGGACGCGTAAAGGAGAACTTTTCATAGGACCCAGGCGCTTAATTCCTCTGTGTGTTGCAGCAGAAATGTACCCGGGATTCATATCGAAATTAAAAAATGCTTCTAATCCACAAAGGGATCTTTTTGATGAAAATATCCAACCAGCCAGATTTTTCGTTAAAAATGGCTATGGCAAACATGAGTTAACAGACACCGAAAGAAAAATACTTGATGTACTTGGTAGCGAACCGATGTCTTACAGGGAACTGACATCCCTCACCAGGAGCCACATTTCATCAAATATGCTGGACTTACTTATAAGCAAACGATTCATAAGGGTTATAGGTTTTACTCCTACAGATGTATTACATGTACTGGGAGATTATGAACAATGGAATGTGGAAGCCGCATCTATCGGGGCTGACATCCTTGCAAGATTTGCTTTTAGCAGCAAATTTGAAATATGTGAAACACTGAAAGAAAAATTTGCTCTCAATATGGCATATGACCTGATATGCTTCGCCCTCCCAAATATCGAAAAAGAGAGTATAATGGAAACCCTAACTGGTAATTATCCTGCTACTTTTAAAATGAAATCACCTGTAGTTCTTATTGGTGGCCCTGTAGCCCCCTATGTAAAATCACTTGGGAAAATTGTGGACGCTGACATCATTCTCCCCGACCATGCAGATGTAGGAAATGCAATTGGAGCTCTATATGGTAAAGGAATCAAAAGGCTTGAATACCTTATAAGGCCTGCATCCTTATCCGAACCCGACCAGGATTTCCTTGTTTTTTCCCAAAATGGAAGAAAGAGTTTCCAAACTTACACGCAAGCCTATGATTATTCCATAGATAACGGCAAAAATGTACTGTTTGAATATATGAAAAGTTGTGGTATCAAAAAAGATCAGATATCTTTCAATATAAAGGAAAAGAAAGTAATTCCTGAAGGGTGGAAACATCCTCCTATGGAAACACAATTGACAATTATGGGAATAGGTACATCCCCTCTTTAATTTTAGAATGTCGTATCAATGGGAGAAATATCCTTTTAACTTATATAAGTTTTATTTGACCTCATTTTATAATTAACAAAAAGGGTCAGGAAAAGGAGAATTGCAAAAATCGCAAATATTATTTCCAGTCCTACAAATCCCGACAGGGCTCCTGCAAATATAGGCATTATTGCAAGACCTCCATAAGTATATGTGCTGTAGAGGCCCATTGTGATACCTTTGTTCTTACTCATGGATGCCAGCAGTGTTGGTAATCCGACCATCGCAAGTCCCGAACCGCATCCCAATAACGCAAATCCTACAAAGGGCAACCATATGGTCACCAGGGTTCCTGAAGCTGCTACCACAATACCCATATTGATCATTTTCTTTGATTCCATGGATGTATGTGATATCCAAATGGAAGATACCATTGTGCTGATATAGCTTACAGCAATGGCAATTCCCAGTTCGGCTTTGGAAAGCATGCCTGTACTGTAATCAGGATACAAAGCAAGTAATACACCATTGGTACCTATCAGTACAAAAACTATTATCCAGATACCCGTATAAGATTTGTCTACCAGAAATCCTGAGGTTGTGGAGATCTTTTGCCGGATTTCAGCAATAATTGGAGACTGCAATTTTTCTTTATCCCGGCCATTTCTGTACAGGTATCCCATCCCTGCAATAAGGGTCAAGAAAGATATAATTGTAAAAACCATGATACCATACTTTAAGCCCATGGTAGCCAAAAGACCGCTTAAAGCAACACCTGCAGCAAGTCCTGCATTTAGTAGAAAATTAAATTCTCCCATATACTGTTTTCTCTTGCTGAATGAGCCAAGATAAGAAAATGCCGCAGGGAAAAATGCACCACAAGCAGTCCCTTCCATCAATCTTGCAAGGATCAGCAGGTGAATATCATTGGTATAAAGCATTATAGCTCCTGAAAAAAAGGTTAACATCAGGCTGATTGTCACAAATCTCATAAAGCCATATCTTTCTGCCAGTATTCCAAAGGGCAGCATCGTAAGCAAAGCTCCTATAAAGTAGGCAGAAAAAAGAAAACTTGATAGTTCGACGGCATGATTCCCGGATCCAAAACCTGCAAGTTCAGGGAGAATAGGTATCACTGCATTGGACAATCCCATTATAGTAAATATAGATAAATAAACAAGTAATCTACCCTTTTCCATCCATCTACCGCCTGTTGAACTGACTGCACAATGGAGGAGTATATTAATAACAGTTGCTATTGCTATCTGAAAATATTATAACAAATAGAAATCCTCAGAAAAGTGAATATCCAAAATGGCCAGAATGTGTTCGAAAAAAGTTAGATTAACAAACCCTTTGTCAACGCAGGACTCGGTATTTTCGGAAGAACATCGAAGATTTAAGTACATAAACGGTCCCGTTATTACGTTTGATGATATAATCTCCCGCTTTGCCGTTTACGGTTCCTCTCTTTGTTTCCACACTGAAGTCTGTCAGCATCTTTAAAGCGTGACCAACCGGGTTTTTTTCATTTGTTTCCATCATTTCCGAAACTACAGTCTCTTTGCTTAGTTCACTCATATTGAAACCTCCCTAGAATAGACCCGAAAATAATTATGATACTATAACGTATATACCTAACCGATGAATTAAAAATTTTAATTAGTAAATATTCATTAATTTGTAAGCATTGCATTTATCCCTGAATAAAACCAAGTGATATTTATGATCATTGCCCTAATTGGAATGGCCGGTGTCGGAAAAAGCACTATTGGTAAACTCCTTGCCTCCCATTTAGGCTATAACTTTGTTGATGTGGATGACCTTATCAAGCAAAGAATAGGTGGACCTTTACAGGATTATCTTGACGAAAAAGGAGATTCAGCTTTTATTAAAGTTGAAGAAGATGCCATATTAAATTTGGATTTAAAGGACAATATGGTGATTGCTACAGGTGGTAGTGCAATCTACTCAGAAGTTGCAATGAAAATCCTTTCTGAAAAATCTTTAATTATACTGCTTGATGATACCTTCCCCAATATAAGAAAAAGAATATCCCATCCCTGGAAAAGAGGGCTTGTGGGCTTGTGGGATAAAGGAATTAAGAAATTGTATTTGGAAAGGTGGCAATTGTACCGGCAATATGCAGATATTGTTGTTGACATCAATGGAATGGCAAACAAAAAGAAAATTGTAGACGATATTGTGGAAAAGAGTAAAAAACTCTATAATTCCACTTTTGGCCCTTTCAGTTTGTGAGTGCCTGTATTGGTGCCGGAATACGCCCTGCCTTTTTGACAAAATCTTCCGAACTGAAATTGTGAACAGGCATGACAGGACAGCTTCCAAGCAATCCTCCATACTCGACCATATCTCCCGTCTTTTTGCCCGGTGCAGGAATGATGCGCACTGCTGTTGTTTTTCTGTTTATCATTCCTATAGCCATTTCATCGGCCATAATTGCCGAAATCGTAGAGGATGAAGTGTCTCCGGGAACTGCAATCATATCCAATCCCACCGAACATACAGATGTCATTGCTTCGAGCTTATCCAGTTTCAGTGAACCACGTTTCACGGCTTCTATCATTCCTGCATCCTCACTTACAGGTATAAAAGCCCCACTTAATCCGCCTACAGAAGATGATGCCATTGCACCGCCTTTCTTTACCGCATCATTCAACAATGCAAGAGCAGCTGTGGTTCCGTGGGTGCCACAGCTTTCCAATCCCATTGCCTCAAGGATGGCTGCAACACTATCACCAATTTCAGGTGTGGGTGCAAGTGAGAGGTCCACCACTCCAAAATCAGCTTCCAGTCTGCGGGACACTTCCCTGCCGGTCATCTCTCCCATTCTTGTGATTTTAAAGGCGGTTTTCTTTATACACTCAGCAATTTCTCCAAGGTCAGGATTATCCAGGTCCCTTATAGCAGAATTTACAACACCAGGACCGCTAACACCCACATTTATGACGCAATCAGCCTCGCCGACTCCGTGAAAAGCACCAGCCATAAAAGGATTATCTTCCGGGGCATTTGCAAAAACTACGAGTTTAGCACAGCCAATACCTTCCCTGTCCCTGGTAAGGTCTGCAGTTTCTTTAATCACTTTTCCCATAAGCTTCACAGCATTCATGTTTATGCCGGCTTTCGTAGTTGCTACATTAACAGAAGAACAAACCTTTTCCGTAACTGCAAGAGCCTCAGGGATTGCATTAATAAGTCTTCTGTCACCAGCTGTCATTCCTTTATGGACAAGAGCGGTGAAACCACCTATGAAATCAACTCCAATCTCATTGGCTGCTCTGTCAAGAGTCTTTGCAATGGAAACTATCTCTTCCTGTGTGAAAGTTTCAGCAATTGTGGCAATTGGTGTAACTGATATACGTTTATTGATTATGGGTATGCCATACATTTGTTCGACTTCGTCTGCAACATCACCCAGTTTATTGGCGCAACGTGTCATTTTTTCATAAACATTGTCATTGAAAGTCTCAATATCAGGATGAGCACAATCTCGCAGGTTGATTCCCATTGTAACAGTTCGTATGTCAAGGTTCCTACTGGAAATCATATGAATGGTTTCCATTATTTCTTCAGGATGAATGAACATTTATACCACCTCTTTTGGGAATTCAGATACGGTGCATGAAACGGAATACATCGTCTTTCTGTACCTGGATCTCAACACCAAGTTCATCTCCAGCAGCATTTATTGCATTCTGGAATGCATCAATGTCAAATCCCTTTTTTTTTGTCTCTGTCAGCATTATCATGGTGAACAAATCTTCCATTATAGTCTGGCTTATATCCACAATGTTCACCTCGAATTGGGCCAGTACATTTGTTATATGTGCTACCATTCCAACTTTATCTATTCCAATTACAGTGATAACAAAACGTGTGGATGTCATAATCAGTTCTCCTCGATATGTAGAATACGGTGGAACTACGATTTCATCATATTTAATAATGCATCAATATCTAATAATGTTTCAAGTTACATGGCGAAATAATAAATGTATAAATTCAAAGAAACTAAAAGTAAAATAATATTTGGATTGAATAGGATACAAAACTAAAAGAACTTAATAGTCAAAAAGGTTTAATTTCCAAAAGGAATCTATTCGATATAAGCAACTATAATAAAGTTTACTTGTTTAATTGTAAAAAATAATTTTTAATAAGTGTTATATATGATGCAGTTGCAACTTTCAGCTACAAGATAAAAAGGTGATTAATACATGCCTTGCTGGGAATATGATATAAAACCAATAAGAACTGATGACTGGAGTAAAACAAAAGACGAATTAAATGAAATGGGCAACGAAGGTTGGGAATTAATCAAGTTCTGTGGACCTCTGGACGGACAGGGAGCTTCTGATGCTTTCTTCAAAAGGCTTGTTGATGAAGCAAATATCTGAGTGATCTTCACTCTCCCATTTCATCCATATCTCTGCATATGCAAAATTTGCATAATGCAATTTCCACATCTTTTTGTTTGTTTTTCGCGGGGCAATAATATTCATTATCCTTTTTTGCAATTTTGCGACCTCCCGGGAATTCCATGTTTAAAGGATGGAGGGGCTTGCCCGCAACAAATATGAGATATATTGAAGTTAATTTGGCCAGATCTGCGAACAACCTGTTTTTTTCATTATCTTCTTCCTGCATTAAATCAATACGCTGAATTAGTTCCAGGCAATCTTCCCTGTCAAAAGTTGAGAGTTGAGGGGTTGCATTGTATCTTTTTATCTCCTCTATGGTTTCATAAAGATGCCTGAATAACTCCTCGCCATATATCTGCCTGTATTTTGGAGGGAGGGTTTCAGTACTTTGCAACATCAGGGATCTTATTTTCATAAAATCTGAAGGAGTAAACCGGTTTGCCTTCTTCTTTAGATTGATGATTAATTCTTGTTCATTGTCTAAATGGTCGCAGATCATACTTATTTCCAGCCACATTTTCCGGAACTACATATCCCCATTTTTTCGAAATATTGCTGATTATAATCTTCTGCAGGATAAAATTCAGAAGCAGGCTCGATTTCTGTAACTATAGTCTTGAATTTCCCTGATTCCTGTAACTTATGAAGGCAACTCAGAGCAATTTCCTTTTGTTTTTTGTCATGATAAAATATAGCGGAGCGATATTGTGTTCCAATATCAGGCCCCTGCCGATTAGATGTTGTAGGATCATGAATATTCCAGAAAATCTCCAGCATTTCTTCATAATTTATAATTTGTGGATCATAAGTAATCTCAACAGCTTCAGCGTGGCCTGTACGCCCGGTACAAACTTCCTTATATGAGGGATTGGGTGTACTCCCTCCCGTGTAACCAACCCTTGTGCTAATAACGCCTTCAACTTCCCTAAATGCTGCCTCTATTCCCCAGAAGCATCCGGCAGCAAATGTAGCTTTTTCCATAGATTTCAAACTCATTTATAATCCCCATAATCTTATTGGTTTTCTGCCAGATATAATTATTCAATCGTTCTAGGGATTGGTTTATATACTATGTTCGCATATATTCGAACAATCTTTTTTTACTACAACGGGGAGGTAGAGAACATGAATGATCGCAAAAAAGATGACAACAATAGAGACGAAAATAATTCTTTCGAAGACATCGAAGACCTTCTTCAGTATGTTTTTGAAAAGATGAAGGAAGGTAATGACAATCAACCCTTCGTATATGGGTTTTCCATTGCTCATAACCCTATGAATAATGATCAATTCAATGAACAATCACCACCAGCAGATGATGCACCAGAGGATGTTTTTGTAAAAGATCAAACTCCCCTGGTTGAAACATTTAAGACTGACGAGGAGGTTTACGTGACAGTTGACATTAAAGTTGACGAAGACCTTGTGTCAATTTCTTCACGCCACAATGAAGTAGACATTGCCGTGCATTTCCCGGACGCTGGACGCACTGAGATACAACACGTAGCTCTGCCTGCAAGTGTTGATCCAGATAGTGAGTCAATCAGTTGCAGCCATGGAGTAATGGATATTAGGTATAAACGAAGAGTGGCTTCCACTTTGAATTGATTTTTATTTTAACTTTATTTCTTCTGTTGTCTTTATGCTGCAGGAGCCGACTCAAAGCCAGTCAATAAAAATGGCCATACTACCCCGGTCACTTAAAAGTATCCTCTTGCGATGGGAAAGGAATTTATTGTTCTTCTGGAGGATTCCTCACTTTTTCTTGCAGTTATAAAGGGAATTAGAGAAAAAACAAAAATCCGTGCACACAAATACCCGGCATGAGCGGACAAAATTTTCCTCAGCAAGGCTTGTAACTTTCTTTTTTTTATTGATTATTTATTAAAATTATTTTTTAATTAGTAAATTGCTAAGTCATACTTAATAGAGTATATTATTGAATATTCTTGTAGCAATATATGTTTTTAAAAATATAATGTAAAACATATATACTATAAAGTATATATTAAAGGTATTTTATTATACTAAATTATATACTACAGAAAACACATGTTAAGAAAAACATATAATATTATGTATTTTCGCACAGCAATACAAACAAAGCCTGTAATTCTCATTTAAAAATGCAGTATATAAGGGCCAATCATGAAAAGTGAGACATAAGAAAGTAAATGAATATTATAATTGTATGCTTATACATACACAATTGAGCCAATACCCCTACACCTAATGAATAAAAAATACCATATAAAGCATAGGCATATTTTCCACCAAGCACGCCACAAAAATAACCATCCACGCAATCCCTTATTAAAAAGAAGATCATTAAAACTAAATTATCCGCCTACACCTAGATTTACCCCCTATTCATACAATATGTGTGAATGATTTTGTAAACCTGGTATAAAGCATAGATTCAGTCAGCACAATTATTACAACTACTATAAGAATACAGCATGTATAGTCCACTACCGCCCCATTTAGTGCACAAAAAAATAGAAGAAACGCATATTTATCAAAAAACAATAATTTATTCTTATATCATATGTAATATACTCGAAACCACCTATACAGCATTTTATATGCCAAACTTCACTAAGTTATAACTCACTTTACAACACATACATTCCAATTAAATTAACATATAATCAAAAAAGACATATTAATTTTATTTTATTAATGTATAACAAAATTAGCAAGTACACTTTGTTCAAAATAGGATAATGTAATTATAAACTATTACTTAAATTAGCGGTGTTTTAGTAATTAAGTTATATTACATATTATAAAATTAACCTAATTTTTTATTAACAGAAGGTAAAAATATTTTAATGTGGACCAACCCCCCGTAAGCATAAATTTAATATTTATATTAAAAAAAGAATATTTTGTAAAGAAAGAGGTAGCAAAAAGTGAGATTTAAATCTCCAGACAATAATCAAACAATTCATTGAACAGCGAATATTTTTTCCTTGCATTATAGAGATACTGGCGAACATAGTTTTCACCTTTTGACTTTTGAATCATAGCTTCAATTTCCCTGGGCGAAAAAACAGTTTCCAGTTTTACTGCTGCAATGTTTTCAATATCCGATATAGATTTACTTTCAATTATATTAACACTGTTTTGTGAGGTGTCATCGATAATTGACACCGGGTACTCCCCAACCCATTCCCATGCAGGATCAAAAAGAATCATCCTTAGAAGAGAGCAATTACCACAGCGACATACTACTGCCGTATAATCCTGAAAATTGTGATAAGTGAAGGAATACAACGGACCTTCACATTCACTGCATACACCCATTTCATTTTCCTCTTCTTCAAAAGGAGGAATTAACCGATTATCATCTATGCACAATAGCTTATTTGGCAGTGAATAGCGCAAGGTTGATTTATCAAAAGAAACTTTCATTATATTAGACCTCTATTAAGGTTACAGAAACAACATTACTTTACAAACATATAAATAGTTTGATTGTATATATATGAATTAATACATAGATAGGGGTAATTCTATGAAAGCTATTAGATCTAAAATAAAAAACCGTCTCAAAAAGTTCGTAGAACTTGACGTGAGCGGACTGCGTACCCATATACTATCTATTCTTCTCAACGTAAAACAGTTTACGGTTGATGATCTTCACGAAAAGATCAACAAGCAGTTCGACGCATCCAGAAGTGTAGTGGCCTCTATGGTTGGTTATATACATTCAAAGTTGGGTATTCTGAGATCCCATAAGGAGTCATACAAGACACCTACAACATACTCACTAAAAGAAGAGTATGTAGACTTGATACAGAATGCCATTACCGCGCGAGAAAAACCATCCACATGAATGATTATTCATGGTATCAATAAAGGATGCTCCACGTACATCCACAACTCTAATCATACGTTCTGATTCGGGATCTCGGATTACCCACTCCAGGGATCCTTATTATAGCCTTATGCGCAGGCTTTTTCAGGAAGATGCTACTGCACGGCGCGGACAGCAATTTCTGACTATAATCGAAGAACGCCAAAAGAGTGGCAATGCAGTTAAAACAAGTGAATGGGAATCAATAATGAAAGAGCTGGACGTTGGAAGAGCATCTTTCTATTCAATGCGCAACAAATTACTTGGCGCGGGACTCATTTCTAATAAGAATAAGGAATACCATTTATCTAGCCAGTTCAGTAAAGATCTTATAGATATGGCCAACTGGTGGTCTACTGCTATATTAAATAAAGACCCGGATGAATTATAAATCCCGATAATTTTATATACTAAATATCCAATGTAGGATACGTTTTCGTAGCAGCCCGGTAGTGTAGTGGTCAATCATGTGGGACTCTGGATCCTGCAACCTCGGTTCGAATCCGTGCCGGGCTACTAATTTCTTTTTGCTGATTTTCTAAGTATTTTATTTATTGGTATATGACTGATCTTAAGTATAACATATAAATATATACAAGTGATACTGAGCTATTAGTGATATGTAAGTAATCTCCAATATACGATGTGTTGGAGGCAATAACATCAAGAATACGGAGGATAACCCGAATACAAAATGTGTCGAAGCTGCATTAAGAAAGCGGACACATGATCTGGAAGAGCGGATCAAGGAACTAGACTGTCTCTACCAGATATCCAGAATTGTCGAAAGGGGACGCAATCTGGACACAATTTTACAGGAAATAGTGGACTTCATCCCTTCTGCCTGGCAATACCCATACATAGCTTGCTCAAGGCTTGCCCTGAAAGAAAATACATTTACAAGCCCGCATTTTCAGGAAAGCCAGTGGAAACAGGCCGCCCCATTAATCGTTGAAAACAAAAATGCAGGTTGCCTCGAAGTTTTTTATCTTGAAAAAAAAAGCCACATGCATATGAGGGTCCTTTCCTCAGGGAAGAGCGCAAGCTTATTGATGCTCTGGCGGAAAGGATAGGAGATACCATCGAACTGATGCGTGTAGAAAAAGAACTCAGCAACTACCGCAAGAACCTGGAAGAAATCGTAGAAAAACGCACTTCTGAACTAACCCTTGCCAACCAGCAACTACAGAAGGAAATTGCTGAACGGGAACGTGCCGAAAGGTCCCTCCGTGAATTTGAAGATATGAGGACAAAAGAGATTCACCACAGAATAAAGAACAATCTGCAGGTGGTCTCCGGATTGCTGTATCTTGAATCGACAAATTATAATCCCAATAAAGTAGTCGAAGCTTTCAAACAAAGTGAAAACAGGGTGCGTTCTATAGCCCTTATACACGAAAAGTTATACCAATCAAGCGACTGCAAAACCCTCGACTTTTTGGATTATGTTAATGAGCTTATGGAATATCTTATTCATTCCTATGATCTTGATACTAACAAAGTAATTGTAAAAGTCAATGTGGATAAAGTCCATCTTGAGATGGACAGGGCCGTACCCCTTGGAATCATAATCAATGAGCTGGTTTCCAATGCCCTGCAACATGCTTTTAATGAAGGACAGGATGGTGTAATCGAAATTCATTTCGCCAAGGAAAATAGTGATTATAGCCTAATTGTGCATGACAGTGGTGACTTTCCCAAAGAAATAGATTTCAAAAATGCAGAATCCCTTGGTCTTCAACTTGTAACAAATCTTGTTGCCCAGATAGATGGCACAATAGACCTGAACACATCTGATGGTACTACTTTTACGATACACTTCTGAATACAGGAAAAATCATATCTGACCTAAAAAAGTAATGATAGCAACCCTGGAAAAGGTTGCTGAAATGTTTTCATTTAACAATACTTTTCTCGGTTTCCATCACCTTGAGATATATCCTCAGTATCGAATCCGGATTCAAGGAAATTGAATCAATGCCCTCCTGCACAAGGAATTCAGCAAATTCCGGGAAATCACTTGGCGCCTGACCACAGATCCCACTATGCTTATTGTTTCGTTTTGCACCTTTTATTGCCATAGATACAATCTTTTTTACGGCTTCATCCCTCTCATCAAAGGTTGAAGCCAGAATCTCAGAATCCCTATCAACACCGAGTGTGAGTTGTGTTAGATCATTGGACCCGATCGAAAAACCATCGAAGTATTTACTAAACGCATCGATCAGGAGTACATTACTGGGAATTTCACACATCACATATACCTGCAGATCGTTTTCACCCCTTTTAAGGCCGTGTTTTCCCATTTCTTCGATAACTTTGCGAGCTTCCTCCACACGTCTGCAGAAAGGAATCATCAGAATAAGGTTGGTAAGCCCCATTTCATCCCTAACCTTTTTCATCGCTTTGCATTCAAGGGCAAATCCTTCCCTGTACCTTTCATCATAATAACGCGAAGCTCCCCTGAAACCAAGCATGGGATTATTTTCCTTTACCTCAAAATCTTCTCCACCCAGCAGGGTTGCATATTCATTGGATTTGAAATCGCTCATACGTACAACTACAGGTTTTGGGTAGAATGCAGCTGTGATTGTCGCGACACCTTCGGCAAGCCTTTCCACAAAGTACTCCCCTTTATCCGGATAACCCTGTGTCAATTTTTCAATCTGATTGACCGCATCCTGATCTTTGACTTTTTCCGTATGAACCAGCGCCATCGGATGAATACCTATATAACTGTTTACGATAAACTCAAGTCGGGCCAGCCCGATTCCATCATTGGGTACCCGGGACAGTGCAAAAGCCTCTTCAGGATTTCCCAGATTCATCATTATTTCTGTTTGGGTCTTGCTGACATCTTCCAGCTCTGTGGTTTCCTTATGGAATGCAAGTTGGCCTTCATAGATCCTGCCTGTGTCCCCTTCAGCACAGCTTACTGTAACTTGACTACCCGTTTCGAGGATTTCTGTGCTGTCATCCGCCCCCACAACCGCGGGAATATCAAGTTCACGACTGACAATAGCTGCATGACAGGTCCTGCCTCCTTTGTTGGTAATAATAGCTGCCGCATTTTTCATCACAGGTTCCCAATCCGGAGTGGTCGTATCTGCCACCAGGATTTCCCCGGGTTTGAAGGAAGACAAACCAGAGACATCTTTGATAACATGCACCCTGCCCGAGGATATCCTTGATCCAATACTTCTGCCTGTGACAAGCACCTTGCCTTTTTCATCCATGTAATCGGTTTCAAGCACATCCTTCCGTTTCTGGGATTGTACTGTCTCCGGTCTCGCCTGAACGATGAACAATTTTCCTGTATCACCATCCTTTGCCCATTCTATATCCATAGGCATTGCCTTGTTAGATTTCCCGGAATAGTGTTTTTCAATCGTGACAGCATATCTGGCAAGCTGCAGTACCTCCTCATTGTTGATGCAGAAGCCTTTCCTGTCACTTTCAGGGACATCCACATTACGCGTAAGTACTCTGGAATCGCCCCGGCCATAGATCATCTTAATCTCTTTGCTGCCGACCTTTTTGCGGATAATGGGCTTATAGCCTTCTTCAAGGGTCGCTTGAATACGTAGAACTCATCCGGATTTACCAGTCCCTGTACGATATTCTCACCTAACCCGTATGATCCGGTGATAAAGACTACATCCTCAAAGCCAGTTTCTGTATCGATGGTGAACATCACTCCGCTTGATGCAAGGTCAGAACGCACCATTTTCATTATGCCAATCGACAGACCCACATCAAAATGGTCGAATTTGTTATTTATCCTGTAGGAAATGGCCCGGTCGGTGAACAAAGAGGCAAAACAGCGGCTGCATGCATCATTCAGGGCATGGTAGCCATGGATGTTGAGATAAGTTTCCTGCTGGCCTGCAAAAGATGCATTCGGCAGGTCTTCAGCAGTGGCTGAACTGCGTACTGCAACATCGGTATCTGCACCATACTGTTCACACAGTTTGTCGTATGCAGTTTTAATTTCATTCCATAAGTCTTCAGGAATAGGTGCATCCAGAATTGTGTGCCGTGCCTTTTTGCCTATATCAGCAAGGTTGCTGAGATTCTTCGTGTCCAATTCAGCCAGAATTCTTTGCAGGTCTTCCAGCACACCTGCTGAGTCCAGAACATGCCAGTAGGCCTCAGCAGTAATAGCAAAACCGTTAGGAATACGGATGTCCTTATCCGTAAGCTCCCTGTACATTTCACCCAACGATGCATTTTTCCCTCCCACCAGGGACACATCATCAATCGTAATCTCTTCAAACCATCGTATGTATTTGTTATCGCTCATTGTAACCCCACTACTATTTTGAATTAGTTGGTTATATGATTCCGGGAAGTATTATGTGTTCCTGTGGTACTAAAAATCTATAGATAGACAAACTGCGATACTTTTAATAGCCATCAACATAGAATGATATACGGGAATTATGGGGTTGAATTGTCTGGTGTTAGCCAAATTAATTTCATTCTGGTTAACCGCAGGTAAAACTGTTCATTATGACGTGTTTCCGATTGGAAGGAATTAATCCTACAAAGTATTTTTCATTGAGTTATCCCGGCGGCTAGCCAACTATACATCAAGAGGAGAGAAAAGGTGTACGACAGTAATACTACATTCAGGGAAATTGAAAATGAATGGATAACCATGCCTGACGGGTGCAAACTTGCAGCCAAAATATGGTTACCAGAAGGTGTGGAGGAAAAACCCGTACCTGCTGTTCTTGAATATATTCCTTACAGGAAACGTGATTTCAAAGCGATTCGTGATTCTAAAATACATAGATATTTTGCCCAAAATGGTTACGCTGCTATAAGAGTGGACATGCGTGGCAGCGGGGATTCAGATGGGGTACTGGAAGATGAATACCTGCCTCAGGAACTCAATGATGGTGCCGAGATCATCGAATGGATCGCCTCGCAACCCTGGTGCACTGGCAATGTAGGAATGATAGGTATTTCCTGGGGTGGTTTCAATGCCCTTCAGATAGCGGCAAAGGATACACCCCATCTAAAAGCGATAATTACAGTTTCATCATCCGATGACCGTTATGCAGATGATGTTCATTACATGGGAGGTTGCATGTTAACGGACAACCTTTCATGGGCCTCGACAATGTTTTCCTATAACTCTCTCCCACCAGACCCTGCTATTGTAGGAGATAAATGGAAAGAGATGTGGCTGGACAGACTGGAAGGAAGCGGTCTGTGGCTTAAGAAATGGCTTCAGCACCAGAGAAGAGATGAATACTGGAAACATGCTTCAGTGGCAGAAAATTATGAAGCGATTTCCTGCCCTGTTTTTGCAGTAAGTGGGTGGGCGGACGGATATTCCAACACTGTATTCAGGCTCATGGAAAACCTGCAGGTCCCACGCAAGGCCCTTGTCGGAGGATGGGGTCATAAATATCCTAATTTCGGGGGAGAGGGGATCGGAATTGACTTTTTAAGAGAAGCCACACGCTGGTGGGATAGATGGCTTAAAAAGATCGATAATGGAGTAGATGAAGAACCCATGTTACGCCTCTGGATGCAGGATAGTGTCTCCCCCCTCATTTCAAGTTCACCTGGCAGATGGATAGCAGAAAACAACTGGCCTTCTACCACAATTGAAAATCAAGAATTTTGCTTATCGCAAGGTCGGATACATCTTGAAGAAGATGAAATCAAAAATGAAGATATGAGGATCAGAAGTCCCTTAAGTGTCGGACTTTTTGCAGGTAAATGGTACTCCTATTCAGAGTCAACCGACCTTCCTCATGACCAGAGCGAAGAAGATGGAGGAGCCCTTGTTTTTGACACACCTGAATTAGAGGAAGATATTGAAATACTTGGATCTCCGGAATTAGAACTTGAATTAGAGTCAGATCAGCCCATAGCTATGATTGCCCTGCGCCTAAACGACGTATGCCGGGAAGGAACCTCAACAAGAGTTACTTATGGACTTCTTAACCTTGCACACAGGGATGGTAATGAAAATCCTGCTGTGCTCGAAGTTGGAAATACGTATAAGATTTGTATAAAAATGAATTATGTGGCACAAAAATTCCCCGCGGGCAATAAAATACGCCTGTCGCTTTCAACTTCGTACTGGCCGTTTGCGTGGCCAAGTCCTGAACCTGCAGCTTTGACTATAAAGAGCAAGGGTAAACTCATACTACCTGTAAGACCAAAAAATAAAGAAGATGATAAATTATCAGATATAGGAGAACCGGTCTTATCAGAACCAATTCACTCCACACTTCTGGAGCCTGCAAAGAGAGAATGGACAGTTCAACATAATCTTGCAACAAATGAAGTGAAACAACAGATTATCAATAATGATGCATTCTTACGGCTGGATGATATCAATCTGGAAATCTGGAAAAAAACAACTGAAGTTTATTCTTATTTGAATAACAATTACAATACAGTTAGAGGAGAAGTGGAAAGTACAAGAAGTCTGGCGCGTGGAAATTGGAAGATTAAAACCCTGACAAGAACAGTACTTACATCCACACCGACTCAATTTCAAATTCGGGCAATCCTTGATGCATATGAGGACGATACACGAATTTTTAGCAAAAGTTGGGATGATTTAATCCCGCGTGATATGATGTGAGGAAGATAAATGAAGAAAAATATTTTTGTTGTAGGAATGGATTCCTTCAACCTGGAAAAACTTGAAAAAAGTGCCGGCCGCCGAAGGATGTGTATTCCATTCAGCTATTGACATTGATGAGATGCGACATGTGGATAAATTTGATGTGGATAAACTATTATCAGTTGCTGAAAACAGAATGAGGGCTGTTGAAGGTGGACCAGCCGGTGTAATTACCTATTTTGATTTCCCGGCACAGGACATGGTTCCAATTCTGGCATCAAGAATGGGCTTACCGGGCCCCAGTTTTGAAAGTGTCCTTAAATGTGAACACAAGTACTGGAGCCGCCTAGAGCAACAAAAAGTAATCTCAAAACACATACCGGCATTCTATGCCTTTGATCCTTTTGATGAAGATATATTTGATTCTATAAATATGCCTTTTCCTTTCTGGATAAAGCCTTTCAGGTCATTCCGTTCATTTCTTGCTTTCGAAATAGAAAACCGCGGACAATTCGAAGCAACACTGGAAGAAATACGTGAAAGTATTGATTTTATTCACAAACCATTTATGCAACTTTTACAGGACCAGAATCTTCCTGCAGATATAACTCAAATGAAAGAGAGCTGTATAGCAGAAACACCTCTTTACGGAAGGCAATGTACTCTGGAAGGCTATGTGTACAATGGAAAAGTAAAGGTTTATGGTGTTGTGGATTCTGTCAGGGACCAGCATTTTTCTTCATTCTCACGTTATGAATATCCTTCATCATTACCAAAATGGGTCCAGAAAAAAATGATGAAAGTTTGCAAACGTTTCATAAAATCCATTGGACTTGATAACTCGGCTTTCAATGCCGAATTTTTTTTATGACCCATTTCATAAACAGGTATATTTACTGGAAATAAACACAAGGATATCCCAGTCCCATGCTGACCTTTTTGAAAAGATCCATGGTGTTTCACATCATCAAATCATGCTACAACTTGCCCTTGGCGAAAAACCAAAACCTCTGGGTAATAAGGGTAAATTCCGGTATGCAGCAAAATTCATGCTCAGGACATTTGATTCCGGTAAAGTGGTTGCAGTTCCGTCAGATGAAGAAATTGAGTCTGTTATGAATGAAATGCCGGGTACAATAGTCAAAGTACTGGTTAAAGAGGGACAGCAACTAGCAAAAATGGAGTTGCAGGACAGTTATAGCTATGAACTTGCAGATATTTTCATAGGAGCAGATAAGCGGTCTGAACTTGTGGATAAATATGACAGGGTTATTGAAATGATAACTTTCAGTATAAAGAAGGATTTCTAATAATTTTAAAAATACATACTTATTAGTAAACCAGGAAGCAGGGATTGATACACGACGGAACTGTTGGTGTGGAAAACAATCCTGAGAGACGGGGCATTGTATTCTGTTTAAGCTCCCAATCCAGCCATAACAAATAACTTTTTAAGCATCAGGATAATGTAAATACTTAGAGCATCATCTAGCTGAAATAGTTATTATGAATAATAAGCGGAGGATTACATGTTAGAAGTAAAGGACCTTACTGTTGAGGTTGGTGGAAAAGAGCTGCTAAAAGATGTCAACTTCAAAGTGGAAAAGGGTTATACGAATATCATTCTGGGGCCAAATGGTGCAGGAAAATCTGCTCTTTTGATGACATTGATGGGATTTAGTGGTTACAAGATAGTGAGCGGGCAGATATTATTCAGAGGCGAGGACATAACCCATATGTCTATTGATGAAAGGGCAACAAGAGGCATCGGAATTATGACCCAGCGCCCCCCGAACATGACTGGTGTCAAACTGAAAAATCTCTTAAAACTGATAGCAGGGGACAAAGACATGGAGCAGATGGCTGAATCCCTTGATATGATGAGATTCATGGAAAGAGATATCAACGTGGGATTTTCAGGCGGGGAAATAAAAAGATCCGAATTATTGCAACTTGCTGCACAAAGTCCATGTATCTATTTGTTTGATGAGCCCGAGTCAGGTGTAGACCTTATGAGTATTGACGTTATCGGAAGCACAATAAATGATCTGGTCCATGGTGATTCAACCTGCCCGGGTGACCGTAAAGGCCATGGCAAATCAGCTTTAATCATTACACATACAGGTAAGATTCTGGATTACATAGAAGCAGATCGTGCTTATGTCCTCTGCAACGGAACAATAATGTGCGAGGGTAATCCAAGGGAGATGCTTCAGGAAATCAAAGAAAACGGTTATGAGGAGTGTATTACATGCAAAATGAAGAAAGCCTGAAAAAAAGGGCTAAAGCAGCACTACGAAAGGAGGCTGCATACGGAGAGAGATTTGATCTGGATGAGTATTCGATTGCTCCAAAAGAAACTAAATACACTGATGACCTGAAAGAACTCGATGAAAAATCCCAGAGAACTCTGCTCAATGTAGGAGTTATTCCCAGCGGGGAAGGAAGAGGTGGCAGCCTTGTAATGGTTGATAATGCCATATCCCATTCTTCAGTTTCCGATAAAGAAATTGAATTGATGCCTCTTCACTTTGCAATGCAAAAACATGATTGGTTGAAAGATTATTCCTGGAATTTGGTGCCTGTGGATGCAGATAAATACACTGCGACCAGCTATCTGGAAAACGCCAATGGTTATTTTATAAGAGCTCCTAAGGGAGTTAAAACAAAATTACCCATACAAACCTGTCTGCTAATGGGTTCAAAAGACGTCTCTCAGACAGTCCATAACATTGTAATCGTAGAAGAAAATGCCAGATTGGATGTAATTACTGGTTGCTCTACAAGTAGCGATGTGGACAAAGCTATGCATCTGGGCATTTCGGAAATGTATGTTAAGAAGGGAGGTACTCTAAATTTCACCATGATCCATAATTGGGCTGAACAAATTGGTGTACGTCCCAGGACAGTAATTCACCTGGAAGAAGGTGCTACCTTCATTAACAATTATATTACGCTCAAAGCGGTAAAATCCATTCAGAGCTATCCGACAGCTCGCCTTACAGGCAAGGGAGCTTTTGCCAGGTTTAATACCATTGCTGTGGCACATCCAGGTTCTGAATTGGATCTTGGTAGTCGTGTTATATTTGATGCACCCAACACAAAAGCAGAGCTTATCTCCAGAACGATCACAACCGGTGGGACTGTTATTGCAAGAGGAGAAATGATAGGGAATGAAGTCCAGTCAAAGGGTCATTTAGAATGCCACGGACTTGTCCTGAGCAATAAGGGAACACAGAGGGCAATCCCCATCCTTGAAGCAAACGTGGATGATATTGAACTGACACACGAAGCAGCTGTTGGCAGGATTGCAAGGGAACAGGTAGAATACCTTATGGCGCGTGGTCTTTCTGAAGAAGAGGCTGTAGGAATGATCGTGCGTGGTTTCCTTGACGTAGGTATATCCGGAATCCCGGATGAGCTCCAGAAAGATATTGATGAAACAATCGCACAGATTGGCAAAAGTGCAATGTGATGCAATAGGCATCACATATTCTCTATTTTCAGATCAGTCACTTACCTTTTTTGCAGCTTCATCCAGTTCCTTGAGTTTTGTAGGGATGGGATTGTCCCTCAGAAGTTTTGCCATATAAGCAAGATTGTTTACCATATACCTGACGGTCCTGTTTGTGTAGAGGTGCCTGTCCCCTCCTGCATCAATATAGCTTGGACCCGGACCTGCATCACCCACCCAGTAACAATCAGCATTCGGTGGAATTGTACAACCAAGATGGGTCAGATTGAAAAGTGTATTTGCAGAAACATTGTGTGCTCCATCCTCATTCCCCGTCACAATAACTCCGGCTACCTTGCCATAAAGTGGATATTGCCCTGTTTCGGGGTCAGCATCTGCATAAGCTCCATCCAGTCTTTCCAGTACCATCTGTGCCACTGCAGATCTTACTCCAAACCATATGGGAGATCCTATTACAAGTATATCACAGGCTTTTATTTTTTCAAGAATCTGTGGCCACTCATCATCGCCTCCTTCATCCGAGGAAACCCCAAAAGCTATGTTGTGGTCTACAATGCGTACTACCTCACTATCTACATCAAGATCCTGAAACAGTTCAACTGCTTTATCAATAAGGGCTCTTGTATGCGATACTTCAGGTGACTTCTTCAGTGTACAGTTTAAAAAGAGCGCTTTCAATGACATAATGAATATGTTGGTCAATTGTGACATATAACCTTTTCCTAAAATGAAATGAGTCTAAAATATGCTTGATGATGCCGGATATGATGTAGAGGTGAGAGAAGGCCTTGGAGGAACTTTTGTAAATTATGAAGCCCTTAAAAAAGGAGAAATAAATACTTATGTGGAGTATACTGGCACTGCTTATAGCCAAATTCTGAAAAAGCCTCCACTTAATGACTGGGATTCACAGCCCTTGAAAAACGCCTGATGCCCTTTAAGTATAAAAATACAGATTAAATTTCAAGCATCCGATCAAGGGCTTTTTTTGCCTTTTCCCTTAGACTTTCTTCTACAGTCACTTCATATTGCATTTTTTCCATTGAATCCAGCAAAATGGAAGGCGTAACCATTTTCATGTTTGCACATGAGGCAAAGGCAGACGCAAAATAGAACGTTTTATCAGGATGTTGCTCCTTGAGCCTGCAAAGAATACCATTTTCCGTCCCGATAATAAACTCGTTTACATCTGGTTTGCCCGCCCTTTCAATAATTCCCGAGGTACTGAGTACGGCATCTGCCATTTCAACAACTTCAGGCCTGCATTCCGGATGAGCCAGGAATTCAGCATCCGGGTGCTCCTGCTTTGCCAGTATAATTTCTTCCGGCATTATCTGATGATGAACCGGACAATAACCTTCCCAGGAAATAATCTGTTTTTCTGTGTGAAGGGACACATAATGTGCCAGGTTCTTATCCGGCACAAATATTACTTTATCTTCTTCAAGGGAATTTACCACATTGACAGCATTTGAAGAAGTACAACATATATCGCTTTCTGCCTTTACAGCCGCTGAGGAATTAACATAACATACAACTGCAGCATCGGGGTTGTTTGCTTTTGCTTTTCTGAGGGTTGGCACATCAACCATTGCTGCCATGGGACAATGAGCATCCTTTGCAGGCAGTAGTACCTGCTTATCCGGGGAAAGGATGGCTGCACTTTCCGCCATGAAATCCACCCCGCAAAAGACAATGACATCACAATCATGTTCCACTGCCTGACGGCTCAGTCCAAGTGAATCACCAGTATAATCTGCCAGTTGCTGTATTTCGCATCGCTGGTAATTATGGGCCAGAATAACAGCATTCATTTTTGTCTTCAGTTCTTCGATTTTAGCAATTATTTGATCCATATAAATCATCTTAATCTCTACTTCACGGCGTTAACTATATTTGTGAGGCAAATATATTAAATTGTTGGACGAAACCAAACAGGTGATATTTTATGGAAAAGATAGATATTAAAGTCAAAGGAATGGCATGTGGGCATTGCAAGATGGCAGTTGAGAAGGCTTTACAAAATATTACCTCTGTATCCAGAGCTGAAGTAGACCTTGAAAAAGGCGAAGTCCACGTGGAATATGAACCTGACATAAATATAGAAGAACTTAAAAAAGCTGTCAGGGATGCAGGTTACGAGGCATAATACAACCATGGCTGAGATTCATTTACATGTAAGCGGTATGAGTTGCGGACACTGCACAAAAAGTGTCCACGATGCGCTTGAAAGCCTTGAAGGAGTGAAATCTGTAGAGGTGGACCTTGAAAGTGGTATTGCTAAAGTGAATTATGATCCTTCATCCACCAGTATTGAAACCATGAAGGAGACTATTAGCCAGGCCGGATATTCTGTAAAAGGCCAGGAAGAAAATGCATGTGAAGGAACCTGTCCTGTAAACATTGAAGAAATATCAACCCGGGATACTGAAAGGACCCTGACATTGAATATTTCAGGTATGTCCTGCACTGCCTGTGCCAAACGTATCGAAACAGGCCTTGCAAAAGTAGATGGAGTTGGAGAAGTCTCTGTTAATTTTGCATCGGAAAAGCCTCTATAACATATGATGTTAATAAGCTGGAATTAAATGACATACGTGAGCGGATCGAGTCCCTGGGGTACGGAATTCGCAGTGATCGTCTGACTCTGGATATTACCGGGATGAGCTGCACCTCCTGTGTATCCAATGTCGAAAAGGCGCTTAAAAACCAACCCGGCGTATTTGAAGCAAATGTAAACTTATCCCTGGAAAAAGCGGATATAATTTTCGATCGTTCCATAATCAATCAGGAAGATCTTATCAAAGTCATAGAAAACGCAGGTTACGGCGCTTCAATACCGAAAGATACACAAAATAATTTAAAAGACAAACAAGAACAGGAAAGGATTGAACAACAAAAAAACGTTTTGATAGCCTTTGCTCTGACATTGCCCCTGACGCTTGGTGCCATGCAGGGACTGCTGAGGATTGACCCTTATGTGCCAGACATACTCGCCAACAATATTGTTCAATTCACCCTGGCAACCCTCACTTTGATTTTTCCCGGCAGACAGTTTTTCACCGGAGCCTTCAGGGGATTGCAGCACGGATCTGCCGACATGAACTTACTGGTGGCCTCGGGTACCGGAGCCGCTTTTATTGCAAGCACTGCAGCGGCCTTCCTGAATCTGGGTGCGGGATATGAACATACCTACTTCGATTCGGCTGCCATGCTTATTACATTCATCCTTTTCGGACGTTACTTAGAAGCTAAAAGCCGGGGTAAGACCTCAGAAGCAATACGTAAACTTATGGGGCTGCGAGCAAAGACTGCCCGGATAATCGTGGATGGGGAAGAAAAAGATATTCCTGTCGAAGAAGTAAAACCTGGGGACGTCATCGTAATAAAACCCGGGGAAAAGATACCGGTTGACGGTGAAGTCATAGAAGGAGATTCTGCTGTTGATGAATCCATGATCACGGGAGAAAGCATCCCTGTTGAAAAAAGCACAGGAGATACAGTAATCGGTGCAACGATAAATAAGACCGGCTCATTCAGGTTCAAAGCTACAAAGGTCGGTGCTGATACCGCCCTGTCACAGATCATAAAAATGGTGGAGAGGGCCCAGACATCAAAGGCACCCATTCAGCGCCTTGCAGATATTGTAGCAGGATATTTTATTGTCATTGTGATGTCTATTGCCCTGATGGCATTTGTATTCTGGTTTTTCATAGGCTACGGAACATTTATTGTTGCTGAACTTACCGGTGTTGCCAGTCCTTTCCTCTTTGCACTTCTGGCTGCCATCACTGTGCTTGTAATTTCGTGTCCCTGTGCATTGGGGCTTGCTACACCGGTTGCCATAATTGTAGGTACCGGAATGGGTGCTGAAAATGGAATCCTCATACGGGATGGGGAAAGTCTGGAGACTACTCCAAAAATAGACACGATCGTGTTTGATAAAACCGGTACCCTGACAATCGGTAAACCTTTCCTTACAGATGTTGCAACAACAGGTAATTATGAAGAAAACTACCTGCTTCAGGCAGCAGCTTCGGTTGAAAAACTTTCCGAGCATCCACTGGCTGAAGCGATGGTAGAGGGAGCAAAATCCAGAAAAATCCAGTTAAAAAATATATCCGGTTTTGAATCATTATCCGGCAAAGGAGTTGCAGGAGAATGGGAAGACCATTCTGTAATTATCGGCACCAAACGTCTCATGGAAGAAAAAGGAATCGATGTGGAAGATGTATCCCGCTATTCGAATAAGTTTGAAGATGAAGGAAAAACAGCAATAATGGTTGCCCTAGATGGTACAATTGCCGGTGTCTTGGCTGTTGCCGATGTATTGAAAGAGGAGGTACCATCGGTAATATCCCGACTGCAGAAAGATGGGCTTGAAGTTGCCATGATAACAGGTGATAACAGCAAAACTGCACACGCAATTGCAAGACAGGCAGGAATTGATACGGTCCTTGCAGAAGTGCTACCTGCAGACAAGGCTGCGGAGATTGAAAAACTGCAAAGCCAGGGTAAAAGAGTAGCAATGGTTGGGGACGGAATCAACGATGCACCTGCCCTTACTCAGGCTGATGTTGGAATTGCCATGGGTGCAGGAGTGGATGTAGCCATCGAGTCTGCGGATATCGTCCTTATCAAGAATGACGTGAAGGATATTTTAAAGGCCCTGAATTTGAGTGAACTGACAATGAAAAAGATCAAACAAAACCTTTTCTGGGCTTTTGGTTACAATACACTTGGTATACCAATCGCTGCAGGTGTGCTATTCCCAGTATTTGGACAAACACTCATTACACCGGCAATGGCGGCAGCATTCATGGCCCTGAGTTCGGTATCTGTCATGACAAATTCTCTGTTGATGAAGAGAAAGAAGGTGGAATAATTATGGACAGAGAAGATAAGAACAAGACCAGAATCCCGGCCCTTGCAAGTTCCATGATTACAACAGCACTTTTTGCGGGAGTTGCCATCTTTATCAATAATGGAAATCCGGGCAAATTTGCAGATGTTGATATTGTCGCAGGGTCGATTTTTGTATTTCTATTAAGTTTTATCATTTTCCTGCTCATCTGGCCGATACTGGCTGATAGATGATCCTCATTTATTTTTAGTTTGTTGTATTTTGGATATGCAATAAATGCTTTTACTGTTACTTGTTAGCATGAATCACGTTTTCACAATTCACAAATATATTTAAAATATTGTTGTTAAATTGGTTAAAACTTAAATAATGGATAAATATGACAGTTAAAAGGCAGGGCTTAAAATGCAGGAAAAAATAAAAGAAATTTCATCACGTGTTAAAGAGTTGCGTGGGTTATCCGGTATAAGTGCAGAGGAAATAGCCTCCTCCCTTGATATCGCATTAGAAGAATATAATAAATATGAATCAGGGGAACTTGATATTCCTGCAAGTATCCTTTTTGAGATTGCACAATTACTCGAAGTTGATATGACGGTGCTGCTTACCGGCGAAGATCCAAGGATGCATATTTTCACTATTACCCGTAAAGATGAAGGAGTAAGTGTAGAAAGAAGAAAACAATACCAATACGAAGGACTGGCTCCAAATTTCATTCACAAAAAGGCAGAACCATTCGTAGTTACCGTTGAACCCCAATCCAACCAGGAATCTACTCCCAATTCCCATCCCGGCCAGGAATTTGATTATGTACTTGAAGGGTCCCTGAAAGTTATCATTCATGATAATGAAATAATTCTCAATGAAGGTGACTCAATATACTTCGATTCCAATTACAACCATTCAATGCAGGCAGTCGGAGACAAAACTGCAAAATTCCTCGCAATAATCTTCTAAATCCAAATAAACAAAATGGGTGCAAGAATGACCTCACTTATAAATAATTTCCTGGAACAAACCGATTTTGAATCATACGATGACTTTTACACTAATTTCAAGATCAACATCCCTGAAAATTTCAATTTCGTATATGATGTTGTTGACCGGTACGCTAGGGAACAGCCTGAAAAAAAGGCTATTGTCTGGTGTAACGATAATAGCGAAGAGAAAATATTCACCTTTGCTGATCTGAAATATTACAGTGAAAAAGCTGCCAACCTTTTCAGTGAATATGGAATAAAAAAGGGTGATGTGGTAAAACTTACCTTAAAGGGAAGATATGAATTCTGGATATGTATATTGGGATTGCACAGAATTGGTGCCATCGCTCTTCCCGGAACCCACATGTTAACAACCAGGGATCTCAAATACCGCATTGAAAGAGCAGACATACAAATGGTCGTCAGTGATGCTGATGAAGGGCTTTTGGATCACATAGATGAGGCACACAGGGATTTCAAAGATGTGCTCAAGCACAAATTTGTAACCCAAGTTTGAAGTATCCACTCCTTGCTGAAGAAACCGTCCTCTCTTTCAACCTAAAAATTTCACTTTTTTGTCAGGAAAACCCATTTGACAGTCTTAATTATTTCACGTTAATTTCTACGATTTCATCCTTTTTTGCCTTAAAATCAGTGTATTTATGGCATCAAAGTTAGCGTAAATGTACCTTTTTGCCTTATTTTTCATGTAATCCACGGTAACTGTCAAATTCAATAAGCTATTTTTTATAGAGATTTATGGAATATATCTCGATGAATTTTGTAGACTTAGATTTGAGTTCATCGTACTCATATCGCATCAGCGATATGAACAATTGCGCAATGAACCCAACAATCACAGCTCCATAAACGCTAGCATCCGTCCACACTCGCAATGGTTTGATCTCAATCTCATTCTTCAGCGAGTTAATGATTTTCTCAATTGAATCCTTCTTCCTATATGTAGAAAGAGCCTCTTTTAGTGTCAAATTCCTGCTTGATTTGAGACAGAAAAATCCTTCTCTACCTGTAATCACCTTCTCCTCCAGTAGTTTGATACACTCTTTTTCATCCATATTCACCAGTTTTGTCTGCAAAGAATAAGTCACATCAACAAGTGCATTGTTGATCCTGAATCTCTTGGGCAGTTTCTTATTCTTATCAATGGATTTCTGTATCTCCTTTGCCTGTTTTATCTGCCTCATAACCTTTCTTGCTCTGGAATCAAGTTGTTCCTTCTGCAATTTCTTTGAAAAATAGAAGTAGTTGACACTACCTGGTTTCACTATCTTGAGGCCGTATATTCCATCCTTTGCGTTAATCAGTTCAGGAGAAGATTCCCGGAACGTAGCTATTTTCTTATCATCACTTTTGTTCAGTTTCCTTGCAGTCAGATAATGCATCTCATCTTCTCTTATCAAGCAAGTGTTGTCTACACTATGAGCTCCTTTATCAAAAACTACAAGAGAACCCTCTTCCAGTCTTCTGTTAACCTGCTGATACGTTTTCTTGAAATGTTTCTGATCATTCACATTCCCCTCTTCCACTGTGATACCCACAGGAACATTGATGGGATCAGCAAGTTCACTTATACCCAGTGTAACCTGTTTCTTATCTGGCCTGTGGTCTCGACTGTATCCATGCTTACCCAGTAGTGATTTATTCCCATGTAATACGATACTGGTCCAGTCCATGTTGATATTGGTATGTTCGAAATCGTATCTTGCAAACAGTTTGTCCTGGATATCGGAAATAATCGTTTCACGATTATTTCCCAGGGTTTCAAGAACCCTGTACAGAGTTCGTTCACTGAATTCAGGAAGAGTAAAAATATCAAGGACTTCCTCCCGATTGATCCATTCATGAGCTTTACTTATGCTGAAATTATCCGTCAGTTTGTAACTTACAAGGGCTTTGAGCAGGTTGTTGACGTCAATCCCATTCTTTTTGTGTTTACCAAAAACCGAAGGAAGATCGAGGATTTCGTAAAGTTGGTTTACAGCCAGAACGGTTCCAATAGGAAAGCATATATTCTTGTTAGGAATAATCTCATATGTTCTTAGTTTTTGTTGCATTGTAACCAAATACAGCAAAGCTAAGAACACTATTATTACTTTTGACTGTCAAAGTCGGGCTTCAACACTAACAAATAAAGCACCAAATGGTACAGTATACATGAATCTCAATATTTGGGCAGGTAGTAGTGGGTTTGAAAACCATATCCGGAATTCTTCAGTAACTTTCAAGGTGGAAAAAGATTGGGTCACACAAGAGGATATCGACATAGAAAACGTTCGTATGGAAGTCTTTGAAGAAGGGGAATGGATTGCACTGCCAACAGAATATATCGATCCGCTTGGTAATCATGTACATTTCAAAACTGCTACCGGTAATTATCTCAATTCACCATTTGTGATTACAGGAAGCAAAATAAAATCCAACATCAAAAATAAAAATGATATTGCTGAAACTAGTAATTCGAATACACAAAAAACAGACGTAAATGAAAGTGTCAATAATGTATCAGAAAAAACAGAGAAGAATGCATTGGGTCCAGAAAAAATAATGGACAAAATGCTTCCTGCATGGATTTTGATAATAGCTTTTATTATTAGAAGAAAATTGGGATAAAGGATACAAACTTGTTATTTAGTAAATCACATATCCTTCTGACTATTCTGATAATAAATCATATTCTCGACACGTTTGCGATCAGAGATATCGTAGAACAAGACCAAAGTACCCAGTAGTTTACCTGCTTCATTACGAATGGGAGAGCCAATTACATCTACAGGAATCTGGGTTTTGCTTTTAGTAACAAGCACTGTATGACTTCCAAGACCGTAAAACATACCTTCCTTCATGACTTTCTGGATAGGGTCATCTGCCTTTTCACCAGGAACTTCATTCTCAACCACAAAAACTTCTGACAAAGGCAAACCAATTGCTTCATCCTGATCCCAACCGGTTAGAGCTTCTGCAAATGGGTTAATGAATTTGACCAGGCCCTCTTCATCTGTTGCAATTACCGCATCCCCGATACTATTGAGCACAGCAGTAAGCCATTTCTTGCTCTCTTTGAGCCTGCGTTCCATTTCATATTTGTATAACGCAATTTCTATGTTGGTACGCAATCCGGACTCTTCAAATGGCTTGAGGATATAACCAAAGGGCTCCGTGAGTTTGGCCCTTCGCATTATATTATCATCGGCATAAGCCGTAATATAGACTAAAGGAATATCATAATTGAGTTTTATGAAATGAGCAGCTTCTACACCATCCATCCCATCTTTGAGCATTATGTCCATGAGTATAAGATCCGGTAGATCATCCTCACAGGATTTCAGTATGTCCAGTGCTTCACTACCACTGTAAGCAGGAATAATGTCATAATCATTCAATAGATAAGCCGTAAGTAATTCAACATTATCAGGCTCATCGTCGACTACAAGAATTTTTGTCCTTATCCCCTCATCTGTCATATTGACACCCGGTTATTATAGTTCCGTCTGAACAGTATTTATCAAGTAAGATTTGAAAAACCTTTGGTATTTGATTTTGTATATACATAGTTAGAGAGGGTAATATATAATGATTACTGATTAAAATCAGCAGTCAGCCTATTACATTCATATTAGACACCCATATTGAAGGGGTAATAATACTACCAACCATCCGGACATCATCTCCGGCACCTTTCACATTCCTGAGTAACTCAAAAATATTGCCAGACACCATAAGGGACTTGATAGGTTTTTCTATCTGGCCATCTTTAATCACAAAAGCATTGCGGCCTTCCACTGAAAAGTCCCCGGAGATCGGGTTTGCAGTGTGTGCACCGATTACATTTGTAACAAACACCCCATCTTTAATCTCAGAAATTATGTCAGAAGCTGGATGATCAAAAACAACATTGCGGGTGCCAACACTTGGCGTGGAAGTATATGAACCTCTGACAGCATTGCCGGTACTGGATCTTTCTTCCTTACCAGCAGTATAGGAATCATAGATGTAAGACTTGAGTAAACCATCTTTGATTATTCCGGTGGACTGTGAAGGAGTACCCTCATCATCAGAAATCGAAGACGCAATCCCACCATCCAGGATACCGTTGTCAGTTATTGTAAGCTCCCTGGCTGCAATATCGGTATTCAGTTTTCCTGTCAGGCTGGATCTGCCTTTCTGTATATTATCCGCTTCTATTGAAGATAAGAATGAAGATTCCATTATGTCCGAAAAGGCAAAGGGATGAAATACAACATCCTTCTGTCCACTTTCCACAGAAACACCATTTTTGCAGGAATTGGCCAGGTTTGCGGCTTCTTTCCCGATTCCATAGAAATCAATATCCAGATCCCGCGATATACGGAAATCGTATGCTGTTGATGGCAGACCGGAAGTTGTGATCACATCAACAAAACCCGATACTGCAGTGCTCTTCTCCTCAACTTCAACACCGTTAGTGTTCATGATAAGCTGGTTGGAAACCATACGAGAAAAGGAACCTGAAGGGGCTATTATATCGCTAAACGAACAAACGCCATCAATCATTTCCTTTGTCAGGGAGATGCAATCTTCAAGCGCAAGTTCATTGACCTTCTTGCTGAAAATGCCATTTACGGCAGGATATTTCCCATTTGAAGGCAGGTTTTTCCAATCTTCATCTGAATCGCGTACTTTTGCCATTGCAATCGCACTTTTCACAGTTTCTTCAAGCCGATTAAAAACATTAGTACTTGCAAATCCCACTGCACCATCTTTAACAACCCTTACCCCCAATCCATGACTTTGTTGATTCCTGGCACTTTCAATGAGGTTGCGACGGACACTTGCAGAAGTCAATTGATTTGCTGAGATGAAAACTTCAGCCTCATCTGCTCCATATTTATTGGCAAATTCAAGGACTTTGTTGCCAATATCATAATTCTGCATTACTGGACACCTCCTACAAGGGCATCAGAAATAAGAAGATGGGGAGAGCCGTCTGATACCGGAATTGCCTGACCGCTTTTACCACATCTACCCGAATGCATTTTAAGATCATTTCCTACCAGTACAACATTTTTCAGGATTTCCAGAGTATTGCCAGATAGGGATACATCACGCACAAGGTATCCGATTTCCCCATTTTCCACAATATAACCTTTCTCCGCATTGAACTGGAAAATTCCTTCACCTGTATTAACCTGTCCTCCACGAGTACCCGCAAGGTATATTCCGTCACCCAGTTCTTCCAGCATTTCATCAAGATTTGAATTTCCGTTGTCAACATATGTATTACTCATTCTGACAACGGGTGCAGAGTATCCCTGACTGCGACTGTTACCTGATACGCCACCAAGTTTACCTGCAGTTTCTCTGGAATGCAGATAGGAGTTCAATACTCCATCCGTGATAATATCTGTTTTATGAGATTGCATTCCTTCTGCATCAAAGGGATAGTAACCGAATTTATGAAGTGTAGGGTCATCTATGATATTGACAAGTGGTGAAGCGATTTCTTCACCTATTCTATCTGCCAGAATTGAACTGCCTTCCAGCACAAGATCGGCTTCTGAAGCATGTCCAACGGCTTCATGGGCAAATACCCCGGCAAGTTCGGGGTCAAGAATTACAGGACCTTTTCCTCCTTTTGCCTGACGGGCATCCAGCAAATCCACAGCTGTCTTTCCGGCAGATTGTGCCTTTTCCAGAATTTCAGGGTCACGGAACATTTCATAACCGCATACGTCAAAGTTGCTTTCTCTTCCTATCTGATAGGCTGCACCGTCTGAAGCAATGGCTGAAATTGCAAATCCGACTCTGGTAAGTTCATATTCGCAATCCGCACCTTCAGAATTTGTATAATGAACCTTTAAGGTAGATTCAGAGTATGATGCAGATGTACTGCTAATTCCCTTGCATGAAGCATTATTGGAAAGGTCTTTCAACAACTCAACTTTTTCTTCAACCGGAACATCCCGGGGGTTTTCCTTTACAGACGGCAGAGTGTCAACATTGGGTTCACAGTAAGATGCAAGAGTTACTTTTTCCCTTGGACTGTGTTTATTCACATCAGAAGCCAACTCTATAGCTGCTTTTATTGCAGCATCAATACCATCAACTCCTTCAGATGAAGTATAACCCCATGAACCGCCACAAAGAGCACGTACCCCACAACCATTCCCATAGTTGGTGTTTATATCCTCTATTTTCCCGTTGTCGAGAAGGATAGAAGTTGATTCACCCTCTATCCACCTCACATCATGAAATTCTGATTCTCTCATTTGCCGGATTCCCTGTAAGTATTGTTTAACCGGGCACGGATTCGGGAATTTCCAGATCAACTTTCATATCTGTCAACTCCTTGAGTTTTTCCCGGATTCCTTCCTTTTTGGTGCCCACAAGACTGTGCTCTATAACTTCGGATATTGTTTTGACAGGAATTATTTCAACCTGATCCTTGTAATCTTCTTCAATCAAGACATCATCCTTATTGGTCCAGGGTATAATAATTTTTTTAATTCCACTCTGGGCTGCGGCTTCAATCTTGTAGGTTACACCACCCACCGGTAATACATCACCTCTTACAGACAGGGAACCTGTCATAGCAACACTCTGATCAATAGGTATGCCTTCAAGTGCCGAAATTACGGCCGTTGCAATGGACACAGAAGCACTGTCCCCCTCAACTCCTTCATAGGTACCGACAAACTGGATATGAATATCCCTTTTCATTATGTCCTGGCCTGTCACCTTTTTGATAACAGCAGACACATTGAGGACCGCTTCCTTGGCAATATCCTTAAGCATGCCAGTGGCAATTACTTTGCCTTCAGCCTGTGACTGTGGAGGAGTTACTTCTGCCATTATAGGCAAAACGATTCCAGAATCTCCGCCCATTACAGCAAGCCCATTGACTTTACCAACAGCAGCACCTTTCGTGGAAAACAACTGGTAATCTTTTCTCCTTTCCAGGTAACTGTCAGCAAGCTGTTGTTCTATGGAGCGTGCCATATCCTTGGCTGCAAGTACATGTTTTGCAGAGGTGATCTTTGAACCTTCAGCATGTGCAATATCTCCTGCAACTCTCACAAGTCCTCCAAGATCACGCAATTTCAAAGTTAGATGGCCTTTTCGTCCGGCCCGTCTGCGTGCTTCCTGAATGACTTCTTCAACAGCGGACTGATCGAAATCAGGTATATGGCCGTCCCGCTTAACTTCCTGTGCCACGAACCGAATAAGATGCTTGCGGTTATCAGCAGTGTCTTCCATGGAATCACGCATGTAGAGCTCATATCCATAACCCTTTATACGTGATCTGAGTGCAGGATGCATTTTTTCCACAGCATCCAGATTACCTGCAGATACCATTATAAAGTCACATGGAACCGGTTCGGTTTTCACAAGGGCACCGGAACTGCGCTCTGACTGGCCTGTGATCGGATATTCTTTCTCCTGGATTGCCGTAAGCAGGCTCTGCTGGGATTCAATCCTGAGGGTATTGATCTCATCAATGAAGAGTACGCCTTTGTGGGACTTGTGAATGTCTCCACTCTCTACCCTGTCATGAGATGGGGTTTCCAGTCCACCAGACTGGAATGGGTCATGCCTGACATCTCCGAGAAGGGCACCGGCATGGGTACCGGTGGCATCGATATACGGAGCATTGTCCTGTTCATAATTTGAAACCAGCATCTTTGGGATCATCATTTCTTCTTTTGGCATAAATTGCCTGCTAAGAATCAGCATCATTATAGCTGCAATGATACCCCAGAGAAGTTGACCCACATAGAAAGAATACATAACAATACCAAAAATAAGGAACATCATCAACATGTTCCTTGATTGGGATTTCTTTCTGGCCTCCATTTTATGAGCCATAACAATCTCCCTGCCTTTTCCGGCAGGAACGGTACGAATACGTGGATTGTTGTTGTCTTCAACGTTGGGATATGCAAGGATATCCTGCAGTTCCTCCTTTGGAAGCAATTCAGCCATTGCCTTTGCAAGCAGGGATTTACCGGTACCAGGAGTACCGATCATCATCACATGTCTCCTCTGACTTGCAGCTTTCTTGACAACCTCCACCGCATGATCCTGACCAATGATCTGGTCGATCAATAGTTTAGGCACTTCGATGGAACTGGTGGTGTCAAATGATTCTTCCAATTCCTCATCTTTAGAAGCCATTTCTTCCGCCATAGTTTACTCACGTTTAAATCAATATTAAAAGTTCACAATCTCCAGAGTCTATCAAAAGTATATAATCAATGGATGGTATAATGCATGAACTAAACTCATTCCTGATAAATATATTTAACCGTTCAACCTGTCCTTTTCGGGAAAAAATGTCTGACATATTGTGACAATTATATTTGTTCATTTCCAGACACATAACATAATTATAATAAACATAACGTGAAATAAATTTGTTAAAAGGAAGAAACATTCTATATATAAAGACTTGCATATTAATCAACGGTGTACCAATGGAAAGGCTATCTACAGGGATTCAGGGTCTTGACAAAAAAAATTGGAGAGGGATATCCGGGGAAAAAAGGGATTCTTATCACCGGTGCCACGGGATCGGGTAAAACAATTTTTGCAATGCACGCAATAAACCAGGCATGTGCAGATGGAAAAAAATCTGTAATAATGGCAACAGAAGAGACCGAAGAAGATATTACTGAACAGGCAAAGATGTTTGGTTTTGCTTTCAAGGAATACATAAAAAGTGGTTTACTTGAAGTTGTAAAAATACTGGAAATGAGAAGTCGGAGCGTAACTAAGGCTGCTGAAATGATAGATGGATTGAGTTTTAAGCAGGTTGACCTCATAAACATGCCTGAACTGATACCTTATGATGCCGAAGTAATAGTAATGGACAATATCGGAGTTTTCGCAATTGGTTTAACACCGCGTGAATTTCGTGACCAGTTTGACACATTGAATCTTTTACTTTCACAAAAGGATGTTACAACGCTTTTTGTAATGGATGAAGCTGCCCATCAGATGACCCATGAGGTTGCAGATTACTCGACTTTTGGAAACATCAAGTTACTGGTTAAGGAAAATCCCTACACAGGGAAAATGGAGCGTTTTATTTTCATACCAAAGATGAGAAATACAGCCATTTCCCTTGACCCCGTTCCGTTTGATATTACATCAAAAGGCATAGACATAAAAGGCAAGAAAGACAATTGATAGCACTTTTTATTAAAAAGACTTATTAATCAAGCATCCCCACCATAACACAGGAAACATGGAAAACGAAATCACACCCCAAATACTCATAGTGGATGACGAACCACAGAATCTGGATTTAATGGAAGCATACCTCTCCCACTTATACGAACTTACCCTGGTCGAAAGTGGAGAAGAATGCCTCCAAAAAGTGGAAGAAAAAGACATAGATCTTATTCTTCTGGACATTATGATGCCGGGAATGAGTGGCTATGATGTTGCTGAAACCTTAAAAGAATCGGAAAGTACACGCCATATACCGATTATTATGGTAACTGCACTATCTGAGAAAGAGGACCGGATTAAAGGTATTGAAGTTGGTGCAGATGATTTTCTTACAAAACCTGTGAACCGTGTGGAACTTCTAACCCGTGTAAAGTCATTGTTGCGTATCAAAAGCCTCCATGATGAACTGGTGGCTGAAAAAGAGCATCTTAAAATGCAAAACCGCATTCGCAAGGTTTTGACCTCAATTATCCCCTCACTACTAAGTAATGCCCCACCCGAACAGAAGAAAATAATCATTCGTCAAATGGTTGATATGGTGGAAGATATTGTACGTAGTTCATACACTGGTTGTGAGAAGGAAACTACAGATTCACAAGATGTAGCCCAAATTTGCTGTGAGGCCATGAATCAACTGGGAGCCAGTTATTTTGTGGATGGTTACAGTGATAAAAATGGATGTGCAATCATAAAAGCACACAAGTGCCCCTGGGGAGAAGAAAGTAAAATAAACCCCATAATGTGCAACCTCACTTCCGGCGTATTCTCAAAAATGGTTAACGGAGTCACCGACGGCGAAGTAATCGTAAATAAAACAATGGGTAATGGGGACGACTACTGTTGTTTTGATATTTGTATAGAAGAAGAATGAAAATTCATTCTCCTTTGAGTTTCAGGATACGGATTGCCATATGAGCAGCATTTGCCCCATTATCAATACCGACAGTTGCAACCGGTACACCCGGTGGCATCTGTGCTGTGGACAATAATGCATCCAGTCCCCCAAGTTTGGCACCCACAGGCACCCCGATAACAGGCTTGCCAGTCTTTGATGCTATCACGCCGGGAAGTGCGGCGGAAAGTCCGGCTATCGCAATGTAAACGAGAGCATCGTCCTGACCTACATATTCATCCAGTTCATCGGGATTGCGGTGGGCGGAAATTACCTGTACATCATAACTGTAATCTGTGTTGTCCAATACATTGGTTACACGATTCGAAATTGACCGGTCCGATTCAGATCCCATTACTATTGCAATATCTACCATTTTTGTACCTCTTTTTAGGGAAGATTACCTTCACCGCTTAATTCATGTTGCCTTTCTATATTCATCTGTATAAGAAGATTGAAAATCTGTTTTACCACAGTGGAGTCTAAACCTTTTTCAGTAGCACTAGAAACAGCTCTAGCTATTACCACATCATTTTGCGTGTCGTCATTGATAGGAAGATTGGCCTGGTGTTTGTATTTTAGGATATCATCTGCAAATTCAACTCTTTTTGCAATGAGTTCCACCAGTTCCCTATCAATATTCTCGATCTCCTGCCTTACATTTTCGATTGTCATAAAAACCAACAGTTACCTGGTTTTAATTGCCCCTTCATTATTGATCTTCGTCCTTATGACATTTCCGCCCGTACTACCCTTTTCCCAGGCCTTTGCAAGTTTGTCCAGATCGGAGCTATCTCCCATTGCTACATATGCAGGTCCGGTACCAGAAAGGGTGACACCTTCAATACCACTTTCAAGGGCTACCATCATTGGTTTGGTATCAAAACCCAAAGCACCACAATAAAGAAAACCATTTAATGTCATTGCCTTCTCAAATTCCCGGTGGATTACAAGGTCATAAGCCATGTCTATCCAGGGTCCAATTAATTTTGATCCTGTTACGTCGGTCTCCGAACTATATGCCTTTTGGGGAGGAACAAAAACAAGTACTTCACTGTTTTTGTTGATGCGGTTGAAAAGAATATCTTCTCTGTTATCAGTTACTACCACACCACCAAAAAAAGATGCACAGGCATCATCGAAAGCCCCTGTGATTGTCACTCCGGATTTTTTAGCTGCCTGGACCCCTAATTTTACCATATCCAGAGGTTCCATTGATTCTTTTATGGCATCCAGAGTAGCAATAATAACAGCATTCGCCGCAGCACTGCTACTTTTTAGTCCGCTAGCATGGGGAATCTCACTTCTTGTTTGCACCGTGCCCTGCATTTTCAAATTAAACAGGTCAAGAGTTATACCAACTGCATTCTCGATCAGAGTGGTATCCATATCTCTATTTTCTTCAATGATGCCTTCTATAGGACCATCACCCTGTGATAATTCAACCCTAGCAAATGTCTTGAGGTCCAATCCAAAAGCTGCACCTTTCCAGGTAGAAATTGCATTGAGGATGGTGCCTGCACCCAACGCTTGCCCATATCCTGTTACAGTCATGAAAAATCTCTCCTTCTATCAGAGTTGCTGTTCAAACATTTCTTTAAGTTTACTTATATCAGCAATAATTGTATCCCGCTCTAATTCGACGGGATTTTGCTCCCTGCTGTATTTATCCGTCAACTTGTCAATAAAATCCAGTTCAATATGAGCAGAAATAAATTCCGGACTGTATGAAGACAAATCTCCAAGAGGTATTACTGCAACACTTCCCTTTGTAGTCTTTGCCTCCAGTCCTTTAACTACAAGTGAATAATTGAATTCCAGGAAACCATATGTACGAGCCAGGTTCCTGGATGTATCCTGAACCTGTTGTGCCCTTTTTGCATTCATACGCCGATAAGCAGCAGTTGAATCTTTATATTCCAGAAAACAGACCCTGTTTTCCCTCCACCAGACTGCATCATATTCTGCAAGAGTGGATGAATTGCGGGAAGCCAGAACATTGAACAATATACCATTTATATCCGAAATGTCCAGGTTTTGTCGAAAATCATATTCAGATTCTACAATATCGGGCCGGGTACGCAGACTGTAAGGCTCTTGTTTTCTGAATTCCAGCATAGATGGAAATAAAGCTACCTTTTATTTAAAATTGATCAAGGAAAGAAAAAAGGAAATTATTTCCTTATATCCTTTTCACCCATTTTGATGTCCCCGACACCCAGGAAAGTAAACCTGGTTTCCATTGGAATTCCCACTCCATGCACCTGAACATCCTTGCGGTTAACATCTATAGTTATTTCACCTTCGTCCAGTTCGGCTTCATGCATGTATTCCATTACCAATCTATGACCAATCTCACGGGCAGCCTGTACAGCTTCTTCATGTGACTTGAAAGTTTCATTCCCGCCGGGATAGAACAATGATACTGAAGACGGACGCAGGTTATATTTTGATTCACCGAAATTCGGACGAATCAAACTTCGATACGCTTTATTCCCTTGCCTGCAAGGCCCCTACAGCATTGCCAACCTCGGCATATTCAGGCAGAATTATTTCCGCATCTACTAATTTTTGCATATCATTTACATAGGCCTGTACAGGACCCCCGAGCAGTACCACGGGAACATCTACATGAAATCCGCCATAATGATTGCCACGGACAACTTTATTGATCTGTGAATCCTCGAGGTCATTAAAGACATAGGAAAGAAGGTTCTGTGCCATATTCTTTGCAACTTCATCTTTAACTTTACCGGCAATTTCATCAGCATCCATATCTGCAAAGTACCCAAGTATTTCTGCGCCGACTCTGGAAGCTTCACTATCCCACTCATCATATTCCCCAAGAACATGAAGGGCGTCCGTTGAAGTAAAACCTATGGCCTGCACCAGACGTTTCTGGATCAGGCTTGCCATGACCATAGGCGATGGCAATGCTTTACTGTCCCAGTAGATGTCACTCACTGTCAGGGGTTCATCCTTTATGCGGGAAAGAAGATCTTCTTCGCGCTCTGTAAGTTCAATGGGTTCCTGTTTGGTTCTGATGAAGAATTTTGTGGGCTGGATATTTTCCCCTAGCTGGCTTTTCAGTATACTCTGCCCTTTCTTGAGTTTCGTAACAATTTCCGGATATTTACTGGCAGCCACACAGAGAGGAACTACCCTGCGTGGGCCTATGAAAACATTATGATTCTTAACCCACACATGACTGTCCCCACCCATTGCAGAGGTTTCCATTCTAATGGCTTCCACCTTGGTTGGCCAACCCCCAACAGTTGCCCCTTCATCTGTAATTTCAGGGAGATTATCAATAACCATCGCTACATCGGTACTTGTACCACCGACATCAATGACCAGGCAATCTTTGCTTTTGGCAAGATATGAAGCACCAACAAGGCTTGCTGCAGGACCGGTAAATATTGATTCGATCGGGTGTTTGAGAGCTTCTTTCATACCCACTATGGAACCATCACATTTGAGCATCATAAGTTTTGCATCTATTCCTCTTCGATCTATCTCAGATGCAACTGTTTCCATAAACCGGGTCGATATGGGCAAAAGCTGGGCGTTTAGATAGGCTGTAACACCTCTTTCATATGCCCCCAGGGACTGGGAAAGTTCATGGCCACAGATCACAGGCAAACCGGTCATTTCATCTATAACTTCCCTTGCCTTCAATTCATGATCCGGGTTTCTTACACTAAAATAGGATGAAACTGCAAATGCCGAGACCTTATCCTGAACTTTTTCTACAAATTCTTTTATAGAATCCAGGTCAAGGGAATATTTTTCGTTGCCTCCGGAAGAATGGCCGCCCTGTACAGATATTGAATACTTTATGGATGAATCGTTTGGAACCTCTTCCCCTATCATGATAAGAGCTACCGGATAACCTGTACCTTCCAGAATAGTGTTGGTTGCAAGAGTGGTAGAGACCGATACCAGAGATACTTTTCCAGAAATGACTGATCCAGGCCGTCAAGTACTTCCTGAATTCCATCCAGCAAATCAGGATAGGTCGTGCGGGCCTTTCCATGATCAATAATCTTCCCATCCGAATCCCGCAGGATTACGGCATCTGTATATGTTCCACCGGCATCTATACCAAGACTGTATTTCATTTGTAACCCTCTGGCAATTTTTAATTAGAAAAACATTATATTCAATTTAGAATTAATTTTTTAATTTCTCTTACGCAACAATACCGTCAACCTGCACAACGATAAACCTTTCGTTTTGCTTTCAAGTAACAAAAGGTGGTTTTTCCTTTTAAGCATGATGAAATACTGAAAATACACCTGTATTTCAGCGGTTGTGTGTACATTCAATAACCATCAATTTTTCAAAAAACGAACGTGTCTCAGCTACCACACAAGCACTGAAATTCTCTCGCTCTATGAGATCAAATACTTCCCCTTTACCTGTAAGGGAAGAAATAAATAACAGAACACTCCCACCGGGTTTGAGATAGCCAGATACTTCAGCAAAAAAGGTTGCTATAGTATCCCTTCCCTCAACTCCTCCATCAAAAGCATAATTGAGCCAGCCCTCTAACTTTTCGTCTTCGGAGGTCGGGAGATAGGGAGGATTGAACAGTATGACATCAAAATATGCTTTTTTCCTGAGCCCTGCGAAAAGGTTACTGCGAAAAACCTGAATTCCGTTCTTATATGCGCATTCAAGAGCATCAGGATTTATGTCACAACCCAGGGGTTCTACATTCTTATTAGCGGCAACCCCTGCAGAAACAAAGCCATTCCCCACACCCATTTCCAGAACATTCATACCGTCACTAATACGATCTACCGCAACATCTGCAAGCAGGAAAGAATCTTCCGCAGGTTCGTACACTTCTTTTTCAATGCTAACATAAGCATTGCGATATGAAATGGGAGCCATTAGTTATCCCTTGCTTCATAGATAATATTGGATATTGTTGCAAAATCTTCAGGAAAAAGCTGCTCGGCCCGTTTTCCCAGGAAATCTTCAGGAATTAAACGAAGAATGTCTTCCTGGTTTGCCAGAGGTGGATTGTATTTCGTAAGAGCATTTTTCATTTTCTTGCGCCTCTGGCCAAAGGCAGCCTCAACAACCCTGAAAAAGATTTGCTCATTCTTCACCTCAAAAGGCGGTGGCCGGGGTACCACTTCGACTACTGCGGACCAGACTTTTGGAGCAGGAGTGAAAGCAGAGGGAGAAATTTGCGAAGGAGTCTGACATCAGCAAAATACTGTGTGTCCACTGAAAGGCGACCATAATTCTTAGAGCCAGGCACTTCTACCATTCTTCTGGCAAACTCGTACTGATACATTAAAATTCCTTTTTCAAAACCGTGGTTAAGAAGGCGGAAAGTTATGGGAGAGGAGATTGAATAAGGTAAATTTGCTACCACTTTATTGAAGGCAGGCAGTTCAACTTTCATTGCATCCCCTTCAATTATATCAATATTGGATACTTCGTGGAACCTGTCCTGCAGCACTGCCACCAACCGGGGATCCCGTTCTATAACAATAACCCTGCCTGCCCTGGAGACAAGACGCTCTGTCAGATTTCCGATACCCCCGCCTATCTCAAGAACAATATCATCAATTTGCAGGTCTGCAGCTTCTGCTATTGAGTCCAGTATTGGTTCATTTACCAAAAAATGTTGGTCAAGGGAACCACCCCTGATCCCATATTTCCTAAGAATCGAGTATACCACACCTACACCCTTTATTCATTGAGGGGGCGGCGATGTGGCCTTGTGAAAAGTCTGTACTTGATATTATCGTCTTTCAGTTCTTCCATGATACGATTGACAATAGCCTTTTGGGGCGTATGTACTCCACCCACACGTTCATGCAGTTCTTCAAGACTTTTGAACTCACCCTTCTTACGTTCATCGATTATTGCCCACATGAGTTTTTTGCCAATACCGGGTAAAAGCTCTAGCATGTGCTGGCGAGTAGTTATTGGATGAGCTTCATTAAAGAACTTTACAAAACGCTCCTTATGATGTTTTACCGATTGCTCCAGTACATATGGAAGCTCAAGCTGTGCACCACTTGTAAGATCATTGTAATGGATCCGATGCTTGACATGATCAATTTCTTCCCTGTCACCCTCTCCAATATAAACTCTGGACTGTATCTGAGGAGTGACTTTTTCCTTGGGGACAAGTTCCATGAGTACGAATTTAGAATCACCCACTGCCTGGACTAAGGGTATTTTCTGGTATGTGGGACGTGGATCATTAGGATTTCCATAAGGAAGATAATCCAGAACCCATGCGTACTCTTCTCTTTCAGTTTTTTTCCCCTTTGTATTCATTATATCCTCCACGGTGCAAGTAAGACTATTGATCTTATCTAAAAGAAAAGTCGTATATGGAATATAAATTTATTCCATATAATCCATTACGAGTTCAAGGATGGTATCAAGCTCTTCATCTGTAAGAGTGTATCTCTCTTTGGCATAAAGTGTACGGAGTTCATCCCTGGAAAGTGGCATTGTGTCCACTATCCGAATTGCAATCTCCGGTTTCATTTTCTCCACTTCAAGCAATTTGTTGACAAACTCGCGTGCCTTTTCAGCACTTGTCCTTGAGAACATGTCTGCATGGTTTATGGCTTTACGCAGCTCATATCCAAGCTCTTCTTCGTTATTGACACGTTCTTCCAGAATCTGGTGGAGAATTCCCCTGACCTCGGGTAACGTAAGTAATTCTTCATCAAGAACTTTTTTAACTATCATTGGAAAGCACTCATCCATTCTGCCTTAAGTTGACCTGCCTTAAAGGCAGGAATAATGCAACAGACTAAACTATCAGAGGCAAAGCAGATATAGCTATTTCTGCAAGCCTTTGATATTTATATTTCTAACCGGAAATCAGTATTTCTGGGGTTTAAGGTGCTGTGGCAGGACGATTACCTGCTTATTTGCATTTCCTTCACGTACCTCAAGGATGTAGGCACGCCCGCGCTGAGAGAGTACCTTACCAGTTTTACCCTGATATCTGGGATTTGGCATTCCTTTCTGGACACTGGGATCAATATCGATATGAACTCTCTGTCCTTCACTGAAACTCTGGATGGCCTTGCTCACAGGAGAGAGACCTCTTTCCCTGATTGACTTTTTAAGTTTGTATCTTGTACAGCATCTTTCACCATTTGATTTTGGCATAATGTTCCTCCGTTGATGATATATAAATTATAATCCGGTTAGTTAGATCTTCACATCGACCACATCAAGTTCTTCAACCACTGCATCAATTCCAAGCAGACCGGTGAGGCTCGGGGTCGTGCGTCCCTCGTCACTGGATATAAGCTCTTTCACATAAAGCCCGCCTTCACAGTCAACCCTGATTATTGCATGATCCTGATGATATTCGAGGAGTTCTATCGAATGCACCTGACGTTTCCTTACAAGATCGGCCCGTCGATGCGACACCCTTTGAGGTGTGCGCTGTTCGATTAGATTACCCTTAAGGTCCTCAAGAGCAGACCTGATGGCGTCTTCCGTAACAGGGGCACTGAATGTAACTTTAAGCTTATAAACTTTATCCGCCGTAGAGTTCTTAAGGGTCTGAATTCTGGCCTTGTCCGCAAATTTGAGACCTTCAACTTCAATTTTCCCGTCAGATTTGCTGTTTATTTGTTCTTCCAGGTCAGAAAGATTGTAGTCACGCCTGCCAGGATTAAGAGCTTCGATTACAAAGGGGCGACCTGCACCAAGCATTAAGGCGTCGATGTCTTCCCTTCCTGCACCGTGGAATTTAGTATCATCACTGTCAAATGCCTCAATTACAGGTTCACTAACCAATTCATCCACGGATTCAGGATATTGTTTTCCTGTATCATCACAGCTCTGACAACCCCTGCCTTTGCATTTGCGGCAGGGCCATCGGGTCTGGGGTATGCCACGCACAAGTTTGCGATAGCGCCCTTCCACGTAAACCGAGCGGATTTCCAGTATAATATTTTCTTCTGCTATGTCAAGCATAACAACAACATCGGGCATTTTGATGTTTACTTCCTTGCCGCTGCGGGCTGCCAGGCGCTTTCCGATCTCCCTGTTAAGTTCGGTTTTTAACTGCTCGGCATAATCTGCCCCGCATTCGGCCCAGAGGATCTCTTCATTCTCAGCCAGCAGTCCACTAACTTTTGTACCCACGACAAAAGTGGAATACTCGATTCCTTCAAGAGCCTTTATAGCTCTGTCCACCCATTCATCCAGATTATCAAAAAGCCCAATGCATACCCAGCATTCCTCTTCTTCGCAGGAGGCATTCAGTGACTTACATGCGTAGGAGTTGGAAGGGGCGAGTTTTTCAAGTAAATCCTTATAGCCTTCTTCTTTCATCAGGCGTGCAGCTTCTAAAGAGAGGGAGAGTTTGATAGCCTCTCCTCTTTCAGCATTTGTCAGGCCAGTAAGCAAGCGGGCAAATTGCCTGCCCATACAATTATCGCATATTGGGCCTTCCTCAATGATTCGGGCTGCTGTTTGCATTATGGTCATGTATTCACTTCCAATAGCAAAAAGGTTAATATTCTTTTTCCCTGCGGTCAAGTTCGTTGTGTAAAATTGTAATACAATGGTCCGAATGGAGCGATATCGGGCCTATATTAAGTTTTATTGCACCGGCTTTTTCGATCTCTGCCTCTTCTTCTTCAGTAACACCGTTGTGATCACCCAGAATAAAGACCATATCCCCCCCGGGAAGAGTTTCTTCCCGGATTTCCTTGCCGTCTTCAAGTAGATAATACAGGGAACAACCCTGCTGTTTGAATTCGGAAAGGAGAGTGGACAGGTTTGCATCACGCACGGTCACCCCGGGAGTTGAACGGATCTCAAAGTCAGAGGAATCCTTATCGAGGGCTTTTTTGATAAGGGAGCCACTGCTTCGTTCATCCGGATTCAGATACCGTACGGTCTCGCCGTCAAATTTGACAACCCTGCCTGGATCGGGTTCTCCGAGAAGCAGCAGGTGGATCTGTACGTCCCGGCGCAGGTCATGGGAGAGAAAGAGGGCTGAATTTACGCACCTGCACAGTATATCCATCCTGCCAGCAGAACCAGGCAGGTCATTCAGGGAAAAATCATCGGCGGTATGCGCCTTATGGGCAATAATGAGAAAATGTTTCATGATATGTTATCCTTTCAATTTCTGATGCCGATAAAATGTAAGGTACTATTTAAAGTTGATTATGTATTTTGCTAATTCAGCAGGTTTATAAATTCAAAAGGTTATTAATTTATTGTAAATTCAACAGGAATCGCACAAATGGCAGACGAAATCGATTATGATATCATTGGGAATGACATGCAGCTTGTGGAGATCGAACTTGACCCTTCCGAAAGTGTGAGGGCTGAGGCCGGTGCCATGATGTATATGGGTCAGGACATCAAGATGCAGACCTCAACAGGCGGCGGGCTTTTCAAGGGACTCAAGAGAATGGTTACAGGTGAGAGTTTTTTCATCACTTCCTTTACCAATGACGGGGACGGTAAGGAAAGGGTCGCATTTGGTGCACCATACCCGGGCAAGATCATTCCTATAGACCTGTCAGAAGTAGGTGGAAGTTTCCTGTGCCAGAAAGATGCTTTCCTGTGTGCTGCCAAAGGTATAGAGGTGGGTATCGCTTTTTCCAAGAGGATAGGTGCAGGCCTGTTCGGGGGAGAGGGTTTCATCCTCCAAAGACTTGAAGGAGATGGTCTGGCTTTTGTGCATGCCGGTGGAACGATAATCAAAAAAGAACTGGATGCAGGAGAGACCATGCGTGTGGATACCGGCTGTCTTGTGGCTTTTTCTGAATCTGTGAACTATGACATAAAATTGATAGGCGGATTTAAGAATGCACTGTTTGGCGGAGAGGGAGTGGTCCTTGCTACAGTATCAGGTCCCGGTACGGTGTACCTGCAGAGCCTGCCATTCTCCAGACTGGCTGACAGGATATCGGCTGCAACCGGCCTTGGTTCCCAGAGTAACAGGGGCGAAGGCGGCGGTTTGAGCGGCATCCTCGGCGGCGATAAGAACTTCTAAGGAGCATAAATGATGCGTATACTTGCAATGTCCGATGCACACGGAAATTTTACACGCATCCCTGCAATACTTGAGAGGGCAGGGGATGTGGATTTGATAATGGTTGCAGGAGATATTACCAACTTCGGGCCGGATGAGAAGGCCCTGGAGATGATGGGGATGTTTGACAAACCAACCCTGGCCGTTCCGGGCAACTGTGACCTGCAAAGTATCTGCAATCTTCTGGATGAGTCAAAGGCCATAAATCTCCACGAGCGTTTGTGGACCATGGAAAATGTGGCTTTCATAGGGATGGGCGGGTCCAACCCCACACCCTTCAAAACTCCCTACGAAATCGAGGAGGAGGAAATTGCAGCAACCCTGGACAAATTGGCTGCTGAAGGAAGACAGAAGGGTGATTACCTGGTGCTGCTGTCCCACTCACCCCCTTACTGCACACTGGATCGCATCGAAGCCGGCAATGTGGGCTGTAAGGCTGTAGCCGATATGCTGGGCAAGGTGTGGACCTGATAGTCTGTGGCCATATCCATGAGGATAAGGGAGTCATGGAAGTGGCAGGTACAACTGTCGTGAACACCGGTATGGCTTCGGAAGGCTCGGCTGCCCTTATCGAACTGGATGAGAAATCTGGCAAACTGGATATCGAGATGCTGCAGGTCTGATCTCAGGGGTCGATTTCCAGCAGGTCCGAAGCGATGTGCACCTCACCTTTGAATCGGCTGCGCAGGTATTCCAGTGATTCCTGTTCATGGCCCTGCATTTGCGGGTAGAGATGGGTCAGGTAGAGTTTGCCTACATCAAGTTTTTCGAGATAGGGGCCCAGCATATCCGGTGTTGTGTGGCAGTCAACGCCAAAGCCCGGGGGAAACGAACATTCGTGGATGAGAACATCAGCCCCCTGTGCCAGTTCCATGAGGGAGTCACAGGGTTCGGTGTCCCCGGCATATACCATTATTTTCCCTCCCTCCTCGAGTCGGTAACCCAGGGAGGGGACACTGTGCACGCCTGCGGCACAGCTGAGCCGGCAGTCACTGCCGTCAAGTGCGATTTGCCGGCCGGGTTCGAGTTCGGTGACGGAGAGGTCAAACCTGCCCTGTAAATAGGGATACAGCCCGAACAGGCCGTCCAGCCAGTCCCGGGTGCCCTGTGGCCCGTAGATGAAACAATCGCTTTTCTCGCACAACCAGCGGCTCTTGAGCAGGGGCAGGACATCAGCCACATGATCCAGGTGGAGATGGGTCAGGATTATTGCATCAACATCCCGGGGATCACGCCCGCTCTCAAAGAGGCGCTGCAGCACCCCGGCCCCGCAGTCAAAAAGTAATAAACGGTCGTTCTTAGTCTCAACTGCAATCCCGGACTGCACCCTGCCGGGCTGGGGGATTGCCACACCGCTACCAAGGAATTGTATTTTCATGCTTACCATAATAAGGTTTAAGTAACTTAACTCTAATTATGGATTCCGAATAGCCTTATAAAGCTCATTCATCCAACCAACCGGCAAAGGCTAATTCTACACATCTTCCTGCGAGGGTTGCCCAGCCCGGTCAAAGGCGCCGGACTTAAGATCCGGTTTCGAAGGAATTCGAGGGTTCGAATCCCTCCCCTCGCACTTGTTTTTTTGGGTTATAGGTAGGGTAGAAAAATGCAACCCTTAAGATAAATACTGGAAGTAATTCCGTTTTTAAGAAAATAAATAATTTTATTAAAAGATAATTGCTTTTGATTTAGAAAAATGGGAGAAAAAATAATTTTACTTCTCCAATTACTTCTCTTCTCTTTTCAAGAACATCGCAACCGCAAAACCCAGCATTCCTATAATTAACATTGGATTGGCAGTTGGAACATCGAAGTTTGGTTTTGATTAAATTAGACTGCAGGTATAAAGTAGGTTAAAATGATAACTTTTTACTAATTTACTGTAATGTTAATAAATAATGGTTATGTTAGGAATTGTATTATTCTAAACTTGTTTAAAATAAGAACAATATAATTTAAATTATATGTCTAGGCGTATAGCATCTTTATTCTATAAATACCATGGCGGCCACTACTGTTGTCCATAGACCATGCTTATCCACTTTTGCAGTCTGGCATGTATGGTCCGTATAGATATTATGGCCTTTTGCCTGGTAGATATTTTTCCTTTTAAGCCAAGTCGAATCTACATCTAATTCAATATTTAGAGTTGTTGTCAGCATAGTAACAGCCATATATTCTGCATACATGCCTGCAGTGTTCTCGTCTTCTCCGAAAGAATAGTATTTGTAAATACGGCCGTAATTTTCTTCATCATCTAAGATAGCGCTACCTACAGATGCAGCAATCCATCTGTGAGGTTCATTTGTTTGATTTTTGGTGAGAGCACAAAATACAATTTCACCTGGGTTTAGATTGAATAAAATTTCGTTTTTTGAAACGGTTCTACATTTTGAAGGTATTATACTCGATACTTTTACTAGATTTAATTTTTCAATTCCCGCGTCTCTTAAAGCAAGTTCAAAAGAGGTTAGTTTATCTTTACTTATCCCGGTGCCTTTTGTAAAAAAAACTTTTGTTGGAATCATATTGAAAATTAAAAAATATTACTGTCCTGCAAAATTGTATACTTTGTCTAATATTTTGTGGTACATCTCATTGTATTCGGGAATCGGCTTAATTTTTTCTACATCATAACATTCATTAAAATGTTTACCAAGCACTTGTTTGGTAAAATGTTTGTTATACTTCTTGTATAAATTATTACAAATACGGTTTGCATCATCAAAAGAGAGTGTTGTTGCGAGCTCAGCCATTTTGCTCATGAACAATGCATCCAATCCTCCTGCATGATCGATCATTTGTAATGAATTTGGTACTGGTCCTGCCAGCATATCTGCCCCGCAGACAGTAGATGAAATTGTTTGAACTGCAGTTTCATAAAACATCATTTCAGTGCATGGTCCCGCAAAATTTGTAACATCCACTCCATGCAATAATTTGGAATTTCTGGTTAGTGCTAAGAATGCAATGGAGGAGGCCCAAATGGATTCCGCAGTTGAAGATGAGCCTGTTTTTCCATCGAGTGCAGCATGGAAATACATCATTGTGTCATTTATTGTTCTACTTTTTATAGCTTCGGCAACAATGATAATTGCCATTTGTTCGGGAGACGATATTGTGTTTCCGCCAAGCATTACAAATTGATCACTATCATAGGGGATACCAAATTTTTCATAATGAATAGTTTGTGTTATAGAATCAATATTAAAGGTCATGTCCGTAGCATTGTATATTTCATGAATTGTATTTTGACTAGTCAATTTGCAATTAGTAATAGAAAGAGATGCTCTTATGTCTCCTATTGATGGAGGTATATTATAGCACATGTTTGGTCTGTTTTCTAATTTTAAAGCTTCATTGAGCATATGGATTGATTTATAGGCTGTATTAAGCTCAAGTGGTGTGTGCAATGTACTTTTTTCAGATGTAATCAGTGATGCTGGTGTGAGGTTATCTATATCTCTAATTTTTGCATATGATTGATGGATTGGTATAAAATATTTTTCTGATGCAGGTGCAGCGCAAGGCCCTCCCCATATTGAGGGGAGACGTTCATCTAGTACTTTTCTGAAGTTTATACATATATTGTCAAATCCTTTGCCTATAGTTAATGAACGACCGATATTTTCCATATTATCTAGAATTTCATCTCTTTTTGGTTTATATATTCTTTTAGTTCCTGTTGCAAAAAAACCTGTAGTTTCAACTAGATCAAGAGCAGCTAAGTAAACACGATCTGCCATATTAAAATCCAAAGGCAACAAGTTATTGTTATCAAAAATAATGTTATACTTGTTAATTAGTATCATACTTGTTTCATGAACTAGCTCTTCATAATTTTTTTGTGATACTTTTTTCCCATTAAAAATCTGCTTCACAATTTCATTCATTTCGATTTCGTTCATTTTTATCAATTCCATTATTCTTTTCTTTTGGTATATACTTTGTTTCACTTTCCACATATTGATTTCTGGTAACGAATTGGAGAATGCATAAATTTTATATAACATAAATAATCGCATTGCGCAAACTTTAAGTAACATTAATATTATGTTTTATATAGAGGTATAAGTTATGATAAATTTTGATAAGAGTGGAAAGAATATACTGAATGGTATAAAATTGGAAATGTTTTCTCCTGATGAAATTGAAGACATCCATTATGCAACACTCGAAGTGTTTGCAGACGTTGGAATTATGGTGACTGATCCGGAAGCGAGAAATATTTTCAAGGAAGGTGGTTGCGACGTTGACGACAATACACAAATGGTGAAAATACCCGAAACTGTAGTGACTGAAGCTCTTCGAACTGTGCCTTCTCGATTCAAGCTTTATGGTCGTGAAAAGAAGAACACTCTTATTCAGGAAGTGGGTGGTAAAGTTCACTGGACAAATTTCAGTACTGGCGTCAAGATGAGCGTTTACGATGAAGTAACGGGAAAATATGTCCCCCGGGATAGTACTGAACAAGATGTTGCAGATACTGCAAAAATTTGTGATTGGGCAGACGGCATTGATTATTATGGAATGGCAGTTTCAGCAATGGATTGGGCTGGTAAAGGTGCAACGGATCTTCATGAAACATTTGCTGCCTTTACAAACACCTCAAAACACGTTATGTTAGACCCTGTGGCTGAAAACTTCGAACGCTATGTGGACATGATGACAGCATACTATGGCGGGGATGAGGAAGAAGTGCGCAAAAAGCCGATTGGGTGTATGGCCATGTGTCCAACAAGTCCTCTTGAAATTGGGAATAATGCATGTCAAATGACAATTAAAAGTGCACGCATGGGGATACCTAATTCAATAATTAGCATGGCTATGGCGGGAGCATCTTCTCCTGTTTATCTTGCAGGTACTCTTGTCACTCATAATGCAGAGGTTCTTGCATCTGTTGTTCTTTCCCAGCTCGCGGAGCCCGGTGCTCCTGTGTGGTATGCCTGCTCAACAACGTCATTTGACCTTAAAACCGGAACTGCTCCTGTTGGTTCGCCAGAACTTGGCCAGATCAATGCCGCTGTTGCAAAACTTGGTCAGTATTACAACATTCCTACATTTGTTGCTGGAGCTTAGTCTGACTCAAAGGTTGCGGATGCACAAGCAGGCCATGAAAAGACCCTCACAAACCTTCTGCCTGCTCTTGCTGGTGCAAACTCTATCTATGGTGCAGGTATGCTTGAGCTTGGGATGACATTTTCTATGGAACAACTTTTGATTGATAGTGAGATTATCAATATGACAAAGATGGCTATGAGGGGTATTCCTGTTTCAGAAGAAACTCTTGCTATAGATGCCATCAAAAAAGTAGGTCCAGGAAAGAATTTCCTATCTCATAAGACGACACTGAATAACATTGACCTCCCCTCACACCCAATGCTTTTCGACAGGACTATGTATGGCGATTGGGAACGTGCAGGTGAAAAGAACGCTCTAACTCGAGCACACGAAAAAGTCGAGTCTGTGATGAAGAGCCATGAAGTTCTCCCCATTGATGCTGACATATTGAAAGACATGAAGGCTATTGTGGAAGAGGGCGATAAGGCATTCATAGCAAGCCGCTGAAAAGATATATCTTTTGTTGCTGATTTTACCTTTTTTTTGATTCTCTTTTTATCATTTTTTTCAAAAAGTTTACACAAAATAGTCTCACGAATGTTTTCTTTTTGCCTCAGTCTGTTTTTGTAATAGTTATATTTATATATGTATCTTTTTTGAACAGCAATGCTTATATATTAGTAATTTTGCTTAACCAAAATTATTAAATAATAGTAAATCAAATTACTATTTGAAGGAAAACTTGAATAATCGGTTTCCTTATAAAAAAAAAGGAGATACAAAATATGAAAGATGAACTGATACTTCAAAACATCAAGGAATCCTTGATTAATATTGAAGAGGAAAAGTGTATGAATTTAATGCAAGATGCTCTTGATGATGGTTTTCTACCTGTTGAGATTATTGAAGAAGGCCTGTCACCAGGAATGTTGAGTGTTGGAGAACAATTTGAAGATGGCGCTGTTTTTCTTCCTCAAGTAATGATGGTTGCAGCATTGATGGAAAAATGTGTGGCCTTCTTAAACGACAACATGCCTGAAAGTGAAGCATCTAAAATACATGGAATTGTTGTCATCGGAACTGTCGAAGGTGATGTGCATGACATTGGGAAGAATATCGTAAAAGTACTTCTTAATGTTAATGGATTTGAAGTTCATGATGTTGGGAGAGATGCTCTTCTCAGCAAGTTCATTGAAAAAGCAAAAGAAGTGGATGCTGATATCATAGCTTCTTCCGCATTGATGACCGGAACCATGGAAGCAATGGGAGATCTGGAATCAGAGATCAAAGCAGCTGGAATCCACGATCGTGTTAAAACCATGGTTGGAGGGGCTCCTGTTACTCAGTACTGGGCCGATAAGATTGGTGCCGATGCTTATGCAGAAAATGCAGGTGAAGCAGTAAAGTTAGTTAGTGATATGGTGAAATGATAGGTATTAATGTTCATCTAAAAAAGTAAGTTAATTTATTAATATACTAAATATATTGGGCGATATTATGGAATATGAACAAAGAATGGGCGATGGACGAAGAATAATGATGGCCAAAGAAGACATCATTACGGATATTGAAAACGGGTCAAATGAAGCTGCTGAGAAAGGAAAAATTCCTGCCCTCACGGATGACGACATGGATCATCTTTTGAATATTTTTTTAGACCCTTCAAGAATGGCCACAGTTGATGTGGGTGATGAGGTAGTAATGAGTACCGATGAAGGATATGCAGTTTTCAGTGGAAACTACAGTGAAATGGGTGGTGCAGGTATCCCAATGGATGCCACCAGTGCCAACATTGCTATGGAACGTGTCATGGGTGCAGATTGTGTGACTTATGCATGGGTGGATTATAACTTTAAACCATCCAAAGCAGTGATCACCCAGCTTCAACAGGAAATAGAGTCCATTCTTCTGAATACCATCAGTCCCTGCTCTTATGGAGCCATGCCAAATCTTGGATCCTATTACAAACCGGATGGTCCATTTGACAATGTCGGTGATCTAATGGCAGAAGGCAAAATTATGGAGGCCTTGGAAGTCTATAAACAAGTAGCTGAAGATGCAACTGAAGATATGGTGTGGGTCACCGGCAAACTTGCAAAGATGGGATTGGACAATCTCAACATCGACACTGCTGGAGCGGCTGGAGATGGTGACTTCCTTGCAGCCCTTAAAGCAACGGAAATTTTGAAGAAAACAATTCCTAATTTTTCGGTCGAAGTAGGTATGGCAAACGAATTTGTATTGGGAATTGATGGCACAATGGAATATGATAGTATGCGTCTGGCAGGTATGTATCCTCATGACCAGGTAGTAGCATGTGAAAAGGCTGGAGTGGATATTTACGGACCGGTGTGTAATACAAACACTCGTAAATCCACACCATGGAATGTTGCACGAGCTATTGCCTTCACAAAAGAATGCAGTAACGTCGCAAATATCCCTGTACACCCTAACATGGGGATGGGTGTAGGGGGTGTCCCGATGGTTGAAAATCCGACTCTCGATGCAGTGACAAAAGCATCAAAGGCTATGGTAGAGATTGCTAATGTGGATGGCATATAGGTGGGAGTTGGTGACGGAATAGGTGTAACTCTGGGACATCACATGGCTTCCGGGATGAATGGTATTCGTACTGCTGGAGATCTTGTTCTCAGGATGCAAATGACTGGGATGAGATTGGATGAAGCAAAAGAGTATGTTGCTAAAAAACTTGGTGTCAATGTTTCTGACCTTGCAGATCCGTATCTTATGAAAGAAGTGAGGGGGGAATTGGATATTGGTACTGTACTCGGAGTACCGGGTCATGCCAAGGGCCTCAAAGCAAAAGCTAATATTGCAGAAGTTTTGGGAATTGAAATTCCTTCTGTAAACATGCTTGGAAATTGATCGGAATGTAAGGTTAAATTATGTTTTGGTTTGTAAGTATTTACTTTTATAATATGCATCTTGCAAACCAAAACTATATGAATGTTTTGGAGGTCTAAAATATGGATAATGAGATAGTAAGCGATGTGAAGTCGCATCTAGAAAGAACAGTAACATGGAAAGTTGGCCTTTATCTGGCTATAGCTAGTATACTTGATTGGGTATATCTCAGTGGTCCAGCGATTGCTGCAGTTGGTAAGTGGGCACCACTCGCATGGCTGGCTGTAGTAGTATTACAAATAATAGCTCTTCTTTCAATACTCGAAGTGGCTGTGATGTATAAAGATTCAGCCGGTGGTATATCAACTTACGTAATTAAAGCTTATGAACACCGAAGTCCCCTAATAGGTCCTTTAGCTATGTGGGGTTATTTCATGGGATGGGGGCTTGCTATTGGCGCAGTTGCACTCTTTGCAGGATTTTTTATACAATATTTCATCCCTGATTTTAATATTGTAGTGGGTGCATTGTTAACAATGCTTGTTTGTCTTGTGGTCAATCTTCGTGGGATTGAAGCTAGTGGCCGTATGCAATCTCTTATAACACTGGTATTCGTAGCAACTATTATAACCATAATTGCTTCTGTTGTGCAACTACCTGTAATTCCATATTCAGGGGTCCCTGATATGTTATTACCAGAAAATAATCCATTTGTAGCAATTGCTGGTATCCTTTTCCTGCTTGCTTGGTCTGGATATGCAATAGAAGCGGTTTTGACCATAGTACCGGAATATCTCGACCCTATAGGTGATACCAAAAAAGCTACTATTGCATGTGGAATGGTATATGCTGTGATGACAACTTTGATATGTTTGGCACTTATTTTATACTTGCCATTGGAAGTGACACTCAATGATCCTTTTACGCCACTTCTCCCACTGGCTGAAATGGCTTTAGGATCTGCTTTTGCTTATGGATTCGGAGTTATTCTAATAATAGGCCTAATACTCAATACTAACCTGTGTTTTGTAGCCACTTCAAGAGTGCTTTATGAAGCAGCAAATACAGGATATCTACCCAGAATATTTGGTAAGTTGAATAAGAATAAAGCACCAGCTGCAGCTCTGGTATTCCTGTTTTTAGTGAATGCTATCCTAGTAATAGCTGTTGGAGAGGCGCCTTTATTCCTATTGGTTGCAGGAAACATTGGGTACTTTGTTGTGATAATTCTTTCAAATTTCACCCCTTATGTCATGAGACACGACTTCCCAGACATTACACGTGAGTATCGTGTATCTGACTATTGGATTTATGCTGGTGTGGGTGTTGGAATTATTAACATAATCCTGTTGATAGTTGGTGCTTTGTCATATGGATTGACAAACCTTGCTGTAGGATGTGCATTGTTATTAACAGTATATCCATTGTATTTCTATAGAACAAAAGTGGAAGATAAAAAGATGCAGGCCAGTGCGACAGATATCAAAGGAGATGAAAATTAAGGAGATTAGTCTCCTTTTTTTTTGTTTGAAACACGGAGGATTGATCATTTTTGAGAGGTTAAATTATGGTTGAATACAGAAAATTAGAACGAGCAATCACATGGAAAACCGGGGTATTCGTGGCTTTAACCTGCGTTCTAGATTGGTTCTGGCTAACAGGGACTGCTATTGATATGTCAGGTAAATGGGCAATTGCTGCTTGGGCTACAGCAGTACTTCTTCAAGGAGTGGCATGTATTGGCTATCTTGAAATGGCGACCATGTTCAGGGATTCATCCGGGGGTCTTCCCACATATGTCCATGAAGCATTCAAAAAATATAGTCCTCTGCCCGGGACAATATCTTCATGGGGATATGTCGTCGGTTGGGGTGCAGCTCCGATCGCAGTTGTTTTATTCGCAGGTTTTTTTGTCAGAGAAACGTTGCTTCCTTCTATGAACCCAACGGTTTTTGCGGTAATTATACTGTTATCTGTTTGTCTTCTGAATTACTTTGGAGTCAAGGTTTGGAGTAACGCAAGCACTTTCATTGTTATTACTGCTTTGATTTGTCTTTCTATTTGCGTTGGCAATTGGTTATTCCCCATTCCGGAATCCGTGAATCCGGTTGGGTTTGGGTACGTGGGCGAGAATCCAGGGGTTCCAACTTTTATAGCTACAGTCTTTATTTTAGCATGGAGTGCATATTCATCTGAAGTTGTAATAACCTTAACGGCTGAATACAAAAATCCGGTGGAAGATACTAAAAAAGCATTATTTTGGACGATCTTGCTTTTCCTTTTCGGGACGACGTTCGTAGCTGCCACATATCTGAAAGCACTACCTCTTGATACAATTCTTAACCATCCTTATACTCCCCTTTTACCTCTCGCTGAACATCTGATAGGTTATGCCGGAAAGGTAATCGTCACAATTGCAATGGTCGTTGGTCTTTTCCTGAGCACGAATGCATGTTTAATTGCAGCATCTCGTGTTCTTTTCCAGATGGGAAGATCAGGAACGACGCTCAAACAATTTGGGCACTTGAATAGGTACGGATCCCCTGCTGGTGCAATATTTGGTTTAGCATTGCTCAATATAGCTATGATCACCATTTTTGGCGACCAACCAATAGCAATCCTACGTGCCGGAGATATCGGATATTTTGGAACTATTATCCTTGCTAATATATCCTTCATAATGTTAAGACGCGACAGGCCGAATGCAGAAAGGGGATTCCGTGCACCTAATTTCTATGTGTATATATGTGCATTGCTTGCGATAACCAACCTTGTGATTGTAACGGTTGGCTCGTGGGAGTGGGGATTACTCCGTTCTTTGATTGGTGCTTCACTGTTATTGACATGCCTGCCTTTCTATTTCTACAGGACGAAAGTACAGGATCGAAGAGAAATCAAAGGGGATAACATCAATGAAACTTAATTTATGTAAAGTGTCAAATGATGAATTTTTGATAGGAAATATATCATCCTTTACTAATGCTTTTGCTACTGGATGGTTATAAGACATTAATTGTTAGGAGGAAGATTAAGAATGGCTACACAGGAAGAGTTACAAGAGAAAGGAAAAGCTGCAGTCATGGACTTTGATGACGAAGCAGTTGTAGAAGTTGCAGAAGAATGTATCTCTGAAGGACTTGACCCGGTTGCACTCATTCAGGACGGTTTCACAATCGGAATGAACGAGATTGGGGACCAGTTCGAGCAGGGAACACTTTTCCTTCCACACGTTATTGCTGCATCCGAAGCGATGAGCGCAGGCGTTGAGGTTCTCACTCCCGAACTTGAGAAACTCAGCTCAAAAATGGAAGACAAAGGTACAATCGCAATCGGTACCATTGAAGGTGACATTCACACCATCGGTAAGGATATCGTTGCAACCATGCTCAAGATCGCTGGCTTCAATGTCATCGATCTCGGAAGAGATGTACCAATCGCTGACTACGTCACCGCTGTAAAAGAACAGAAACCAGCTATCGTTGGTTCCTCTGCCCTGATGACCACCACAATGGTCCTTCAGACCCAGATAGAAGAACAGCTCAAGGAAGCTGGTGTACGTGACAGCGTCAAGACAATGGTCGGTGGAGCACCTGTTACCCAGGACTGGGCTGACAAAATTGGTGCAGACATCTATGGAGAGAACGCATCCGACGTAGTCGTCAAATGCAAGGCAGCAATAGAATAAGAACGAAGAATGAAGATGCGTCTATTGGATGTATCTTTCATTTCCTTGCACTCCCATTAATAACAATCCCCCTCATTACGGTATCTTACAACCTCCCATATCACCAACACATCAAAAAATACAGAATGAGGGAGATTGTTATAAAAAAGTAACAAAAACAATTACTTTTTTTATTTAATTTTGCTAAATGATTTTATTAAGCAATTTTTAGAGCACAGCGGGATGAATATGAAAACAAAAAGTGTACTCATTGTTGAAGATGAAATAATAATTGCAATGGGCCTTAAATTGAAATTAGAGAATCAAGGTTACATCGTACGTGGAATTGTGTCAGATGGCCAAACTGCAATCAAAACTGCTTCATGTACAGGACCTGATATAATCTTGATGGATATTATTCTGAAAGGAGATATGGATGGTATTGAAGTTGCTGGCAAAATAAAGCAAAATAGTTCAATTCCTATCATATTCATTACAGGTATTTCAGATAAAGAGACTTTAAGACGAGCTCATAAAATAAAACCTGTTGGCTTGTTAACAAAACCTTACTCTGACAGACATTTATTTAAAAAAATAGAACTTGCTTTGTCCAAAGACGGCTCTTTTTCAAACGATGCTCAATATACAATTTTCAACACTTTTGGCAAACCAAATAGCCAGATGAATATGTTCGAGGTTTAAATGGAACAAAAAAACAGTTATGATGTCTTTCAATCTTTGCATCATATCTGTTTTTGCAATTGTTATCTTAGTTTGTACACATATGTTGTATTTACCATTGAACCTATTTCAAAACTCCGGTTGAAACTTTTTCCAGCACATTAGAAAACATGCTATATCCAGTAATCCTTTGAAAACAACATTTAGTCTTTCATATCTGCTTGCTATTTTCCTGAATCCCATTTTCAACCATGCAAAGAATCGTTCTATTGTCCCCCTTTTCCTATATGACTCATATTCAAGTCTTGTAGGTCTTCCTCTTTTAGGATATTTCCGATTCCTGATATTAATAGGAATGTTACTTTTTATCGCTCTGCGCCTCAGATATTTTCTGATGGTAATCTCATCATAAGCAGAATCTGCAAGTACTTCTAACGGTCTGGTTCTTGGTCTCCTTTCAGTTTTGATCTTTATATTTTCCATGACCTCAATAAAATGGTTTCTGTCATGTTCTTTCCCCGAAGTTATATGGATCGCTAAAGGAAAGCCTTCACAACTTACACAAACATGTATCTTTATTCCATTCCTTTTTTTGTGGCCGTTGTATTCGGAATTCTCTCCCCTTTTTTTGTTTCGATGAAACTGCTATCAACAGATACAACATCCATAGAGAACTTATCTTTCTGGTAAGCAGAATCCCGAAGGGATTCCATTATCTCTTCCCATACTCCTTCTTCTGACCATCTTTTAAGCCTTCTCCAGGCTGTGGCTGGAGAACCATAGCTAGCTGGCATATCTCCCCATCTGCAACCAGTTATCAGAACGAAGAGAATACCATTGATGACCTTACGGTCATCAGCTCTCTTTCTTCCAGTTATTGGTTGTGGTGGTAAATGCAGTCGAATAAACTTCCATTGCTCATCAGAGAGTTCACTGAATTCCATTCATATCCCCATAATAATATCATAGGAAATAGTATTTATAGTTTTGATATGAATTCATTATTTAATTTATTGTGATGGGTAAGTCCAAAAAACAATTTTGGCATGGTAAACCGATTTGGGTGGTAAGTGGGCGACACATGTCTTTTCTATCTGCATACAGATACCTTACCCATCACTATATTATAATAGATGTTTTATACGGGATATAATGAAAAGAACGAATGGTTCTGAATTTTATTATCCCTTTTCAGTCTTAACAATCAGCAGAACTTATTTTTTCCGAGTTTACTTATCCTGCTTGCAAGTGTCGAGTTCATGTCTGACCGTTGCCAGCTTCATCATTAAAGGCTGCGTTTTTACAATCTACCTATAACTTCCGCACTGAACTTCAGATTATAATGCTCAAAAATCAGCTTTTATCTTCCTTAAGGCAAATGTACCATTCGGAACATTTCAATTCCTTATCTTCCATGCGCTTCTTTGCATCTTCATAGGAAAGAGGAGTTCTTACTATAACATCATCGCCAGGATTCCAGTTAACAGGAGTATCTACATTCTGTGAATCTGTTTTCTGGATCGCCTGCAGGATACGTTTTATTTCATCAAGGTTTCTGCCATTGGAAAGTGGATAAAAGGCTATATAACGGATGCGTGACTGCGGGTCGATTATGAATATTCCCCTCACAGGTTGGGTATTTATGATTTCGTTCTCATCAGTTGCCTTATCTGCCTGAATATACTGGATATCGCGCATATATCTTTTGTTCTCAGAAGGCTGGAGCATCCCATATTTTTTAACTATTGACAACCCCTTATCTTCAACTATAGGAAATTCCACATCTACGCCCGAGATGCCGTTGAACTCCACCTTTTCCTTTATAGAGCACAACCAGGAAATGTGTGATTGGACACTGTCAACTGACAGGCCAAGAAGTTCTGTATTTAGCTGCCTGAATTCTGCATGCATCTTTGCAAACACCATGAACTCGGTGGTACATACAGGTGTAAAGTCTCCAGGATGACTGAAAAAAATTACCCATTTACCTTCATAATCTTTTGGAAAATTCACTTCCCCATGTGTGGTACGGGCCCAGAAAGAAGGAGCAATTTCCCCCATCATTGGAATTCTGATAGTCATATATTCATTTTGTTCCACAATAATACCCCATTTGTCTTATCATTCTTATATTCAGTTTGTAGCTGTATATTTAGGTTTTTACAATTGTTACTTCGTCCATTTATAACAAGGGTTGTATTTTTTAACGCAAAGTACCCTTAGAGGATCTTACTTTCTATCATTGCAGAATTGTAAGCAAACAATAAATCAGGTTTTTTGCAAAAACCTACATGAACATCAGCACCATCAGTATTTCATGTCTCTCAGTTATTCCACCTCAGGTAAAACATACTCATAATTGAGTATAACATTAACTTTATACAAAATAAGGTGTAAAACTATATGAGGAATCTTTAATGGAAAAACGCTGGCATTTAATATTCCTGGTAACCTTCATTGCGGCAATAATTGCATACATTTTGTTACAGGCAATTGATACACCTCTCGAAATGATTGACAGAGCAGCAGGGCTTTTTGCCTATTATTTCATCTTTCTGGCAATCCTGTCCTCTGAATACATGAAACAGATGAAAAAGGTGTTCGGGCAGGGTTTTATCAGGATTCACCATTATCTTGCACGTCTTGGGATTTCACTTATGCTGCTTCATCCCATCGCATTTGCATTTGAAAAACAAAGCATATCGGTCTTTTTTCCTGTTTTCTATCCGTTCATAGAGTTTCTGGAACTTGCGGGCAGGCCGGCTTTCTATCTAATTATAATAGCAGTGGCAGCAGGGGTTTACAGGAAACATTTTATCCGTAAATGGAAAAAAATCCACTACCTGAACTATCCGGCCTTTTTGCTAATCTTTATTCATTCATGGTTAATTGGAACTGACCTGAATTCCGCTATAATGCAGTTACTCTGGGTTTGCATGGCCCTGGTAATCACAGCAATATTTGTACATAAGCACATCATACCTCTTAGAAAGAGTATGTGAATTGTAACATAGTACAAACAATAACATATTCAAATTAAAAGGCTTAACAGCCTTTGCATTTTGTTTTGTCTAATGATAAATGTTAAAACCAGATTTCTCCCTTAACTCCCTGATCGCACTTAAAAGAAGGGATTTATAGTCGATAAATCTCCGTTACTTTATTCACCTCACACCATGCATATATCGAGGACAGGATTATCCCGGGAATTGCAGCGGATTGTGCATACAAGATCTTCATATTTGTCCGGTGAAATTATTTCTTGAAAATAGCAAATCAGCGTATATTATCCGGATATTGCCTTAATACAAAGCATGAAATTTTAAAGCCGGTTTAACATTTCGAAACAAAGAGTATATATGTAATACTCAACTACATCAGTATTAATCAGAACTGCTTAATAATGGGGTGGTATGAGCGGGCTGGGGAGTGGGGGTACTAAAAAAGGTAATTACCCCCTCATCAATTAAGAATGGGTTTTCGCTGTATATACATGTTTTACCCGGATTTCTAACCTTAATAATGATTAAAGGCATCTAGCTAAAGCATTGTACATAAATACATACAAAGATAGCATAAAACCAGCAATAATATTGCATACATATTTAAACTAATTTATAATGAGCTGAACATTAAATTATTATTTTGAATAAACATAACGTCATTATTCATGATCGCATTTCTGAAATATTAAAGGAACATAGAAATGTCTGAAGAAAACAAGCGCAAGACAGCATTCATAATGGCTATAATAGTAGGGTTTCTTGATATCCTTGTACTTTACCTAGGGACGATCAGGCCTGCCCATATTGGCTGGGCGGTAGCCAGTACAGGAATAATAACTTTCCTGGGAACACTGATGTTGATCAACCACCTTTCCAAATCCACAGACTTCGATAAAGGAGAAGTCAGAAAAGCAATGACAGGATCTTTCATTGTGGTCTATTTTTCACTTGTATCACTGCTTACATTAACAGATATTGGTATCTCGGATACAGAGTTAGCCAAAACCATTATCTCTCATTTCACCTACCTTGTAGGAATTGTTGTTGTATTCTACTTTGGGTCCCGGGCAGTTGAAAACTATTTGAACGCCCCTCAGAAACCGGGAAAATAAGGGCCATTTAAGACATGTAAATAAAAGAGGAAAAGTACCGTCCCTTCCTCTACACTTATGCTAAAAATAGACATTTAGTAATATTCACTTTTGGAGGGAATTATCCTGTGGACCCGTTGTTGATACTCCCTGTATTCCTCACCAAACTGTGCCACCAGCCTGGTTTCCCAGTGCAGTGACCCCAAGTAAAGGTATATGCTCGCCAGCTGGGCACCAATCTTGAACCTGTGAGGAACATCCCGCAAAGCCCTCGGTGCAACCAGAGTGGCAGCCAATTGTACCCCTACCATAATCCACCTCCAGGGAGAAGGTACGATGTACAAAAAGGGACCCGGGTTTGTGTAGAGCAGGTAGACAAGCGGCAAAATCGTAATAACTGCAATAAGGCTGTATGCCGGCATATACAGCATTTCTGCCCGGGAACCCAGAACTCTCATGAGTCGGCGTTTGAATGGCAGGCTGGCCAAAAAAACTGTGAATGGCTGCAAATGCCACAAGACAAAATATAAGGATAATAGTAGATGAAACCAATTCCAGCACTCTCCTTTTTGTTGAATAAAACTTATTTATTATTTTTTATCTAACAGTAACCTGTAGTATCTTTGTATAAACCAACCATCTAAATGTCACGAGAAATATTGTGGTTGTGTTCTGAATGCAATGACTACATGAAACCGCTACTATTTATTTCTGTATTTACTTCTACATGGCAAAAATATATTAATTTAGCCTTAGTGCATAACAAATCCATTTATCAGGAAAAAATACCACATTGAATATCAGATATTATATACCATACACTCAAAGTTATCTGATATTTTGATTTAATCGTTTGGATTGTAAGCCAAAACTTGCAGAGAAAACTATCTAAAAAATAGGACGTACTAATACAATCAAATTAAAGGAAAAGAAAATAATTTATTCACCAGTAAAATGGTGAATGATCAAATAGCCAAGACAGCAGTTATTTATCGCCTTTCCTCAGGCTTTTCATTTTTTCAAGTTCCCCCTCAAGTTCCCGAATCTTCATTTCATCGATAGAATCCGCATAATTAGTAAGATCCTTATCGGCTGTCTGAAGCGTGTTGTGCAGCCTTTCCACTACATTCTTCTCCAGATCCAACCTCTGTTTCCTGGTCTCGCTAACAAGGTCCTCGACAAGTACCTTACCTTCTTCCTTGCTGATGGCACCTTCCTTGACCCTTGTATTTACAAATTCCCTTATTCGCTCTTCGGACATAGCTGCCAATCCTGCACCAATCAATGCAGTTGCGCCTAAAAGACCCATCTTCTTTATCTTTTCCATGTATAATACCCCATTACTGATCAGATAGGATTCACAATCGGCATGAATTAAAGTCAACCAGTAAGTCAATCAACTATATTTGAAAACAGGGAAAACCTTCCATCTGTTTTTATAATAACAACGGGTGACCGAATGCCGATCCAAAAATTCACAACTCCCCGATTTGTGTTTCCCATCCAGATAATAATAGGTACAACTAAATATATATTTGTTGGGCCTCAAAGAAGAGGCTACAGTTTAATTTTATAAGTATTTATTATGTTTATCTCAGGAAGAAGATTCTTCCTGATTATTGAATACCTGATTACCCAGTTCAGTTACATCGTAGGTATCCGTTTCAGGATTGTATTTTAACAAACCATCCTTTGCCATTTTATCCAACATAGACTTCATTATATCGTCTGTCATTGTTTTAACCTTTCACTCATTTTTATATAATATCCACAAACCCCGCATAGCGACCATAGACATTAAGGCAAAATTAATACATGTTGTTAGAGTATCTTTAATACATTATTAAAGGGGGAACTAAATGAACGGAATCGGTTACTATGGTTATGGTTACCATACTGTGGTGGGTATGTTTGTATTTGTCCTGATTATAATAGGTATCGGTTTATTGATCAAATGGTACCTTGAGAAAGGTCAATGAATATACCAAAATAAATAATGATGGAAGAATGCGGATATGAAATCGTGAAATGACTGTATTATTATTACATTAAATTGGAATAGCGCCGGAATCTGAAAACGGTTAAATAATTGAATTGGTTAACAGGTAACAATGAAATTCATAAAATCAATTGTTGCTATTTTTTTCCTTTCTGCAATACTACTTACCAGTGGATGTGCAGACGACACAAATCGATCTATAGTCCAATCCGGTGTTGTAGAAATTGAAGGGGAAAATATCAAGGAAACCGTCCAGTATGACGAGGAAAACATCGATCTGTACATAAATGGTGACTCCATCAACGTTGTGGTGGAATGGGGTACCCGGGTTGATAATGCCACTATTACCGGCAATAATATAGAAGTTCTATTCAAAGATGGATCAAGTATTGAGGAAATTTACCTGAGTGGGTCACGCATAACCGTTATGATACCAAAGGCCCAGTATCCGTCTATACAAAAGGAAGGCAATGATGTGGGACCGATATATTACTAATCCACTTTCCCACCTCTAGACAGAAGTGCAAATAATCTTAGTATAAGCACTTTTGTCTCTTCACATTAGGCCCTTCACAGGTATCCTGCACAACAAATCCCGCTTGCGCAATTTTATCCCTTAAAGCATCTGCTGTTTCCCAATCCCTGTTATTTCGGGCCTGCTCACGGATCCTTACAAGCTCCATGATCTCTTCTGGAACTTCCTCACCTTCTTGTCCAAAAAGGCCAAGGGTATCTGCAAACTTCCTGTAGAGGGAATGAAGTTTTTCAAGTACATCCTTATTCCTGCCGGCTTCAAGATACTGGTTGGAAATACGGGATAATTCATGGTAAACTGCAATGGCTTTCGGAATGTTCATATCATCTTCCAGAGCGTTCCTGAAGTCATCTTCAAGATTGCCAGTCAGATCTATCATTTCCTGATCAGTAGGATGTTCATTATCATCTGCACTCTTCATAGCGAACTCCAGATTTTCCAGTGTTTCTCTGAGCTTGAAATAGCTATTTTGTGCATTCCGGGCAAAGGAGTCGGAAAAATCCAGTTTCTTCCTGTAATGCACGGACATAAAAATGAAGCGCACAACCTCCCCTCCATATTTTTCAACCAGTTCGGGAAGAGTGAAAACATTACCCTTTGACTTACTCATTTTTTCGCCGTCAACTATCAGGTGTTCCCCGTGTATCCAGTACCTTACAAAGGGTTTACCTGTAGCACCTTCAGCCTGGGCAATTTCATTTTCATGATGGGGAAATATCAGGTCCACTCCACCTGTATGAATATCAAGGGAAGGCCCAAAATGATTCATTGACATTACCGAGCATTCCGTATGCCATCCGGGCCTGATCTTACCCCAGGGACTTTCATAGTAAATACCCCTTTCAATCTCATCCTGTGTGGATGCTTTCAGCAAAACAAAATCACGGGGATTGTCCTTATCGTATTCATCGACATCAACCGATGCTCCCATCTTAATTGAATTGAAATCCAGTTTTGAAAGCTTACCATACGCCGGGAAAGCCGAAATCCTGTAATACACCGAACCGTCCTTTTCATAGGCGAGCCCTTTTTCCATCAGTGTTTGAGCCAGCTCTATCATTCCATCCACATTTTCAGTGGCCCGGGGATAATAAGAGGCATGTTTTATGTTTAGCATATCAAGTCCGCAGAAAAATTCTTCCGTATATTTTTCTGTAAATTCCTTCAGGGACATGCCCGCTTTCTTTGAATCCCGGATAGTCTTATCGTCGATATCTGTTATGTTCATTACAAGATTCACTGTGTAGCCCAAATACTCCAGGATACGGACCAGATTATCGGTCATCAAAAAGGTTCGGTAATTGCCTATATGCGGAATATTGTACACAGTAGGACCACATGCATATATTGTAACTTCATCTTCTTTTAAAGGCTTGAAATCTTCCTTTTTCCTTGTTAAAGTATTATACAATTGTAACATTCAAACAACCACCTGTTTACACTAATTTACGCCTTTCTATTTTAATCAATACATTTTACATTCAACTATTTGATGGCTGCACCAGCACTGCCCATAAATTTTGCTCTTTTAATACCGAAAATTTGACCTTCAGGAATCTGTTCACAATATCCATGTTTGTTCTGGCATGACTGGTTACAGATGTTGCCTTAAAGCGCGATTGATCATTGGCCAGTGCCATATAGGGGATCACTTGATCGCACATAAATTCATCAACTGTTGCACCTGCTTTAATGCACCTTGAAAGATTTTCTGCAGCATCAAGTCCTACGTCCTCAGCCCTGACACCACGCTCCCCGAGACTATCCATCCCGACAATGGAATTTTCAAAAACAGCCCAGAGGGTGACTCCTGACCCGGTGGAATAAGAGGGTGAATATTGGGCATCAATATTTATTGGTACATCATATCTCTGCACAAGATAATCCTGTATTGCATCAACTTCCCTTGCAGATACATCTGCCCTTTCGAGATCCGATGATGAATGGGCAACTCCTTTTATCTCCAGCAGTTTTCCTCTTTCATAAAGATCAATGGCTTTAATACCATCTATCGGTGATGCTACCTTGACCAAAACCTGAGCTCCTCCACGAGGATAGTAACCCTCCCTGAGAATCCGGATATTCACATTAAAACCCATCCTTGAAAGAAAGGGACAGAGAACATGCTGTATGTAAGCAAGAGGGGGACTCCATTTCCCATAGGTCGCACCGCCATGAATAGAGACCTGTATATCTTGGTCTGCCATGGTCATCGGAATCAGAAGGGCCTGCAGGACAAGGCCGATTGATCCTGCTGTAGGAATTTCTATTTTTATATGATCGGATATTATTGGACCCGGCACAAACTCAATTTCCTTTGAACTTACCGATACTCCCCTCACTTCTGCGTTACACAACTGTGCAACCGCCATAATTGCGGCCACATGCTGGGCTCGCAAACCCGGGACTTTCCTTTGTGCACGGATATTGATGATTTTCACAGGTATCCCTGTGACCGCAGAAAGAGCTACGGTTGTCCTTATTATCTGTCCACCCCCTTCTCCAGTGGAACCATCTACTAAAATACGATCAGACATAGAAATTAATCATACTTCTTTATTTAATATTTTACCTGAATGCTCCTATAATTATCTTCAGGATTCTTTATAAGGACCCAATGTATGTTGTTAGACATAACCTACTACTCCTATTCCCTTTGCCTGCTTTGTCCTCAACTCACATCTGATATATTCATAGTATCTGGTGGTGACGGGGAGAAATTGAGAGGTTTTTCTTCCAGAACTTTCAAGAATTAATACAAAAAATATAGAAATACACAGGAGAAATGAGAGCAAGGATTTCAATCCATTACTCTCATCGTACCACCACTCCATATCAGCCAAACCCCCGTTTCAGGCTGAATACAAGGTGAGAGTCATGCTGCTAAACTCCCCCTTACCAAAAACTGATTGATAAATTCCTATATATAACAAATGGATAAAAATAGTATGGAGTGGATTAAAAAACATGTGGTATTAAAAATTTCAACCATATATAATACAGAAGTTACAGTATACCATTACCCAATCTGGAAAATTCTACAAGTAACAATATAAGCACGAAATTACCCACAAAAAGAGGTGGAATCAATTTTTTCACCGGGAATCCACCAAATGCCAGGCCTATAGATAAAATGTCACTGGGCAGAGGGGTCAATGAATATAAAAATATAATAAGAACAACCAGTTTATCATTTATTTGTTCCAGTTTTGCAGTCAGTTTAATTACTTTTGCCTCATATTTTCCCGGTATACATTGTTTCCCTTTCCTGCCCATGTAATAGAATAGCAGGTCACCCAGAGTGAGACCCAGACTTGCAATCAGCCCCAACCAGACTGGATTTACTTCAGACAAAGCTATTGTTATAAGAACAGTATAAAATGTAGTAGAAGTAAATGTGGAGACTCCGCCAATTAAAGACAACAGGAAAATAGCCAGATACGTATTGTTAATACCCAAAGTTGATACTATCAATTTTGGAGGATAGTAATGAAGTAAAATTGACCACGTAATAATAAAAAGAGCTATTAAAGCAAAAATAATAATATTATTATGTCGACTGGATGTATTATTCATCCGCTTTTTGCATAACCCTACCAGATAAGCTGAATAATCTGCTTTTTTTCCTGTCTTTTTTGTCGACATTGGTCCCTGCGAAATATTAGATAACAATTAAAATTTGATTTCAGAAATTAAAAAGACAACATAGAACATTCAATTACTTAATGCCTGTGTATGACTACAATCATGATTAACTAAATTGTCTAACTTTTTAAAGCAATATTAAAGCAAGGAACCTTCAACTATCTCTGGAATAGATAAGAATGTTCAGAACTCCTCGTTCCGCTACTTATATCCCCAAAAAATCATATAGATATAGTGATGGGCAGGGTATAATGCAGGATAAAATTGTTTTATCCACCACCAGACCACAATGAAAGGAGTTTATAACACCTGATGTAGTTTATTCCCTTGCCCATCAATATACAATAATATTATATGTAATCTTTTCAAAGTACTATTATCTTTTTATTTTTTCCATTTTATTTCTATTTCAATCTCTTTTTGGCCTTTTTCAATTTTGAAACCGTATTCTACGTCCATGTTGCCATCGGGTATCTCAACATGTTCTTGTCCGATCTCTATTTTTCCAGCCTCAATCTGGGTCTTAAACTCATCCAAAAATCCAATAAGTTCCTGTTTATTGTATGAATAATTCTTTTCAATTTCCTTTTCTGGTTCTGTCATATTCCCACTCCATGTTTGAAGGATCAGTATATATATTTAACGTAACCTGATATATTATAGTTGGTAAGAAGAGTCAGGAAATCAATCTTCGATGATACCACTTAAAAGATAAAACATAAAAACTGATATATTGAAAAATGTGAGATTTATTGGGGATGGGGTACAAGAAAAAGGAATTACCGCCACAAGCCGCGTTAACCACCATCGAAGACATGTATTTTACATGCATTTTCTATTCTCAATTTTAATTAAAGTTTAAACATAAATAAAAATCAATTAAAATATCATTGAAAATTCAAAGTACATACAATATTTCATACCATTTTGTATTTATATTAAGGCCACATTTATCTATTTGGAGTGAGAGGAAAGGGAACTCTCACCAAAACCAGTCGTAATAGGGTTGCGACTGAAAAGAGGAGTGGGGTATGAGTTGAGAGCATTGGGTAAGGGCCCCTTTGCTCTCAAATCCTCTTTACACTTTGACTGATAGAAGGACTTGAAATGTATTTTTATCATTGCCTGCTTTGACAATAATTCTAATATCTATGTCTAATATCCTTGCCCGGTAAAATGGGCATTTGGAAAGGTTTTGGAACTTTCAGCCAATCAATCGTTTCAGTTCTTTCAGTGAATAAGTGTTCGCAATATCATCCTTTGTAAGCCAACCTCTGCGTGCTTGTCCGATACCGTATTTCATGAAATCCAGTTGTGAACAGGAATGACTGTCGCTGCTGATACAAAACTTAAGGTCATATTCTTTGGCGTGTAAAATCAGGTTGTCGTTAAGGTCAAGCCTTTCCGGCTGGCTGTTTATTTCCATAAGTTTACCGTTTTCTGCCGCTGTTTCGAAGATTTTGTCAATGTCAACATCATAAGCCTCCCGAATACCGATCTTGCGGCTTGTAGGATGTCCCAGCACATGCAGGAATTCATTTTGCAGGGCCGTAGTTATCCTTTCAGTCATTTTCTTTTTGGAAGACTTATAACCGGAATGAATAGATCCCACGACAATATCCATTTCCTCAAGAATGTCATCCGGACAATCCAAACTTCCATCAGGAAGGATATCCACTTCAATACCTTTCAGGATTTCTATATCAAAATCCTCGCGGAGACCATCTATTTCCTTCCACTGATCTTTTACCTTATCGGTCCCTAAACCACCGGCGATCTTGCGGGATCTGGAATGATCAGTGATACCAATATACTCATATCCCAATTTATCGGCCTGTGCGATCATAGAATTGAGGCTATCCGTTCCGTCACTGTAAGAGGTATGGACATGCAGATCGCCCCTGATATCTTCTAATTTCACCAGTGAAGGAAGTGTATTTTTTGCACGTTCCAACTCTCCCCTGTTTTCCCGCAGTTGTGGCGGAATGAAACTTAGACCTAATTTTTCGTAGATTCTATCTTCTTTTCTTCCTTCAATCTTTTTTTTTGAATCCTCTTTAAACAATCCATATTCCGAAAGCTTATAGCCTTTCGAGAGGGCAAGATTTCTCAGTTCGATGTTATGATCCTTTGAGCCTGTAAAATACTGTAATGCTGCTCCATAACTACTTTCAGGAACCACTCTCAAATCTACATGACCGCCGTTTTGCAATATTATTGTACTGCGTGTCTTACCCCGGGATTCAACCTCGTCCACACTTTCAAAATTAACAAAGGCATCCATGACTTCTTCAGGATCCAAAGCAACAACCAGTATATCAATATCCCCGATCGTTTCCTTCATCCGCCGCAGAGATCCAGCGTAATCTATTTTCTTCAGGGTAGTGTTTTCTTCCATATAGGATATAATTTCTTCAGCCAAATCCATTGCTTTTGGTAAAAGCATGCGTTCATGGCTTTTTTCGTATTGGGAAATTGCTTTATCCAGATCTTCTTCAGTCTTTTTCCCAAACCCTTCAAGTTTGCGGATCTCCTGATTTTTAATTGCCTCTTTCAGATCGGGTATTGATTGTATGTCAAGTTCATCCATGAGTTTTTTTGCCTTTTTAGGACCAAGCCCTCTAATCTTTATTATCTTACTAGCACCCCTGGGAGTTTGCTTTCTTATCTTTCTAAATTCTTCCACAGACCCGGTTTCAATATATTCAACAATGTGGTCTGCAATACGGCTCCCAATACCGGGAATGTTTTCCAATCCTTCCCTGCCCTTTTTTGAGTAGAGCCCTGAGATGTCTTCCCTCATATCCCCTATTTTTCTGGCTGCTTTGCGGTATGCACGAGGTTTCCACTCTACTTCTTTATATTCAAATATATCCGCAATCTCATAGAGTAGTTTGGCTATATCCCGATTGATCATTTCAGATGTTTCACCTCTTCAACTGTAGTTGCATCCTCTGGGCCTTTGTCATACCTTATCCTAAGTAAACGTGGAAAACGTAGCGCATATCCATTCCCTGAATTTTCCTGACCTGATGTATGTGAGGGACTTGAAGTAATCTCCGATCCAATTACTTCGATAACAACAGCTGGTTCAATGTATTTATCTGGTTGCATATCACTATCTACCAGAATGTTGACAGGTTGTTTTTCAACGGCGTATTTTTTTAGAAGATCGTTGATTTCCGCAAAGTCTTCATCTTTGAAACCCGTACCTACTTTAGCCAGAGTTTCATACCTTTTTTCGCTTTCATTGAGCACAGCACATAACAATGCCCCAAATGAACCTTTGCGCCTCCCTTTACCATGATAAGTTCCGACAATCACCAGATCAAAGGTTTCTCTTACGTCTTCAATATATTCCTTTTTCCACTTAACCCACAACCAACCTCTTTTTCCCGGCCTGTAAGTGGATTTAGCCTTTACTGACTTAATAATTATACCTTCCATTCCCTTTTCCACACAAGAATCGAAAAAACGCTGTATCCGGGAGAAATCTGCACTCACAACCCGACCTGCAAGTTTTACTTTTTCTGTCTCTACGAGATTTTCTTCCAAAATTTGTCTCCTTTCAGGATAAGACCTGTTCATCAGGGATTTACCATCGAGATATATAACATCAAAGAAAAAAACGGTTACAGGGATTTTTTCCACATATTCCTTGACATGATACTTTCGCCTGCGCTGCATAAGCTCCTGAAAAGGAAGGAACTCCCCTTGCCTATAAGCAACGATTTCTCCATCTAAGACAATTTTTTCAGCTTTTACACTTTCACGAACAGCCTCGATGACATCAGGAAACTGTGCAGAAATATCAGTTAGCCGCCTTGAGAATGCCTTTATATTATCTCCGTCCACATGTACCTGAACCCTTTCTCCATCATATTTTTCCTCGGCTGCCATGGTCCCGGAGAATTTCTCATTCAGCTCCTCCATAGTATCTACCCTGCTGGCTAGCATCATCTGGACAGGCCTGCCAATTTTAATGGAAAACTTTCCCAGTGAACTCATCCCGTGCTTTGCCAGAGACTCGCCAAGCTGACCGATATCAGTACATATATTGTATGTATCTTCCACTTTAGCTGTATTATTCCGGCTACCTGTAAAAGCCAGAGCCAAAGCTTCCAGAAGAAATTTCTCACCAAAACCCAGCCTCAGATTTCCCTGTGCAATACGCATAAGATACCTGGATTCCAAAGGCATGGCCTGTGCCAGTACTTCGGCGAGTAGATTTATCTTTCTTTTTTGACTACCCTTTCCCGAAACGTCCCTTATCTGCACAAAATGCTGAAAGACATACTTGAGTGAAAGTGAACTTCGCTGTCTATCATTAAAAACAGAAGCCACATCCCCCAGATCTCCTTGATTCTCAAATGCAACCTCTACTTTTTCCATATCCACATCATAGGCCTGGGAGATGGCTTGTATACCATATTTATCTCCAATTCCCAAATCAATTTTTTCAAAACGGGGACCGATTGTACCCAGTGCAAGATATGCGGTTATTTTCACCTCTGCCGGCTCAAGTTTTTGAAAATGCTCTGCCAGCAATTCAATTATTTTCTTATGAGATGTAGAATTATCTAATTTTTCATAAAGTTCTACAAGTTTCCGAAATGACTCCATGGCCCCCCCACCTTAAAATATCCTGTATAAATTTGTGTTTACTACCAGAAATAGCTTTAGATGGTCCATATAGGCGATACTTTTAACAACCATCAAAAAAGAAGACAGTATGGAAGGTATGGGGGATGATTTGTAGCTGCGGTGAAAGAATTTGTTTCATTATGGTTTAACCGCAGGTATAAGAAATCAGAATATTCTGCTGACATGCCTTTCATTTAATAGGAGTGGGAAATATGGATGGAAATGCACCTAAATTTTTGTCAGCAAGTACAATCGAAAAAGACAAAGTAGAAGATTTAAACGGTGAAGACATTGGCCATATAGAAGAACTGATGATTGATCTGGACTTTGGTACGGTTGCCTATGCAGCCCTTTCCTTCAAAGACAAGTTATTTGCAGTTCCCTGGGAAGCATTGTCTTTGAAAGAAGGAGAGCATAGGTTTGTATTTCATCACGACAGGTCTCTGCTTGAAGAATCGGAAGGATTTGATAAAGATAATTGGCCTTTGTCCAATGAGCGCAAATGGCTGACGGATGTCTATGCAAAATATGGATTTGCTCCTTACTGGGAGAAATAATCTCCCAGTTAAGTTTTTGTATTGGATAGTGCTTCTCATACTACACTTTGTTTTCCTATCAAAAATCCAGTGTACCAATAATACGTGCAATACTGTAATTTTCTTACAAACAAAACACAAAAACAGCGTAAGCTCTGACATTTAGAAGAGTATTAACTGAATTGTTAGTATATAGTTAAAGTGGAATATAAAGTAGTGGGAACATCGCTGCTATAATGTTCCCACTTTCGTACCACCACTCCTTTCAACCGTTCCTTCTCAATGGTTGGCTTTGACATACAGGAGAGTTTCATACCCAAAACTCTCCTCAATAGAGGAGTTTGTTCCATAATTAAATAAATCACGGGCCAATTTTATTAGAATGTTTTTGGGCAGTGGAGGGGGTTATTCCATACCTACAATTTTCCTATATCAAAATGTGTAAAGGAAAGTTGCAGGCCAAGCAAAAATATTCTCATACCTGCAAAAGAAGGACATTTAATTAGTCTGTGACTAAATATTCAAGAAACCAATTTCCTGCGATCTTTGCTACCTCTTCCAGTGCTCCTTGTTCCTCGAAAAGATGAGTGGCACCAGGGATGATCTGGAGTTCTTTCTTGCAGTTTAACATTTTTAATGCCTCACGATTCATGTCTATAACCTGATAATCTTTCCCTCCAACTATCAGAAGGGTAGGTGCTTTTACACCCGGAAGGGCCTGTTCTGCTAGATCAGGTCTGCCTCCCCTGGAAACCACTGCACCAATTTTATCTGAACGTTTACTGGCTGCACTAAGGGCAGCTGCAGCACCTGTACTGGCTCCAAAATAACCGATATTCAAATTTTTGGTAGCCGGGTTTTGGAGGACCCAATCAGTGGTTCCTATAAGACGTTCAGAAAGAAGATCTATATCGAATCTCAAGTGTGCAGTAACATTGTCGATTTCTTCTTCTTCTGGAGATAATAGATCAAAGAGAAGAGTAGCCATTTTATTCTGCCGCAGTATTTCTGCAACGGTTTTGTTACGTATACTATGTCGACTACTTCCACTGCCATGAGCAAATATAACTAATCCCTGGGCATCTTCAGGAATTTCTAAATCACCCTCAAGAATTATAGAATCCATCTGGATACGTACAGTTTCCTGAATTTCAGTAACAACCATATTCAGCCCTCCTCTGTTTTTTGTAGTGACATACTTTTTCCAGCATATCACAGACTTCCTCATCGGTTATCTGCCTAAAGTCCTCATACCAGGCACCTACACCATAGAAAGGTTCCGGAGTGGCGCCACAGATTATATTGTCAACTTCCTTTTCAAAAGCCCTGCATGTATCAAAGGAGGCAACAGGGACAGCAATTATTATATTTGATGGATTTTTGGAACGCAATGCTTTAACTGCAGCTAGCATAGTGGCACCCGTAGCCAAACCATCATCTATCAGAATCACAGTACGACCCTTTATTTCTGGACGTTTGCGATCTCCCCGGTATAGCCGTTCTCTTCTATGTAATTCTCTACGTTCATCAGCCGCAACTTTGGCAATCATTCTGTCTGAGATACCAAAAGACCTGATTATATCTTGATTCAGTACACGGACATCCTCGGAATCGATAGCTCCCATTGCCAGTTCTTCATTCCCGGGAACACCCAGTTTCCGGATCAGAAAAATGTCCATCGGTATTTTCAGTTGTTTTGCAATTTCATATGCAACCGGCACTCCACCCCTGGGCAGGGCAAGCAAAATAACGTCCTTTCTGTTTGCATACTCACTTAATTCGCCAGCCAGCTTGCGCCCGGCATCCACCCTATTTTTGTATATCTGCATAATCTACCTCAACTCCCATATATGGGTGGGTTTAGCATCTATTTAGGAATTTTCCGTCATATAGAGAACCTGCAATAATTACACTACAAAAATGTTGAAATTAGAATCGGACCATATGGTTAGCCTCAATTATTATTAATGATTCACATTGACACACTCTATATTTATGGAATGGAAAACATAATTTTTTCGTCTTATGACTTGCAATGTAGTTTATGATGAAAGAAGGGAGCAGTACAATCAATTCAAACAACTAGTATTTTAATTTATATCTGAACTGATAAATAACAACAATAACAAGAGATATATTGTTATTTTACTAAATTGTTCATGAATAATATTGTTCATAATTAATAAATCCGGATTTTTTTATATAGATGCGAATCCTAGTGTATAATATAGGAAGTATCTGTGGAAAATCATGATCCAAAAAAGCAAAATCTCCGGAAAGGGCACGTTTAAAAGCCATCCAGCATTTTATCTTACATCAAAAACGGGAATATTGTCAGCAGCATCTATATTCTTCTGGCACATATTTACAAATACAGGTCTAAAAATGGTTCAGGCCCTGGGATCTGCTGGTATCATGATCGAGTCGACAATGTTCGGTGAAATGTTCCAGTATCCGATATACGCAGCAATAGGACTCTGCACATGGGCATTGATAATAATTGCACTGGCAGCCACACCTATAATTCTTAACAGTCGGCTTTTCTCATACTGGAAAAATATTCCTGCCATTCATCCCGGAAATTAAGTCAATCTCCGGGAAAATTTTGAAAATCAGATTTTTGATAAAATTTTCCATTAGCCTTCTTTTGCATGATTTAAATCAACTTCAGTAAATTCTGAAAATAGATGATTTATTGTCCTGTTTCCTGTTTTTTGAAGAATACATTGTTATAATAAATTGAGCGTTAAATAAACCCAAGCAAAGTTCCCACTAACTTTTCGAGGAAACCTATAGAACATAATTAAAGTTAACTTAATAGGTATTCAAATACCAAACTACAAAATAGAAATAAAAATAGGGATTTGGGAAATTCCCAAATCGTTTTTTTCAGAATCAGAAGATTTAAACTACTTCACCGAATGCGAATTTACGCATTACTTTGGTGACTTTAACAGTGACTTCATCGCCGACTTCGGTGTTTGGAACAAAGATGACAAAGCCGCTAACTCTTGCAATGCCGTCTCCTTCTCTTGCGATATCTTCGATGGTCACTTCATAACTTTCGCCAGCTTCTACTGGTGCACTTGAATCCATATTGTTAAACAAATATTACACGTCCTTTCTAATGAAGCTTAAAACAGATAATTAACTAGTTGGAAAACATAGGAGAATAGTAAATACGGTACAGTAAAAACGTATAAACCTAATATTTATCGCAGTAGCCTTAATCTCTTGAAAGCAATCTTACTACGAGGTTATGGTATATATACCTTTTGAATAGGGAGGTGTGAAAATAAGACCTCCCTGTGGCAGGATTACTTCTTCTCTTCCGCTAACAGAATTTTTACAAGGGCAGCTGCAACATCCACTGAAGCATAATCTTCTTCCAGTAAATTTTCAACCCAGTGCTCATATTTGCCAATATGCCCATCATCGATTATCTTCTTGACGTTTTGTGACAGCATTTCCGCCCTGATATCTTCAACATCACTCTGGGAAGGAACATTTTTCCTTATGATCTTTGCCTTTGTGTGTTTCTGTATATCTTTGATCTTACGGATGTCCTTACCGGAAGCAAAGGTTATTGCAACTCCTTCTTTGCCTGCCCTACCGGTTCTGCCTATCCTGTGGACATATGATTCCTCATCCTGGGGAATGTCATAGTTGAAAACAGCCTCAATGTTCTCCACATCGATACCACGGGCAGCAACATCGGTTGCAACGAGTGTCTCAATTTCCCCTTTCCTGAAATTGGACATGACACGTTCCCTTTGTGCTTGCCTCATATCACCATGCATCCCATCTACAAGATAACCTCGTGCCTTGAGAGTTTCAACCTGTTTATCGACATTTTTCTTGGTATTACAGAAAACAAGAGAGGATTTGAAATTGTAAATATCTATCAAACGGCACAAAACTTCGGTCTTTGCATTATTTTTGACTTCGAAATAGTATTGTTCAACCTGGGGGACTGTTAGTTTCTTATGAACCGTCTTTACCATCTGGGGGTTTTGCTGGTATTTCTTTGTGAGTTTAATAATTGGTTTGGGCATTGTGGCAGAAAATAGAACTGTCTGTTTCTGGCCGGGCACGCGACTGAGAATAAATTCAATATCCTCCCTGAAACCCATATCAAGCATTTCATCGGCTTCATCGAGCACCAGCATTTTCACACCATCAAGTTTCAGTGTCTTTCTCTGTATATGGTCCATAATCCGCCCGGGAGTACCAATTACAATGTGTACACCTCTTCTCAAAGCCTTAATCTGCCTGTCTATTGGTTGACCACCGTAAACAGGTAACATTTTGGTATTCTGGTACTTGGCAAGTTTGCTCATCTCCTCGGCAACCTGATTTGCCAGCTCCCTGGTTGGACAGAGGACCACTACCTGAACCTTCTTACTTTTGACATCCAGCATTTCAAGAGCAGGTATACCGAAGGCAGCAGTTTTACCGGTACCGGTCTGCGCCTGTCCTATTACATCCTTACCTTCCATAAGATAGGGAATAGATTGAGACTGAATAGGGGTGGGTTCCTCAAAACCCATGTCTTCAACTGCACGTTCAATATTTTTCGATAAATTCAAATCTTTAAAAGTTAATGATTCCATGGTAAAATTCCTTTTATATTCTGCTATCACAGTATCCTGAAAAATTGCCTGACACAGAATAGGTGCCTGTATAGGCATCTTTGGGGATAATGATGATCAATTAAATGTACTTGTTCTAAATGTTTCTTTAAACAAAAAGAGGCATGATCCATAACAACGGCAAGTATATAAAGGTTGTCGGTAAGCAAAGCAATCCCATAAATTAATTTAATTAAAAATATTATATATTTCATCTTGTTTAACAAGGACTTTATATTTAACAGTCAAACACCCGGTCTAAAAGCAAAATAAAAGGTAAACTGACCGATATAAAATATTCTAACATTTTATAGTGAGATTTTTATCTTCTTGCCATAATATCCTTACAGAATGGAAGATAGTCCCATCCTAACACTGCAATTTTTGGTACCATAACCCTCCCACCGGTAGATTTGATTCTTTTTACATAATCATTGATAGAATCCACACTTGTGTAAACAGTAATCTTCTGGAAAGGAACCCGGGTGAACTATCAAATTTCCAGCCGAACGTTATTCATAAAAATTCTTTGCCCCATCTACATCATCCGAAGCCACATCTGAATGTACTTATTGTAGATATTTTTTACCCCAATCAAAATCGAGTATTATCGTATATAATACAGATGACACACAATTGGACAAAATTCATTTCAAAACAACGGGAACAAGACCCTTGTATTCAGCGGCCGTCATTATACTGACATCCATTTCCACTGCAATATCCCACACTTTTTCAGTCCGTTCCCTGTAAAGAGGATCCCTGAGTAGGTGATGGTCGTATATAATAAGGTTCGGAACACTTTCCTTAATAATCCGGATGATATTATTTATGCTGCGGTCAAGGTTTGTCCTGTTGAGAAGGTAGCCCAAAAGATAAGTTGGGGGGCCATCAAGTATCAAAATATCTGGATTTTCATCAATAATCCACTGAGCATGGTCTTCGATGACAGGGCCCTGCAGATCCGATGTATGAAGTAACTTTTTACCTCCATATTCTATAATAGTAGCAATCACCCATCCTGTAGCAGAATACTCGATTCCATGGAAAAGTGGACGGCTAAAGCGCACCTTGGTATTGCCAGTTTTAAATTCACAGCCGTCTGAAAAATATATTCCAGTAGATACAGGTACTACCCATTTCTCAGATGACCAGCGTTTTTGCATTTTCAAAAATCTTTTTCGCCATCTTGAAATTAATTCTTCTCTTCGTTGTTGGTAATCACCAAAATCCATGGAAAAAGCCAGAGGTAAGCATTCCACCGGATCTTTGTAATGGCATTGCATCGGAGGAGAGTATTTGAGAGTGGTCCCTTTAAGCCGGCTCAGCGATTGCAGGAACTTCCGGGACCTCTCCCACTGTGAATGGTTTATCCACCTGTTAGGATCCTTAATCCACATATTGCTATTGAGATATGTTTTACAGGAATCTTCATCCACCATATAATGATCAAAGTGATAATGACTGATTATGATATGTTCGGCTTCTTTCATTTCTTCTTTGATTTTATGTATAGCACTGAGCAAGTAGAACTGCTTTTGAGAATCCGAAAGCGGAAAACTTTTTTGCAGAATTGCAGCTCCGGGATCTATGAGTATGCTTGTATCAGGAGTTTTCACAAAAATACATGATGATTTAGCTCCCATTGAATCAAAAGACACAAGCCGAAATTCCAGTTTCCCCACCACATTCATCATATGACATTCCTAGATATATGAAATAACCGGTTATTGTTATACTATTAAGTTCAAAATCGATTTAAAGTGGATTGAATCACTGAAAAATAATCAAATATCTGCAGACTCACTTTGTTTACTGCCTGTTTCCTGTTCTTCCACCACGTCCCTCTGCTGTGCCACTGCTTCGGCGTGTGCAACCGCTCCGCGAAGTCCTTTACGTCTTCTGTCCAGGGAGCGCAAAGATTCGCCTCTGCCGTATAGAAGGAGTACATCATTAACTTCAATACGTGTGGATGCTGCCGGGGCTCCAATGTATTTACCCCCGGGTTTCTGTATCCCAAGAATCAACACTCCCTCATCCACAAGGTTCAACTCATTCAGGACTTTACCTGCTAGCCAATCTTCAGAGCCAACTTCCAGTTCTGAAACCTGATAATCCCCACCCAGGTAGATCAGGCTTGCAGAATCCGATGTCTGGATATCAGTCCATCTGGTAAGAGAAAAAGTGATAACACGGCTGAGAAATCTATCGACTTTTTTGCTACGGGTAATGATTAAAATCGATAGAACACCAAGTGTAATGACAATAACATAACTTAGCAATGTAGCAGAAGCAGGATTCAGGAAAACAAGGACTACAGAGGCCATCAGGGTTATTATTCCGGCATTTCCCACAAGCATAAGCAACATCAGTATCCTGCGCCTTACAGGATGATTCATCATTTTTTCAGATTCCGTGGTAGTAAATCCTGCACCTGTAAGTGCAGATCTTGCCTGGAAGCGTGCGACTTCACGGGAAAGACCGGTTAGGGTTAGCGCAATCGTGGCTATACGATTGATTAAAAGAGATAAAATAATTACTGCAAAAACCGTAATAAATGCCGCTATCCTTTAGAAGTTTGCTCCTTGTGTCCTATTGGACCTGAAACCATTTATCATTTTCTGAGTTAAATGGAATGACAAAATAAACAAAAACAATAGGAGAGGAGGAAAATTAGGCAATTCGGTGAATTGCCCTTTAATGATCAGCCGATAAGGTTGGCATAAGCGGTCAACCTGTACAGAGAAAACAATCCAAATGCCAGAATAACCATCATGAAAACCATTTCATTAATGGTCATGGTATGGTTTGCTTGTCTGGTAAGATCCCCGCTCTCATGTATAGATCCATTTTGGTAAATTTCCATTTACTAACCTCCGTTTATTTATTATCACACATATTGTGATGTTTAATCATTACAAATATCTATAATGATTTATCATTAATAAACCTTTCTACCTATTATAAACCACACCCAAAATTTGCCGACATCCTCAAGTAAATAATGTGAAAAACTCGCATCTATGCTATTTTCATATAATCTAATTCTTCTGTACTCCAGCATAGAATATACATTATGTACAAGCCTCATCAATTCGACAAAGGGTTAAGAAAAGACAGCAGCAAGCAAATTTTTGTGTCGAGTATGTATATGTGGTATAAATAAAAACAGTTCTTCATGGAAAAATGTGAAAAATATCGGATCAATGATGCACATTGCCATTACGGAACAAATTCAATCTTTATGACAATGGCGCTGAGGCCCACCACCAGGATCAGTAATAACATACAGAGGCTGCAGGAGAACATGGATCGGAATAATGTTGAAAACTGTGTTCTGTTTGCACAACCAGAACCATCAAACACTTTCGGACATTTCTGGAAAGGCCTGTTCTACCATCTCAAAAACAAATCTCCAGACCCTGATGAACCATACTCTGGTTGGAAGATAGATTACACCAGAGCAAACGATGAAATATGGGCAATTGATGACGACCGGGTCGCATTTATACCGTTTATAGCTGCAAATGATAGTGCCGAAAATATTGCAAAATATGAAGATGAAGACGAAAAACCTCCTGCAGGGATAAAGTATTATGGAATCTATGGAAATATGCCTGATGATTCAATCCTGAGTTATATGAATGAAAACTACATGAACCTCCTTTTACACATCCCTATGGCGTGTAGTAAAGATCCTTATAAATTGCTGGATAAAGTGGAACAATATCCGGATATTAATTTTCAGCTTGCACATCTGGGGGATGGTATCCCTGAAATTATAAAAGCAGTTAATGATCTTGACAATCTCTATCTGGATACGGCAATGTCAAACCATGAAGCATACAGATATATGTATAAAAATAATGGCACGACTACTGAGGATATAATAACCAGCCAGCCTGAAGGAAAAGTCCTTTTTGGTTCAGATGAACCCTGGGGAAACCTGCAGGAACAACTCCAGAACATAGTTAAACTACAGGAAGACGGAACCTTTTCAACAAAGGATGTTGACAGAGTGTTGTACAAAAATGCAGCACATTTATGGGATTTCTGAACTGCAGGATAATTTAAAATAATAGCACATACCAAGCTAGTATTGTATAGTTTGATTTGATTATGATCCTTTTAAGGAGGATAAATATGTCGAAAAAGATGTGTTTCTGGAAAAAAGATGATATAAAAGAAAACACAAAGGAATTTAAAAAACTTATTAAGAATCCTTCATATTACTGCAAGAAATGTGGTCGGGTTGCAAAGGATGACAATAACCTCTGCAAAGCCAAAAAACTATAAACTGGTTTTGAAGTATTATTTTTAATCTATCACATTATTGAATGCCAGCCTTATAGACAATTGCCTCCTCAAGGGTCTACTTGTTGACTTTCTGCACCGTTTTCTCCCACAAAAATTCGCTAAAATGCGAAATATCATATATCCAGACAGTCGATGCTTTTCTTTATATTTGCAGAGGATTCTTTTATTGCCTGTTTCTGTTCTTCTGTCAGTTCCAGCTCTATTATCCCTTCAATACCATCACAACCAATTTTGGCAGGTACACCGAAATATATTCCTTTCTGGCCGTATTCCCCCTCCAGATAAGCAGAAACAGGCAGGATTCTCTTTTCATCTCTCAGGATTGATTCCACCATCTGGACTATGGCAGCAGAAGGCGCGTAAAAAGCGCTACCCTCTTTGAGCAGAGCAACGATTTCAGCACCACCGTGAATTGTACGTTCTACAAGCCCTGCAATGACATCTTTTCCAAGCAATTCTGGCAGAGGTGTCCCGAATACTGAAGAATGCTGGGGTAGGGGGAGCATCTGGTCGCCATGACCGCCTATCACCATTGCTTCAACATCTCTTTTGGAGCAGGCAAGTTCATCGGCAATAAAGCTGGCAAAACGTCCCGTATCAAGTATTCCACTCATTCCGAATACACGATTTGGTTCAAAACCGGTGACTTTCAGGGCCACATAAGTCATCACATCAAGAGGATTGGTAACAGCAATAACAATAGAATTGGGTGCATATTCTTTGACGTTCTCACAAACATCTTTCATGATCTTAGTATTGATATTTATCAGATCAGCCCGACTCATACCGGGTTTCCTTGCAGCACCGGCAGTTATGATCACGATATCCGAATCAACAATATCCGCATAGTCATTACTACCCTTGATTTTAGTATCATATCCTACTATGGCTCCTGCCTGCATCAGGTCCAGGGCTTTTCCCTGAGGTAACCCTTCAACTATATCCACAAGGACAATCTTACCGAACTCCATTTCGGCAAGTCTCTGCACAGTAGTTGCACCAACATTCCCTGCTCCTATTACTGAGATTTTAACCATGGCAAAAGCACCTTTGATGTGATTGTTGTAAGAAAATACCAAATTATAATTTTTATAATTAAACCTATTCTTTTGCTATTAATATTGCTGCTCCATATTATAGGTATATTTTGAAATCATTGGTTTAAAATATACAGAAAATATAACTAGAGATGATATATCGAATGAGAATTAACCAAAAACGGTGAAAAATGTGCAAGCTATCCTGATTTTCACGATAACCATTGTATTAATAACAATTCTTCTCTGGAAGATTAGATTGCCCCCCTTCCTCGTCCTGACAGGTGCAGCCCTTTTTTACGGCATCTTCAGCGGGATGCAACAAAATGCAATCGCAATGGCAACACAGGGTGCAGGCAGGGTATTCGCACTCCTTGCAATTCCTATTTTTTCAGGGTCATTAATTGCCCTGGTAATAAGACAGGAAAATTTTGCGCAGCGGATTGTCTCGGATATGCAAAAGATATCCGCACGACCCACCCTTATATCAGGAATTGCAGGTTACCTGTTATCCATACCCCTCATGTGCTGCCTGACAGCTTATGTGGTAATGATACCCCTTGTTGAAAACCTGAATGTAAACTCTGAAATAAGGAAGAAATGCTATTATGTAACCGCGATCGCAAGCACACTTTCTTTTGTCCTTCTGTATCCGCTTCCTGTCATATACAGTATTACAAGAAATCTTAATTTTAATGTTGATGCTGGCTTCAACCTGGCTGCAATCACCATATCCATAATTCTCTTTATTTTTGGATACCTGCTTATTACAAAAAGAGGCAGCTACAAAGACACATGGAAAGAAAGAGAATTGTCAGCAAGGGAGTCACCTATTGGATGGGTACCATTAATACTGCCCATTGTTTTCCTGGCAATTGGCCATTTTTTGCCGGGAGCTTCCCTGCTGGCAGATATCAATCTTGCTATTATTCTTGCGGCCAGTGTGTCCCTGTTACTGGTAAAAAAGGAAAACCTGGATATAGTTTTTGAGAAAGGCACCCACAATGCAGGTATAATATTGCTGGACCTGTGCGGTGCCGGGGCGCTTGGAGGAGTAATTGCTGCTAGTTCATTTGCAGAAAATACCTACAATCTTATCGGACACCTCATACCTGCTCTTTCCATCCCGTTTATTTTCGCCGCGATAATCCAGACTGCACAGGGCTCCAGGGCTGTCACTGCAATAATAACATCATCCATACTCGCCTACAGCCCCTATGTTTCAGAGGTGGCAACCATTCCCCTGATATTAATGATATCAGCTGGCACCATGGTGTTTTCCTACGTTACAGATCCATTTTTCTGGCTGATCCAGAGAACCACGGGCGATGATGTTAAAACCGTAGTATCGAACTATACCATTCCACTTGCCATACTGGGGATATTACTATTCACTTCAGTCTTACTGATTGATTATTTCCTGTTCTGAAGTGACAAGAACTATTAACCAGTAAAAAAGACCAGAGATTATGGACCAGAGAATAATCAGGATAATTAAAGGCAACATCACAGAACAGGAAGTTGACGCTGTCGTGAATGCAGCCAACAATTCCCTGCTGGGCGGAGGAGGGGTTGATGGAGCAATACACAAAGCTGCAGGACCTAAACTGCTGGAAGAGTGCAGGACACTGAATGGTTGTGCAACAGGTCAAGCAAAAATCACACAAGGCTATAACCTGCCGGCAAAATGGGTCATACATACAGTGGGACCTGTATGGAATGGAGGAAACAATGACGAGGACAGAATGCTGGCAAGATGTTACAGGAATTGCCTTAAGCTGGCGGCAGAAAAAGGAATCAAAACTATTGCCTTCCCCTCAATAAGTACCGGAGCCTACCACTTCCCCATACCCAGGGCAGCTGAAATAGCGATAAATGAGGTAATCGATTTTCTGAACGACAGGCCTGTTTTTGACAGGATAGTATTTGTATGTTTTAACGATGAAACTTTCAGTAGCTTCAATCGGGTACTTAATGAGAATAAAAAAATGAGTAGAAAATAAAAATAATAGGAATTATGGCAGATTTACCTTCAATGTAGCTGGGATAATGTCAGCTACAATTGAAACACTTTTTACCTCTATGGGATTTGGAGACATTGATGATTGGATTTTCAGATAGAACAGTGGATTGGACTTTCATATCGGAAAGTCAACATAAAGCAGTATAAAAAGGAAAGTTGGAATTAAAAAAACTTAAAGTATAAAGTTGTTAATGACCCTATCCCTGAAATAATTCCAACTATAATTTCTATTTGTGAGAGCAAGGTTCAAATACTAGATCCAGTTTTGGAATCTGCATTTTGATCAACTGGTATTTTGAAATGTCCAAATACTGCTAATAATGGAATTTGTACAAATGACAGGGACAAGGAGCCTAACACAAGTGGCCTATTATCAAACAGAAATCCCGCCAATGCCAGTGCAAATGCAATCAATAAGGAAGAAATACTCACACTCAAAGCAAATGAATCATTATTAATTGCATCTGATAGTGGCTTAAATATCCTCATGTAAGGAATACTTATTATAGCTGCAAAGATGGCACTTACTGCTAGATATACTATAATTACAATGAAATTGTCTTGAGACAAAGATTCAGTTAGAAAATAGGCTATTATAAAAGTAAATGTACTTGCAAAAATGATTGCATTCAGAGCTATTTTTTCTCATATACTTTATCACTGCTTGCCAATTCCGTAATTTCCTCTGTGAATTTACTGGCAACTTCAGCTAAAAATATGTCATCACCTTGTGCCTTGTTCAATATATCTTCCCTTATTTTAAAAATAGTTAGAGAACGAGCAGCCGATCAAGCCACCCATAACCTTTTCCACGAAGCATAATTTCCAGAACATACACATTCAGTAGTTAGCTAATTATCTTGAGTTTATTGTGCAGTTTCACTTCCTCTATAATTCGATGATGGTTGCTTGTTGTGATGTCTCTCTGTCCGTTTTGTACATTTTCACTCAGAGATACTTGTGTGACAATCATATCTGGTTCGACATTAGGTGCGAGTGGGAGAGATTTATCTGGGTTTCAGATGCAACATAGAAAGAGTGATCTAGAGGTACATGTGCGGATCGAATCCATGATAAGTTAACATTGAGTACATCAAGAGCAGACTCTGGTTTTAATTAAGCACCTGCTGGTATACCTCTCCAGTATTCTTTGCTATATCTATCCAGTCAAAGTATGTTATCGCCCTCTCACGGCCCATTTTCCCATCAGGCACCTCTTTTCTGGATCATGATATAATCTATCAATCGCTTCTGCGATACTTGCACAGCTTTCCGGCTCCACCAGAACCCCGGTCCGGTTGTGGTCAATGATGTCTGGTATCCCTCCGACTCGTGTCCCAATGCACGCGGTTTCACATGCCATGGCTTCCATGAGCACAATACCGAAAGGCTCGTAGATGCTTGGCAGCACGAACACATCGGAGAGAGAGTATAATTTAATGAGTTCATGCTTCCCCACATGCGGAAGGCAGAGGATATGCTTGTCATGATATATATCCGGCTGGCCGACCAGGACCAGCATTATCTCTGGAATATCTTTCTGGAGCCTTCGCACGGCATCAACCAGATACTTCACACCCTTTTGAGGGTCATTCCTTCCAACAAACAGCACAACGAATCGGTCATCAAGTTTGTATTTTCTTTTGAGATCATCCGCATTCTGGTGTTTGAATGTCTCAGTATCCACACCGTTTGGAATGATTGTTATCATATCGGGTTCAATTTCAAATGTTTGCTCCAGTTCTTCTTGTATGGACTTTGATACTGCAATGAACCTGTCCACCATACCCACCACATTTTTCTCCATCATAACACTCAGCCCGTCTGGCTTCGTTCTGTTGATATCTATACTGTGAACTGTCATCACCAGTGGCAGCTGGGTGCTCTCCTTTGATAATGTAGTAGCTAACTGGATCAACCCACCATGCGAGTGTAACAGATCCAGACTGCCACCTGAAAACTGTTTCTTCACCATCGCAGCCACATTGATGTTGGTCAGTATCTTTTTATATGCTGCACTGAAATTATTAGATGCCTGATAATGAAGTTCTGTTGGTCCGTGTACCCATAAATTTCTGATCAACTGTTCGTTCGATTCCTGTACATTGGATGTAAACACATGTACCTGATCATTTCCGATTGCAAGACTTCTGGTTAACTCACCTACATGGATACCCACTCCACCAAAAAAATTTGGTGGATACTCATAAGAAAGAATTCCTATGTTCGCACCAGAATCAGGCTTTTTTAGACTAAACCCCACACTTATACCCCATTCTGTTATAGTATCATAGCCAATTTGATATCTTGACCCTTTAAATTAGAACCCCGATAATTTAATGGCGTCATTTCTCGTTTCCCATCAAGCAGGAAACTACTTTAGCTCATGATGTACATTTATACGTGAGAATATGTATTAAAGGTGATGCTAAAATGCCTAAACCACTCGTTGTTGGAAACGGATCACTGCTGGTGAACCTGGATATAAATGCAAGCATCCGGGACATGTACTTTCCCCATATAGGATATGAGAACCATGTGAATGGTCGACATTGTAGAGTAGGGGTAGAAGTGGATGGGAAAAATCTTGGTATGGTCTCTCTGATCGGGGATGATTGGAGCCACAAACTTGGTTACCAGAAAGATCGGTTGGTACTGATAGCTACTATCGCAATGATCGTCTTGGAGTTGAGTTGAGGTTCAACGAATGTGTACACCCTCATGAGAATGTATTCATTCGAAAGATAGCAATAACCAATACCGACACAAGGGATGTGGATCTGAAGCTGCTTTTCAGCCATGATATTGCCCTTTACGAGAACCCGAATGGTGATACGGCTATCTTTGATCCTGCATTGCAATCCATAATACATTATCAGGACTCGCGCTACTTCCTTATTAGTGGTTCACCATACTTTGACCAGTATGAAGTACGTCCAAAAGGGACAGATGAATCTGGTGCTATCAAGTCTGGAGATCTTAACATGAACTCCATTCAGGTTGGGGCAGTGAAGAGTTTCATCCGTTTCTCCCGGCATCTGGCCGGGGGGGAAACAAAAATAATATATTACTGGATTGCAGCAGGGAAAACTTTCTTTGAAGTCAAGCGGCTCAACGAACTTGTCCTTAATACAACACCTGAAAAGATGATAAGTGAAGCAGGGCAGTACTATTATTCATGGGTGAACAAAGAAAAGTACGATTTGTTTGATCTTCCACCAAAAGTGGTAGACTTATTCAAACACAGTCTGCTTATTATAAAGTCGCAAATTGATTACGATGGCGCGATCATAGCTGCCAATGACAGTGATATTCTTGAAAGGTTCAACATGGATTCATACAGTTACATGTGGCCGCGAGACAGTGCATTTGTCGCCATGGCGCTGGACATAACGCGCTACTCCGGGACTGTGCAAAAATTCTTTAAATACTGCCGGGGACTGCTCCATGATCACGGATATTTCCTGCAAAAATACAATCCTACAGGTACTCTTGCAAGTGGTTGGATGCCTTGGATAACACCTGATGGGCATATCCAACTTCCGATACAGGAAGATAGCACAGCACTTATTATCGTGGCTTTGTGGAATCATTATAAAATGACAAGATCTATCGAGAATATCGATTCGGTCTATCACTCAATGATAATACCAGCTGCCGAGTTCATGACCAAGTACAGGGATTCTTCTACTGGACTCCCAAAACCCAGTTATAATCTGTGGGAGGAGAAAAGAGCGGTCCACAGCTATACATGTTCGACAGTTTATGCGGGACTCATATGTGCTGCCAAGTTTGCAGCAATGTATGGAGACAATAACCTCGCAGAGAGCTACAACACGGCTGCCATGGAAATAAAACGGGGGATCGAGAGTCACCTGTATGATAAGGAACTGGGAAGGTTCCTGCGAAGCATCAACCCTAGGGATGTGACCGTAGATGCCAGTCTCTACGCCGTATCCCAGTTCGGGGTGCTCCCCCCCGACGATGCCAGGGTGGTTAGCACTATGAAAAGTATAGAAAGCATACTCTCGGTGAAGACTGAGGTAGGAGGCATCGCTCGCTTCTATAAGGATAAATATCAAGAAGTTGCGCAATACGATCCGGAGATAATACCAGGTAATCCTTGGTTCATATGTACCTTATGGGTAGCACAATGGTATATACAGATGGCAAAGAGCATCAACGACCTGCAAAACACAAGGGAGATAATACTGTGGGTCACAGATAGAGCCACAGACACCGGTATGCTGGCAGAGCAGCTGAATCCGTTTGATGGGAGTCCTTTAAGTGTGAGTCCTCTAACCTGGGCACATGCCACATTTGTACTAACTGTCATGGCCTTTGTCGAGAAAGCAAGATCACTGGAGTAACGATAGAGTTAAGCATCGATTTCCGATTAAAATAACTAACTATTATTACTTTTGACTGTCAAAGTTGGGTTCAATTGAGACCGTCGGATAATAGATAAAAAAGATTCCCTTTTCTTTATTAAAGAGCAAATTTAAGGCTTAAATTCATTTTTTTGAAAAATTATCATCTATTTGTTTGACATATTTTCAATCCAGTTTCTTTCAATCCTTTTTTAAGCCTCAACTCTTTCATCTCTTCTACCTTTAATATATTTCCCCACTCATTTTAATAAATCTCTTTAGATTAACTGCAATTCCTGTTAACATTGCTTGAATATTCATCTTCTCTTTCCCCCAGAACTTTGCTCTTTTCAGCCCATGAAATCTCTTCATCTCTCCCTGTTTTGGTTCGATATGTGCCCTCATTTTCATATCCCGTTTAAAATCTCGAGATTTACTGTATCTTTTAGCCTCTTCTAAAATGGGATAATGTCTACTTACTGTTATAGTCCTGTGATCCATTTTTGTACATTTTGTTTTCAAACTACACTCACAGCAATCGCTTTTTTTGAAATGATATAGATGTGTACCTTTTTTCTTATCATGATATGATATCATTGTCCTTTTGCCTGCAGGACACGTAACCCCTGATTTATCGATGGTAAACTTCTCCTGTGTGTAATAATCACCAGCTTTATTTGACTCTTTACTTACTGGTGCGATCAGCACAGCACCCTTTTTTAACATTCCAAATCGATTCGAAGCACTTCCATAAGCCCCATCTGCTACTACCTTATGGATCGTCTGATCATTCATCAATCCCTTATCAGTAAGTGGCAATAACAAGTCTCCATCATAACTGTTACCGCTAGTTGCATTGATATTAGTTATGAATCCATCTTCTGACATTGTAGAGTTCACCTTGTATCCAACAAACTTCTTCTTATCCGATTTTGCTCCATGCCTGGCATCAGGGTCAACTGGACTTACTATCCTATTTTAAACCTGTCCTTTTCTTCTTGAAATTCCTTCATCATCTTCCTGAATATTCTCGCATAGAATGCGTTTTAACACCTCTACTTTTTCTTGCACATTTTCATCATAATTTTCAGTTTTCTGAATTACTAACTTTGCTTCGTTCACGATTTCTATAAGCCTTCCTTCTTTCTCTTTTTGATCCATATCCCCAACCCTTTCTTTCCTCATAGATTGTTTTTTCCACCAAGATCCTTATAAAGTCGACGATCTACCTTTTTCAGTGATTTTAAGACTTCAGTAATTCCCTGTCTTAATATCCCAATTGTACTTGGAATAGCAATATTTGCAATCACATGTGTTGCATCAATATATTGTGTATCCCCTTTTGAAAAACCCGCATTCTGTATCTGATTTAAAATGTGGTAGAATACCTCATTCCATTTATCATTTCCAAGTTTATCCCTGAAATAACCCAGGGCACTGTGGTCATATGCGTTGTCCTCCAGATTCAGCCCAATAAACCATTTTACCATTATGTTAACCTGTGATTCGTATTCCATTTGCCTGTCAGAATAATCATAAAGGTATTGAACTACTGCAGACCGTAGCATCATTTCAGGTGTGTTGGTTACAGGACCGCCTTTGTTTGAACAATAGAGTTTTTCGCATGTTTCATTGATGAACGAGAAATCAACATTTTCATTGATCTTATAAAGCAAATGGTTTTTGAGTATCAATTTGTCGTAGACATCAGGACCATACATGAATGTTGTTTGCTTGGGTTTTTGAACAGAATACATTTTAATCACGATAGAGTTAATTATTTTAGGTAAAAATGGTTATATGATATAAATGTATCTATTGGTTGTGATTATGCGATAGAAAATGAGTATATACAATAGGAACTGTATGATATATGTATGTAAGTAGTAGACTTTTCCGACGGTCTCTCAATTCGTGCCCTTCCACTCAATTGAAAACCAATTCATCTTACTTTTTGGAAAGAACAAAAATAATATTATTCCAGTGACAATTACTTCCAAAAACATAGAAGTTATATACATATAAAATATTCAAAAGTTATTTATCTTAGGAAGTCGTAGGGAATATTGCAGATAAAGATAGCCTGCTCTATATTATGGGGGTATATGAGCGGGCTGGGGAGTGGGGTACTAAAAAAGATTTTGTGCCCGCTCATTAATGAGCCTAACAAGAGTATAGCAATATATATAGATTGTGATTTTATATTCATCGATTATAAGGCTGATATATTAAAGAGTTGGGACCCATTCATAGACTACGCACACGGCACGATAAGTAAAGTCATGCTGTAGTTGTAATTTCATGAAATCAGGCTGATAAAATATTATAGGAGTTGATGACTTAACACGAAAATATTTGGGAATAATGGCTGATTCCCACGACAATTTAGATATGATACGCAAAGCGGTGAACTTCTTCAATCAAAAACAAGTCTCTGCTGTGCTCCATGCCGGGGATCTCGTATCACCCTTCAACGTAAAAGGATTCACGGAACTGAAGGTTCCTCTTCACCTTGTATTTGGAAATAACGAGGGAGACAGGATTACTCTAAAGGAATGGTTTGCAAAACAGGGAGCAAACGTATGTGGTGATTTTGGCACACTGGATATAGAGGGTTTGCATATTGCCCTGCTACACGGGATAAACGAAGAAGAAATTGAGGCTCTTGCTGCATCCGGTCATTTTGATCTCATTGTCAGGGGACATACCCACCAGGCAGGCAGCCACATGATCGGCAACACACGAGTGATAAATCCCGGGGAAACTGCCGGAGTACTTACGGGAAAAGCTACTGTTGCACTGGTGGACACCAAAACAAAGGAAACCGAAATAATTGAACTATAAAAGAAGGGAGGAGGCGTGGTCTGACAACAACGCCCTTTAAGGTCTGCAAAACAGACATAGTATTACAAAAATTGTCTGTTGTAATACTTAATTTTACTTTTCTGCTACTTTTCGATAAATACCTTTTGGTCCGTTAGTTAGATCCCTGTTTATCCTGCTCTTTTCGAAAAGTTCAAGTATGTTACTTGCTAACACCCCCCAGTATAAAAGAGGTGTAAAAATGTTAGGCATAGAGGACCCCTACATATGGAGTGCATATGTTCTGTGCATAATAAGTGCCATTGCCTGCATGGCATATGGAATTGCAAAATGGAATGAAGAGGAGGAAGAGGATTGCCTGTAAACCCGGTAGTTCTCGGTGTAATCGTTCTGGTCTATCTGATGATAGTCTTCTATTGCGGATGGATTGCCTATAAACGCACAAAAGAAGTTGACGATTACATGCTTGCAGGAAGGAGTGTGCACCCCTATATCCTGGCCCTGTCCTACGGAGCGGCATTTATCAGTACATCCGCAATCGTTGGTTTCGGGGGAGTCTCCGCAACATTGGGCATGGGAACACTCTGGCTTGTCTTCATGAATATCGTGGTGGGAATCTTTGTAGCCTTTATCCTCTTCGGATCACGCACACGGCGTATAGGTGTGAATCTGGGAGCTGTCACATTCCCCGAACTGCTGGGTAAACGTTTCAATTCGAAATTCATACAGGGTTTTTCAGGTGCTTTGATCGGTGTATTCATGCCCCTCTATGCAGGTATAGTACTTATCGGAGGAGCCCGGTTCATGGAAACATCCCTGGGAATAAATTATGACGTGGCCGTATTTATCCTCACGATTATTGTTGCAGCCTATGTGATTACAGGAGGCTTGCTGGCGGTTATGTACACAGACGCCATGCAGGGAACCCTGATGCTTGGAGGCATGACTGTACTGCTCATATTAACTTATGCTAATCTCGGTGGAATCACGGAAGCCCACCAGGCTCTCACAGACATGTCGTCAATGGTACCTGCAGGTTTAGCGGCAGGCGGACATACTGGATGGACATCAATGCCTGCGTTTGGCACACCTATATGGTGGACAATGGTATCTACAATTATACTCGGCGTGGGAATCGGCGTACTGGCACAGCCCCAGCTTGCCGTGCGTTTCATGACAGTAGATAGCAAGAAATCCCTCAACAGGGCAGTATTTGCAGGTGGGCCTTTTATCCTCATGATGGCAGGAGTTGCCTATATAGTAGGTGCCCTTTCCAATGTGTATTTCCTCGACTCGCAAGGCCAGATTGCATTGGATGTGGCAGGAGGGAATATGGACCGCATCATCCCGGAGTACATAAACAGTGCCACACCAGACCTTTTCGTTGCAATATTCATGGTAACCCTGCTGGCAGCTGCTATGTCAACTCTCAGTTCCCAATATCACACAATGGGAACTGCTATTGGTCATGATTTTTATAAAGAATTCCTCAAGGGTGGTAAATCCGGAAAAACCATATCAGTAACCAGACTGGGAATCGCTGTTACAATCATACTGAGTGTTATCCTTGCCTACATGCTGCCAATCAGCATTATTGCCCGTGGTACAGCTATTTTCTTCGGCCTATGCGCGGCTGCCTTCCTGCCCGCCTATGCAGGAGCACTGTTCTGGCCGCGTATGACCAGGGAAGGAGCGATTGCAAGTCTTCTTGCAGGAACATTCAGCAGCCTTTTCTGGCTGGCTTTTGTCCATGCAAAAGAAGCTGCTCCCCTGGGAATATCACAGGCCATTTTTGGAACGGAAACCCTGCTCACCGGCACGTGGACAGTTGTGGATCCAATCCTTGTTGCCACACCGATTGCAGCCATTACCGCAGTAGTAGTAAGCCTTGCTACCAAGCCAATGCCAGAAGAACACCTCAACAGATGTTATAGGGGATGCACAAAAAGATAAGGCCAGAAGGCGTAATCTTAAAATCCCTTCCCTTTTCTATTTTTATACAGGTGATTTAACCTGCCAACCCTAACAATAATAGCCTGCCGGATGTTTGAAGATGAGATAGCATATCTGATTGAAAAGGACAATTCGATAGACAATGTGATCATAATTGAAAATGATGAATCTTATGGTATCAGGGATAAACTCAGTAAAGCAGGAGTGGACGTTGAAACAAAAACCATGGTGAATTTGCTGAATAACCCATTGCCTGATAAACAATTCAATATAGTTATCCAGATACTTGAATTTGCCCTGCATGCAATCCCAAAAAAACTCAAGGACGAGGTATACACAAATACCAAGAGATTGTCCCCCATATCCGATGGTATATTGCTTTTTTACGGGTTGTGTGGCAATGTACTCTCAGACATAGAGGAAGATTTTGCCGACCATCCATGTCCGGTGGGAATACTAAGAGAAAATAACGGGGAAACAATCGATGACTGTATTGGTGCCGTACTTGGAGGCAGACAGGAATATCTCGACACTCTCAAGAGTTTCAAAGGGGAAGGGGCTTTTTTCCTGACACCCATGTGGGCAGCCAACTGGAGAGATATGCTTGTCTGTTCAGGTTTTGGCAAAGATAAAAACGACATTGAAACATCGAGATATGTCTTTAATGAAGTTGGTTACAAACACGTTGCAAAGGTTGACACAGGAATTGATTACGAAGAGGATTTCCATGAACAAGTGGATGAATTTGCTAATCTCTTCGATTTTGATATACTGCATGTGCCGGCAAACCTGAATACTTTAAAGCAGTGCTACAGTAATTTCAAAAAGGAATTATATTGACCCAACAGTATCCGGACCTTTTCCATAAAGTTATTAAAGGTAATTCCTATTCATTAGCGGACAATTAATCAGGTGATGAATTGACACGCATACTTGCAACAGGAACCTTTGACATACTGCACCCAGGGCATCTCTACTATCTGGAACAGGCCCGAAAGTATGGCAGTGAATTATATGTCCTTGTTGCACGGGACTCAACAATCGAACATAAGCCAAAACCCATAGTTCCTGAAAAGCAACGGCTTGAAATGGTTAAAGCTTTAAAGGTTGTGGACCATGCCCTTCTGGGAAGCGAAGAAGATATGTTCAAACCCCTCGAAGAGGTACAACCGGATATTATCGTACTGGGACACGACCAGGTATTCGATGAAAAAGAACTTGAAGATAAACTCCAAAAAAGAGGATTCAATACAAAGGTAGTGCGCCTCGGAAAACCCCGTCAATGCACCCTTTGCAGCAGTGGTAGAATTATAAAAAGAATTCTGGAAAGGAAAAGAACAGAATTATAAAAGGCAATTCCCAATCCTTTCAAGAGCTTCTCTTATCCTTTCCTGTGAAATGGCGTATGAAAGCCTCACGAAATTGTTACCACTAGGGCCAAAAGCTGAACCGGGGGTCGCAGCAACGTGAGCATCTGAAAGCAATTTCTCAGCGATTTCTTCACCATTGCCGTACTCGCTTACATCCGCAAATGCATAGAATGCACCTTTCGGACGGCTGCAATGTATACCTATATCATTCAACCCATCTACAAGGATATCGCGACGTGCCTGAATTCAGCCACCATGTCCTCAACAGGTTGCTGGTCGCCTTCCAGTGCCTCAATGGCACCATATTGAGCAAACGTTGTAGCACTGCTGACAGAATGTGACTGGATTTTCTGGAAATCATGGAGGAAAGTTTCATTGGCAGCGACATAACCTAACCTCCAACCTGTCATCGCATAGGATTTGGAAAAGCCATTTACAGTTATGGTACGATCATGCATCCCTTCCATAGCACCTATACTGTAGTGTTTTTCATCGTAAAGTATCTTCTCATAGATCTCATCAGAGAGAACCAGCAGATTATGATCAATGGCAAGGTCGGCGATTTCCTTTAATTTGTCCTTGCCAAAAACACCACCTGTGGGATTGCAAGGGGAATTGACAACTATCAGACGCGTTTTATCTGTAATGTGATCTCCAATATCATAAGGAAGAAAAACATTTTCCGGGTCTGTAGGCACCCATTTGGGTTTTGCTCCTGCAAATTTGATGCATGGCTCATAGGAAACCCAGGCAGGATCGAACAGGATAGCCTCATCGCCATCATCAAGTACAGACATCATAACTTCGAAGATTGCCTGTTTGGCTCCCGGTGTAACCATCACATTGGATGCATCAAAATCCAGATTGTTCTCTGTTTGTAGTTTTTTGGCTATAGCTTCTCGCAGTGGTTTGATACCCGGGGATGGAGAATAATGAGTTTCTCCGCTATAAAGCGCCTTGCATGCAGCATCACTGATATTCTTGGGCGTATCAAAATCAGGTTCACCCAGACTAAAGCTGATTACATCAATGCCATCATGCTTGAGCTTATTTGCTATATTGGCTATACGGATTGTTGGGGATTCAGCCACTCGGGCCAATCTTGAAGATGCCATTAATAGCCCCTATGAATTATTTAGAGACGTCTGATAAGTTTTACCGCAGCCTCTACAGCCCTCTTGGCATAATCGACCCTCTGGTGAGCCTCCATGCGACTCATACCGGGACCTGCAATGCCCAGAGTGACAGGCTTGTTGTATTCCAGAGAAAGGTCGGTAATCTTTCTTGAGGCATGCTGGACCACGATATCATCGTGACCTGTGGCACCTTCTATCACCGAACCAATGGTTACAACTGCGTCAATGTCATCTTTTTCACAAAGTTTCTTGATTGCAAGCGGCATATCGTAAACACCGGGCACAAGAATGGTATCTGTCACTTCCGCGCCCAGGAATTTTGCATGCTCTATACCAAGCAATTCCATCTGGTAGGTAAGATCCCTGTTAAATTCCGCTACCACAAATCCCAGTCTGATTGTCATTATATTGTTCTCCAATGCAGATTTTGCTTCCTAATCATACTTATAAATTATAAAATCAAACTTTCATCCACGCAGGCTTCCTACATCCTCAAAACCCTGCCTCTGGCCCGTACCTGCCTGTTTTACAAGTTTCTCAGGCTTAAAGAGAAGATCCACGACATTACGAGAATGCTCACGAGCACGGTTCTCCATAAGAAAAGCAAGCTCCTTCTCATCCTTGCCTTCATCTTCGTGAACAAAAACTTCTATTATATGCGTATTTGTCATAAGCTGGGCCTGGATGATACCCGTGGAAGCCTCATGTGCACATACTTTATCTTTTTGCGCAGCACCGGGCATTCCCAGAGCCATAACTATTTCGCAGCCCTGCTCATCGATAAGCTTTTTAGAAGCCACCGGCAGGTCCTTTATACCCGGAACTGTGATCCGAATTATACGGGCTGAAACATACTGCCTGATCTCATCCACAGCAGCGCTGCCCATATCAAAACGTGCAAACGTCGTGTCTACAATACCTATGGTTTTCATAATATCTCATTTACACAATACTTCAATTGCAGCTTCTGTTGCAGGACCCAGTTCTGAAACCACTCCCCTTTCCTTGAATACTACCTCAATCTGCTGGAGAGTACTGAGAATATCCCTGTAACTTACATTGGCCATACTTCCAATACGGAAAATCTTGCCCTTAAGGTGGGCCTGTCCGCCTGCAATTGTAATTCCTGCTTTCATCATTTCCTTCTTAAGGGTTTCACTGTCCATACCCTCCGGGGACTTCATTGCAGAGACAGTGTTGGAATACGCACTGCATTCATTGAGCTGCGGGAACATTTCGATACCCATGGCCTCCATTGCTGCACGCACAGCGGCCGCACCGGTACAGTGTCTTTTTATTCTGGCATCCATTCCTTCTTCTTCAATTATATGGAGGGATTCCTGCAGGGCATAGAAAAGAGGGATCGCAGGTGTGTAAGGAGTTTGTGTTTTTTCCTTGTCAGCACTTTTTTTTTGCAGGCTTTGAGATCAAGATAATAGGGAAGGTTTTCTTTTTCCATTGCGTCAAATGCAGCTTCATTTACAGAAAGCATGGAAAGGCCTGGTGGTGCACCAATACATTTCTGGGAACCAACCACTGCTACATCAACTCCCCAATCATCTACAAATACATTATCTCCACCCAGTGAAGTCACACCGTCCATTATAAAAAGGGACCCATATTTCTTTGCCAGTTTGCCGACCTGTTCTGCAGGATTCAGTATACCTGTGGAGGTTTCGTTATGAACCATGGTTACGGCCTTTGCTCCTTCCTGAAGTTGTGCTTCAAGCAAATCCAGATCCACTGAATTACCCCATTCAAATTCCATGGGAACGACAGAACCGTATCTGGATGCAAGATCTTTGAAACGCTCCCCGAATTTACCATTCTCAATGGAGATTATCCTGTCATCTTTGTCTGCGATACAACCTACAGCAGCTTCCATAGAAGCAGTACCTGAACCACTTAACACAAAAATGTCATTTTCTGTCTTGAAAACGTCAGCAAGAATTCGGCGACAGTCATCGTATATTTCAGAAAATTGTGCTCCACGATGATTGATCATCGGCTTGGACATTGCCCTGAGAACCCTTGCGGGTACTGGCACCGGGCCCGGCATCATTAATAAATTATCTTCAAGATCCATAGACTTTCCTCTAATAGCTTTTTTAACTAATCCACACCTAATGTAGCGCTAATATTTAACTGTAGTTAAACAGTCAGAATTAACAAAATCACCCATGTAGCAACTTTATTATGTCGTGCTTGGTGATAAATCCGATAGCAACTCCCTTTTCAAGCACCAGAACTGCAGGATAGCGCTCCAGCAGTGTAGATACAATACCAATATCAGCCTCTGGTGAAACTGCCGGAAAAGATTCACCCATCATATCCTCTACTTTCATTTTGGATATCATGGCGGTTTTATTCTCAGCCATTGACTTGACAAAAGTGTCCTCTGAAATACTGCCTACAGGCACACCATTATCAATCACAGGAACCTGAGAATAACCATGCTCCTGCATGATACTGACTGCATGGTCCACCGACTCATCGGAAGATACAAAAACCACAAGGGTATGCATGATGTTCCTGACACATATCTTTTCTTTTTCAGATTGGTCAAAAGCATCAAATATTTTTCTCAAGGTAGATAACCTCGGATCAACATCACCCGCCTCTATTCTTGCTATAAGGGGCTGGCTGACACCGGCTCTTTTTGCCAAGCCGCTCTGTGTAAGTCCTAGCTCTATCCTTTGCTGCTTTATGGATTGGGCAGTTGGCAGTATCATTTAGTACTATTGATGTGAATTTTATTATTTAAGCAATTGCTTATATATTACATATAGAAAAAGAAAAGACCTCCCACATATGCAATATAGGTGACTAAGACAACAGCTCCCTCCCAGCGTGCAAGTTTGCGACCCGTCAATCCAAAAAATACAATCATTCCCATTATTAACAACATTGCAGGAAAATCATAGTACAGGGATTGGTCCTGTATTGGAAGTTCACTGATAAGGGAAGAAGCACCCAATATAAGTGCTATATCCATCGTATTTGCCCCCAGTATGTTACCAACAGTCAGGTCATGATGGCCTTTGAGGGTAGCTGAAATCGCAGTTATCAGTTCTGGAAGAGATGTCCCAAATGCTACAAGGGTCAATCCGATTATCATCTCGGGAACACCAAGCCACATAGCAATGTCAGTACCGGAATCAATAAGAATACGACTGCCACCCACCACAAGAGCAGCACCAAGAACAAAAAAGGCCACATCTTTTGAAATAGAATCGGATACTTCGCCAAGTTCTTCATTTACTTCTTCTTCATTTGTCCCAAAAAGCAACGATTGACGTCTGTAATTGTAATAGAGAAAAGCAACAAAAACTACCAGTAAAAGTATACCATCAACAGGTGTGAGCATGCCGTCAATGGATATTACAATCAGCAGCAAAGCCGATACAATCATAAATGCACCCCTTTTCAAAAAAGAGGAATCCTCTACAGGAATCGAGCGTACGACTATTACGCCTCCAAGGATCAGGCCGGCGTTGCATATAGCAGAGCCCACAGCGTTACCAACTGTCAGACCTGTGTGGCCCAGATAGGCAGCATATACAGAAACTGTAAATTCCGGTGCAGTCGTTGCGAAACTTACAATAGTCGCTCCTATAATCATTTTAGGAATGCCACTTTTTTGGGATATTGAGACTGCAGACTCGGTAAACCAATCAGCACCTTTTGTAATAAGGATAAGGCCTACTATAAAAAGTGGTAAAGTATATTGCTGCATTTTTGGGATCAGCGCAATATGGTTAATAAAGAATATAAAACTTAACCGGTTAAAATTTTTCAGTCACCTGCAGTAATAACAAGTACGGGTCCTATATCAGCAGCAATCAACCATCTTGTGAGGCTTCCAAAGGGATCGCTACGCAATGATTCTGTCCCCATCACAGTAAGATCAACCTTGCTTTTCTGTGCAATATTTATTATTTCACGACCCGGATTACTGCCTCCAACAACCCGGGTATGGATCTCTATGCCATGTATTTCAGCTTGCTTTCTGGCATACTCCAGATTGGCTTCTATACTTTTAATAACCAGGTCGGCAAGCTTTTCATGAAACTCGTCCGGGAATGATTTTAAGTTGCTTGGCCCTTCCACATAAATTACAATAATGCGCCCATTCTCCACAGATGCGATATGCAATGCGTTATCAATTACTTTTTTGGAAAGTTTCGTTTCATCAATTGGCACCAGAATGTTACGATAGGTTATGTCTTTCATTTTACCACCATCCATCTCATGTAAGTCCAAAAGCAGTTACAACAATTACAACAAGTATTCCAAGCCCAACCATTCTGACAGAATGTAGTATCAGGTTTTGCCGGGCTATTTTGCCGGAAAACATTCCAAGAACAGCCAAAACGATAATACTTAATCCAACTGAGACCTCCAGTGCATAATTTTCCAGAAATACAAACGGCAATATCGGCACAAGAGAACCAATCAGACTGGAACCACCATGAGCTAGAGTATCATACAATATTTTATTGCGCGTTTCTTTTTCAAGACTTGTAGATTCAAGATTGCGCAAGAGAGGTTTTTCAAGATCAGCAAGATGGCCATACTCTACCGCACTTTCTGCAAGGTAAGACCCAAGTCCATTGGTCATTGCAAGAGCAATCGCACCCCCTAGAGCAGCATTTGTTATGAGATCAGGGTTAGAAGAGACATTCGAAGCACCAATGACAACACCAAGTACTGCCAGTATTCCATCAATACTGCCAAGGATAATATATCTACTTTGATCGGATTTTGGTTTCATTTAAGACACTCAACAGTTTATGAGCACGTATCAAGACATAGATATATGACTACAAAAAATATAACAATTTTGCATACAGGGTTCGATTTATTCTTTCATCCTGACAAAGCGCAAGAATCAGAAAAATCCAAAGCCTCAAAAGAGGATTTATTTCCAGACAAAGCCTCTTCTATCATATTACGCAGCTGTGAGTCATCAAAGGGTTTCATTATAGTTCCCACTGGTTTCAGTTCATCGACGCGCTGCAAAATGGCCTTGTCAGAAATACCGGTCAGGAAAATAAATTGAGTAGCCAATTTCTGTTTGATTACTTTGGCAGCTTCAATTCCGTCCATATTGCCTTTAAGAACAATATCCATCAATATTAAATCCGGTTTCAAATGTGATGCCATATTAATAGCCGTTTGTCCGTCTGCCACAATTCCACAAACAACATAACCCATATTTTCCAGTTTGAGTTTTATGCCCATTGCAACGATCATTTCGTCCTCAACTACCAATATACCCCCGGATTCCATGATTACTTCCTCTGTTTGCTAATTAATTTAAAAAAAGTACAAAGTGAATTTTTAGATAAGCATTTGTTTTTGTTGTAATAAAATAAAAAATGTACCGGCAAAACCGGTACCCCAATTTCACATATAGATAATCAAGCTTTCCAGCTACATTTTTTGCCTGGCCTTTCTTTTGAGGACATAACTTCCACTTCCATGGAAGATTCCCAGAGGCCATGGACATTACAACTTTCAATTGCTTTAAAATCTGTAATCACAGAAGTTAAACCACAATCTCCACAAACATTTACACCCCGGATGTGACATACTTCAAATTCGGTGGCACCAATTAACTCCTCATGGGGAGTTACTTTAAAAGTTGCTTCTGCTTTTTCTGCAGATGGCCCCAGATCCACCCTGCCTATCTTCTGATCTGCAAGATAGATGTCTATCCATTCGCTGTAGTGGCCTTCTTCCATTACATGTGGTTCAATCCCAACAGAAACCTTGACCTCATAGGTACCTCCTGCTGTCATCATTGAAGGTCCTTCAATTACCGGTATATGTTTCTTTTCAGTCTCTGTTGGATTATCCTTGTCTTTTAAACGGTTGATATTATCAGTCATCGTATCACCTACCCATTAATTAAAAAATAAGTTGCCAGCAATGCTGACAACTTCAGAACCTGTAATTCTTAACCGAGTGGAAAAGCACCACTCCAAAGAACACCAGAATTACAGCAACCAGGCTGAAATAAGACACCGGGTCCCAGATAAATTTCATGCCTCCTGACTCCCCCCAGCCTACAAGGACGGTACCTTGCAGGACAACAGGCAGTACAACACAGATACCTGCCACTATAAAAATAAACAAGATGTCAAATATCTGCATGAATACGCTTCTTTCCTTTCCCCTGCTAGTAACTGCCATACTTAATCCTCCTCAGTCATAATACCTGAATGTATACATATGCTCCTTTATAGAACTATACACTCTTAGACATGCAGCGGTTCCTATACCCAATACCAACAGCAAGAATAGCACATAAACCGGGAATATACTCGAAAGTTCAGGCGTGCTGTCCCATACCGTGGTAATTATAGTATAGAAGATGAATGACTCTGAGAAGAACAAAATACCCATCAAAGCCACCACAACAAGACCGTCCTGCCTCAGTTTGCTCATATATCTTACAGTATCAACATTTTCTTCTGTTGTTTTATCTTCCAAGATCATCACCTCCTTATGTCCTCACAGGGTCGGGCCAGCCCATCTCTTCGCCCCAATCGTGGCTAACTTCTAAACTCCGATATCTCCGGTTGAAATAGAAATATGCAATCGCATAGAACAACAGGCCAAATATCAGATTATATCTGTATCCCCATTGCAGGGTCGACATTATCACAAGCGCCAGGAATATTGTGAAGTATGCAAGCCAAGGTTGCAACGGACCAACGAATGGACGCACTTTGTTGCTGTGTTGTGGGAACATCTTCCTGAAACGAATCAGGGAGAATGGAATCATAACATAACACACAAGTCCGGACGTTATCGAGAATGTGATAACCTGATCCAGGAAACCACTGAATGCAAATGCAATCGCAATTGGCATAGTGAAAATAACAGCCCTGTAAGGAGTGTTATATTTTGGATGTACAGCAGAGAACCATGGGGTCAGGAATTGGTCCCTTGAAAGGGCATACCATGATCTTGAAGAGTCACAAATAGTACCGTTGGCACTTGCAAGGCATGTGAATAGAGTACCTATTGCAAGGAGTACTACAAGCAACTGTACACCACTGTTCGTGGCTGCCTCATAAAGTGGATAGACAGATACACCAAGCTGGTCTGTTGGTATAAGACCAGAACATACATACAGTGTCATACCGGCTGCAAGCAAAAGAGTGATCATCCCTGCCTGTTGACCCAGCGGCACTGCCCTGGAAGGATGTTTACATTCTTCAGCACTCATGGCTGCACCTTCTATACCCAGATAGAACCAGGGACCAAACTGCAATGCAGCGAAAATTCCTATAAAGCCATTTGGCATAGCACCGGATATTAAGTTACCCGGATTCCATACACCTGCAAAACCTGTAACACTCATGGCGAAGAATGCAAGAATCGCAATGAATGCAGTAAATGTCAGTGCGAAATTAAGATTAAGCGCTGCCACAATACCCCTGTAATTCATAAATGTCAAGAACGTGATCACTAAAAGCGTTACCGGGAATACCTGTATCTCCGGGAAAATTGATTCTGCAATCCATGCCACAACAATGGCATCTGCGGCTTCCAGAGCGATGTATTCCATATAAACAGCAAGTCCTACCAGTGCCGCTGCACCGGGACCTACAAATAATCTTGCCCAGTCATAAGGTCCTCCCGCAAGTTTGGTAGATGCACCTAGTTCACTTGCACACAGAGAAACCATCAGATACATTGTACCGGCAACAAGTAATGCCAAAAGGGAACCCAATATACCACCTTTGGCAACCGTAAAGTTCCATCCCATAAATTCACCCACCAGCACAATACCGACACCAAGTGCCCATACATGATAAGGTCTTAGTGTCTTGACAAGACTGGTAGATTCATCAAGAGGATCTTTAGTAATTTCATCTGTCATTCAATATTCCCCCATTATTTTTTCGTTACCTTCATTGCATCAAGCAACATCCAGCCGATCATGGTGAAACATACCAGGTAAATGACGCCGTTAATTATAGTCCAGGTCATTCGGATGCCTCCTATTTGTTTTTATATCTCTACGAAAAAAGAGCCATAAAAATGGCTCTTTCACACTCAGAATACCAGACCCAGGTCTTCGAGTTTCTTCTTTGCCCCGTCATAGACCTTGACGTATTCCTCGGTCGGTGTAACGGTTGCAACATCATAGCATTCCTGGAAAGTCTTGCCTTCAGGTGCGTTGGCATAATCGCCTTCATAGCTTGCTACAAGTTTATCCAGAATCTGGTTGACAGTATTGATATCCATACCAGCGGTTGCACGTGCGACTTCTCCCATCATACGTGCTTCCATACCGGTTGTCTTGTCAGTTCTGACACCCTTGGCAGCTGCAACACCGGACAGGATCTCACGGCCGGATGCAGTATCGGTTATGGACTGGGCTGCAGCCTCAAGCAGGCACATCTCGGTGCATGGACCGGCACATGGATAGTACTGGTTACCGGACATAAGGTCTGTGAACTCGGAGATGGTGGCACATGCCCAACCTGCGATCATAAGGGTCTCACGGGTGTTGGTGGATCCCCAGCGGATGTGCACAGGACCATCAAGGTGCCAGCTGGCACTGCTCATTACCATAGAGTTGAGGTGAGTTGCAACATCGACAATGGTTGTTTCCTCAACACCGCCGGCGTAACCACCAAAGATTGGCATCTGTTCATCCATGATGATGTCACTGTTACCCTTGTAGTGGGCAATGACAGCGATTGCGTCAAGATCGATCTTGAGTTCGTTCAGCTGGGAGACTTCGTGGCTGTCGTTGGAGTTCATACCACCGACACAGTCTGCACCGATGTTACCCTGTGCGGACAGGGAAGTCTCAGGGCCCTAAACGGCCATACCGGGACGACCTGCCATAGAAGCGGCGGTCCTGATCTGACGGG
>NZ_QBKB01000002.1:442769-491227 GCF_004137855.1 Methanohalophilus profundi
CTGTAATTTCATTGCTGGAATTGGTTTACCTTTATCAAAAAGAACTTCGGAAGCATAGTTCATTCCATCAGAATATTTCTTCACAGTTTCCACTAAATCATTATCAGGATTAACCAATTTCAAGATAATTGTTTTAGTAAGAAACATATACTACTATATTCACACGCAAACTATAAATGCTTTACTGTGAATTGTTGGACGCATTCCTCCCCTACCTCACGGAAGGGGACTCCTGTTTTACGAGTTGAAAAGATGTCTGCAGTTGTTTATTAGAAGAGAGTCAATCAACCTGAGATTCAATAGTACATCACAAGATAGATGTGGACCCCCAGCAGATAAGAAAGGAACCATAATGCAGCTATGAGTTTCATTGCAATGAACCGATTGAGAATATCCTTAACCCTGCCCACAAAAAGTAATTCTACGTAAAGGCCCAAAAGAAGGACAAAAAGGCCCAATCCATGATGGAAAAGCAGTTCAATATTGAAAAACGTGTTAAAATAATAAGTAGATCTTACACCAGACATAGCAGGGTACATAAAAAATATTGTCGACAAAAGCTGTGCAAACAAAGCAAACCCCATTATGCGACAATGGAGTTTAGTTTTATTATTACGAACAAGATATATTGAAACAAGTATAATAATGATCAGAATTGTTTGAATGATAAGGTTCAACATAAAATACCCCCGTCCAAAGTATCTTACTGAATATTGGGACAGAATGATATAAAAACTGCCTTACAATAGAAATACAAAAAAGAGGTTTATAACACATGACAATGCTATCAAAAAACGAACTTAACAAACTCCTGGAGAGGGAGCAGCCTCTTGTCGAAGGGTTTGTGGATGAAGAACTTCAGGTGCAACCCAATGGAATCGAACTTACACTTGAGAGTGTGCACATACTAAATGGAAAGGGTACCATCGATTTTGATAATTCAAAAAGGCAAATTCCTGAAAGTATACCTCTTGATTTTTATGAGGAATGGATTGATCTTGAAAAGGGCATATACAAAATTATCTTCAATGAAATCGTTAATATTCCCAAAAATATTGCAGCACTCGCAACACCAAGGTCAAGCCTGATACGTGCCGGAGCGACTCTGGAAACTGCTGTATGGGATGCCGGATACCGGGGCAGAAGTGAATGTTTACTTGTTGTGTATAACCCTAATGGCCTGAAACTGCAAAAAAACGCGCGTCTTATACAACTTGTATTTTATACTCTGCACACAGAAGTGGCTGAAGGATACAATGGTAAATACCAGAATGAGAATACCTGCTTACAATAATTTTTTATAAAAACACATGTACAAATATGTACAGGAGAGTACACATGAGTGAAATTGGCAAATCCGTAAGGATCGAACGCATATTTGATCGTAATACACAAAACGCAATAATAATACCAATGGACCACGGAGTCGGGGCCGGGCCTCTAAGAGGACTGACAGATATGCCTACTACTGTAAATAAAGTCGCTGAAGGTGGTGCAAACGCAGTATTGGGGCACATGGGTCTTCCCAAATACGGCCACAGAGGATATGGAAAGGACGTGGGATTGATAATCCATCTTTCCGGTTCAACATCCCTTGGCCCTGACCCAAATCACAAGGTACTGGTTACCACCATTGAAGAAGCAATAAAAGTGGGCGCTGATGCAGTATCAGTCCACATAAATATAGGTGCAGATGATGAAGCAAAGATGTTGCAGGACCTTGGGAGAATTGCAAAGGGCTGTGATGAGTGGGGAATTCCACTTCTGGCAATGATGTATCCCAGAGGACCCCGCGTAGCATCAGAACATGATGCAGAGTATGTGAAACATGCTGCAAGAGTTGGTGCCGAGCTGGGGGCAGATATCGTAAAAACAAATTATACAGGAGATATTGATTCATTCAAAGAAGTCGTGGAAGGCTGCCCGGTACCTGTTGTTATAGCAGGCGGCCCCCAGATGGAAACAGAAGAAGACCTCCTGCAGATGATACATGATTCACTGGAGGCAGGCGGCAAAGGTGTTGCAATCGGCAGAAATGTATTCCAGTCCGAAGACCCGGTTGTTACCGTATCTAAAATATCCCGCATTGTACATGGAGGAGAATCTGTAGAAGAAGTCCTCAATAGATAAAATTTGAAAAGAAGAGAGCAAGACCATGTAAGTGGTATGGCCAAATGAAGATATGTTAGGTGGTGGTGGTACGATATGAAAATGGCCTTGCCTAATTATAGTGTATATACAGTTCCCTATAAATACTTTTTGATAATATCATCATTATGATGAGAAATTGTAAGCTATATATACAAATAGATATGATCTGAAAATATTGACAGATCACACATTCCCAATAAATGAACAAATGTTATTGGATTTTAATTGTTCATAATTATAGTGCAATTTTGAAATAGTTCGATAGAATTAAATGTCATGGAAATATGGAGAATGAGATCACTTTCATAGATATTATACCATTTATCGAGGATTAAATTATGGATAAATATGAGCAGGTTATCGAACTGGCAAAAAGACGCGGATTCCTGTGGAACTCTTTTGAATTATATGGAGGTACTGCCGGATTCTATGACTACGGACCCCTGGGAAGTACCCTGAAACGCAGAATAGAAAACATTTGGAGACAATTCTATGTTGTCCGGGAAGGCTTCATGGAAATCGAAACTCCTACCATCGGCATTGAGGACATTTTCGTAGCTTCCGGTCACGTAGGTGGTTTCTCCGACCCCTGTGTGAGTGTGAACAATGCAAAGAGGCATTCCGGGCAGACCACCTGATTGAAGACTATGTAGCGGTTGCTGATGCATTGAGTAACGAAGAAGTAGATGAGATGATCAGCAAATATGATATTTGCTGCCCGGAATGTGAGGGGAAACTCGGAAAGGCCAGAGAGTTTAACCTGATGTTTGAGACAAGCATAGGACCCGGTAATGGCAGACCCGGATACCTGCGTCCGGAAACCGCCCAGGGAATCTTCATTGATTTCCAGAGGCTGGCGCGTTATTACAGGGAAAAACTGCCTTTCGGCGTAACCCAGATCGGTAAGTCATATCGTAATGAGATCTCCCCGCGACAGGGTGTCATCAGACTCAGGGAATTTACCCAGGCTGAAGCTGAAATATTCACCCATCCGGAAGAAAAAACACACCCCGAAATTACTGCAGTGGAGAATGACCTGATAATACTTTATTCCGATAAAGCCCAGGAAAGAGGAGAACTGGAAGAAATGACAATTCGGGAAGCAATCGACAACAAAATCATTGCCCACGAATTCCTTGCCTATCATATTGCCCTTACCAATCGCTTCCTCAAACGTATTGGTATTTCTCCTGACAAACTGAGATTCCGCCAGCATAAGAAGGATGAAATGGCACACTATGCAATCGATTGCTGGGATGCCGAAATCAAAACGGTTCGTTTTGGATGGATAGAAACAGTGGGTATTGCTGATCGGACCGACTATGATCTGATTGCCCATACAAAAATGAGCAAAAACGAGCTGGCTGTCTATATTGAATATGATAAACCTAAAATGGTGAAAAAATTTGCTGTAAAACCAGATATGGGAAAACTAGGCCCCCTATTCAGGAAAAAAGCAAAGGATGTTGCAGAAGCCCTCAAGCAACTCGGGCCTGAAGAACTTGAAAAAGATGGCGATATAAAAGTAGTAGTCAACGGCGAAGAAGTTTCAGTACCAAAAGATGTTGTTTCAGCTGAGGAAGTGGAAGAGAAAATAAGCGGGGAAACTGTGGTACCCCATGTAATAGAACCGTCCTATGGAATCGACAGGATATTCTACACATTACTGGAACATGCTTATGAAGCTGAAATGGCCCCTACAGCTGAGGAAGAAAAGGAAGAAGAGCGTATTCTTCTCAAATTCAAAAGCGAAATCGCCCCCATCCAGGTAGCAGTCCTGCCACTTATGAAAAACAGTGATGAACTGGTCAGTAAAGCCAGGCAGATCGTAAGCAACCTCAAGGACATGGGATTGATGGTAGCTTATGATGATTCGGGAACAATCGGAAGAAGATACCGCAGGAATGACGAAATCGGCACTCCATATTCGGTAACTATCGACTACGACACCCTTGAAGATAATACCGTTACAATTCGTGAGAGAGATACCATGAAGCAGGTGCGCACCCCTGTAAGCGATCTTGAAGAAAACCTGGAAAAATTAATCAGTGGAAATATGGTGTTTGAGGAGGCCGGAAGCCCCCTCTAATACTTTCAATCCGCTTTGCTAAGCTATTAATAAAAATTGTTTGTTATTTCCCCTTTAAAGATAAGTAAAGGGTAATATGGTAAAGTACATACAACATCCCCTGATTAAACCCGATTCTGTCGAACAACGTCTCTACCAGCTTGACCTGGCAGGCAAAGCACTATCTTCCTCTACACTGGTAGTCCTTCCCACAGGACTGGGCAAAACAATAGTAGCTCTGCTTGTCATGGCGTCAAGACTGGAGGCTACGGGAAAAAAGGTGGTAATGTTATCACCCACAAAACCACTGGTCGAACAACACGCAGCTTTTTTTAGCCAGATGTTAAATTTGGAACCTGAAGAAGTGATGACATTTACGGGAAATCTTCCTCCTGCAAAGAGGGAAAATATGTGGGAAAAGGGCAGGGTAATAGTATCCACGCCCCAGGTTATCGAGAATGACCTGCTCACAAAAAGGATCAGTCTTCGGGATGTGGCCCACATAACATTCGATGAAGCACACCGTGCTGTTGGAAACTATTCATATACCTACATTGCAGAGGAATACTTCAACCAGGCAAAAGAACCCCTGTGCCTGGCAATTACCGCAAGCCCGGGAAACTCAGATGAAAAGATAGCAGAGGTCTGCGAAAGTCTGCATATCGAAAAAGTGGCAGTCAAAACAGAAGACGATTCTGATGTTGCCCCTTATATCCACCATAAGCAAGTCGAATGGGTTCACTTAAAATTGCCCGATGAAATGCAAAGGCTCAAGGATTTACTCGATAAAGTCCTGGAAGACAGGATCCAAAAACTGGATGAACTGGGATACAGACTGCCTTACGGGAAAAAAACCTCAAAAAAGGAACTACTGGGACTCCAGAGAAAAATGCAGGGCCAACTCAGAAGTGGAAACCCTGATCCTTCTGTATACAGTTCCATATCCCTCATGGCAGAAATCCTCAAAGCAGGCCATGCAATAGAAGTCATTGAAACCCAAGGAGTAGGGGCTCTTGCCAAGTATGTGGACCGCCTGGAGAGGGAAGCCTGTACAAAGGGAGCGAGTAAAGCTTCTAAAAGACTCATGGAAGACCTGTTCATGAGGCAATTATCCCACGTCTTAAAGAGTGCGGTGCAGAGCATCCCAAACTTGAGACCGTGTGTAACATTGTAAAAGAAGAATTAATCTCCAATCCGGATTCAAGAGTTATCGTTTTTACCAATTTCAGGGATACAGCAGAAATGGTAACAGATGCACTATCGGAGATTGAAGATATAAATCCAGTGAAATTCGTAGGCCAGAGTTCAAAATACAAAGACAAAGGCCTGACCCAGAAACAACAGGTCGAAATTATCGATCATTTCAAACAGGGAAACTTCAATGTACTTGTTGCAACTTCCGTTGCTGAAGAGGGACTGGATATACCTGCAACAGACCTGGTTGTTTTTATGAACCAATCCCTTCGGAAATACGCAGTATCCAGAGAAAGGGGAGAACCGGCCGCAAACATGCCGGCAGGGTTGTAGTTCTGGTAACAAAGGGAACCCGGGACGAAGGCTACTACTGGAGCAGTGCAAACCGGGAAAAGAAGATGCAGGGAAATATCAGACAACTCCAGGAAACACTGTCCACAGAAGAACAAGATAATCCTTTCATTAAAGAAAAGCAGCGCAGTCTTGAAGATTTCGACAACAGTGCAGAACCTGCAGATGACACCGGGCCGGAAGTCGTGGCGGACCAAAGAGAGATACGCAGTACTGTAACACGCAATCTACAAAAAGCAGGTGCAGCCCTTAGTGTAAAAACCCTCGAAGTGGGAGATTACGTTGTCAGTGAGAATGTCGCTATTGAGAGAAAGGAAACCGTGGATTTCGTGAATTCACTTATTGAGGGGAAGCTCTTCGAGCAGATTTCAAACCTGACACGTACTTATGAAAAAACCATCCTGATTATCGAAGGAGAAGGACTATTCAATGCCCGTCGTATCAATCCATCTTCCATATACGGTGCAATGTTATCAATATCAATGGATTTTGAAACAACTATTCTCCATACCAGAGATGCAGAAGAAACAGCAGCTCTCATACTCCAGATAGCTAAAAGACAGCAGGGTAAGGATAAAAAACCTATCAATCCTCACGGGAAAAAAGCTGCTCCAATCCTTTCAAAGCAGCAGGAATATATTGTATCCGCAATTCCCCGGCTTGGACCACAGGCAGCACGCAACCTGCTTGAACATTTCGGGTCTGTTGAGGCTGTAATGAAGGCTTGTGAAGAAGAGCTCAGGGAAGTGAAACTCATTGGTCCTAAAACCGCTGCACGTATAAGGGAAGTGGTTTGTAGCGAATATAAAGGATAAGATCAGGAATTGTGCCTTATCCTCTCCAGAATATTCATTCCCCTCTCGATAAGGTCAAAAGCGTCTTCTACACGCCGGGGGTCTGATTCTGATTGAATGTTTTTTGCTATTTCCACAAGTTTGGATTCAATCAATTGCTCAAGGGGACTTGACCCCTTCCTTTCAGCGTGCAATGCATCAGATACTGGTTCCTGAAGGTTAGTGTGCGGTTGCTCCGAAGCAACTGTTGGTTTACTTTCAACAGGCCCTGTTTCAAACTCTTCTTTTTTGCCGGTGGATACTTCTGTTTCAACAGAAGGAATAGTTTCCTCTATCTTTTCATCCTGGGCCTCTTCCCCCTCTTCTGCAACGTTACATAGGGGACATAGGACCTGACCCTGATAACGGAATAAAGGAGAGCCACAAGTATCACAATGTTGTGCAAGCATTGTGCCACCAAGCTCAAGCAATTTGGAAATTCTTCTTACTTTAGCATCGTCATCATTTCTTCCCATTATTATCACATCACAACTAAAAGAATAATATGTAACCGGAATACAACATTCAGTACAAAGAGGTAATAGTCCACCCAGGAATTTAAATCTGACTGAATAGAACCAACAACTTTCATAAGATAAGATTCCAGCAAACGGGTAAGTTTTTATATGAGATTATTAGTTAGACATACAGAACTAACCCTTATTTTATATCCCTAATTAACTCAAGGTGATGAAAATGCTGTCTGTTAATACTAAAGATGTTATAGAGCAATGCACACAGGTACTGGAGCACATAGCAAACGATAATTCAGTCCCAAGAAATATCAGGCGCTCCGCAACCGAAGTCGTGGAAAAGTTAAACGATGACAGTGAAGCCCTTTTCCTGAGAGCTTCTTCAAGCATATCCATTCTTGAAGACATCAGCAATGACCCCAACATTCCCCTTCATACCCGTACATTAATCTGGAATGTAGCAAGTCAGCTTGAAACAATACCTGTGGATGAATAATTCATCAGGTATCTTTTTTTAATATCTAGATAATTCCCAGGAAACATGGATTCTATTACCGACATCCTTATTGGAAATTTTGAAGAAAAGGATGCTGCGCGGGAAAAAGGTCTGGCCCTATCACGTAAAATTGTAAGAGCGTGCCGCACAACTACTATCGCCATTCATCGCAAAGACAGGGATACTGTCGAAAAGAATCTCCTGACTGCCCATAATTATCTCCGGGAAATGAATGAAACCCTGGGTAAATACCCTGAAATCTATTACAAAGGACCTGTGGGACAGGCACAGCAGGAATATGCGGAATGCATTATCACCTATTCTTTACTATGTGAAAATAAGACACTTGAAGAACTGCCAACTCCTCAACAGATGGAAGTAGAAGATTCAGCCTATCTTAATGGCCTAGCAGAGGCAGGCGGGGAATTGAGAAGGCATGTACTCGATCTGATAAGAGAAGACAAAGTGGCAGAAGGGGAAAAATATTTACAGATAATGGATAACATTTATTCACTTTTGATCATGTTTGATTACCCCGACGTAATTACCGCAAACCTCAGGCGGCACACGGATGTACTCAGGTCCCTGAATGAAAAGACCAGAGGAGATCTGACACATGCATTACAGCAATATAAATTCCAGAAATTAATGACAAATTCTCAGGAAATAAAGCAAATTTAAAAGGGAACTCATATGAAATTCGATCCTGATAAAATAAGAGAAGATGCCAGCGAAGATTTTGACAGGGCCTGGAACGATAGCGCAAAGTATGTCAAAAAGCCCCTGTTCAATGAACGCTATCCTATAACATCACTCAACTATGGTAAACCCCATCCTGTTTATGATACTATTGCAAAACTCAGGGAAGCCTATCTCCGCATGGGTTTTGAGGAAATGATGAATCCCATCATTGTTGATGAACAGGAAGTACACAAACAATTCGGCCATGAAGCACTGGCCGTACTTGACAGATGTTTCTATCTGGCAGGACTTCCCCGACCAAATGCCGGCATATCCGATGAGCGTATATCTAAAATAAAAGAAATGCTGGGAGATCTTTCCACAGAAGATATTGATATAATACGAAAGGTCCTGCACGCCTATAAGAAAGGAGAGATCGAAGGCGATGATCTTGTCCCCGAAATGGCCGCAAAGCTGGACGTGTCAGATTCCCTCATAGTTGAAGTCATAGATCAGGTATTCCCGGAATTTAAAGAACTGACACCCAAAGCAGGCAAACGTACCCTGCGCAGTCATATGACCTCCGGCTGGTTTATCAGTCTCTCAGAGATTCTCAAACGCCGTGAACCCCCATTCAATTTGTTCTCCATCGACAGGTGCTTCCGCAGGGAACAACAGGAAGATGCTGCCAGACTTATGACCTACTATTCAGCATCCTGTGTTATCATGGACGAGGATGTGACTGTAGATCACGGAAAAGCTGTTGCCCAGGCCCTGCTATCACAGTTTGGTTTTGAGAAATTCCAGTTCAGGCCTGATGAAAAACGCAGTAAATATTACAGTCCTGATACCCAGATAGAGGTATTTGCATACCATCCAAAACTTGTAGATTCCAATACCAAATATTCGGATGGATGGGTAGAAATTGCTACTTTTGGAATATATTCCCCGATACCTCTTTCAAAATATGATATTCCCTACCCTGTGATGAATCTGGGCCTTGGGGTTGAAAGGCTTGCCATGATCATCCATGAGGCCACTGACCTGCGAGGCATGAGCTATCCACAGATGGAATTGTACTCTGAATGGGAGATATCCGACAGCGAACTTGCCAGGCATGTCGAAATTGACATGATACCCGAAACACCTCAGGGGAGGGAAATATTCGAAGCCATTGTTGAGCAGTGTGAGGCCCATGCATCCGAACACAGCCCCTGCGAGTCCCTGCATGGGAAGGAGAAATTGAAGGGCACAATGTAAAGGTTTCAGTCATTGAACCCGAAGAAGACACTAAACTCTGTGGCCCGGCTGCTTTTAATGAGATTGTAATTTACAATAACGACATCTTGGGATTGCCAAATAATAAAAAATGGAAAAAAGCATTTTCCAACCATTCAGCAAGGACCGGTGTCAGGTTTATTGAAGCACTGGCGGCAAAGGCAGCAAGCGAGGTCGAAGATGCTGTTGCAAAAGACGATACTGAAATTGAAACACGTGCACGAATAATAAAGACACCTGCAGAAATCAACATTAAACTATCCCCCCTTGCCCAGCGTTATGTGACCGGCAAAAACAAGAAAATAGACATAAGGGGACCTGTGTTTACCACGATAAAGACAGAAATTTCATGAAAATATTATCCTATTCGGCTTTATAGTGGTTCAGAAATCTGCAGGAAGAAATAGGTAGACAGGTAGTCACCACTGATGGGTTTGAAAATATCAAACTTATTGGGGGTGCGGACTGTACCTATTTCAAAGATCTTGTAATATGCTGTATTGTCGTACTAAAATATCCCACAATGGAATTTGTCGAAAGGACAGTTCATATTGGAAAGATAAGTTTTCCTTATATATCGGGATTTTTTTCATTTCGTGAGGGAGAAGGGACAATAAGAGCCTACCAGAAGCTCAGCCACAAACCTGATCTGCTTATGATCAATGCCTGTGGTACCACCCATCCTGCAAATGCCGGATTTGCCTCTCATATTGGAGTGGTCCTGGATAAGCCTACAATAGGGATTACAAAAAGAATTTTTGCGGTAGGGCAAAAATACCACAAAAAGGAAATGAAGCCCAGCCATTATATCATGGAAGAAAACAAAAAGGCTGGCTCCTTAAAGTATTGCCCGAAACAAAACCAATAGTAATTACAGTCGGACATCTTACATCCATCAGGAGTTGCCTGGAGATCACAAAAAAGTGCCTGAAAGGAAACAAAATGCCTGAACCATTAAGGATTGCTCATCGATGTGCAGGAGAAGAGAAAAAGAAATGGGGTAAAAGCAGTGGCACATGAGTGGATGAAAAACATAAAGGGCATTATGGATGAAGGAAGTCCGGTTTGTATTACATTCCAGAACAGTACGAAAGGGGACTTGTCGGAGAAACTCTTCTGCGAAATTATTACCGATGCAAGATATGGAAAACAATCCCTGATAAAAGCACAACGATGCAGAGTCTGCAAGTTCATCCTTGGCAAAAGCAGTGAACCTCCGGCTGAATATTATTTCAACTCCGGTAGATACGCATCATACGAAATCGCAGAAAATGCAATCCTTTCCCTCTGCCGGCTTGAAAAAGAATACGGAACTTTGAAAATCGAACCTCTTTCAAAAAACAGCACTAATTTTGATCTTTGTATTTTGTACCTGAGACCGGAAAAGGCAATGCGAATAATCCAGGCGATGGCCTATTACAATGGAACGCCGGCAGATATTCAAACAATCGGCGCAGCTTCTGTATGCAGTGATTGTATAGCAGGGGCTCTGGATAAAGGAATCGGCCTGTCTTTTGGATGCAAGGGATCCAGAAAACACAGCAAGTATAGCAGCGAAGAAGTACCTATCGGAATACGCTATGACATGCTGGAAAAAGTAGAAAAGGCACTGGGAATAATCCCGGATACCTTTGATTGATCAACGGGCATCATAGTAGGATATCTCTTCTGCATCCACCAGGGTTACCTGCCCTATCTGATTGGAGAGCACTTTCCTCACCCTTGCCACACATTTAGATTGCAGCTGGATACGTATCATGGTCATTTCTCTTTCCTCGTAAAAATTATCCGTACCGTTAATTATACGATGCGTAGAAACCTGATGCTGCATTAGTTTTACAATAATACCTTTCGTGCCTGCAGTCAAATCCTGTGTACCCGTAGAAGTAAGGAAAATATTTTCTCCTACGTTCAGATTCAGTGTCGTGAAAAAATTATGAGGACTTCTAATCTCAATAGTCCTTAAGCCATGATTCTTAAGATCTGTAACTACATCGTGAGAGATTCCGGTTAAAGCAACATATTCCATTTATATCACCCATACATCGGGAACTCTTTTCTGGCGGAAGATGGCTGTTCTGTGGACCGCACATCTTCTGCAAGTTTCTGCATCTCAACTTCAATCTTCTCAGCCTGCTCGATGAGACTTTCCGTATCTATTGAGTAATCACACAGGTCATTTAGGATCTTTATTACAGCTGCAGCAGCCCTTGGATCCGGATTCTGGGTTTGTGTAGCCCCCAGAAGACTGATGGCAGGAAGTTTACGCATAAAGCATTCCGCCATAATACTGCCGGATATACCCGATATTGTACCCATCTGGAAGATTTGCACTTTTTCTTTTATGCGCTCCAGCATTTCCTCAGTTGTAGCAGCACCGAAGACAATAGGTTCTTCACTCGCGGTAGCAATTCCGGCAATTGAAATGATTTCCTTTACATTTACCGATTGGGCCCAATCAACAAGGGCCTTACTTACATCATAGGAAATAGAAGGATTGATGGGGATATCCGACACAACCATTATTAGCTTGAGAGCCGGATTTTCATATATCCTTACAGGCATATTGATTACACCCTCATAGAGCACGGCTATAGGAGGGAAATAACGAGATTCTATGGAACCTATATATTCCATACCGAGTTCTTCAATTATTTGCTGACTTGCAATATTACCCACAAGCCCGATACCCGGGAACCCTTCTATTAAAATAGGTTCTTCGGATTTTACCTTCTCTGTGATAATATGTACATCACTTTTGTAATCTGTTTCCGACAAAAAACCACCTGCGTTTAGAAATCTAATATAAACTATACCAACTAGCATAGTATATGTTTATACTGATAGATAAGTCCTGCCCGAAATGAAACATATAAATTTTATAATTTCTTTTCTTTCAGGTTTATATCTTCATCCTGCTGGTGTGACATCAATATTGCAGATTTTAAGAAAAAGGCCGTTAAAAGCACTGCCAGTGCAAAGAAAAGTAGTGCAATAATAACAATTGTCAGTGGATCCATGTCTCAAAAATAAAAAAGAAAGTGAGTTTACACTTTCTGTGGTTTCTCGTAAAGTTTTGTTTTCTGAAGCTGGACACCTTTCTTGGAATGAGGCTGCCTGAACACAGAATCATTGGCTTTCTCAATTTCCCTGGCTTCAATTGCAAGCTGTGCGGCTGCACGCATGAGTTCATGGCCTGTTGCTGCAGTGAGAGTGACATCCTCTATCTCTTTGAGGATGAAGCAGGCTGGCATGTTCACTTCTGCGACTTTGCTTGCCATGTGAAGGGCTGCGAGACCTTTTGCTTTAGCGTAAGGATTATTGAAACCGGCACGTTCAATGCATTTCTGTGGTTTTGCAAGAATATGTGGAAGTTCAAGGTCTGCACCGGATTTGCCTTCATCGACCTGAGCAGTTACCGCATCAAGTTCTTCCTGGAGAAGCCTGACAACACCACATGTGGAAAGGACCTTCATTGCATCAGAGTTAAAGGAGGCCATTTCAACAGCATCGAGGAACTCTGTCTTAGCACCGATAAGCGGGTCAACGGTCATTATAATGTAACCGAAGCCTGCATCCTCAAGAGCCTGTCTGTCATCTTTCTTGGTAGGTCCGTCAGAGACGACAATGCATGGATAATCGTTCCATAACTCACGGGCAGATTTGGGGCCCGGTGCACTTGCATTGGGGCTGATCATTACAACAAAGTCAGGCTCCCATGCCTTCAATTCTTCAGTAGAAGCTGCTGTTTCCTTGTCCATTTTGGGGCCAGTACCAAACACGCGGGTGCTGATACCTTCCCTGGCTGCAATTTCATCCTGTACAAGGTCAATGACCTGGCTCATACCCAGGTTACCCAATTTGATAAATCCTACTTTTACCATATAATCACAGAGGGAAAATAACTACGTAGCATATATTATTTTTGGAATCACACATAACAGTACCAAATTGTTAAATAAGAATGGAAATAGCGGACCTTTTTATCCGAAAAAGTTAAAAGCAATGTGACTAATCTACAGCCATATTTCCTACATACCTCTATTATTATCTCAAATGATCAGGTTTGATGAAGTGACTTTAGCTAGCAATTCTAACAGAAAATATTCTAAACTGATTGTTTTTGATATGGACAGCACCCTAATAGATGCTGAGTGTATCGATGAGCTTGCACTTGCTGCAGGAGTGGCAGACAAAGTTGCACAGATTACAGATCGCACAATGAGAGGGGAACTCGACTACCATCTGGCTCTTCTGGAAAGAGTGAAACTTCTTAAAGGTCTGGAAATAACAAAGGCAAAGGATGCGGTCGAAAAGATCGAACTAATGCCTGGTGCAAAAGAACTCCTTGAGCATGTACAATCACTTGGATACAAAACTGCAATGTTATCCGGAGGATTTACTCTTTCCTCTGACAGGGTTGCAAAATTACTCAACATCGATTACGTATATGCTAACACTCTAGAGGTGAAAAATGGATATCTTACAGGTGTAGTGTCTGGCCCTATGACACAAAACCTTTCAAAGGAAGTTGCCTTTGAAGAAATTGCCAGAAATAACGGATTCCTACCTGAAGATTGTATCGTGGTAGGAGATGGGGCAAATGATGTCTGTATATTCAAGAGAGCAGGTTATTCAATTGCATTCAATCCAAAACCGATTCTTCATCAACATGCAGATGTCATAATTTCAAAGAAGGACCTTAGGGCATTAATCTCCGTGATTGATTCACTACAATAAAGTGGATCCTGAAGTATCGTGCATTAGAAATGCATGAAATGCCAGCTACATTTGCTGGACCGGGAGGATAAATCGAACATGCAAAAAGAACTGAAAGACAAAAGGAAAGATCTGAGGGACACCTCTGAAGAACACAAGAATAAACGTAATGAACTTAATGCACAGGCAAGTACGCTTGCATCAAACCGCAATGAGCTCAACAAAAAGACCAAAGATCTTATCAACGAAGCACAGGAATACAAAAAACTTCGTGATGAAAACAACGAAAAAGTCCAGGAATTCAAGGATCTTCGTGATAAGACCAATGAGAAGGCAAATGAACTTTTTGGAAAAGTTGATGAGCTCAGAAGTGCCAATAATCTTACAGGACCATCCCTGAAAGAGATTCGCAAGGATATCGACAGGCTGGAATTCTCACAGCAGACCGAAGTACTTACACCATCAAAAGAAAAAGAACTGGTCAACAAGATATCCGAACTCCGGAAACTTTACGATACAAAGAAAAAGCAAATTGAAAGTAATACTGAGCTAAATGATCTGCTTACGGAAGCACAGGAAATCAGGGAAGAGGCTTCCGGCTACCATACAACCCTTTCTGAATATGCTCAGAAAGCTCAGGAATATCATGACAAGATGATTACCACTTTCAAAGAAGCGGATAAGATACGCGCAGAATCCGATACTGCACATAAAGAGTTTGTACAAATCCAGGAAAAGGCAGATGAAGAGCACAAGGCGTTCATTGCAGCCCAGAAGGAAATCCGGGATATTGACAAAGAACTTCGCAAACTCAAGAAGAAAGACGGTGGCAGGAAAGGCGCAGACATGGAAGAAGTCCGTAAGGATGCCGAGGATATATTTGATAAGTTCAAATCCGGTGAGAAACTTACTACAGAAAACCTTATGACACTCCAGAAGTCCGGTCTTCTATCAGAATGGAAATAATTATCAGGGGAAACCCTGATTATATTTTATATATTATTTAAGGACGTATTGATTTCTGTAATTATCATCCCGCATAAGACAGGTTTTTGCTTTATAGACAGAATCTTTCCGGATTCTATCCCATATTTTATTTATTTTTTCTTCATGTATGTTACCCACCGAAATTGGTATGCATGCACATGGACTGACATTTCCTTCAGGGGTTATATGCAACCATTTTTTACCAGCAAAGCATCCCATTTTGCGCAATACATGAGGAACCGAAAATACATGAGGTCCACTCATGTTATTCGAACGTTCAATAAAATCATTGAATTTTTGCATGTCCCCGGATGAGAGAAGGTCATCCTTATGATCAAACCATCGACCGGTGGGTACTATTTCAAAAAAGGTAATTTCATGTACACCCATGTCCTTTGCAAGTTGGTAGAAATTGTCCAGCTCATCGATATTAGAAGGAGAAATTACAACATATATATTTACCATTAATCCGACATCAAGGGCTTTCTCTATAGCAGACATAGCAGCCCTGTAAACACCTGTCCTGCCACGCATCCTGTCATGGTTTACTTCAAATGCACTGTCCAGACTGACACTGAGCATATTCAGGCCTGCTTCTTTTAATGCCAGGGCTTTGCAAAATCCAGACCTACGCCGGAAGTAAACATACCGCTTATTGCTTTCTCATTATCAACATAGTTAATGAGATCTTCAAGTCCTTCATATAACAGAGGTTCTCCTCCATCAAAAATAATTAGAGTCGAACCCATTTCCAGACACTGGTCAATAGCATTTTTCACAATCTCAGGTGAAAGAGATGCCCTGTTATTTGTATTAGGCAACGCACAATGCAGACACCTGTTGGGACATTCCTCGGTGATGGAAATTGTCACCTGTTCAGGAACCATTTTCCCCTCATATACCCCATCTGACTGGAAACCAATCTGCCAAAAGCCTTTCCCGGGATTGGAGGCATCCAGGTGGAAAATACAAGAGACTCACCATTTACAAGGGCCGGTTTGGAACCATCGAACATGTCCATCATATCTGATAGCAGCGGTTTCAATGCTTTTGATGCAAGACCTGAGGTATGCATATTGACACGTCCGTTTTCAACAGTAGCATAAACCTTGAAGAAGGGATTTTTGTAAAAATCGTATTTCATGTTACCACACATCACCTGTTTCTCAGGAATGCACTGAAGCCAAGAAGCGATGACGGTTTCTTTTTTAGCATGAAAAGAGAGACCTGTAATGCTTTTTGAAGAGATGAACCCTGGAGGAAAGATAGGTCCTCCTGTTTGAAAACTTCCATCATACTGTTTATCTCACTATCATCCATTTTGCGGAGAGTTTCAAGCGCCATTCTACCCAAATAATATTCGGTCCTGTATTCCTTTGCCCACATACGTGAATAACGGGACAGGAAACGTGAGGAAGTATTTGCCTCCTGTATACTTTCAGCAGCAACTTTTCCACACATTTTGCCTCCGTGTATGGAATAGCCAATGCCGGATTGCCCGGATGCACCTCCTGTAAGCATAATACCATCAGCAACCATCTGGTTGGGAATAGTAGCGATAGGATCCCCTCCGGTTTTCATTTCACCTATGCGTAAATTTGACAAACCCTTCATGCGCTTGAATTTATCCACCCACCTATCAAAAAAGGAAGATACATCCCGACCATGCCTTCTTACATAGACACCCAGGGTTGCCCTGTCGCCTCCACAGGGAGAATAAGTTGATTTCCATCCGGGAGCCACGCTTCCCACGAAATATTCAAACATGTCCGGCTCACCAATCCCCTCACCTTCTACCTCTGCCTCCATAGCCCAACCTATGCGTCCGGATGTTTCATTGCAGAAAGGCCACAAAGAGAAGCGAGTTTGGAATTGATTCCATCTGAGATTATTACAAGTTTTGAATCGAAGGTGCCCTGCGAAGTACTCACAGAAACCCCTTCATCATTTTTCAATACATTATATGCTTCAACTGATGTCGCAATATCAACACCTGAATCCCTGGTTTTCTGTATGTAGTACCGGTCAAATGCAGGCCGGTCCAGTAAATAAGCGGGGCTTTCGACTTCCACATAGGATCCGGAAGGGGCAACAATATTAGCTCCCCTTAAATTTTTGAGGACATAGGAACTATCCACAGTTTCGCCGGCCCTGTCAAACATCCCTTTAAAAAAAGTGTTAGCAGGATGTGTGTTTTCACCCAATACGTCTTGTTTGTCCATTAAAAGGACATCCAAACCCTGCTCTGATGCTACCCTGGAAGCAGCTAAGCCGGCAGGGGAAGCACCGACCACAATGACATCAGCATCCATTAAAAATCACCATAGAATATTCACATAACCCTCAGAAACTATAGACAGAATTACATCAATTAACAGAGAGCCAAACATCACGCCCCTGTAGCGAGAACCCTGAAGGAAAAGCATTCCTCCTCTTTCTGGCAGAGGATTTTTGATGAAATCAAGGGACTGGATAATCATCCATATCCCCGCAAGAATTGCCCCTGCGAAGAAAATAGGACCAAGTTGTGCCGTCCAACCTATTATGAGAGAAGAAATTACACCTATAATCCAACAGGCAGTCACCAATTTAGATGTCGCAGGTACACCAAATACTACAGGGAATGTAGGCGCACCTTTAGCCCGGTCACCTTCCACATCCCTGGAGACACCGGAAAGAGTAAATCCCCAATCGGTAACACACATCATAATACCCAGGAAAATCCCGGGAAGGGGAAGAATAGAAGTGTCCGCACCCTTAAGAATTCCCGCAGGATCAAAAGCAAGCCAAATACCAATCGGTACAAGCCCGTATGCAATACCCACTGGTACAAAACTTAAGTAGGTAGATCTTTTCGCAAATTTTGAATATATGCTTATAGTACTAACTGCTATCACAAGTACCACAAAAGACTCGGGATTCAGGTACAAGGCAGCTATTGATGCAATAACTACAAGGACAAAGGCATATTTGAACCCCTGTTCCTGCGTGAGAGTAGAAGATGCCATGGGCCTATCAGGCAGGTTAATCTTATCTATATCAATATCACAGCAGTCATTGAACACATAAGAACTTGTTATCGCAGCATAACCACCAATAATTGCAATAATGAAAGGTAAAACCGAAGGTAGATCTCCGGCGTATATATATGATGCAAGCAATGCACTTGCTGCCGGCAGGGCAAGATCCATATCAGCTATTTCAGGTCTGAGCAGTTCCAGATAGGGGTTGCGGGACTTCGATCCAGTTGTAGATACCAAGTAAACCACCCGGGATTAGATTCAAATCCGTGATTTCTGTCAGTTTAGTTAAAGATTTTCATTGGGCATTTCATCTAAAGGAATGGCATTCTTCTTGAGATCTTCATAAAGTGGATGAGCAGTGTACTGTTTTGGGAGATTCAAATAGAATAATCCATTCCTGTTTTTATTAATAAGTTCTATTACGTTTTGTAATGCCACACCTATTGCACCTGGATCCATTTCGTCCGGGATTTCCGCATTGAAAGGATATACTTCAGAGAGTTCAATGGGATATGCTCCAAACGGGGGCTTGAAATTCAGGACATGATCATAATTTCCTTCGCCTTTCAAAGACCTTGAGCGTATAAGAACTTTACCATCCAGATTTAAGCGACCAAGTCTTTCTTTAAATCGTGCAACTTCCGGTCTTTTTGAGGACTCGGGTCCGGTATAAAAGAAAGTGGATTTGGAAAACGGATCAAGTCCTTCAAGCCAGGGACTGTAATTGTACAATCTTTTAAGGGCCGACAACATTGAGGGATGACTCCTGCACCGCTGTTCCACAAGCTCTAACAAATTACCTTCCCTTATTGCCTGCTTGATGTTGCGAATTTCTGCAAATGTCACATATAAATTGTGTCTTGCAAGTAATTCTTTGGAGTTGGAAGCGGATTTTATTTCCGATGCGGTATGAGCAGAACACACCGGACAATTACATGGAAGATACTGAAGATCTTCAAGATGGGTGGTCCCGTCAACAGTTATATAGCGGCCTGCTTTTGCATAAAGGGCATAAGCTGCTGAGTCAAATAAGTCACATCCCATTGCTACAGCAAGAGCAAACATCATTGGATGACCAGCACCAAATAGATGGACCGGTTTTGCAGGATCAAGGCCCTTTTTGGAAGAAATAACAACATCAACCAGATCCGCATAACGGTAGGATTCCATAAGTGGAACCACAGCTCCTATAGGATATACATCAAAGGCATGTTTTGAAAGGGTTTTCGCACTGTGTACCCTGAGATCCAGATGAGTGGAGCCCTGTACAGGACCCGCCAAAAGCATATCGTCCCTTACAATTTCTCTGGCTGCAATCACTCGTTCAAGGGTCGTTTCAAGTTCGTCTTCTGCCCTTTTGTAAGAGACATCAGGAGGAGTTGGAATGTCAAGGGGGACTGCAATATCCGAACCAATATTTTTTTGGAAATCGAGGATCTGCTCATTTGTTACTTCAACATCCCCATAAACGGATAGTTGAAAAGAACCTGAATCTGTCATGATCGGACCATCAAAGTCCAGAAGATGATGCAGGCCTTTTTCCAGTGCTACGTTCCTGAGTTCTTCCTTGCGAGAAATAATATATGAATTTGTAATAAGTATTTGTGCCCCAAACTGATGCATTTCAGAAGAGGGTATCGTGTTTATATTGGGATTGATAACTGGCATAACCGTTGGTGTTTCAACAACACCATGTGGTGTATGCAGTCTACCAATACGGCCAGCTGCGTCTTTTTGCAGTATTTCGAATACAGCGGTCATGGGAGCAATAGATACCGGTGATAGTATATATGTGTATTTGAATGATAATGGAAAGATGTGTAAAGGAGGAAGACAATATATCCCAGTTCAGTCTTTATTGTAGCAGGTGAAAAAAATGATTATTCCCGAACCCATAAAATGCGAAATAGAATATAAAGGAGGAGTGGACAACCTTTATAAAAAAATGCCTCCAGAAGATGAATTCAAGAGATGGAGTGAGATTCACCATGCATTATCATCCCCACTCAGGTTGAAGATATTATATATGGTAGCCAAGCAACCCCTCTGTGTATGCATAATAAAGCATATTCTGAAAGTATCTGATTCAAAGTTATCATACCACCTTTCAATATTAAGTGAAAGTGGTATTATAAAAGGAACCAGAGAAGGAAATTGGATAATATATAGTGCTACAGAAGAGGGTAAACAGATGATAAAGGGAATATAAGGGAACTAAATCACATTCCTTTATTATAAATTCAATTCATTTTGTACTTCCCACCTGTTATCCACTCAACGTTAGAATTGCTATAAAATTTGAGAGATATGTTATAGATTTCCCTAAAAGGGTTAATAGATGCAGGAATTGAGTTGTAAGTAATTGAATTGTAGAAAACGATTATTGAGAAAAGGTAAGTGTCAATAAGTTGAGTCAGCAGCGATTCAATAAGTTGAGTCAGCAGCGATGCATAGTTCCCAAAGGCTCTCGCACTTTAGTACAGTATACAACGCTGGCAGGCTTATCTTCTGTGTTCGGGATGGGTACAGGAGTTACCCTGCCGCTATGGCCGCTGTACTCAACTTATATGAGATGGATGAAAGCCAAGGCCGGATTCGAACCGGGATGGAATCGCTCTGCAGGCGATTGCGTAGCCGCTCCGCCACCTTGGCACATCGGGCATGTGCGAAGCGTATTCATATGACGCAACCGTCATAAACTTTGCGTTTCATCGGACCGTGTATTTATACATTACATACCTGATTTCGCCTGGAATAAGCAATTGGAAGCGGCACGGATTATTAGTAACCGCGGACTTAACACCTCGTTTCCTTAGTGCTTACATCCCGATCCTATTAAACCGGTCTTTTACCGGAATCCTTACAGTGGTCTCTTTTCAGGTTGGATTTCGAGCTTAGATGCTTTCAGCTCTTATTCTTTGGCGCGTAGCTGCTCGGCACTGCCTTGTCAGACAACCGATCGACCAGAGACGCCGTTGCCCTGTTCCTCTCGTACTAAAAGCAACTTACCTTCAGACCACATACACCTCTAGTAGATAGTAACCGACCTGTCTCACGACGGTCTAAACCCAGCTCACGATCTCCTTTAATAGGCGAACAACCTCACCCTTGGCCGCTGCTGCACGGCCAGGATGGAAAGAACCGACATCGAGGTAGCAAGCTGCCGGGTCGATATGTGCTCTTGCCGGCAACGACACAATTATCCCCGGGGTAACTTTTCTGTCAGCTTTAGCCCGCATCAAGCAGGACATAAAGGTTCGCTAGAACCGACTTTCGTCTCGCGATCCATTGCTATGCTAAATCGCGTCAGGCTGACTTATGCTCTTGCACTCTTCAGCAGGTTTCCGACCCACTTGAGTCAACCATTGCGCGCCCTTGATATCTTTTCAAGGGCGTCCCGCCCCAGGCAAACTGCCCACCTATCGGGGTCCTCCTTGCGGAGTTAGGGTCGCGACTTCAGAAGGGTAGTGTCCCATTGGTGGCTCCACCCATGCTGGCGCACGGGCTTCGATGCCTCCTACCTACACTGTACATCCGAAATCACAACCCAACGACAGGCTGCAGTAAAGCTCCACGGGGTCTTCACTTCCCCCTAGAGGTCTCTAGACTTTGCACTAGAATGTAAGCTTCACCGGATTCTGGCTAGGGACAGTAGAGCTCTCATTGATCCATTCATGCGAGTCGCCAATTAAGCGACAAGGTACTACGCTACCTTAAGAGGGTCATAGTTACCCCCGCCGTTTACGGGCCCTTCTTTCCGTTGGACCGAAGTTTCAGGTACCCGCACTGGGCAGGATTCAGAGATCGTACTAGCCCTTTCGGGTTTGCGATCTCCTATGTTGGTATTAGACAGTTAGAGCTCCCTGGTCACTGCGACCTGCCATCTTCATGGCAGGCACTCCTTCTCCCGAAGTTACGGAGCCAATTTGCCGAATTCCCTTAGCCAGATTAATTCCGACACGCCTTAGCCTTTTCAGCTAGGGGCACCAGTGTCAGATCTTGGTACGGTCGTTTAGCTTCCTTTTCACGGGTCCCGGGGTGCAGTTGACTTTCGCAATAACATATTCGCCCGCTTCTCGCCATTACGGCTCTCCACGGGTTTCGATGCTTAGACAGCGCGACAACGCTGCTCAACCTGCCCTGAGACGTTGGTTTTAATGCTAAACGGTACAGGAATATTAACCTGTTTCCCTTTTGGCGTACTCGAATTACGGTACGTCTTAGGACCGACTAACCCTCGGCTGACGATCATTGCCGAGGAAACCTGGCCCCTTCGGCGGTCAGGATTCTCACCTGACTATGCTGCTACTATTACCAGGATTTTCGTTTCCGTACGGTCCACAGGACTTCACAACCCTGCTTCTGCCCGAACGCAACGCCTTCCTACAAGATTACCTTTCGGTACTCCGTGGTATCGGTGGTCGACTTGAGCCCCGTCCATTTTCGGGGCCCCAGACCTCGACTGGTGGGCTGTTACGCACTCTTTAAAGGGTAGCTGCTTCTAAGCTAACCTTCCAGCTGTTTAGGGCCTGGGACACCCTTTATCTTTAACACTTAGTCGACACTTAGGGACCTTAACCACGGGCTGGGTTCTCTCCCTTACGGACTACAAGCTTACCCCAGTAGCCCGGACTCCAACTTTCTCAGACGACGGTAGTTTTGGAGTTTGACAGGGGAGCGAGGGATTTCTCCCCCGGGATCCCCAATCAGTGCTCTACACCACCGACTATCTCCGGTTAGGTCATGCTACGACATGTTTTGGAAGGAACCAGCTGATGCCGGGTTTGATTAGCCTTTCACTCCAAGACGCAGGTCACACGAACGATTTGCAGGTCAGTACCGCTTGCGGTCCTCCACGTAGCTTTCGCCACGCTTCAACCTGCCCACGCCTAGATCACCCGGCTTCGGGTCGTATTCCAATGACTCCACGCACTTGTATACGCCGCATCTTGTCCGAAGACTGCATGCTTGTTGCTTTCGCTTCGGCTCCCCTTTCGGTTAGCCTTCGCCATTGAAATACACTCCCTGGCCCGTTCTTCAAAACGTAAGATATGACATCGGCAACGAAACTCGTACAGCAGCCTCGCGACTGTTTCCTTCATTTCGCAGATCCTTTCATGCCATATCGTTCCATAACCAACAGGTTTCAGGCACTTTGAACCTCCCTTTTTGGGGTACTTTTCAGTTTTCGGTCACCCTACTAGTTCACTATCGGTCTCAAGAGATATTTAGTTTTGGAAGTTGATGCCTCCCGGGTTCCCGCGCGATATCCAACGCACGGTACTCTGGAACAATTCCAGATCCGCTCACTAATTCCTACGTGACTATCACACTCTGTGGTTTGACGTTCCAGTCAAATTCGGTCTCTGTGAGATGGGATCCTTGGAAAAGTCCTTCCACACCACATTTCCCTTCTGTTCCCAGAGGGATTCGGTTTGAACTGTGCCGTGTTCACTCGCCGTTACTAGCGGCATCTCTTCGATTTCTTTTCCGGTTCCTACTAAGATGTTTCAATTCGGAACGTTCCCGATCATTACTGATCGACCATTAAGGTCAAGAGGTCTCATTAGGAGATCCCCGGTTCATAGGCTTCATGCGCCTACCCGGGGCATATCGCAGCTTGACACGTCCTTCATCGGTCCTTGAGCCGAGCCATTCACCTGCTGGCATAAATGCCATTATCCGTTTGCTTACTCCAGTAAGCGTCAGGTATGCAACTTATACACGATCTCATCGTGCTCTCCTTGGTCAGAAAGAGCACATCCATCCTTCCCGGGCAAAATTACTTGCCTGGTGCATTAAATATGGACTTGCTGGGATTCGAACCCAGGGCCTCTGCCTTGCAAAGGCAGCGATCTTCCAACTGATCTACAAGCCCTTGGTTTCCCAACGATGTTGGATTATATGATTGCAATGACAGTTTTTCGGTTTCTGATCGAAAGTTTTTTTGCTTAGGAGGTGATCCAGCCGCAGATTCCCCTACGGCTACCTTGTTACGACTTAACCCCCCTTGCGAAATTTAGGTTCGAACGCAGCACTAAGTCCGCGCCCTCACCCATACCTCACTCGGGTGGTTTGACGGGCGGTGTGTGCAAGGAGCAGGGACGTATTCACCGCGCTATATTGAAACGCGATTACTACGGATTCCAGCTTCATGAGGGCGGGTTTCAGCCCTCAATTCGAACTACGGCTGGGTTTATGAGATTACCGTCACTTTTCAGTGTAGGAGCCCATTGTCCCAACCATTGTAGCCCGCGTGTCGCCCGGGAGATTCGGGGCATACTGACCTACCGTAGCCCGCACCTTCCTCCGATTTAGCATCGGCGGTCCCCACAGAGTACCCATCATCCCAAAGGATATGCTGGCAACAGTGGGCACGGGTCTCGCTCGTTGCCTGACTTAACAGGATGCTTCACAGTACGAACTGACGACGGCCATGCACCTCCTCTCAGCGATTCAGGTAAAGTCTTTAGCTTGACCTACATATTGCTGTCGCCCCCGGTGAGTTGTCCGGCGTTGAGTCCAATTAAACCGCAGGCTCCACCCGTTGTAGTGCTCCCCCGCCAATTCCTTTAAGTTTCAGCCTTGCGGCCGTACTTCCCAGGTGGCTCGCTTCACGGCTTCCCTGCGGCACCTGAAACGGTCGCACCATTCCAGACACCTAGCGAGCATCGTTTACGGCTGGGACTACCCGGGTATCTAATCCGGTTCGTGCCCCCAGCTTTCGTCCCTCACCGTCGGACCCGTTCTGGTAAGACGCCTTCGCCACTGGTGGTCCCACAGGGATTACAAGATTTCACTCCTACCCCTGTAGTACCTCTTACCTCTCCCGGTCCCAAGTCTAACAGTATCCCCCGGAAGCCTAACAGTTGAGCTGTCAGATTTCCCGGAAGACTGATTAAACCGGCTACGGACCCTTTAGACCCAATAATAGTGATTACCACTCGGGCCGCCGGTGTTACCGCGGCGGCTGGCACCGGTCTTGCCCGGCCCTTGCTATCACATGCTATTTACACATGTGGACAGCCAGCATTGTATGCTGGCACTCGGTGTCCCCTTATCGCGGTTTCCCGCAGTGTAAAGGTTTCGCGCCTGCTGCGCCCCGTAGGGCCTGGATTAATGTCTCAGAATCCATCTCCGGGCTCTTGCTCTCACAACCCGTACCCGTCGTCGGCTAGTAGGTACTCTAGACCCACTACAACCTGATAGGCCGCAGACCCATCCTTGGGCGACGGATCTTTAAATCACAAAGCATTCCAGCATATGTGATCTATTCAGAATTATCCCCAGTTTCCCGGGGTTATGCTGAACCCAAGGGCAGATTGTCCACGTGTTACTGAGCAGTCCGCTATGTTCACAAAGAACATTTAACTAGCATGGCTTAGTCGAACACCGATAGCAGTAACCTCTGGCAGGATCAACCAGAATTTTAATTATTTCTAGCACACCTTTTGAAGGTTAAAGGAAATTGTTGGCAGGGTACCTGTTAAACAACATGATGCTGATTAAAGGCCCTGCACAGTGAATTCTTAATACTAACGATCAGAATTCACCGAACTGCCATTGCGTGAGTCAGACAGAATTGTTATCTCCTGTCTCCATTAAAATGAAGGTGATTTACTCTCCCACACACGTTCTGTGAGGGAACTCATGAATATTGAGTTTGGTATATAAACCTTCTGATCCGGCAAGGCCGGAACAATTCACACGACAAACCAGCAAGGTTCGCGCATGAAACAGGTTATCAATCCTGTGCCATTCACAGGACACATATATACGCATTGAACGTATATAAGCATTGCATTATCACTTTCCACCGAACAAACAGGCATCAAGCAGTTGCAAGCATTGTATGCTACATCTGCACCCATTCATTGAGCGGGACTCCTACATGTGCCCACTGATATTAATAGTTATCGTGCAAACAAATATTGAAATGAAATGTTGAGAACAGCAAAAAACAAATCATCCATAAATGGAACGCATAAATAGCATGAAGAACCTATCAAGCTGGCATATTTCAAAACAAAAAAACGAAGATCCCACAAAAAAATATTGCAAGAGCAAATCCCGGGAAATATATATTGAAAAGATGTGGCAGCATGGAAAAAGAATCAAAAGACATACGAAAACTTGACACTGATGTTGACAAAATGCGCATCAGACGCAAAGACAGTGAGCACCTGAAAGTAAAAGAAAATGTATTTGATGAAGCCACCCTCAAAGCTCTTTATGACCTAGCAAGAAAAGGCGTGATAGAAAGTCTCGGCGGATCAATCAGCACCGGCAAGGAAGCAAACGTATTCCTTGCAGAAGGCAAAGACAAAAACATAGCCCTCAAAATATACCGCATATCTTCAAGCACCTTTAAGTCCATGGATGAATATATACGAGGAGACCCACGTTTTAGCAATATACGCCACAAGAAAAAAAGATATCATATTTGCATGGACAAAAAAAGAGTACCGCAATCTTATGCGTGCCAGAGAATGCGGCATAGCTGCCCCTAGGCCAATAGATACCCACAAAAACATACTTGCCATGGAATTTATCGGAGAAGGAGACAAACCCTACCCTCTTCTAAAGGAAGTAAAACTTAGTGAACAATCTGCACAAACAATTTTTGGGACAATTATACATTACCTCGAAATACTTTATAATGAAGCCAAACTAGTACATGGAGACCTTAGCGAATACAATATTTTGCTCGATCCATCTACCCTTGAACCATATCTCATAGACATGGGGCAATCTGTAACACTGGAGCATCCATCGGCAAATGACTTTCTAAAACGAGATATCAGAAACCTTGCCCGCCACTTCAAGAAATACGGCATACAATCCGACGAAGAAGAACTTTTAAGGATTATTACCGAAAAACAAAGAGACAAGTAAACACAGGTTGAAAATCATGACGCATTTAAAAATACCAAAAGATAGAATTGGTGCAATCATCGGGCCAAAAGGCCAGACTAAAAAAATTCATAGAAGAAAAATCATCTTCACAACTCAACATCGACAGTGAAAATGGGAGCGTGGAAGTCATACAGGGAGATGACCCCGTAGGAACCCTCAGAGCCATCGAAACAATCAAAGCCATTGGAAGAGGATTCAACCCTGAAAAAACAATACCTATGCTGGATGATGATCTGCTGATGTTAGAGGTTATTGATCTTTCAAAATATGCATCTACAAATAAGGAAATGACTCGCCTAAAGGGGAGGATTATAGGCAAAGGAGGAAAAACCCGAGAAATTGCTGAAAACCTAATCGGAGTGAAAATCTCAATCTATGGAAAAACAGTCAGTTTCATAGGATACCCGGAGCAAATCCAGATTATGAGAACTGCAATTGAAATGCTCATAGAAGGAGCAAATCATGGACCCGTGTACAGTTTCCTCGAAAAGAAACACAAAGAGTTGATGCAAGCCCAGCTGGATTCCTATTAATCATACAAAATTAGCCATAGGAGAAAAGAATGGAATCAAAGGATCTTATCCAAACCGCAAAGGACATGGGAGAATTCCCCACCCTTTTAAAAGCAGCCAGAGCACTCGACCTTATGGAAAAGTATTCCACAAAAGGGCCTTTCACCATTTTTGCGCCAGTGGAAAGTGCTTTTGAACCCATTCCTGATTCAGTGATAGACGATGCCTTCGAAGATCTTGATTACCTTAGAGATATTATTAGTTACCATATAGTAGAAGGAAAATACAGCAGCGAAGACCTCCGCGAAAATACCACATTGACTACGACAGGAGGTAACAAATTGAGGTTGAGGGAAAGTGACGGGAAAATATTCGTGGAAAACACGCCAATCCTTAAACCTGATATCGAATGCAGCAATGGCATCATACATTCCATAGGAGACATTCTCGTACCCTGAATAGTACTCATTTTACATTAACTTTCTTAGATGTGGATGAAAAATGCTAATCCGGGCACACCATATATTTTGCATCCAGGGCTTCATCGGGAAGGGTTATTCTGAAGAATTTATAGAGAACATGGAAAACATTATTGAAAGACTAAACATCTGCGATCTCCTGATAGAGGTCACAAATGCTCCGGATTGTATTTGCACAGCCTGCCCCAGACTGAAAATCATTGATGCGCAAAGCACAAATGATAAAATAAGTCTTATTGGTTGTGAAGTTGAAACGAAAGTCAAAATGCTCGACAGAAAAGTAGCCGATTCTCTTGGAATTGATTTTGGAAAACATTACCTGTACAGCGAAATTCTTAAAAAACTGAAATATATCGATGAAGAAAAATTCGATAATATTTGTTCTGAATGCCAATGGTACAGTCTCGGCTACTGCAAAAAAAGAATTATTGGCATATAATGCAAAACATACCTTGAAGTCCAAGTAACATCTGTTTTATATACCTATGCCCCCATTTTCTTTGTAGAGTTAAAAATTGATTCAAGGAGGATAGAATGGCAGAAATGTTTCAATTCAACAACCTTACAGTATGGGACATCGGGGCGGCCCTGATAGTACTGGTTGCAGGCTATATCATTGCCCGCATCCTGACAGGAATGTTTAAAGACAGCATCTCCAGAACAAAATTACCTTCACTTGTAATTGACTTCCTGACAAGATTTTTCAGCATTCTTCTCTACGTTATTGTAATCCTTGCCACGTTGTCCACATTGAATTTTGATGTTGGACCTGTAGTTCTGGGATTGTCAGCAGTGATTGGATTGATCCTTGGATTCGGGATGCAGGATACACTCACAAATCTGGGGGCAGGAATATGGATTGCTGCACTTCGCCCCATAGATAAAAATGAATACGTAGAAATAAACGGCATCTCAGGAACTGTTTCGGGCATTGGGATTATGGCTACTGAACTTCTTGCACCAGATAACAAATTCATCACCATCCCTAATAAACTTGTATGGGGAAACCCGATAATCAATGCAACACGCCTGCCCACCAGAAGGGTAAGTGTTGACGTAGGAATAAGTTACAGTTCCAATATAGACAGAGCCATTGAAATTGCCATTGAAACAATGAAATCCCACAGCAAAGTATTGCCAGACCCTGCCCCTGCAGTAATGACAACCGAACTTGCAGGTTCCTCCGTAAACCTGCAGCTTCGTGCCTGGACAAAAACAGAGGATTTCTGGAATGTAAAGAAAGAACTTACAGAAAATATATTTAAAGCATACAGAGAACTTGGAATTGAGATTCCATTCCCACAACTGGATGTTCATCTTGAAAAAGAGTAATGGCATCCAATATTTTTTTTATTACTCTTGCATAGAATATCCAGTGATAACAATATTGTCATGGAGGTCTTATTTTACTTCTCAATCACCGCCCACATATCCGGGGCCTTCTGCGGAACCTTCATAACTACCAATCCGTTAGTTTCTGGTAGTTTTTGGTAATTACTGGTTCGTTTTTAATTTTGCTTGAAATAAGTTGCACCATCCAACTTTTTCATCAAAAATAATATGAAACTCAATATATCAAGACATTCATCCTTATCAATAGGCCATAAATGAGCCGGTTGCATGCCCTCGAATCAAAACACACATGCTCGAAAGTATTTTTCAACCCCGGCCATGAAAAGGATGAGGAAATTGCCCGTATAAAAGGGAACACCCTCATGCAGACGTGCTGGTGATTGAAGTAAGGAGAGCAAAATCCAGATATCACAAGTATTGAAAGTAGCCCCTTTATTCTCCGACCTTCTCTATAACCTCTGCGAAACTCCGGGCCACCTCTTCAGAGTGCTTGATGTTTGCTTCCAACCTATCGCATAATGCCAGAAGTCTGTCTACCTCTTCCACAATGCGGTGTTGTTTGGCAAGAGGTGGAAGAGGAATGAGCATATTCAATAAGGTATCTTGGCGAATTCCCTTGACGGTCATACCAGTTCCGCTTATTGATAAGGAGTTATATAAATTATAAAAATAATCCATGTCGATATTTTGGGATGAATATAAAGCTTTCAAATCTTGGTTGATTGCCACAGGTATTTGATTTATACTTATTTTTCCCAGTCCCATACGTGTACATATAATAATGTTATTTTCTATAATCAAATTACTACTACTCTCATTCAGCCCTTCTTCAGTAATTGTATCTATTGTTGAACTAAGATATTTTCCACAATTGAGGTCTTTTACACTCGCCCACGCAATTTCACCGTTCCAGTAATTTGGATTACGCTTGCTAGGGGTGCCACCGCCTTTTATCTTTAAAACAACATCCCCCATCCGTGCCCATTCCCACCCCTGCGGCAATTCATAAGGCACCTCATCCTCTTCAATTGGTGGCAACTCCTTCTGCCTTTTAAGTTTGCCTTCCTTTTGGAGCCTCTTTTTCTCTTCCTCAATCCTCTCCAGCAACACCTCAGCAGGCTCATCATTCGGGTCCTGTTCCACAAGCCTGCCCTGAACCGCCAGTTGCAGTACTGCCTCCCGGAGTTTCTTTACAGTTTCCTGTTTTGTGTATAGAAGGTCGAAGTTATCCCTGATGTAGGCCCAGATACGGTTGAATTCTGCCTCTTTGTCCGGTTGTTGCAGTTTGGACAGAGCCCCGTTATTCATGCAGATATGAACTTCACTGCGCTTCTGTTGCTTCCTCTCCAGTTCATCGCACATGTTCATGAGCTTGTCAACTTTGGCAACGATTCGGTGTTGTTCGGCGATAGGGGGAAGAGGTACCAATCCTTTCAGTAATTTTGAATCATTGATTGCTGGATATGCCATCCCAATCATTTGACTTTCAACATATTTTGTAAATTGCAAACTCTTCAGATAATAGTAAAGATATTTGTTATAAATAGTGGAATAAGGATGAAGTATTGCAAAAGCTGTGCTTACTATCATTTCAGGTTCGGTCTTTTTGTCGATGATTGCAATATTCAATAGATATGGTCGAACTGTGGAATAAATCACAGTATTCTCAGAAACCAATTTCCTTGCCCTAGAAGGAGCATTCTCAGGCTCTAAAATATTGTCAGTCGAAGCGATTGTCCCTTTTTTATTATCAATCGAGGAGACATCGATATAAATAAATCTCTTATCGGGTTTCTTCTGACCCAAATTGTGGGTGATACTTCCTAATCTTTTCCATTCCCACCCCTGCGGCACTTCATAAGGCACTTCATCCTCATCAATCGGTGGCAACTTCTTCTGCCTTTTGAGTTTGCCTTCCTTTTGGAGTCTCTTTTTCTCCTCGGCAATCCTATCCAGCAATACAGACGCAGGTTCATCATCTGGATTCTGGGAAACAAGTTTACCACGTACTGCAAGCTGCAGTATCATCTGCCTAAGTGCATTGATTCCACCGGGTGCTTCAATTAGTGTAGCGAAGTTCTGAGAGAGCAGGTCAGAATTCATTGATGATTACTCTCCAGAGCCTGAATGAGTTCATCTTTCAGAAGAGTGCGTGTTTCCTCAATTTCCGAGGTGAGGGAATTATATTTTTCCAATAATTCCTCCGGGTCGCCGTGGTTCTCTTCAACCGTGTGGGGATTCTTGATATCGAGATTGTAATTGTTCTTGCGTATGTCCTCCACAGGAACCTTCCAGGCATGTTCGTTTTCCTCACGGTTTTCCCACCATTCCTTTTCAGGTTTAAACTCTTCTATGCGTATGGGTTTGGTTTTGGAATACGATTTATAACCTTCAGGGTAGGGATGCTCATAATACCATACTTCTTCTGTGGGTTTTCCTTTCGTGAAAAAGAGCAGATTGGTACGGATGCCTGTGTAGGGATTGAAAACACCGTTTGGCAGCCTGACAATCGTATGCAGGTTGCATTCATCGACTAATTTCTCTTTGATACGGGTCTTCACACCCTCTCCAAATAGAGTACCATCAGGCAGCACTATAGCACATTTACCACCATCATTGAGGATTTTCATTATCAGAACCAAAAACAGGTCTGCCGTCTCACGTGTCTGGAATTTTGTAGGGAAATTCTGCTCGACACCATCTTCTTCCTGACCACCGAATGGCGGATTGGTAACCACCACATCCACCTTGTCCTTTGGGGTGTAATCCCTCAGAGGACGTGCAAGGGAATTATCCCTGCGGATATTGGAAGGCACCCCAATACCATGCAATAGCATATTTGTTGTACACAAAAGGTGTGGCATTGGCTTTTTCTCCACACCGAACAGACAATTATGCAGAAGTTGTTCATCTTCAATTGAATTGACATAATTATTCCTGACATGCTCGATGACATTTGTCAGGAAACCACCCGTTCCACATGCAGGATCCATAATTCTATCTCCAAGTTGTGGATTGGTCATCTGCACCATGAACTGTGTAACGGCCCTGGGTGTATAGTATTCTCCCGCATTTCCGGCACTCTGCAAATCCTTCAGAATCTTCTCATAGATATCATTGAAGGTATGCCGGTCATTGGACCGATTAAAATCAATCTCATTAATCTTATTGATAACCTGACGCATCAGGGTTCCGGACTTCATGTAATTATAGGAATCCTCAAAAACAGACCTTATTACAATACTCAGGTCGTCATCTTCTGTCCTGGGTTGTAGTTCTTTAAGTTTCCTGAAAACCTCCTCATTCACAAAATCCAGAAGTTCATCGCCAGTGATTCCCTCATCATTACTGGCCCAGTTTCTCCAGCGAAGTTTTTCGGGCATAGGGGATACATAATCATCCCGCATTAACTCGGTCTCTTTTTCCCGGTCATCGAGTATCTTTAAAAAAAGCATCCACCCGAGCTGGCTTATCCGCTGTGCATCTCCATCCACACCAGCGTCTTTACGCATGATATCCTGTACGCCCTTAATAACCGTGCCAATTGACATAACAACAACCTTCACATTACAGAGATATGAGAATTAGACTTCTGCCTCATAAATCTGTGCTTCCAGATCCTTCAGGGCATCCTTGTATCCCTGTTTACCACCGAAATAATCCAGTATCTCAAAAGGAGTGCCCATATTGTCAAAAGGTCTCAGCCTCAGGACCTCCATGTTCTCAATATTTTCAATTCCCTCATCTGCATACTTATCGAGCATAGCACTGAGTACCTTGCGTGCATTATCTCCGTATTTGGCAAAGTAATCACTTTTACGCACCTTCTCAGCCCTCTCTCTGCGGCTTAATGGAGGTTTATCAAAGGCCACATGACAGATAAGGTCAAAAGCATCCATTTCCTTGCCAATCTGTTTTTCAAGTTCATCGAAAAGCACGCCTTCCTCTTCCAGTTCCTCGATAATCTGCTGTTTTCTCTCAGCCTCACTCCATTCATTAAGGAACTCGTCTATTGTACCATATTGCTGTGCTACAGTTTTTCGTGTATAATCCTTCAGGGATTCAGTAACCAGTTTCCCGCTCTGGTCATAGTATTGAATTCTTTCTGCAAGGACCTCAACCGATACATCCCCAACCACATATTTGTGGCTTTTCTGCTTCTCCTGTGACTGTCCACTTTTACTTCCATATCCACCTGGCATCTCAAAGGTAGATTCCTCAATGGGTTCACCATCAAACTCGGGGTCGGCAAACAATTCTGTAGCCTTGCGGAAATCCATTATAGTGAAGAAATATTTATTGAAGTCCTCATTAATTCTGGTTCCTCTGCCTATTATCTGCTTGAACTCTGTCATGGATTGGATACGCTTGTCGAGAACAATCAATTTACAAGTCTGCACATCGACACCCGTATTCAGCAATTTTGAAGTAGTCGCAATCACCGGATACGTGTTTTCCGGGATAATAAAGTCATCCAGATTCGCTGCAGCATAAGGTTCATCCCCTGTTATTCTTACTACATACTTGCATTCTCAGCAATGAGGTCAGCATTTTCATTCACAAGTGCCTGACGCATTCTTTCCGCATGGTCTATATCCTCACAGAATACTATGGTCTTGCTGAATCGGTCAGTCTTTTTAAGGAAACTGGAAACGTTTTTGGCAACCTGTTTGACCCTCTCTTCCAGTACCAAACTGCGGTCAAAATCCTTCTGATTATATATCCTGTCCTCAATCTCATAACCATACCTGTCAATCTGGCCCCTTTCAGGTCGCCACCCTTCCAGATCTCTATCAAAATCAATCCTTCTCACCCTGTAAGGGGCAAGAAAACCATCCTCTATCCCCTGTTTCAGTGAATAGGTATAGATTGGCTCGCCAAAATAATCAATGTTAGAAATTTCCCTGCTTTCTTTTGGCGTAGCAGTGAGACCTATCTGAGTAGCCGATGAAAAATATTCCAGAATCTCACGCCATGCTGAATTCTCAGCAGCACTACCTCTGTGACACTCATCCACAACAACAAGGTCAAAAAAGTCCGGAGAAAACTGTTTATAAATATTTTTATCTTCCTCATTACCCGTTACAGCCTGATAAAGGGAAAGATAAATTTCATAGGACTTATCCACCTCACGGTTTTTTATCTTGGTCATGGCTGACTCGAAAGGTTTGAAATCATTGGTTTTGGCCTGGTCCACAAGGATGTTGCGGTCAGCAAGGAAGAGAATACGCTTCATGGTCTTGGATTTCCATAACCTCCATATAATCTGAAAAGCTGTATAGGTCTTCCCGGTTCCTGTGGCCATCACGAGTAAAAGACGGTCCTGCCCCTTAGCAACAGATTCAACGACCCGATTAATTGCATTTATCTGGTAGTAACGAGGGGTTTTACCTGCAAAAGACGGGTAGTAATCCTGATTGACAATTTGTTTTTGATGTTCTTCCTCAATCCCTTTCCATTTGCAATATTTTTCCCAGATATCATGAGGATTTGGGAAGGAATCAAGGGGAATTTCCCTTTCAATCTGCCCAGAATTAAGGGATCTGTCATGTTCAAGGAAAGCATCACCATTGCTGCTATAAACAAACGGCACATCAAGCATCTCTGCATATTCAAGTGCTTGCTGCATGCCGTCTCCTACACCATGTTTATTATTTTTTGCCTCGACAACAGCTACAGGGATATTAGGTTTGTAATAAAGAATATAGTCAGCCCACTTAGGATTGGCACGACGGACTCCCTCCCTACTGACAAGAACCCGACCCTTTGTGATGTACACTTCTTCCCTTATTTGAGAAGTCCTGTTCCATCCGGCCCCTTCAATTGCTGGAGATATAAAGATGCGACATATATCCCTCTCACTTAATTGCTGCTTCTCAGCGAAGTCCATCCATATACTCCTGTAGGTTTACTATAAGTAAAAGCACAATTGAATTATAATGAATTGATATAAATATTTTCATATGGTATTGTGTGATTACAATAGGAGAATAATTATGGATGAAGATAAATCAGTTAAAGTCACTAATGTTGAAACAGGTAAAACCAAGTCTTACACCTTGCCAAAACACGATAAAACAAGCCAAACAACATCTTTAATATATGCTATTGAATCTTTCATGCAAGGCATTATTTATAAAGAATGTAGGTAACTATTCAGCCTGGTGAAAACATAATCATCCGGCATTGTCCTCAATTCCTTATGAGTAAATTTCTTTAGAGTTATTAATTTTGATTGTTGCAACCGATTGCTTTTTTTGTTTTTGAACTATTAGCGAACAAACATCTCTGTTTCAACGAAATCAGCATCACTGGGCCGATTATGGCAGGCTGAATAGTTACGAATGTAGAAACAATTTAATTTCAACAGAAGAATAGGTTGACAAGTTGCGATATTTTGATTACACTGCTTCAATCTTTACAAGAATTCGAATTTTGAATATTCTAAAGAATGATTTTCTTTCTGTTATTAAGGATGTAATAAGAGACCATGAAGATTATGAAGGATTTCCAGTTCCAAACACAAGTTCTCTCAAGTTAATGTTGATATATAAACAATATCTTGATACCATTTATAATATAATGGAAAACGTTTCTCGATTTAATTGCTTTTACTTGCAAAAAGACATGAGTCAAAATTTCACAGAGCAATGCAAAAAAAATAAAGAAAATAAATATTCCATTCCTGAAAGATATAGAAATATTATTAAATGGGATTTGGAGTGGTATCAGGAAGTTCATTTAATTCGAAGTAATATGAATCATTTTTTAATAGGAGATTATGATGTCAAAAGAACAGAAAAAGGGCAGTGGATTTTCAAATATGAAAATATAAATAAGTCTAAGCGTGGGCCACATGTTGATAAAACACATTCTATTGAAAGAAATATGCTTGAAGACATTGAAGAATTTCAAAATTCATTTTTCAATTTTTAAGAAAAACTTTTTATTGTGTATTTAGACAAAGCGGGAAAGGAAACGAAGGCTCATTTTTTAAAATATACTGCAGATGGAATAAATATCCATGAAATGAATTTCATACAGTATGTTAATCAAGAAAAAGGGTTAATCGTAGAAAGTTGGGATTGAATCTTTGTGGTGAACGAAAAATCCTATATATTCATCAGTAAGGTGCTATTAGCAAAATAGTGTTGCCAAAAAGTGGAAAGAAGATTATATTAAAGACATTTCACAAATGTCTCACTTCAAGAGGGATTTACACCTTGGGATAATAAGCCGTCGGGGGGATTCGAACCCCCGGCCTGCTGATTACGAATCAGCCGCTATACCACTAAGCCACGACGGCACACAGAGGCGTATCCAGATACGGATCTTAGGATTTAACCATTTCGCTATTTTGCCTGAATAATATCAATTGATCCGCATATCAATACATACATTGTACTGATGCGGGGCATACGAACGGACCGAGCGGGTCTCCAGTACTTCAAATTCCCTGCCTGCTTTTTTTGCAGCCTCCTCGATCAGGCAAAGAGAGGGACCAAAAAGATCATCATCATGCGCCATTGCGTAATAATGGATAACACCTCCGGGTTTTGTCAGGGCCACGGCCTCATTGACAAAATCGCAGGCATTGTGAGGCAAATTCATGATAACATGGTCTGCTACCTGACCCAGCCTCTGCGGAAGGTCACGGGCGTCTGCCACGAAGGCTTCAATGTTATCCAGGCGGTTGAGTTCGATGTTTTTTGCAGGTACTCAACCGCTTGCGGGTTTTTATCAATTGAATACACATAACCACATTTTTTGGCCGCCGGGATACTGTATGGACCCACCCCTGCAAACATATCCACAACTACATCATCCGGTTTCAACTGCAAATCACACGTTGTCTTTCTGTAGAAAGCCTGGGAGTAAAATAAACCTTCGCGACATCCACCAGATACCTGTATCCATGATCCCGGTGCATCGTTTCAGTCCTGTTTTCTCCGGCAACCAGCCTGAAACTGCGTACCCGAAATTCTCCTGTGATCCCTGATTCCTCCTGTAAAACCACACGCAGACTCTTTCGAAATTCCAGAAGGGCCCGGGCAACCTTTTCAGGTTCCTCTTCATCGCCGTCAAGAATTGCAATATCTCCCACTATTTCAAAAGAGGGAGAAAACCCAAGTAAACTTTCGGGAGTGATCTGTTTCTTATTGGGTTGCAGCTCATGTTTGACCAGTTCTGCCGCATGGGGAAGATTTGAACAGACATCTTCCGGACACTCGTCCATGACAGGCACATACAGACAGTCATCATCCGCAGACAGCCTGTATGAATTATCCAGTAAATCCATCTGCGCCAGTGCCTGCCTGACAGGCTCACCAAATCGTTTTTTCACTTTCACACACAAACGTTCCATTAAATCACCCAAAAGCAAACCAGGTACCAAATCCCATCAGGAAAAACCCGCAGCATGCAAGGACACCGCGATATACAGGTCCCGAAAAGAAACTTCTCGTCTTGCTAAGAGATGTGGAAACAAAGGTAAACCATCCAAGGTCAGCCATCCAGTGTCCGACTACAAACATCACAGCAGCAAATATACCAATTTCCATTCCCCGGAGCACAAGTGCACTTCCTGCAGCCAGCCACCATATCCAGAAATAAGGATTGGAAGCCGAAGTTAGTATACCTGCAGAAACAGGGTTTGCCAGAACTCCACCAGCTAATCCTGAATCAATAGATGTATTCCGGGAATGTATTATCGTAAGTAAACCAAATCCAACAAGTACCAGACCTCCTACAAAGGATATAACGGACATTTCCGTGTCCCCGATAAGCGATGTAAGGCCCAGCACAATAAGAATACAAATTAAAAGTTCAATCAAAGCATGGCCAAGGACAACCTCAGGTCCTGCCCTCCATCCTTTTTTCAAAGACCCTTCAATGGTGGCAAAAAGCATCGGGCCTGGCACAAGCGCTCCTGTAAGACCTACTGCGAATCCCACAAAAAGCATGTCCAGTATTGCAAGCATGGATAGGAAAGAAAAGAAGTTGAAGGATTTTAAAATTATCCTTCCAATCTCAGAGAATTATCTCGATATCGAGTTCCTCTGCAAGTTCCTTGTAACGGTTACGAATGGTAACCTCTGTCACACCTGCCACGTCTGCAACCTCACGCTGTGTGCGGCGTTCCCCACACAGGATGGAGGCAATATAGATAGCCGCAGCAGCAACACCTGTAGGCCCACGTCCGCTTGTTAGTTCTTTCTCCGATGCCTGCCTCAGGATTTCTACACCTCGGGATTGTACCTCGCCTTTCAGGCTTAGGCCCGAACAGAACCTTGGCACGTAATCTATCGGGGAAGTAGGCATTAGTTTGAGGGACAATTCCCTTGAAATGAAACGGTATGTCCTGCCAATCTCTTTCCTGCTGACCCTGGATACCTCTCCAATCTCATCCAGTGTCCGTGGAACACTGCACTGCCTGCATGCCGCATACAGAGCAGCTGCGGCAACCCCTTCAATACTGCGACCACGAATCAGGTTCTTGTCAACCGCTTTTCTGTAAACAACAGCTGCTGTTTCACGAACCGTCCTGGGAAGACCAAGGGCTGAGGCCATCCTGTCAAGTTCTGAAAGAGCAAATGCCAGGTTTCGTTCAGTTGCATTACTTACACGGATACGCCTCTGCCATTTCCTCAAACGATACAGTTGGGCACGATTCTTGGATGATATGGACTTTCCATAAGAATCACGGTTCCTCCAATCGATCATTGTGGAGAGACCCTTATCATGTATTGTGTAGGTCATCGGCGCACCCACACGGGAGCGTTTCATCCTCTGGTCATGGTCAAAAGCCCGCCATTCAGGTCCTTCATCTACGAAATCAGCATCAACTACTAAACCACAATCCGCACATACAAGTTCTGCACGTTCATAATCCTGTTCAAGATTGCGGCTACCACACTCAGGGCACTCAAGTGCCTTATTCTCTACATCAGTATTCTTTTCTTTCTCACGACGCGCTTTTATCATAGCACGCATTTTTTCTCGTTCGGAAGTGTCTGAATACCTTACCCTTTCAACTTCTACCATGTATTGGACCTCTGATTAAAATCACGGAATAAAAACGTAAACATTAATTATTTGACATACACCTTTTCTCGAATCCAGCTTTTTATCTTCGAATCTGGTACGTCACTAAAAATTTTGACTACAACATAAGGCCGGGAAGCCGGCCCTATTATATCGGAAACTTTGCCAATTCTTGCAACTTTCTTGTCCAGAACTGCCGACCCTTTCCGGGGCAATTCCTTTATATTGCAATAAGACATATTTTCGGAGCCTTTAACTATAAGTTTCCTGCCACCTATCAGGTGGTATACTACTCCAAGTCTTTTCATATGCATTGTCCATTATATAAGGTAATTTGGAAGTATAAATAGATTAAATTGATTGCATATAAATGTATCGCAACACCTTTAATAGAAACATATACAATTCCCGGGAACAAAACGATAATTAAAACAAAATTAATTCCCCGGAAATTATTTCATTCTTACTTAAAAATATGATGCATCGTTAAACCTTAATATAAAATGAACTATTGTGTCATCTACTAACAAACAGGACCCTACATATAATAAGGAATCTAAATTTCCATGGGAGGAAAGTTAGTGGCAGATAAAAAATTCGTTTATCTTTTTGGAAATAATAAAACCGAAGGAAAAAACAGCATGAAAGATTTGCTGGGTGGTAAAGGCGCAAACCTTGCAGAAATGGCAAACCTGGGTATTCCGGTACCTCCAGGCTTCACAATTACCACTGAAGTGTGTGTGCTCTATACAAGAGACAATCAATATCCACCCGGAATGCTTGATGAGGTGGACCGGGCTTTACAAAAACTCGAAAAAGCAAATAACAAACAATTTGGCGATCCGGACAATCTCCTCCTCCTTTCTGTTCGCTCCGGAGCACGGGTTTCAATGCCTGGAATGATGGATACTGTTCTCAATCTCGGCCTAAACGACAAAACTGTCACAGGACTTGCAAAAAAGACATCTAACGAGCGTTTTGCTTATGATAGTTACAGAAGATTCCTGACAATGTTCGCAGATGTTGTACTTGGAATATCTACTGAAAATTTTGAAAAGGTAATAGAATCCCAGAAAAAAGAGCTGGATGTAGAACTGGATACCGAACTGGACACGGATTCTCTCAAATACCTGGTCGAAAAATTCAAAGCAATAATAAAGGACAATACAGGGAAAGAGTTTCCACAGGATCCCAGAAAGCAACTCCAGATGGCAATCGATGCTGTATTCAATTCCTGGAACAACCAGAGGGCTATCAAATATCGCCGCCTGAACAATATACCCGACAACTGGGGAACCGCTGTAAACGTACAGAGCATGGTTTATGGAAATATGGGTGACAAGTCCGGAACCGGCGTTGCTTTCACACGTGATCCTGCAACCGGTGAAAAATGCTTCTTCGGCGAATTCCTCACAAATGCCCAGGGAGAAGATGTAGTCGCAGGAATACGCACCCCACAACCCATCGAAGCACTCCAGAATAGCATGCCTGAGGTCTATGATAAACTGGTGGACATCTACAGGAAACTGGAGAATCACTTCCGGGACATGCAGGACATAGAGTTTACCATTCAGGAAGGTAACCTTTACATGCTTCAGACAAGAACCGGGAAGCGAACTGCAAAAGCAGCTATCAGAATAGCCGTGGAAATGGAAAAAGAAGGCCTCATTGATAAAGAAATTGCAGTATCACGTATCGAAGCTTCACAGATCGATAAAGTCCTCCATCCAATGATAGATCCCGATGCAAACCTCGATGTGATTGCTACAGGATTACCGGCATCCCCAGGTGCAGCAGTCGGAAAGGTTGTATTCACAGCAGAGGAAGCCGAAGAAAAATCCAAGGAAGGAAAACAGACTATTCTTGTACGTACCGAAACCTCACCGGAGGATATCGGAGGAATGGCAGCTTCTGAAGGTGTACTCACTGTTCGCGGCGGAATGACATCCCATGCAGCAGTTGTTGCCAGAGGAATGGGTAAACCATGTGTTGCCGGCTGTGGCGAAATTACAATCGACATGGACAAAAAAGAATTCACCAACGGGAATGTTACTGTCAAAGAAGGAGACTATGTAACTATCGACGGCAGTACAGGAGAAGTCATACTGGGTGAAGTCAAACTCATTTCCCCTGAACTGAGCGGTGAACTTGATACAATTCTGGGATGGGCTGACAATATCAGGTCCATAAATGTCAGATCCAATGCCGATACCCCCCATGATGCAACTGTCGCAAGGGAATTCGGAGCTGAAGGGATTGGCCTTTGCCGTACAGAGCATATGTTTTTTGGCGAGGAAAGAATCCCTGTTGTTCGTGAAATGATAATGGCAGAAAGCAGTCAGGAAAGGAAAAAGGCACTTGAAAAATTGCTTCCCATGCAAAAGGAAGACTTTACCGGAATATTCCGTGCAATGGAAGGCTATCCTGTTACAATCAGATTGCTTGATCCTCCGCTTCACGAATTCCTGCCCAACCATGAGGAACTCACGGAAAAACTACGCGAACTGAAAACTAAGGGCGCCAAACAATCAGAGATCGCTGAAGTAAACAGACTGATAGGTGGAGTAGAATCACTCAAAGAAGTCAATCCGATGCTTGGCCACCGGGGATGCCGCCTTGGCATTACATATCCTGAAGTGTACGAGATGCAGGTCAAAGCTATTATTGAAGCAGCGTGCGACCTGAAAAAGGAAGGGCTTGAAATTGTACCGGAAATAATGATTCCACTGGTCAGCCATGTCAACGAACTCAAGGTAATCAAGGAAACAGTAAAATCCGCTGCACAGGAAGTAATTGATTGTAACGGTTCAACCATTGAATATCTGGTTGGAACCATGATAGAACTGCCAAGAGCAGCCCTGACTGCAGACCGTATCGCTGAAGAGGCCGAATTCTTCTCCTTTGGTACCAATGACCTGACCCAGACAACCTTCGGTTTCAGCAGGGATGATGCAGGAAAGTTCCTCCCATCCTATATAGAGAACAATATACTGGAGCAGGATCCATTCGCAGTACTTGATCAGGACGGAGTAGGTGAACTTGTCAAGATCGGTATTGAGAAAGGAAGAAACACAAATAGTGAACTTAAGATTGGTATTTGCGGGGAACACGGCGGAGAACCGGCTTCTGTAAAATATGGCCATAACGTGGGACTCAATTATGTAAGTTGTTCACCATTCCGCATTCCCATTGCAAGACTGGCAGCAGCCCAGGCTGTAATCGAAAACAAAAATAAATAAAACAAAAAAGAAGAGATCAGAGGGGCAATGCTCCAAAGTTCTCTTCATATCTTTTTTTCATAACATCCCATGTTGGCAGATTGGTCTGGCATCCAACACATTCCACTGCAAACGAAGCAACTGTTGAACCTATTTTGCCACATACCTCNAGAGGGGCAATGCTCCAAAGTTCTCTTCATATCTTTTTTTCATAACATCCCATGTTGGCAGATTGGTCTGGCATCCAACACATTCCACTGCAAACGAAGCAACTGTTGAACCTATTTTGCCACATACCTCAAAAGGTAGGCCTTTGCTGAAAGCCAAAAGGAATCCCGCCCTGTAACCATCTCCTGCCCCGGTGGGATTCACAGCTTTTACAGCTACGATAGGAATATCGATTTTTTTATCTTTACGATATATCTTACTTCCACTGGAATCACAGGTAACTACAATTGTTGAAATGGATTTTCTCAGGTCATCAAAAGACCTGCCAGTCATCTCTTTTACACGCTTGACCTCATGGATATTGGCAAAGAGAATATCCGTATTATCCAGTATCGTAACCAGATGCTCTTTTGAATAAGTAACCAGATCCTGCCCAGGATCAAAAGAAACAAACTCTGATTTCTGAGCCACCCGGGCATTGAAACTTGCCTCAGAGGTTGCCAGATGGACAAAATTCAGCGCTGGAGCTTCCATATCCGGCAATTTTGAAGATGATCCCCAGTAAAAGTAGGATGATTGGTTATGATTTGGGTCAGTATAGACAAAAGCTTTGGTACTTTCCTCACCTTCTATACGATAAATGAGAGAAAGATCAACACCCAGATTATCCAGATGTTGTTCATAGCCGCTTGTGGAAAAATCATCCCCCACAGCAGCAACCAGACGGGAGTAACCACCCAAATGCGCTATTGCTGCGGCAATATTGGCACCACCCCCTCCAAAAAGTACTTCATAGCTTGTTATCGGATAGGATTCATTGGATGAAGCGATATGTTCGACTTCAAATAGATAATCCAGTGCAGCATGTCCTACAACATCTATGGGGGCCGACATTAAATCTCTCACTTCATCTTACAAATTCTTCGACATCTATTACAGTAAGAGGTACATCCCTCAAGGTCCTTCCGATGACCGATTTGGCAATACGGGAAGCATGTTCTTCACTTTCAGCATCAAAAACTTTCATTTCCAGGATAAGGCCGACTATAGCAGTATTTGCTGCTATGAAAACACTACTAAAAGGTTCATTACAGGCAGGACAGAAAGTAGAACCCACATCAACTTCAACATAATCAAGTTGGGGATTGAGCCTCTTTCCGGCTTCAGCAATTGCTACACCAATGGCATCATCTGCGCTTTTCACATCCCTTACCAACCAGGCGGCTTCAAGGGTTACATGATAACTCGGCATACTTTTCGTCTCCAGGTCTAAAACTTCTACATTCTCTCAAATTAAAACATCGCCATCAAAACTAATAAGCACAAATAGTATATTAAGCAATAAACTCAGTCATATTCATTTCACTTATATTAATTCTCTGCTTAAACCAAATTTGAATAAGGTATGGCAGATCATATTGTAAATAACACATCATCATCTACATCAAAAATCCCAAGCCTTGCACCGGCATCCAGCCAGGCATGCCCATAGCTGAAACATACAAGGGCATTTACAGGATCCCCAATCTTAACGAAATGAAGACCGTCATTATAATAGGATCGAGCCATATCCAGATAATCATCTGCTACTTTCATCAAATGGGAATTGGCCCTTGGAGCAGGTTGTGCAAACTCCAGGGCTTTTTAAGCAATTTTTCATATCGTCCAACTTTCTCATTCAAATCCGCTGCCATTTATAACACCTTATTTATTTTCAGAGCCAAACAGCTTATTGAAAAGACCACCACTTCTTTCTTTGGATTGCGGCTTGGTTTCCTTTTAGGTGGCGGGGATTGGGATTTTTTTTCTTCTACAGGTTTGGTTACAGGTTCTGTTTTGGACTCTTTTTTGACACCTGGAGAGGCTTTAGGGCAATGCTCCAAAGTTCTCTTCATATCTTTTTTTCATAACATCCCATGTTGGCAGATTGGTCTGGCATCCAACACATTCCACTGCAAACGAAGCAACTGTTGAACCTATTTTGCCACATACCTCTACAGGAAAACCTTTCCTGAAAGCCAAAAGGAATCCCGCTCTGTAACCATCTCCCGCCCCGGTGGGGTCCACAGCTTTTACAGATACGATGAGGATATCAATTTTTTTATCTTTACAATATATCTTACTTCCACTGGAATCACAGGTGACTACAATAGTTGAAATGGATTTCTTCAGGTCATCAAAAGACCTTCCAGTCATCTCTTTTACACGCTTGACCTCATGGATATTGGCAAAGAGAATATCCGTATTATCCAGTATCGTAACCAGATGCTCTTTTGAGTAAGTAACCAGATCCTGGCCAGGATCAAAAGAAACAAACTTTGATTTCTGAGCCACCCGGGCATTGAAACTTGCCTCAGAGGTTGCCAGATGGACAAAATCAGCGCTGGAGCTTCTATATCCGGCAACTTTGAAGATGAACCCCAGTAAAAGTAGGATGATTGATTATGATTTGGATCAGTATAGACAAAAGCTTTGGTACTTTCCTCACCTTCTATACGATAAAGGAGAGAAAGATCAACATCCAGATTATTCAGATGTTGCTCATAGCCACTTGTGGAAAAATCATCCCCCACAGCAGCAACCAGACGGGAGTAACCACCCAAATGCGCTATTGCTGCGGCAATATTGGCACCACCCCCTCCAAAAAGTACTTCATAGCTTGTTATCGGATAGGATTCATTGGGTGAAGCGATATGTTCGACTTCAAATAGATAATCCAGTGCAGCATGTCCTACAACATCTATGGGGCCTGACATTAGACCTCCCACTTCATCTGACAAATTCTTCGACATCTATTACAGTAAGAGGTACATCCCTCAAGGTCCTTCCGATGACCGATTTGGCAATACGGGAAGCATGTTCTTCACTTTCAGCATCAAAAACTTTCATTTCCAGGATAAGGCCGACTATAGCAGTATTTGCTGCTATGAAAACACTACTAAAAGGTTCATTACAGGCAGGACAGAAAGTAGAACCCACATCAACTTCAACAAAATCAAGTTGGGGATTGAGCCTCTTTCCGGCTTCAGCAATTGCTACACCAATGGCATCATCTGCGCTTTTCACATCTCTTACCAACCAGGCGGCTTCAAGGGTTACATGATAACTCGGCATACTTTTCGTCTCCAGGTCTAAAACTTCTACATTCTCTCAAATTAAAACATCGCCATCAAAACTAATAAGCACAAATAGTACATTAAGCAATAAACTCAGTCATATTCGTTTCACTTATATTAATTCTCTGCTTAAACCGAATTTGAATAAGGAATGATGGATCATATTGTAAATAACACATCATCATTTACATCAAAAATCCCAAGCCTTGCACCAGCATCCAGCCAGGCATGTCCATAACTGAAACATACAAGGGCATTTACAGGATCCCCAATCTTAACGAAATGAAGACCGTCATTGTAATAGGATCGAGCCATATTCAGGTAATCATCTGCCACTTTCATCAAATGGGAATTGGCTCTTGGAGCAGGTTGTGCAAGCTCCAGGGCCTTTTTAAGCAATTTTTCATATCGTCCAACTTTCTCATTCAAATCCGCTGCCATTTATAACACCTTATTTACTTTCAGAGCCAAACAGCTTATTGAAAAGACCACCACTATCTTTCTTGGGATTGCGGCTTGGTTTCCTTTTAGGTGGCGGGGATTGGGATTTTTTTTCTTCTACAGGTTTGGTTACAGGTTCTGTTTTAGACTCTTTTTTGACACCTGGAGAGGCTTTAGATGAAGATTTATTGAGAATTTTCACGGATTCCCCACCATGCTTGGATTTCCTGACACGTATATCCACAAGAATCGGGCGTTCAATATCATTGCTCACCAGCATCGCAATCCCGGGCGGCAGGCGTAACAATTCTTCTTCTACATAGGAATTTACACCCTCCAGACCTTTACTGATGGATTTAAGGTCATTGGGGTTGGTAACTTTCAATATAATCTGGCTTCCACACTGTGAAAGTACATTTTTATCAACCCTTGCAGGCCTCTGGGAGATGACCAGCATCCCCAAACCAAACTTTCGCCCTTCTGAGGCTATTGTTCGGAGAATTTCGGAACTGGAACTCTTGCTATATCCTCTTTCAGGAGCAAAATTATGGGCTTCTTCCACAACCAGCATTCCCGGAGGGATCGTGCCAAGTTTGCGAGCTTCAAAAAGAGTATCACAGAGCTGGGCCACAATCATTGTCTGTATATGGGGAGGAACCCCTTTCAGGTCAATGATCGAGGCCTTTCCATCCTGCATTAACTCTTCAATCGGAGTGGGTTGAGGAGAAAGTATATCCAGCTGGTTAATATCTTCAAGTAAATTAATTACATTCCAGCGGGCTTTGCTTTCATTGTTACTGACCTCCCTGATTATATCATCAAGGAAATAGGTTTCCACATCAGCACGTAACCTGTGTACAGCTTCATAGAGAATGCCGGAATGGGTACTGTTAAAATTATCAGGAAATAAAGTCATCAGTTCACTGGGAGTGAGATTTACCCCGTTTAACCTGAAAAGATGATCTGCGTTTGGATTTATTGATTTATCGGCAGGAGTGTAAACCTGTATTCTGGAGCCGTATCCTTTGGATTTTATACCGTATTTTTTTAATTCACCAGTATTTCCACTGGCCGATTCTTTAATAGAAGAATACTCACTATGAGGATCAATTATCAACATGGGTACATTATGATCAAGTAATTCTTCAAGAATTACTCCGGCAGTATAAGACTTACCACTGCCGGTTTTTGCAAGGATGCTACAATGTTTCTGCACAAGACTGTTCACATTAAGGTGCACAGGAATACCGGTGCCTTCAAGCAATCCGATATACATGTCATCCCCCACAAGACCCAGTGTATCCCTAATAAGTGTATCATCTGCCAGATAGACCTGATCCCCGGGACTGAAAGGACTCATAGGCGCCCTCAAAAGACCACTATTATCCCTGCTTCCTATTATTGTGGCAGAGGCAACTATACGGTCATCATTTCGATCTTTTCTCTGCCCTTTTTTAGCTTCTTCCAGAGAATATTTTTCACTGGAGCGCACAATTGACAACACCTGCGCAAGTATCCAGCCATCTGTCTCATGCCATATTTTGACATAATGGCCTCTCAGAACTGCCGTACTGTCCGATATCAGGAACTTGAAATTAAGAGTTCCTGTTTCACCGAATATTACTCCTACTGAACCACGTACCATATTATACTCTCACCAGTAAATGATTTTTACACAGAATACTTCAAATTAATTTTCTTCCCCTTCTTCAAGGATAGATACAGGTGCACCCGCAAGTTTAACAAGGGCCTCTGCCTCGACAAAATGCAGATCTGCCGGAATAGCTACAATGTGCAGGGGAGAGCCAAAATCGTAACTTTCGAGATTTTCAGCAAAATCTGCCTTTACAATAGGTTTTTCAGAACCTGCGTTTGCAATACCTACAGCTATTGAACCTTTTATGAGATTTTGCCCTCTTTTTTCATCTATCTTAAGCAAAAGTTCAATTCCCTGATT
>NZ_QBKB01000002.1:491326-693423 GCF_004137855.1 Methanohalophilus profundi
GGAGAATTTCGGAACTGGAACTCTTGCTATACCCTCTTTCAGGAGCAAAATTATGGGCTTCTTCCACAACCAGCATTCCCGGAGGAATTGTGCCAAGTTTGCGAGCTTCAAAAAGAGTATCACAGAGCTGGGCCACAATCATTGTCTGTATATGAGGGGGGACCCCTTTCAGGTCAATAATCGAAGCCTTACCATCCTGCATTAATTCTTCAACCGGAGTAGGTTGAGGGGAAAGTATATCCAGCTGGTTAATATCTTCAAGTAAATTAATTACATTCCAGCGGGCCTTGCTTTCATTATTACTGACCTCCCTGATTATATCATCAAGGAAATAGGTTTCCACATCAGCACGTAACCTGTGTACAGCTTCATAGAGAATGCCGGAATGGGTACTGTTAAAATTATCAGGAAATAAAGTCATCAGTTCACTGGGAGTAAGATTAACCCCGTTTAACCTGAAAAGATGATCAGCATTTGGATTAATTGATTTATCGGCAGGAGTATAAACCTGTACCCTGGAGCCGTATCCTTTGGATTTTATACCGTATTTTTTTAGATCACCGTCATTCCCACTGGCTGATTCTTTAAGGGAAGAATATTCACTATGAGGATCAATTATCAACATGGGCACATCATGATCAAGTAATTCTTCAAGAATTACTCCGGCCGTGTAAGACTTACCACTACCGGTCTTTGCAAGGATGCTACAATGTTTCTGCACAAGACTGTTCACATTAAGATGTACAGGAATACCGGTACCTTCAAGCAATCCGATATACATGTCATCTCCCACAAGACCCAGTGTATCTCTAATAAGTGTATCATCTGCCAGATAGACCAGATCCCCGGGACTGAAAGGACTCATAGGTGCCCTTAAAAGACCACGATCATCCCTGCTTCCTATTATTGTGGCAGAGGCCACTATACGGTCATCATTTCGATCTTTTCTCTGCCCTTTTTTAGCTTCTTCCAGAGAATATTTTTCACTGGAGCGCACAATTGACATTACCTGCGCAAGTATCCAGCCATCTGTCTCATGCCATATTTTGACATAATGCCCTCTCAGAACTGCCGTACTGTCCGATATCAGGAACTTGAAATTAAGAGTTCCTGTTTCACCGAATATTACTCCTACTGAACCACGTACCATATTATACTCTCACCAGTAAATGATTTTTACACAGAATACTTCAAATTAATTTTCTTCCCCTTCTTCAAGGATATATTCAGGTGCACCCGCAAGTTTAACAAGGGCCTCTGCCTCGACAAAATGCAGATCTGCCGGAATAGCTACAATGTGCAGGGGAGAGCCAAAATCGTAACTTTCGAGATTTTCAGCAAAATCTGCCTTTACAATAGGTTTTTCAGAACCTGCGTTTGCAATACCTACAGCTATTGAACCTTTTATGAGATTTTGCCCTCTTTTTTCATCTATCTTAAGCAAAAGTTCAATTCCCTGATTTACCGTCATATAGCCTTTATTCATATCAATATCAAGAAATACAGCCGTATGCAGACCCATCTGCCTGTTGTGTAGAATAGTATCATAGGGAGTTTCAGAAATAATGGTATTTCCCCGGGTGCTCGTGTATGGATGAGGAATGGTTGCCGCTTTGCCAAACCTGTAATTCTGGAGGCCAGTCAGACCACAGATAGCGGAGACTATGGAAGAGCCGTGGACCAAACGGGTTTCAATGCCCAACTCCATTGCTCTGAGTTGGATATCTACATGAGTAGTGGATACCATCGTGTCCCCACCTGTTAGAAAAGCTATATCCATCTCTTTTGCTTCTTCCAGCCACCAGGGATCTTGCTCTACTTCCTGCCTGTCAAGAACGTGTATTTCCCTGCCATACAGGTTTTCCATCTTTTCTTTATCCGCACCCATCAATCGGGAAGTATAAAATTCCACATACACCTTATCGGCATTTTTTATAACTTCAAGCCCCTTTACAGAAACATCCTTTTCATCAAATAACCCAAGTCCGACAAAATAAAGCATAGGCTTTATAAGAGCCCGCTCTATATATTAAAGGTTTTGAAAAGGCTAGCAATAGCAAAGAGCTACTGCGAAACGTATTTATAGAACCATAGACAGTTAGATTTCTTTATATACAGATTATTCATCAGGAGGTTCAACATCAATGCCAGGACATTATGGCGGACAACCCGCCTACATCATGAATCCCCGCACCGAACACAAGCAGGGAAGAGATGCTTTATCCGTAAACATCGCCGCGGCAAAGGCAGTAGCAAACATTGTCAAAACTACCCTTGGGCCCAAGGGCATGGACAAAATGATGGTAAACTCCATTGGAGACATAGTCCTAACCAACGACGGGGCCATTATCCTCAAGGGAATGGATATCGAGCATCCAACTGCCAAAATGATTGTAGAGGTTGCCCGTACCCAGGAAGAGATTGCAGGTGACGGTACAACCAGTGCAGTTGTGACTGCAGGTACATTACTTGACAAAGCATCCGATCTCATAGAAGAAGGTGTGCACGCACGTGTTCTTGTAAGAGGATTCGAAAATGCATCTGAAAAAGCTCTGGAAATTCTCAATGAATTTGCCATAGATGTATCCGAAGGAAACAGGGAAGTTCTTGAAAAGATAGCCAGCACTTCTATGTCAGGAAAGGCTTCCGAAACCAACAAGGAAATACTTGCATCACTTTGTGTGGATGCAATCCTGCAGATTAGCAAAAAGGGAAGTGTCAATGTAGACAACGACATAATCCTCAGACAGGAACCTGGAAAAAGTGTCAGTGAAACAGAAATCCTCGATGGCATAATGCTCAACAAGTACAGGGTACACCCTGGTATGCCAAAAACTGTAAAGGATGCAAAGATCGCTATTATAGACACACCTCTTGAAACCCAGAAAACATCAAACACATCCAAATTACAAATTAGCAATGCTGATGAAATGCAAAAGTTCCTTGCCCGTGAAGAGGATGATTTCAAACATATGGCTGACCATATCATCCAGAGCGGGGCAAACGTCGTGATATGCTCCAAGAATATCGGCGACAAGGTAGCACATTACTTGCAAAAGAGCGGTGTGATGGGAATCCGCAGAGTCAGTGATGATGATATCAGGAACCTGTCCTATGCAACAGGTGCAAAAATCGTGAAAAGGGTCTTTGATCTCAGTGAAGAGGACCTGGGACATGCAGGCGAAGTTGGAGAAGAGGGAGAGTCCACCGTTGCCAAGATTTTCATAAAGAAATGTGAAAATACAAAGGTAATTACCATTCTGCTTCGTGGAAGTACCGAGCATGTCACTGACAACCTGGAAAGAGCCTTTGATGACGCACTCCACGTTATCAACTCAGTCTTAGAGGATGGCAAGATTGTGGCTGGTGGCGGTGCAGCAGAAGTGGAAATTGCCCAGAGACTGCGCAATTATGCTTCATCCATAGGTGGCAGGGAACAACTTGCAATTACTGCATTTGCCGATGCTGTAGAATCCATACCCATGGCTATTGCTGAAAACGGTGGAATGGATGCGACATCCGTAATCCTGAAACTGCGTAATGCACATATCGAAAATCCCAATATAGGATTGGACATCTACAGCGGCGATTACCTTGACATGGTTGAAAAAGGAATCGTGGATCCTCTTCGTGTAAAGACCCAAACTATAAGGTCTGCTTCAGAAGTTGCAACCATGATCCTCAGGATCGACGACATGATGAGGGCACAGAAAAAAGATATGATGGATGTCAATCCCGAACATAACATCCATAACTACAACAGGCCTTTCTAAATTGCCGTGTGGCCTGTGACATATTCACAGGCCATAAAATTTTTTGTAATCCTCAATTGCCTTAAGAGCCGCAGCTGGATACTTTTTTTTCAAAAAAGGCAATAAAATCATCCCGACCCTTACACTCTTTCATCCTATCAAGCATATGAAGTGCAAGTTCATCTGATGCAGGATTTTCCCTTTGCACCTCCAGAGATAAGCAGAGGGCCTCTTTGGGGAAATGTAGCCTGATGTGAGGAGACACCGAACCAAGCAGCAGGCCTTCTTCCAGCACACTGTAAGGAGGAACCCCTGTTCTGGAAATACGATCTCCTCCGGCAAGTTTATGGAAATTCTGCTTTGAATAGGAATGAATCTCAACATATATCTCAGGGGCACAATTGTTCACAAAAACAGGGATTTTAGAACCGGGACCTTTGTAGTAGCCTTCCTGAAGAGTTGAGAGGTAGCTACCCCGGTCAACAAGAGGCAACAGGAAAAGAGAACCCGACAATGGAGGGTTCAATTCCAGCAGGAGGTTGGAAGTGTCTTTCCACTCACCACCATGCATCCCTGCAGCAAAAAGCCTGTAGGGCCTGCCCTTACCATAAACCTTGAGCAACATAAGTTCCTCATGTCTTTTTTGCCACTACGTAAAATTCCCTCTGGGCAGAATCCAGAACTTCCAGGACTTCGATTCCCAGCGATTTAATCTTTTCAACCAGGTGTTTTTTATTTCTTCCCCTGCCCAGTTTAATTATCTGAAAAATCATTCCACCTTCCTTGAGAAGGGGAAGCACCTTGCCAAGAGCCTCTATCGAAGCCTCAGGTTCAAGAGTCATATCAGTAAGCAATACGTCAAAGGGACTTCCCGGTATTTTAGAAATCGGCATCGTAAATACATCATCAAGGATTATGGTAATATTTGGATTTTCATAAGCCAGCCTGCCAAGTTCTGAGCGAAAATGGCGGCTGTATTCAATCCCTACGGCATTCGCACCGAGTTCACAGGCAAACATCAGGAAACCTCCGGCACTGGAACCCAGGTCCAATACGCTGTCGCCTTCTTTGATTAAATCGAATTTTTCCTGTATGTTACGAAGTTTAAAATATCCCCGGGGTTTATCGAGGCCTTCATCGACTTCTATTTCATTGAACTCGGACACTTCACGGGAAGATTTCGTTATAACGTTCCCGTCAACCTTCACATGACCTTCACTAATTGCCTTCTTGGCCCTTCCGCGGGAACTGAAAAAGCCGGTTTCTATAAGATATACATCAAGTCGCATGAGATACAAGATGTACAACGCCCTATATATAGGGTAAGTTGACCTGTACAAAAATTAATAATATTTATGCCCAAAGATATTTCCTGCTTACTTTTTAAAAATGATCCTGCCCTTAGAGGTCAAAATCATAATTGCACCTAATGCCACCTTTATCAAAACAGCGGTTACATGAAACACAGCGTGCTCCTTCTGCCCCTTGTTCCAGTTTTTTCACAAGGTCTGGTTCGCTGATGAACGGGCGGCTCATGGAGACCATATCCGCATAAACCCTGAGGACTTCATCCATAATGGCTCTTGTGCGGATACCCCCCACCAGTATTATGGGCATACTTACAGTATCCTTTATCATCTTGGCATAACGTCTGAAGTAAGCTTCCTTTTCCTCTGAATCAACTCCGGGCTGGGACATTACAGAACCAGCCTCAACAATTCCACCACTTACCTCTATGGCACATACTCCCGCTTTTTCAAGAAGGGCAGCAATTTCCACGCATTCCGGTGCATCCAGGCTAATATGACCAGAATATATATCGAAACCGTCGGTTGCATTCAGTTTGACCATTACAGGAAAATCGGGAGAGACATCCTCCCGGATACGGCGCACTATCTCGGTGATAATATGTGTACGGTTTTCCACAGAACCCCCCCATTTATCCTCACGCCTGTTGGTATAGGGTGAAATAAAACTGCTCAGCAAAAAGCCATGGGCACAGTGCAGTTGTATTCCATCAAAACCTGCCTCCATTGCCCTGCGGGTAGCATTAACAAAATCATCAATGGTCTCCAGGATTTCTTCTTCTGTCATTGCCCTTGGAAGTTTACCTGTGGAACTGTCTTCAACCGCTGAAGGAGCAAGCAGAGGATAACCGTGCTGTGCCATTGATTGCCGTCCTCCATGTACTATCTGGAGAACGATTTTACTACCATAGGAATGAACCCTCTCAACAATCTTCCTGTAAGGGCCTATGAAGCGGTCATCATAGATACCCTGCTGCAGATAATCGCTCTTTCCGGCAGGATTTACGTAAGAATACCCCGTTACAATAAGCCCAACCTCGTTTTTGGCTAATTCTTCATAGATATCCCCTATGGCTGCTGTGGGTGTGCCGTCTTCCTCTGCCAGCCATTCATGGGTTGCTGAGCGTACAAATCTGTTCGGGATGGATAAACCTTCAATATTGATCGGATCGAATAGCATATTTCAATATTCATGCCCGCAGGGGCATATATGCTTTACTCAACGACCTTTAGCCATTTCCAGTTCTCTTCCAAGCTTTTCATTTTGGAACTTAAAAGAAGTAAGGCCTATAAACAGCATCACAAATGCCAGCATATTGAAAAGCAGCACAAGAAGTAAGGAAGAACCTTCAAGCCCGCCTCCGTCCTGACCATAAAGAGAACCTCCAAACATCAGGGGATGGGCACTTCTCCAGATACGAATGGAAAGAAAACTCAAGGGAACTGATACAAAGGCCACAATCCCGAAAACAGCAGATAACCGGGCCCTTTTAAGAGGGTCATCCAGGGCTGTCCTGAGCATGAGATAGCCTACATACACAAGAAAAAGCACAAGAGAGGTCGTTAACCGGGGCTCCCATACCCAGTACCAGCCCCATATAGCCTTTGCCCAGATGGAGCCGGTGGCAAGCACAAGGAATGCAAATATGACACCTACTTCTGCAGCAGAAAGAGATACCATATCCCATTTCGAATCATTCTCACGCAGATAAAGGATACTCGAAACAAAAACAACAAAAAAGGCCAGATAGGCAACAATTGCAATCGGCATGTGGAAATAGAATATATTAAAACTGGAATCCAGTACATTACCCGCCGAATCTTTCATGACCGGCAGATAGAAAAAAATGGCCCCGAATGCTACAACAAGCATCAGAACTGTGAACATGTAAAATGGTTTGGAATATTTTTCCCACTGCAACTAGCATCACCGGTTTGTAAGGGTTATTTCAGATGTCTGCATGACTATGGAACTCACTGTATATTAATCCTCTACGACATATTCAAAAACCAGCATTGAAACTGCAAAGAAGACAAAGTCATAAACCACCAGCAGTCGGATATATGACATTAAAGAAAATATATCCTCACCCCTCAATAGGCCCGAAGTGGCAGACACCGCCGGGATGATAACCGGCAGGGACAGAGGTAAAAGCAGGACAGGAAGCAGCATTTCCCCGGCACGGGCCCGTATAACAAGAGCAGATATCAGACATCCCACCACAACAAAGCCAAAGGATCCCAGTAATATAACAATACCAACCCAGATAATGGCAGTAAACTGGTAATTAAAGAGGACAGAAAACATTGGGATAGTAATTATTTCTACCAGTAGCATCAGCAAGAACACAAAGATTACCTTGGAAAGGTAAATTGAATTGGGGGGTATGGGACACATTTTCAGGGCATCCATACAACCGTTCTGGACCTCTGTAGCAAAAGTGCGGTTTAAACCCAGAGTCCCTGCAAATATGAAACATATCCAGAGCACACCCGAAGCCACCGTTGCAGTTTTGCTGGCAGAAGACAACAGGTCAGAAAAAGCAATACTAAAGATAATAAGGATCAATAACGAAAAAACAACCATCGAAATGAATATCTCCCTGGCCCTGCTTTCAATTTTCAAATCCTTAAAGGCTATATTCAATCCCTTTAGCATTTAAATTGCCCTCCAGCAGAAAAACAGACGGCTTCGGCAAATTTACGGGCATTTGGGTCGTTGGCCACCACATCATGAACAATATTCCCGGCCTCCATAATTAACAGGCGACTGCACAGACGAAATGCCCGGTCCATGTCATGGGTTACCATTATCTTAGTCAAATCCGGTTTTTCCAGAAGGAGGTTTTCCATAAGTAAAGCTGCATTCATGTCAAGGCCGGTATAAGGCTCATCAAGTAATAGCAAGGAAGGGGCATGGATAATAGCCCTTGCAAAGGACAGACGCTGTTTCATTCCTCTTGAGAAAATTTTAACAGGATCTTCGGCCCTTTTCCACAGACCGACTTTCCGGATAAGATAATCACATCTCTCATCAAGAGCAGCAGGTTCCATGCCATACAGTTTCCCAAAAACAAAAGATTTTCACGAGCTGTCAGGTTGTCATACAGGAAAGTTTCATGGGAAAGCATTCCTATTCTATCCTGTACATCCTCCCTGTCTTTATCTTTTGTTCCAAAGATATGCAATGTACCTTTGGTAGGAGAGCTCAGAGAGGCTAAAATTTTCAGAAGGGTAGATTTGCCTGCCCCATTGGGACCGATAATTGCAATAAATTCACCTTTTTCCACACGCAGGTTAATTCCATTTAGAGCATGTAGGCAACCATAATCCCGGAAAATATCCTCTGCAACAAGAATCGTTTCGCCCATCATGGATTAAATGATAGTAGCCATAAATTAAGATTGTGATATATTGGCAAATACAACCAAAAGAAATATAGCATTATAATCACAACATCTTAGCGGGGGTATATTGATGAGTACGAAAATTGAAAAGATAATGATCGCCACCGACGGATCTGAGAATGTAAAGAATGCCGTTAGCTGGGGTATTGAACTTGCAAAAGCAACCGGTGCAAAGGTCAGGGCAGTCTACGTTTTGCCACCCGTAAGTGTATCTATCGCAACCCGCGGAGAAAGGTGGGCCGATTCATTGCGCAATCACCTGAAAGATGAAGGGAAAAGCGCAACACAATACGTTGTTGAAGCCGGGAAGAAAGCAGATGTCGAGGTAGAACCTCTAATCATTGAGGGCAATCCCGCAGATGGCATCACCAAATTTGCTGCGGAAAACGGGATAGACCTAATCGTGATGGGGACACTGGGTAGAACCGGCATCAGTCACCTTTTGCTTGGCAGTGTGGCAGAAAATGTGGTAAGACATTCCAAAACACAGGTATTGGTCGTACCCTAAGGCACATAGCTTCAGGCAAACGATTATATAATCCAAACACGATGTTAGCATGGTTGCGAACGGCTGTGTCCATCCTACCAAACATTCTCCATCCAGCCGTTTGCAATATCTTTATTGAGAGTTGATATGTCCGAAAACTGGAAACAAATTTCAGAAGAGGAATGGAAAAAACGATTGTCTACAGAACAGTTTCGTGTCCTCAGGAAAAAAGGAACAGAAGCACCTTTCAGTGGCAAATACAATGATTTTTACGAAAAAGGTATCTACTCCTGTGCCGGATGTGATCAGGATTTATTCTCTTCCTCCACAAAGTACGATGCAGGCACCGGATGGCCAAGCTTCTGGGAAGCAATATCCGAAGACAGCATTGAAAGAATACCGGACTATTCCCTGGGAATGAAGCGCATCGAAGTAATATGCAGCCGTTGTGGAGGGCACCTGGGCCATGTTTTTGATGATGGACCAGCTCCCACCGGAGAGCACTTTTGCATCGACTCAATTTCCCTGAATTTCAATCCTGAATAAGAAAATAGATAAAAATCATTGCGATAAGTATTTCTATATATCCGATGAATTAAGGACCTTGTGAGAGAGGGAGGGCAGTTTCCGGGCCTTCTGGTCTGAGGAAAGTCTCCCCACCTTCCGGACGCGCGAATACCTGTAAAGGGTATCGGGCGAGAGCCCGGGCAGCCGGGAAACCGGCTCTTGCGGTTTTACCGCATGATGGCACAGAAACGATACCGACCTGCGTTAAAGCAATGATATGAAAAATTGAGGTCGCGCAGGGTACGGATGGAACGGCGAATCCTCGCGGGTGCAAGTCGAAATGGGATCAAAGTTGTTGTTCGGACAACCCCCGTTTTGGTGTGACGCTTAGCCGAATACTGCCAATGCATCTTTGCATCAACAGAAGGGAGCTTACTCCCCTCACTCACAAACTATTATCAACCGGGCCGAATTCTTCAAGAATACCTGCTATTTTTTCATAACTTATAGAGGTATTATAGCAACCATCACTTTCAAGAGGGACACCATAAGCAATAACACCTTTATCTCGTAGAAAACGCATACCCTTGTTAATCTCATAATTACAACCAACAACCAGAATTCCATCTGCAGGCTTTTCTTTCAATACATGCTTCACAAATGAGGAGCCTGTTATAATGTAGAAACGATAACCATACCTTTGTGCATCCCTTTTTACCTGTCCAACTATACACCTGCCACATTCCTTGCATTGTATACCATATCTTGAAGCATTGGCAGGGCAATCCAGAAAACGCATACAATGTGGTAAAAGCATTATCCTTTTACGAGTCCTTCTGAAAGCATGGTAATGAGCGATGTTTTTCAGGGAAACCATCCAGCTATCCAGAATACGTGGATCGGACAACTTGCAAAAGAAATATTTGATAGGCAGGTAGAATAAATCAAGTATCCATGCAAAAATACCTGCAAGACGTACATGCCGATTAAGGCTGATGCGGCTGACAAAAAGAGCAAGACTACTCAATAAGACAGATATTGCCACGAATCCTATCAGCAATTTACCTATCAGATCGTACATTACATGCCTCCATTTTATCAATTACAGCCTCTACGTCAACTTCTGTTTCAAAACAACCATCTTTTAAAAGGCAGATTCCCTGTACTGGCATAAATGAAACCTCTTCCATAGCCTCTGCAAGTTCAGTATAACAGGCCACTGCGATGCATGAAGTAGGATGATAGTTTTTTATGATTTTCTTTATGAAACTTCCCCCGGGAATTACAAAAGCGCGGAAGCCACGTTTTTCAGCTTCTGCACTGATATAACCAATAGAACAAAGGCCGCATCGCTGACATTCATAGCCATGAATAGGATCACAACGCGCAGGACACCGGGCATGCCTGAGACATTGTGGCAGGAATACAACACGTAAACCGCTACTGTTCCTAAATTCATCCAGCATTACAGCATTGCGCACTTCGATCAGAATCTCATCAACCAGGGTATCCCTGATATGGAATACCCTGCATATCCATTTGGCCGGAGTATAGAACATATAGAGAATGAAAAGGACAAAACCTGGGAAAATTATGTGCCTTTTCCTGAAACTGTAAGCACCCACTATAAGTGCCAACAGTATCCCTGCCAAAGCCAGAATTATCAGGTATATGAATATCCTGCCTAAAAACTCATAGGGAATTTGCATAGCAGCAACAAGACGTAACTGATAATTTATGTAGGTTTCTAAAAAAAAGAAAATAAAAGGGGTATAACCCCTTGAGTTGATTATCGTGCCTGATCTTCACAATCAGAAAGATCGATACCAAGAGCTTCAGCGGTCAAAACAATGACATCTTCGACTTCCAGTGATTCTGCCTTGACAGAGTCCCTACCATCACAAAGATTTCTCTTACAGAATGGACAGGCACTGGAAAGAATATCCGGACTCTTGGCAAGAGCATCTTCAACCCTCGTCTCGGCAACACCAAGTGCAAGGTCAGGAATGCCTGCTTTGACACCACCACCTGCTCCGCAGCAGCGTTGATTCTCCTTTATACGGTCCATTTCAATAAAGTTCAGACCGGGGATACTGCGCAATACTTTACGTGGTGGTTCAAAGACTCCCACGTGACGTCCCAGGTGACATGGGTCGTGGTAGGTAATTGTCTTATTATCAAAGGGCTGTTTCCAGTTGATCTTGCCTTCATCGATGAGTTTGTCAAGGTACTCAGTTATATGGATAACCTCGAATGGAAGTTCTTCACCAAGCAATCTTGGCCAGTCTATTTTTGCAGTTCTGTAACAACCAGCACAGGCAAACAGTACTTTGGTTGCTCCCTTAGCCTTAATTCCATCCACATTCTTGCGTGCCATCCTTCTGGCAATATCCTCCATTTCATACTGGCCTGTTCTTACAAGAGCAGAACAGCAGCATTGTTCATCCTCACCGAGCATGGTGAATGGAATCTCCAGATGGTTCAGTACACGTGCGGTTGCAAAAGCAAGTTTTTTCTGTCTCAGTTCAGCGGTACAGCCACCGAAATAGAGAATATCTGCTTTATCTTCTATTTTAACATCATCGGGAACCCAGCTGAGACGTTCCTTGGGATCTGCCATATATGGGTTGCCATATTCTCCTATAAGCTTGACAAACATGGGCTGTTTACCAACAGGACCATTGCCACGTTTTACAAGATTGGCACGCATTGCTTCCCAGAGTTCAACGGTATTGATGCCGGATTCACACACTGTACCACACATTCCACAAGTGGTACAATCAAAAACATCTTCCTTGAATTGTTCAATTTCTTCCTCTGGAACCTGTTTGGGCCCAAAGAGCCGGGCACGCAGACCATAGGATTTCTTCATGTACTCCTGCCAGCGCAGGATCTTATCCCTGGGTGCAAGTCCAGGGTCCTGGTTTCTTGCATCATAGGTCGGGCACCACTGTACACATTCACCACAACGTGTGCAGGAATCGATTTCCATAAGCTGGACAGCTGTAAGGTTTTCCGTTGTAATAGACGGATTATCACGTACCATTTTATTCGCCTCCCTTGTTGGCCAAAATAGTAAGAGGTGTTGCAATCATGTGGATGTATTTGCTGTACGGGATGTAAGCAATACAGAAGAGCAGGGAAATTATCACGTGGAACAGTGCAGCTGGTGGAGCATAGGGGTATTCAATACCAAAGCCCCAGAAAGTGCCGTTCCTGATACCATCAGCAATAAACCCTGTAACAGTAATGAGGGTCAGTCCACCAAGCAGTATGGAGTCATATGCAATGGTAGCTTCACGCATTCTTGGAATAAAGAGCCTTCTTGCGATTGCAATTATTATACCTGTAAGCAGAATGTAGCTGAACAGGTCATTAATTGGACCGAGGAATTCCCTGAAGACTGCAGGTTCGGGCCCGATTCCCAGATGTGCCATGTGTAGTAATTCCACAAGGAACATGAGAAGGGACAATAGGAAAAGGGTCATCCAGCCTACGAAAATGGTAATGTGCATGAACCATCGAAGGGGACTGCGGCGCATTATACGACGCTGCAATAGAATATCAAGTACAAGAGTTACAATAATATTCTGCTTATGACCATGCCCATCCTCACTCAGCTGATAGGCAAGTGTTTTCGGGAAAGTAAAGATGCTGCCTTTGGAAGGTTTTTGTCCGTAACCTTCAGCACCCAATCCCCATTTTTTCAAATTTATATACATTCCATAGAGGAATATCACAATTGCGATCGTGGCCAATATCATGACCTGCACGAATGTGATCCTCATAGCATCGGATATGCCAGAATAATATTCCATAGCCATAAATTCTATCTCCTGATACCATTTTAAAAGATATTTTACAAAAATTATTAGCAGTAGTAATTATAAGATGGTTTATTGGTGGTAACAATTGTATTTAAATATTTTCATTATGCAAAAAACAAAACAGGAGAGGAGAATTAGAAAAAAGGAAAGGAAAGAATCCCTTAATTAAAGGCCTATTTCCTTTTTGAAATTTTCAAGACCCATATCATCGATCATGCGTCCGATTCTATGTTTTTTGCGTGGGTCTTGTAAAAGCTGACAATCGTGTCAACTAGTTCTTTGACCTCATCATCATTCAGTTCATCAGCTATCACATCACCAAGTCTTGGACGAATACCTGCATTACCCCCGACCATCACGGTATAACCTTTTGGAGTACCCATGATACCTATATCTCTGACAGCAGGTTCGGAACATGAATTCATGCAGCCTGAAACCGCTATTTTGAATTTGGAAGGAAGTTGCATTCCATGGTATTTCTCATCCAGTTCAAGACCGAGAGTTACAGCATCCTGCTGACCACGTTTACAGAAAGTAGTACCCGGACAGATTTTGATACTTCTCACACATGGACCGATTGCAGCAGCTGGTTTCATACCCAGGTCATCCCAGGCATTGTCTATATCGTCCTCCTTGAGACCTATAATACAAACACGTTGAGCAGATGTCAGTTTAATGGCAGCTGCCTCATATTTGTCCGCAGTGTCCGCAATCGTACGCAACATATCAGCTGATACAAGGCCTCCAGGGGTTTGGGGGCAATAGCGAATGTTTCACGGTCCCTCTGGAGAATGGCACCCTTTTCAAGAATATCTTTTGACATTAATAATCCCTCATTAGCACTCTTTTTCCAGTCTTTTCAGCAGACCTTTAAGGCCTTCTTTATGCCTTGCCTCATCAAAGGAAGCTTTCTCGAAGAAAAGAGCTGCCTGTACATTACCTTCATCCCTGGCAATTTTAGCAGCGTCACTTTTTTTCACCTTCTGCCATGGTTTCACCTTCAAGCATCATCTTGATGTTCTCAATTGTGGTATCTTTGATCAATCCAAGAATCTCCGCAGTCTCTGCGGCATGCCAGGCCTCATCCATTGCAATCTGGCGCAAGTAAACTGCAACTTCAGGATAGCCTTCCCTCTCTGCCAGTTTTGACATGGCAAGGTACCATCCAACTTCTGTCGTTTCCCCTTTGAAAGTATCTTTCAATATTTTCTCAAGACTCATGAAATCACTCCATCGTAATGCTATTAGAGCAGCAGAAAATAGATTGTTCGTATAGTATATAACATTTTTTGGCACGAAATATTGCATCAACCCAACTGCAAACAGACAACCATTCGCAAGATATTATAGTAAAGAGCGTATTCAAAAAGGAAGACATGTCACCGCAAATTAGAATCGTACTTGTAGAACCTTTATACCAGGGAAATGTAGGTTCGGTTACACGCTCAATGGAAAACTTCGGATTTGATGACCTGGTTCTTGTAAATCCCTGTAAGCTCGAAGGACAGGCAAGAGCAATGTCATGCCATGCACGTGATTTACTGGAAAGTGCCCCTAGAGTAGACTCATTGGAAGAAGCTATTGAAGATACAGATATAGTAATTGGAACATCCGGAATCACAGGTATAAAAACCGACCAGCACATACGCATGCCTGCATATACTCCCTCCGAAATCAGGGATAAATTCAGGGAAACTAATGGAAAGATTGCCTTCCTTTTCGGAAGAGAGGATAATGGATTTACCCGGGAAGAACTCAAAAGGTGCGATATGATAATGACAATTCCAACATCAGAAAAATATCCCATAATGAACATCTCCCATGCAGCAACAGTTACAATGTATGAGATGAGCAATCTGGAAATCGGCAAGAGACCAATTGCTGATGGTTTTGATCTGCAATTATTATATGACCATTTTGAACAGGTGCTTGCAGGTATAAAACACCCCAAACATAAGATGGAAAAAACTTCAATTATGTTGAAAAGGATATTCGGACGTGCAGAACTGACACCAAGGGAAGTACAGACACTAAGAGGAGTACTCAGAGATATACAAATAAAAAAGAAATGATACACACGAAAGATAGATAAAGCTTGTAAGTTTTTATAATCCGAATTCAAATCTGGTATGCACTGATATTAATGACGGAAGAAAAATGGGAAAATAAATTCCGGGATTTTCTTAAACGATATTGCTGGCATGATATACTTAAACTTGCCAACGAATACCCGGAATTACGAAGTATAGAAGTAAATTTTACAGATCTGGAACAATTCGACAGGGAACTTTCCGAAGAATTATTACAAACGCCGGATGAGGTTATCCCCTCGGCTGAAGAAGCTCTTAAACAAATTGAGCTCCCTGTTGAAAAACAACTGCATGATGCACACATCCAGTTTACCAGTATTCCAAACAAAGTTACAATACGTGACCTCAGGAGCAATCATCTCCTTAAATTCATTGCAGTTGAAGGAATGATACGCAAGGCAACCGAAGTACGCCCAAAGATTACCAATGCGGCATTTTACTGTATGCGTTGTGAAACAGTAAATTATGTACCCCAGAGCGGGCCAAAATTCGTGGAACCCGGCGAATGTGAAGAAGAGAGTTGCGGCAAAAGAGGGCCATTCAAACTTCTCATTGATAAATCCAATTTCATCGATGCCCAGAAGCTCCAGGTACAGGAATCTCCCGAAAGTCTCAAGGGAGGAAGTCAGCCCCAGAGTATTGATGTCGATGCCGAAGATGAACTGGCCGGCATTGTGAAGCCAGGTGACCGTGTAGTAGTAAACGGTATTCTCAGGTCCCACCAGAGAACCACACGTGAAGGTAAATCCACATTTTACGATCTTGTCTTACACTGCAATTCCATAGAATACCTGGATCAGGAATTTGATGAGCTGGATATATCCCCGGAAGAAGAAGACGAAATAATAGAACTTAGCAATGATCCACAGATATATAATAAAATTATAAAATCCATAGCACCTTCAATTTATGGTTATGAGAATATCAAAGAAGCACTAACTTTACAGTTATTCTCAGGAGTCCCAAAATCCCTGCCTGACGGAGGACGTATTAGAGGAGATATCCACCTGTTGCTTGTAGGAGATCCCGGTATTGCGAAAAGTCAGTTACTCAGATACATGGTGAAATTATCCCCAAGAGGTGTGTTTGCTTCAGGTAAGAGTGCCTCATCAAGTGGGCTGACTGCAGCAGCGGTCAAGGATGAACTGGGAGACGGTCGCTGGACACTGGAAGCCGGTGCCCTGGTCATGGCAGATATGGGAATTGCGGCAGTGGACGAAATGGATAAGATGAGCAGGGAAGACAAAAGTGCACTCCATGAGGCAATGGAACAACAGACAATCTCTGTGGCAAAAGCTGGAATCCTGGCAACACTGAAATCCCGTTGTGCCCTGCTGGGAGCGGCAAACCCTAAATACGGAAGGTTTGACAGATACGAAGGACTGGCAGAACAGATCAATATGCCTCCAGCCCTCATATCCAGGTTTGATCTGATTTTCATCCTGCTTGATGTACCGGATTCAAAAATGGATGCTAATATCGCAAACCATATTCTCAAATCCCATTATGCCGGAGAACTCTATGAACAATGGGACAAATTATCCACCTCCACAATAACACAGGAAAAGTTGCCTCTCACCAGAAAGTAATCCTGCCTGAAATCGAGACGGAATTATTACGCAAATACGTTGCCTATGCACGCAGGATGGTCTACCCCATTATGGAAGAAGAAGCCAGGCAACATCTGATCGATTTCTATCTAGATCTACGTAAGATGGGAGAGAATAAGGATTCACCGGTACCTGTCACTGCAAGGCAGCTGGAAGCACTGGTCAGGCTTGCTGAATCCAATGCTCGAATAAGGCTTAGCAACACTGTGACCCTTGAAGATGCAAAACGTACCACTAAAATTTCCCTCGCATGTATGAAACAAGTTGGTGTTGATCCTGACACCGGAGCTCTTGATGTGGATGTCATAGCATCAGGTACGAGTAAAAGCCAGCGTGACAAAATACACATACTTCAGGATATTATAAAGCACGTAAGTCAGAAACATGCCGGCGGTAAAGCACCTTTGGATGAAGTCTATGAAGAAGCCTCAGCTGAAAATATAGATAGGGAACACGCAGAGGAGCTTATTCAGAAAATGAAACGAACGGGTGATTTGCTGGCACCTGATAAAAAACATATAAGACTGGTATGAGGAAATATATGTACCTCAAAGAACACCGAGCCGGAGACAGACTGATTGTTGCTGCTTGTGACCAGGAGTTAATCGGACAGAAATTGGAACACGGGAATGTTGTTGTCGAAATAACGGAAAGTTTCTATAAAGGGGACATCGTATCTGAAAAACAAGTGCAATCTGCTCTTGGAAGGGCAACCAGTGCGAATCTGTTTGGCAAGAAAACAATTGAATGTGCCCTGGAATGCGGGATGATCAATCCCGAATCAATAATTACTATTAATGGCGTGCCACATGCGCAATTATACAGGATATAAGACTACGAAAGGTTTTTAAGATGAATGAGAGTGCAGTTGAAGAAAATTCACCCTTCCCTGGCAAAGAAGGAGTGGTGAATGGTGTGATTGAAAAACACCAGAAGTTTCTGAATGAGTACAATGCCGAATACAGTAAACTTGAGTATGAAGTTAAAATACTCGAGGATACAATAAGCAACTCTAAAAAGAAAAGGGAAGAAGAGAAAAACCGCTTAGAAGTACTCAAGGAAAAAAAGCAGCAATTGTATCACCAGGCGAATAATCTGCTGGGAGAAATGTTCTCAGCCTGTCCCGAAGAACTTGATAATCGAATTATGCACTCCACAAATGATGACATCGAGGAGTTGAAAAGGACAAGACAGCTGGAAAATGAAGAAAAAACTGTTCAAGATGTCCTGGGAAAAATAGCTGAACTTGAAAACGAGAATACACGTGAATACACCAGCCAGATAAAAGCCCGCATACAAGAAGCTTCAAAAGCTTCCTCCGAAATATCATCCCTGGTAAAATCTATGGAAAAAGAAGAAAACATGGATCAGATTCATAAAGAACTTGGTGAAAAAAAACCCAGGCATAACTGGCTGGAAAGAAGGATCAAAAGCCACAAAGAAGCACTTGAGTACTGGAAAAACCAAAAAGAAGTGATTGCGGGGAATGTTGCATGAAAGATGTATCTTCAATGACAGAACGCGAACTCAAAGATACTGTAAATAATTACAGGAAAGAGATATCCCAGCATGAAAAGAGCTTAAAGGGGGTTTTCGAAGAACTCAAACTTCATAAAACTAATATTGATGAACTCAAAGAGAAAAGGAATGAGCTCAATGCAAAAGTCAGGGAACTTGCAAAAGAGGCACGGGAAGAAAAAACTCAACGTGATGAGATCAACAAGAAGATAGCTGATTTAAAATCCAGAAGGAATGAAGTTGCTGGTGAAAGAAACAAGGTCGTGAAAGATATAAATGATCTCAAGAAAAAGCGTGATCAATATAACGAACAATCAAAAGGGAGTTTGGAAACCCTTTCTAAAGCCTATGCAGAAGACCTTGATAAATTCCTCAACGCTGACATTCCCCTGAAGCACGAGCAGGATCTTTTTGAAAAACTCAACGAACTGGAAAAGCGTCTTGAAGCAGCAAAATCTGCCAATGATTTCCACAAGCAGGTCATCAATACTTATGAAAATACCAGAGACATTGGTGACGAGGAAAGAGATGTTTCAAAGGAAATAAAGCAACTTGCAGAAAAATCCCAGCAACATCATTTGAATATGATAGAGCTATATAAGCAGGTCGATGAGATCCGTAAGGAAGCGGATAAATTCCATTCGCAGATTAAAGAAACCTACCAGGTAATTGCTCCTACTCGTGAAAAGATAGATCCTCTCAAAACAAAAATATCTAGTTTGAGGGATGAACTTAGCATCTATCTTGATAAATTGAATGATATACAAACTCATAAGGACGAACAAAAAAAGAGTAATCAGCACGTTGCCGCAAAAGAAAAGTTTGAAAAGACCGGCAAACTCAGTCTTGAAGAACTGAGAGTCCTTATGGATAAAGGAGATATCAAACTCTAAAATTACCTGTTTTCATACACATAGGGCAACAGAAATGCAAACAGAACCAGGAGTGCCGGGTTTAAAAAGGGCACTCCCTGATTTTTAGATTCATTTTCAGATGAATTTGGCATTTTATTCTGCATCTCTTCATCCTCCGGATTATAAGGATACCTCTGATCTACATATTGATAAACCGGGTCAAACGTTACCAGCTCACCACTGGAACCATAATATATCTTACCCATTGTAATATTGAATACCGTTGATGAATTACTGGAGTAGGTAAATATCTCACCCCGGCCCAGAATGGAATCCGCCACACTTTCATCATTCAATGAAAGGGATATCCATATTCTTTCACTTTCCGGATTGACATACTTGACATGCAAAGAATAATCCTGCTCAAAACCGAAAGTCTCTCCGGCTTTAACATACACGGATGTACCATTGAGGATTATATCAGAATCCCCGGCAGTTACCACACCACATAAAAGAATACTACATAGTATAAAACAATAAAAAATTTTAAAATATGGAATGTCCTTCATCACAATCCCCGGCAGATGTAGATACAGCGGCCAGACATAATTTCTTCGGTTGAACCATCATTTTTCTGCAAAAGCAAACCCCCGGAGAGGCCTATCCCAATTGCTCTGCCATCCACCATTTTAGAAGGAGTGACTATACGTACGTTTCTACCAATAGTATCCGAAGAATCTATCCACCTTTCCATTAATTCCTCAAAGGGTTGTGTCTTAAAATGGATATAATACTGTTCCAGATTATAAAGTAAAGAGCGGACAAATTCGAGCCTATCCACATAGTTACCAAGCTCATCACTTATGGTTGTGGAACCATCCCGGATTTCCTCCGGCAACATATCGGTATCAAAGTTTAAATTAATTCCCAGACCCAGGACAATATATTCAACCCGATCTATTTCAGCTTCCATTTCTGTAAGAATTCCACAAATCTTTTTGCTGTTAACAAGCACATCGTTTGGCCATTTCAAAGACGGATTAAGGCCAATTGATTTCAGAGAATCAACCACAGCAAGTCCGCCCAAAAGAGTCAATCTTGAAGCATCCGCAGGAACTATCGATGGTTTAAGGACTATAGACATCCATATCCCCCCTTGAGGAGATACCCAATCAAACCCCTTTCTACCACGTCCCTTTTTCTGGACTTCTGCAATTATAACAGTGCCTTCATTTGCATCTCTTGCAATTGTTTTTGCATGATCGTTGGTGGACTCAAGTTCCATAAAATGCCGGATGTCCTTACCCAAAATATCTGTTTCAAGACCTGCTTGCACAAGTTCTGGCAAAAGAGAATCAGGAACCGAGTTTAAAAGATAGCCTTTACCAGGGGATGAGATAATTGAATACCCCTGGCTTTGAAGCGACTGAATATATTTCCAAACCATTGTCCTGGAAATTTCCAGTTTTCTGCCAATCTGTTCCCCGGAAATAGGCTTGCTCTCGGTCTGAGAAAGAAGACGTATCAATTCAATTTTTTTATTCTCCACAAAAACTCCCCGCAATAAAGAAAGAGAGACAGATAAAAAAAAAGTTATCTGTCGTCATTCATCTGAGCCTTTCATATCATGCCTTTTTGCGGCATTCATATATGAACCAACTGCAGTACTGATCGCAGCAATCTTCTTGTTGCGATCCTCAAGAGCAGAAGAAAGAGTTGCACATCTTTCACTATCAGATAAAGCAACCTTCCCTAAAGCTGAAAGCACATCGTGGTCATCAATAAAGTGTGTTGTTAGATCCCCTTTTACAAATGCATCAATGGACAAAACCGTTCTGTGGAAAGGAATGTTGGTTTGCACACCTACAACAACATATTCATAGAGGGCTCTTTTCATACGTGCAATGGCTTCCTCACGATCACTTCCCCATACACAGAGTTTGGAGATCATTGAATCATAAAATGGAGGAATAGCATAACCCATATGAACTCCACTATCCACCCTCACTCCCGGGCCACCTGCTGAACGATACCTGCGTATTTTACCAGGTGAAGGAGCGAAATCATTCAACGGATCCTCGGCATTGATACGACATTCAATAGCCGAACCCCGGATCTCGATATCATCCTGTGTAAAGGGTAATTTTTCATCACAGGCAACACGCAACTGCTGTTTTACTATATCGATGCCAGTAACAAGTTCCGTAACTCCATGTTCTACCTGAAGCCTTGTGTTTACTTCAAGGAAATAATAATCACCCTTTGAATACAGGAATTCAACAGTACCAGCATTCACATATCCTATTGATTTGGCGGCTTTGACAGCAGCTTCACCCATATCCTTGCGAAGTTCAGGAGTCATTATAGGAGAAGGAGCCTCTTCAATCAGTTTCTGGTGTCTTCTCTGAATGGAACATTCACGGTCACCGAGATAGAGACAGTTGCCATGAGAATCAGCCAATATCTGTATCTCTATGTGGCGTGGTTCTTCAAGATATTTTTCAATGAAGACGGTTGAATCACCAAATGTAGAAGCTGCAACATTACGTATGGATGAAAGTGCCCGGGTCAGCTCGTCGGGAGTATAAACAACTTTCATGCCTATACCACCACCTCCGGCAGAAGCTTTCACCATCAAAGGATAACCGATGGATTCGCCTATTTCAATTGCCGTGGCATCATCCTCAACAGCCCTTCCATCACCGGGAACCACCGGTACACCGGCCTCGATCATTGCCGAACGGGCAGCGATCTTGCTACCCATTTTTTCGATAACTTCACTCGACGGGCCGATAAACTTGATGCCTGCTTTTTCACAGGCACTGGCAAATTTCGCATTCTCCGAAAGGAATCCATATCCCGGATGAACTGCTTCTGCCCCTGATTTTTTGGCCACGTCGATAATTGCATCTATATTCAGATAACTTTTGGAAGAGGGAGGTGGACCTATACAGTACGCCTCGTCCGCATATTTGGCAAAAAGAGCGTTACTATCGGCTTCGGAATACACCGCAACCGTGGACACATCAAGCTCTTTGCAGGCCCTCATTACCCTGATCGCGATCTCACCTCGGTTTGCAATCAGTATTTTCTTAAACATCGAAAACCTCCGGCTAAATCACTCAATGATCATTATCACATCATCCGTTGTCACGGAATCGCCTTCAGCAACAAGGATTTCCTTGACCACGCCGCCATGCGGTGAATTTATGGCATTTTCCATCTTCATTGCTTCAATGACGCCAATCTTGTCTCCCTCTTCAACATTGTCCCCAATGTTGACATCAACTGAGAGGACCATGCCTTGCATATGACATGTTACGGCACCAGGAGAAGATGCTGAAACAGAAGATGCCTTTGGACTGCTTTCCTCGACTGCAACAACACTACCGTCCATTGGTTCCACATGTACATCGAACACTTCATTATCCACTTCCACCTTGAATCTGGTAGGTATGGATACCTGTGGCAGGGGTGGTGATGCAGTTTGTTTGGCAGGTGCAAGTTTTTCTTCCCTGGCCTCCCCACGCAGGAATTTCGGAGCGATGGAAGGATACAGGATATATGTCAATATGTCTTCTTCCTTTTTGACAAGGCCCATTTCTTCGGCTTCCTTTTTCCTTTTATCGTATTCAGGTTCAAGCAGGTCTGCCGGCCTTACATCGATTGGATCTTCTTCACCAATGATCATTGTAACGATATCATCACTGATAGGTGATGGTGAACGGCCATACAGACCTCTCACGTAATCCTTGACTTCCTTGGGAATAACTTTGTACCGCTCCCCCATGAGAACGTTAAGGACAGCCTGTGATCCCACTATCTGACTTGTAGGTGTTACAAGAGGTGGATATCCAAGTTCAGCCCTGACTTTGGGCATCTCTTCCAGTACATCATCATACCTGTCAAGAGCGTTCTGCTCCTTCAACTGGGATACAAGGTTGGAAAGCATACCTCCCGGAATCTGATACAATAGTACATTGGTATCAATCTGCTCGGATATCGGATTGATTACCCCGCTGTATTTGGATTTGATATCCTTGAAATAACGGCTTACTACGGCAAGCTGCTCGAGATCCAGACCAGTATCATAAGGTGTTCCTTGCAGTGCAGCTACCACGGATTCGGTGGGAGGCTGGGAAGTACCCCAGGCAAAGGGAGACAGGGCAGTATCCAGTATATCTACACCTGCATCACATGCCGCCATGTAAGTCATAGGAGCCATACCAGAAGTGCAATGACAGTGGAGATCTACAGGCAGGCCAACTTCCTTTTTTAGAGAACTAACCAGTTCTTTGGCTTCATGAGGTGTCAAAAGGCCTGCCATATCTTTGATACAAATCGAATCACAATCCATAGCAGCCAGCTCATTAGCAAAATCCACATATTTTTCAACTGTGTGAACCGGGCTTGTGGTATAACTGATTGTACCCTGTACATGTGCACCCAGTCCTTTTGCAACGGTAATTGACGTTTCCATGTTACGTATATCATTAACAGCATCGAATATACGGAAAATATCAATTCCATTTTCATAGGCCTTGGTCACGAACTTTTCGACCACATCATCGGAATAATGCCTGTATCCGACAAGATTCTGTCCTCTCAGAAGCATCTGGGCATATGTGTTATCCATATGGTTTTTAAGTTCACGCAGCCTTTCCCAGGGGTCTTCATTGAGGTACCTGATGCAGGAATCAAAAGTTGCTCCTCCCCACATCTCGAGAGAATAATATCCAACCTCGTCCAGTTCTTCAATAATAGGCAACATACTCCTCGTGCGCATCCTTGTCGCAAGAAGCGACTGGTGCGCATCCCTCAGAATTGTTTCCGTTATTTTAACTTTCATAGAATACCTCTTCATGTCCTCTTATTGATAATTCAGATTGGCCACACCGGGCAAAAATATGCCAGTAATAGCATACATGCAATAAGTAGAATTGTAACTAATTATGCATGAACTTTTATGTAGTTTCTGGTAGAAAAGCCATACAGTAAAAATAAAAAAGAGACATAGCCAGAGAATTATATCAGTAGAACCCCAGCCATTGCGATATTTTCACTACAAATTTACCCACTGTAAGAGATACTTTTTTTGTAAAACTTGGAGAAGTTATCTCAATATCCCCTCTGTCATAAGCATCCAGGAAAACCTGAGCCGGGGACGCAGAATCCATTATGGCCCTTGCGGTGTCCTCATCAGTGTTTACAATAAGAGAGGGTTCAAATTCTTCACCATCTTGCATTTCGTCAAATTCAACAATCTTGCCATCGACTGTCACGGCTGTGAGATTTAAAACGGACTCATTATTCATATCTACTATGACATGAATACGCTCATTGCCCAGCATGTTTTTCAGGGAAGAGGGTATGTCATCCGAATTGGCATTGTATTCATCCACCTCGCTTTTCATGTCATCAACAATAGTGGCACCTGCAGACATGGAAAAGATAAATAGGGCCATTAGAATCGTTATAAATTTCTTCATTAATACTCACCTCTCAACAAACATCAATATAAATTTGAGTTTAATGTTAGTTATATTTATTCCTGCTAAATTGGGACAAAAGACTGTGCTCAACCCATAAACCACCACCAGAAAACCACTACCCAAATGGCGCAATCTTTTTTAAAAGACGGAAATCAAACTTTGAAATATGACTTTTAAGATAAACAGTGATGTCCTGAATATGAAGGATTATAATAATATATTCTTCTCAATCAACGAAGAAAATGTTGTTTCATTACTTTCTCCCCTGCATACAAGGGACGAGATTTATGAAATTTCAGCTGTCCTTGTATCTCCACATTCCTTTAACGATGAACTTTATGATATATACGGAAGAGTCGTCCTTGGTGACGAAGCAAGTGCTGAAAAAACCATCGAATTATTTAAAAGAGAACTTCCAAGGGATAAGTACTCAATCGAAGGCACAAAAAGAAGTTTACGTATACTCAACACGGAAAACAAAAATCTCTACATACTCAGTCATACCAAAAAGACATTCAAAATATCCTCAACCTCAATTCTTGACCCTGCCGAATTAAAAGAAAACATTCCCGTTTTCCTGGAAATACTCGAGACACTTGTAAACTGTGGATATGAAGCCGGCGAGGGAGAAAGTGATCTATCCCTTGTGCCAATGCCCCAAAGAGAACCCGAATATAAACCCCATTCTTTTGAAGAAAAGGAAGGAGAAAAAACAGGAGAAGGGGGGAAATTCGAAGTCATTCCCCGTGAGTTTTTGGATATTGATTTTGAAGCTGTCGGGGGCTGCGAGGAAGCAAAAGAGCAACTCATGCTAATCGACCTGGGTATACGTTTTCCTAAAATATATGAAGTTTACAAGGCAGAATTACCTCGAGGAATTCTGTTATATGGCCCGCCGGGTACCGGGAAGACCATGCTTTCAAAAGCTGCTGCAAAAGAACTTGATGCAAACTTCTATTCCATAAATGGTTCAGACATCCTTTCGAAATGGTACGGAGAATCAGAGAAAAACCTGAATACACTTTTCGAAAAAGCAAAGGCCAGCAGCCCTTCGGTGATTTTTATTGACGAGATTGATGCATTAATGCCTCAGAGAGACACTTCACATGAAGTTACCGTAAGGATAGTATCCCTTCTTTTGCAGGAAATGGACGGAATTGAAAGTACAAAAGGAGTGATCATAATGGGTGCTACAAACCGGCCCAACCATATAGATCCGGCATTCCTGCGCCCGGGGAGATTTGATTTGAAAATGGAGGTACCCCTGCCCGACGAAAAAGCCCTGCAGGACATCTATTATATACACTTAAGTGGACGCAACCTTGAGGAAGGAATGGATTATGAAAAACTGGCAAAGGCAAGCAAAGGACTAACAGGTGCTGACGTTAAAGGGATAATTAATGCCTGTGTATTTAATAAAATCGTCAAATTGCGCAAACAGATGCCTGATGTCATAACCCGCTCGGACTTAGAAAATATAGAAACCGAAACCCTGACCACCGATGATGTCCTCAAAAGCATTGAAAAATACAAAAAAGAGATCAATACACTTGTCATGTCTCCTGAGGTGGCAGGTATGTATGCCTGAATTTTCCTATGGCAGACTTTTTTTTACTATACCACATATTGTTTGTGAAAGGCAGATAATAATGGGAGACATTGAAGTAAGCGAAACCATGCAGAAATACTTCGACCTAATGGAAGGAGTGCTGCATAATGAAATTGAAATAGCAAACAGGGCACGTTCACAGGGAAAGGATCCAAAACCCGATACAGAGATTCCCCTGGCAAAAGACCTTGCAGACCGGGTAGAAAATCTCATCGGGGTTGAAGGTGTAGCCGGGCGTATACGGGAACTGGAAACCGATCTTTCGCGGGAAGAAGCAGCCCTGGCCCTTGGAAAAGACATCGCTGCCGGCAATGTGGGAAACTTTGATACAAAACGTGAGGCAATAGAAAGCGCCATACGGGTGGCGGTTGCAATGCTTACAGAAGGTGTAGTTGCCGCCCCGATAGAGGGAATCGACAGGGTAGACCTGGGCAAAAATGACGATGGTACTGAATACATCAAGATATACTACGCAGGACCTATACGCAGTGCTGGTGGTACAGCACAGGCCCTTTCTGTACTTGTGGGAGATTATGTCAGGAGAGGAATCGGTGTTGACAGGTACAAACCCCGCAAGGAGGAAGTGGAAAGATATGTCGAAGAAATATTGCTATACAGAAGAATTGCCACTCTCCAGTACATGCCCTCGGAAGACGAAATACGTCTGATCGTTGATAATTGTCCCATCTGCATAGACGGAGAGCCCACTGAACAGGAAGAGGTCGAAGGTTACAGAAACCTTGACAGGATCGAAACAAACAGGGTTCGCGGGGGAATGGCACTCGTACTTGCCGAAGGACTGGCCTTAAAAGCTCCAAAAGTACAAAAACATGTGAACAAACTCAAAATCGACGGATGGGAATGGCTGGATACGTTCATTTCAGGAGGAAGTTCTGATGAGGAAGATAAAGATGAGAAGACAAAGGTCAAGCCCAAGGATAAATACATGCGGGACCTCATTGCAGGCAGACCTGTATTTTCCCACCCCTCCAGACCTGGGGGATTCAGGCTCCGCTATGGCAGGTCACGCAACACATCATTTGCGGCATCCGGCATAAATCCCGCAGGCATGGTCATAATGGATAATTTCATTGTTGCCGGTACCCAGCTGAAAATAGAAAGACCCGGAAAAGCTGCCGGAATGGCACCTGTGGACTCTATCGAAGGGCCAACCGTGCGTCTCTACAACGGAGATGTGCTTCGGATAGATGATGAAAAAACTGCAATAGAGCTACATTCACAGGTGGAAACCATTATCGACATCGGTGAAATACTTATCAATTACGGGGATTTCCTGGAAAATAATCATCCACTTATACCTGCATCTTACTGTGTGGAATGGTGGGCACAGGAATACACAAAAAAAACTGGCCAGAATGCCCCTGAAAATCCAATCCAGCATGAAGTAATGAATATTTGCAACAATTACAATCTTCCCCTGCACCCTGATTACACCTATACCTGGCCTGACATCGACAGAGACGAATTCATAAAACTTGCAGAATTCATTGCTCAAAATGGCATAAAAGAAGACCAGGGAAATAGACTATTGCTACCTGAAGAAAAAGCAAAGGAGCAGGGAATAAAAACGATTCTGGAAAAACTTCTCGCATTACACCGGATTTATGATGGGAAAATAACAATAGACAATCCTTTGCCTTTTATACAGTGTCTGGGGCTAGGAGAGAATCTTAAAAAACATTGGGAAGAATTACCTTGTGAAGATATCCTTGAATGTGTCAATAAACTCTCAGGATGGACTGTCAGAGAGAAAGCACCAATGCGCATCGGGGCAAGGATGGGAAGACCGGAAAAAGCGAACCGGCGTAAAATGTCCCCTGCTCCGCATGTATTGTTTCCGATAGGTGAAAGCGGTGGAAATACCCGCATGCTCTCCAGTGCTGCGTCCTATAAAGCCGACAACAACAGCAAAGTGGGCGAAATAAAGATTGAGATAGGAAATCGGATATGCCCCACATGCGGGATGGAAACCCATGAATTCAGATGTGAATGTGGCACCCATACAATCCCAAAACTTTTCTGTCCCCGTTGTGGCAGGGCTGTCAATAAGGACATCTGTCCGAAATGTAAGGTTACCACGTCCTGTGTGACCGCCCACAATATTAATTTTAAAACGATATATGACAGGGCATTTGAGAGGCTAGGGGAACGAAATAAACTGGAATCCTTCAAAGGGGTAAAAAGGATGATGTCAAAGCACATGACCCCTGAGCCTCTCGAAAAAGGAATCCTTCGAGCAAAACATGACCTTTTTACATTCAAGGATGGAACTGTCAGATACGACATGTCGGATATTCCCCTGACACATATCCGGGCCGATGAACTGGGAACCACGGCTGAAAAACTTCTTGAACTGGGATATGAGTCAGATATTCACGGCAATAAACTGGAGAAGGATGATCAGGTCGTAACCCTTAAAGTGCAGGACCTGGTGGTGTCCCGGGGTGCGGCAGAATATATCCTCCAGACTACAAAGTATATCGATGACCTGCTGGTGAAGTATTACGGACTTGAACCCTATTACAAAGCAGAAACTATAGAGGATGTTATCGGGGTGATGCTAATCGGTCTGGCTCCACACACATCAGCAGGAGTTCTGGGTAGACTGGTGGGATTCACAAAAGCATCTGTGGGGTATGCTCATCCTTTCTTCCATGCAGCAAAAAGGCGTAATTGTGATGGTGATGAGGATTGTGTCATGTTGCTTATGGACGGCCTGATTAATTTTTCACATGAATACCTGCCCGATAAAAGAGGGGGAAAGATGGATGCCCCACTTGTGCTTACAACCAGGATTGATCCCAGTGAAGTCGATAAGGAAGCTCACAACATTGACGTTTGTTCTTCTTATCCTCTGGAATTTTATGAAACTACCTTGAATTATACAAATCCCAAGGAACTGGAAGAAACCATGGACCTGGTCAGCAGCAGATTAGGGACCCCGGCACAGTTTGACGGATTTATGTTTACACACGATACTTCGGATATTGCCGCAGGGCCGGTCAAAAGTGCATACAAGACACTGGGTTCTATGGTGGAAAAAATGGATGCCCAACTCTCCCTGGCGGAAAAAATACGTGCAGTTGATGTGGCAGATGTGGCTGAAAGGGTCCTTATATCGCACTTCCTCCCCGATCTTTTTGGCAACCTCAGGGCATTTTCCAGGCAGGGGACGCGTTGTGTCAAATGTGGCGGGAAATTCAGAAGGGCACCGCTTACTGGTACATGCCCACATTGTGGCGGAAGAGTCATACTGACTGTTCATGAAGGAGCGGTCAAGAAATATCTTGAAGTGTCACTGAAGGTTGCAAAAAAGTATAATGTATCAAGTTATACGCAGCAGCGCATCGAACTTATCGGATACGATATCGAGTCGTTGTTTAAGAACGATAAATCAAAACAGATGGGACTTGCGGATTATATGTAATTATTCCACAGGAAGTCCAACTACGTTTATGTGCTGGATAAGCTCGGTGAGATTCTCGATTTCAAAAGAAAGAACTTGATCCCTATCCAGACCAATGGACATTTCGCCGTCATAGGTGAGCTGGTCCGGACCTCGTCTGATAAGTCTCTCCACACCGTCATTTGAAAGGATCGATTTTATCTCAGGATCATGAGCAAGCGTGCGGCCTGGAATCATTACAGTTTCCTTTATCTGAGACAGGTCAAGTGCCTGGAAATCCTCAATTGTGATAAGGCATCCAATGTCCTTGCCTGCCGCCACAACATTGACAGGTGCATCCAGCGCCTCGAAAAATTCCTGTAATCTCGGATGAGCAGCTTTACTGGTAACAATGGTCGCGGTCTTTGTAACTTCCGGGAGTTTGGAAAGTGCTGCTTTGTCCTTCCTTATGGCAAAGGGACAGCCAATAAGTGGATCTTCAAGAGGTGTGCCGGTGATACGCAGATCAAATTTGTCTGCCGCATTTCTTACTATGGTCACAAATTCCTCTATCGAATGTGTAGTAATATTTTCCAGAACAGGGGAATTGCGTAGAATCAAACCTTCTTCGCGACTGTTGGCAAAACGCATCAGTATTGCTCCCTTTGCACCCATTTCCTGAAGATCTGAAAGGGTTTTTTCCAGGACATCACCATCATTTACACCGGGAATCAGGACGATAGCGGCATATACATCACATTCTCCACAGAAGCGGCGAAGAATTTCAATAGATGCTTGTGGCTCAGGATCATTCATGTATTTGGCCCTGAGTTGAGGGTCAGTGGCAAAAACTGTAAACGAAACCTCACAGACACCGTTTTCAATGTAAAAGGAAGCGTCATCGGGATCATCAAAGCCTTTTCCGCTTGTGTATCCCAGATGAATGGGCTTTCCAAAACGAGAAAGTGAACTGACAAGTTCCTTGAGCTCGGGGTAGCAGCTGATATCTCCACCCCCACTGATGGTAAATTTATCCGGTTCAGAAGATGAGAAGCGTAAATTCTGGGATACATCCCTCATTACAATCTGTAGAGGTTTAAAGCCGGGATAGGATTCCCGTATACTACGTGTACAGTAATCACAGCCCTTTGCAAAAGGAAAACAGTGTTTGCAACCAAAAGGAGGTACTTCCTGTACCTTCTTAAAATAGCAGTATGAACAAAATCCTCGGCAGTCAATTCCGGGACTGCCTCCAATATCAGCAACGATCTCCATGTGACCCAGTGGTAGAAAAAGATATTACTAAATCTTTGTGGTAAAGAACGTAAGAAATCAAATGCAATTGAGTAAACATCATGAATAATCATTGCATATAGTGCCGGGTCAAAAAACGAATGCAAAAGTTTTAAAGGCAAAAACTCCATTGCTGACATGAATAAATTAAAGAAAACCGACTGGAAGGCATTCTCACCCTGAAAGTGCTTACAGCATATCCTCGCTCAAGCGTGGTTGCTTTCCAAATGGGGATTTCTTTCCATTAAAAAACTTAAAGGAGGAAAATACGTGTCTGACAAAATAGACATCTACGACGACAGAGGAAAACTCTTAGAAAGCGGCGTTGCAATTGAAGAGCTCGCTCCTACAAGGAACGCGGCAATTCAGCGTATCATCGGAGACACAAAGAGGACTGTAGCAGTCAACCTGGGAGGTATTCAAAAATCTCTCGCAACCGGTAAAATGGGCGGAAAAGGTCGCCACATGCCGGGACGTGAAATGGAACTCGATATTGTCGAAAACGCTGGTGCAATTGCAGACTCCGTGAAGGAATTTGTACAGGTAGACGGTGACGACGACACAAACATTGAGATTCTTGGTGGCGGCAAGCAACTTCTTGTCCAGCTTCCAACCGCAAGGCTCACTGCCGGTGCTGACTACTCGTCCTCACTTACTGTGAGTGCAGCAGCAACCGTCCAGACCATTGTTGACATGTTCAACATTGACATGTTCAACGCGCCTGTGGTCAAAGGAGCAGTATGGGGCGGCTATCCACAGACGATGGACTTGTCCGGTGGAAACGTCGCTTCAATCCTGAACATTCCACAGAAGAATGAAGGTCTGGGTTACTCCCTGAGAAACATTATGACCAACCACATTGCTGCAATTACAGAGAAAAAAGCAATGAACTCAGCAGCACTGTCTTCCATCTTTGAACAGGCAGGTATGTTCGAAATGGGTAACGCAGTCGGAGAATTCGAGAGACATCAGCTTCTTGGATTTGCATGTCAGGGTCTTAACGCTAACAACGTAGTATACGATCTTGTAAAAGACAATGGCAAAAATGGAACCATTGGTAGCGTAGTACAATCTGTTGTTGAAAGAGCAATTGAGGACAATGTAATCGAAGTCGATAACACTGCTCCTTCAGGTTACAACTTCTACAAGGCAAACGATGTATCCATGTGGAATGCTTACGCCTCAGCCGGTCAACTTGCCGCTACAATGGTAAACAGTGGTGCAGGCAGGGCTGCCCAGAATGTGTCATCCACAATTCTGTATTACAACGATATCATTGAGAAAGAAACTGGCCTGCCTGGCTGTGATATGGGTAGGGCACAGGGTACTGCTGTCGGATTCTCTTTCTTCAGCCACTCTATCTATGGTGGTGGTGGTCCCGGTGTATTCAACGGTAACCACATTGTAACCAGACACTCAAGAGGATTCGCAATTCCATGTGTATCCGCTAGTGTAGCACTTGATGCAGGTACCCAGATGTTCTCCATCGAAAAGACATCCGGCCTCATAGGTGACGTATTCGGTTCAATCAAAGAATTCAGAGAACCAATAAAAGCAGTCGCTGAATCACTCTAAATGATTCACAAAGATTGAAGGTACCAATAATGGAAACTTCTGCTTCAGACACAAAGAAACCCATACAAATCGAGATTTTCCCAAAGCGTATGATGAAACCCGATACCGTAGAAGGGCTGCTTAACAAACTTTGCAGTCTGGAAGGTATACAAAGGGCATTCATACAGGGGCCGCGCCTACCTACAAAAGTACCATTCGGACCTGCTGTCGGAACACCCGTACATCATCCATTAAGGACAAATGTACATTTTGGTAAGACCGAAATGGGCCTGGAAGTACTTGTGGGAAGGATCACACTGGAACTTGCCGGAAAGGAAGTCATGGAAGAAATAAATGCAATTTGTGTAGACACACTTCCCTGCGATTATGACATTAGGGAAGGACGTTTTATCCAGACAAGGCAAACGGTTTCAGATTTTGCAAAAAGAGGCCCGGGAGCTGATCCTGTTATATGTGGTCTTTATGACCCGAAAAGCAAGGTAGAATCACAGGTAAACCTCCTGAAAACAAACGAAGAGGAATGATTCCAGATGTTTGACCGGGAAACCCAGGTTGTAGATTGCAGACAAGGAATGGGCCTTGGCAAAGGAGGCGGACTTGCCCAAAGAGGTACACTCTCCGAAGCCGGCAGGACCGACGTAGTCGCAGTCGCTATGAGTCCCGGAAAACGCCATATCACCAAGCCTATTTGCGAACTGACTTACGGAATGCGCAAAGAAGACATACAGGTAAGTGTACTTGTGCTAAATTCGGGATCAGGAGTTCCCGATGAACAAATGAAATCCGGTTCCTTCGGCATCAACCCGGAGGAGATCAAGCAGATAAACAGGCACAAGATGGCAGTCATTCATACAGGAAACATTCGTGATCACGTTGTCAGGAAAGTAAGGGAAATATTGGTTTATGCAGAAGTGCCGGCAGTGGTTGTCTGTCAGACAATCGTGGACTTTGAAGATTTTGCAAAGGCCGGTATCCATACTAGATTGGTAAAACCTCAAGATAAAAACATCCAGACAAAGGGAAAAGTGATGGAGATTGTGACTGGAGTGACGCGAGGAGAAACTTGTCCAAGAGATAAGTTAAACGAACTCGTCAAAGCAGTGAAATCCACAATGAAATCAATTGATAACAAAGGAGTGTAATCATATGGCATATGAAGCACAGTTTTATCCCGGAGCAACAAGTGTTGCGGAAAACAGAAGGAAACACATGTCCGGTAAAGTCGAAAAACTCAGGGAAATCTCTGATGACGACTTAACCATTATTCTCGGACACCGTGTTCCCGGTACAGATTACCCAAGCACCCACCCACCACTGGCAGAAATGGGCGAACCAGAATGTTCCATCCGTGAACTGGTAGAACCTACAGATGGTGCAAAAGCAGGTGACAGGATCAGATACGTACAGTTTGTAGATTCAATGTACAATGCACCTTCCACCCCATACTTCAGGACCTACAACGCTGCAATTAACTTCAGAGGCGTAGACCCGGGTACACTTTCCGGCCGTCAGGTCGTTGAAGCCCGTGAAAGGGACATGGAAGAACTTGCAAAATTCCAGCTTGAAACCGAAATGACCTGCCCTGCACTTGCATGCCTTCGTGGTGCCAGTGTACACGGTCACTCCCTCCGTCTTCAGGAAGATGGTGTAATGTTTGACATGCTCGAAAGAGTACGTCTGGAAAACGGAACCATCATCGTCCAGAAGGACCAGGTAGGAAGACCAATCGACAAGAAGGTCGATCTCGGAAAACCAATGTCCGAGGAGGAAGCTGCAAAAAGGACCACAATCTATCGTGTAGATAACGTCCCATACAGGGAGGATAAGGAAGTCCTCGAATGGGTACACAGGATCTTTGAAAAGAGAACCATGTATGGATACAAGCCAGCTGTACAGGAGTGAGTAAAATGGCAGACGACAGAAAGAGAATGTTCCAGAAAGATTTAGAAAATAAATTCACAAAGGAGCACGGCACCAACAAGATGGGCGGCGGCGACATTACGGATATGAGAATTCCATATTACCGCCTCGGTGTCGACCAGAACCCCAGGAAACTGGAAATGAAGAAAGTCGGTAAGGAAATTGCAGAAAAGAGAGGTCTTGCAGGATATAACCCTATGATGCACTGCGGTGGTATACCACTCGGTCAGAGAGCTCTTACACCTTCCTTTATCTCCGGTAATGATGACATGATGGTCGAAAATGATGACCTTCACTATGTCAACAACGCTGCAATGCAACAGATGTGGGACGACATACGCAGAACATGTATTGTCGGTATGGATATGGCCCACGAAACCCTCGAGAAAAGACTGGGCATCGAAGTAACCCCTGAAACAATCAACCACTACCTCGAAGTGCTCAACCACGCACTCCCTGGTAGCGCAGTTGTTCAGGAACACATGGTAGAGAGCCATCCTGCACTCGTTGATGACTGTTACGTGAAAATATTCACAGGTGACGATGAACTTGCAGACGAAATCGATGACCAGTTCCTCATCGACATCGACAAACAGTTCCCCGCAGAACAGGCAGAACAGCTCAAATCCGCTATCGGCAATACCACCTGGCAGGCAGCCCACATCCCAACCATCGTATCCAGAACAACAGACGGTGGTCAGACCACAAGGTGGACTGCAATGCAGATCGGTATGTCTTACATTGCAGCATACGGAATGTGTGCCGGTGAAGCAGCTGTAGCAGACCTTTCCTATGCAGCAAAGCACGCAGGTGTTGTCGGTATGGGTGATATGCTTCCTGCAAGACGTGCACGTGCACCAAACGAACCTGGTGGTATCCCCTTCGGTAACCTTGCAGACATAATCCAGACCAGCCGTATAAACCCGGATGACCCTGCAGACGTAACCCTTGAGGTAGTCGGTGCAGGTTGTATGCTCTACGACCAGATCTGGCTCGGATCCTACATGTCTGGTGGTGTCGGTTTTACCCAGTACTCCACTGCTGCATACACCAACAACATTCTGGATGACAACCTGTACTATGACGTTGAGTACATCAACGACAAGTATGACGGTGCAGCCGACAAGGGTATCGACAACAAGGTCGCCCCAAGCATGGATGTTATCAAGGACATCGCAACAGAGTCCACACTCTACGGTCTCGAGAACTACGAGAAATACCCAGTTGCCCTTGAAGACCACTTCGGTGGATCCCAGAGAGCAACCGTCCTTTCCGCAGCTGCCGGTAGTGCAGGAGTCCTTGCAACCGGTAACGCAAACGCCGGTCTCTCCGCATGGTATCTATGTATGTACCTGCACAAGGAAGGTCACGGACGTCTCGGTTTCTTCGGATTCGACCTGCAGGACCAGTGTGGTGCAACCAACACCTTCTCCTACCAGTCCGATGAAGGTCTGCCCCACGAACTCCGTGGTCCAAACTATCCGAACTACGCAATGAACGTTGGTCACCAGGGTGGCTACGCTGCAATCGCAGCCGCAGCACACGCCGGTCGTGGAGATGCATATGCACTCAACCCACTAATCAAGGTCTGTTTCGCCGACGAAATGCTCCCATTCGACTTCTCCCAGCCAAGGAAGGAGTTCGGACGCGGTGCGCTTCGTGAGTTCGAGCCTGCTGGTGAGAGATCCCTCATCATCCCGGCCAAATAAGCACAATACGAAGTAGGCTCCTTGCCTACTTCACCTACTATTTTTTAAACCCCCAATTAAATAGCTAAAAGCTTTTTTTTATACGATAATCTTATTTGCTCTTGCCATAGTTACAACCATATAACCAGGTGTTCCCATGACCGATAATACAGAGAAAAAAGTCATACCAGCAAAAGATGCCTCCATCAGACTTGCCAGCATAAATACACTCCTAAAAAATAAAGGTCTTGAAGCAATGGCACAAGCCCTTGATCAAAATAGGGACTCAATACTTAAGGCAAACCGCAAAGACCTCGAATCTGCTGAGCAGTTAAAAGAGCAAGGGAAAATCTCACAGGCTCTTGTGGATAGGCTGAAAGTAAATGATAGCAAAATCGATGGAATGATCGCAGGTATAAGAGATGTCATGGAACTTGAAGACCCAACAGGCAAAACTCTCAGCTGCCTGGAACTTGATGAAGGACTAGAACTGTACCAAGTAAGTTGTCCGATTGGCCTTATTGGGGTTATTTTCGAGTCACGTCCTGACGTTGTTCCGCAGATCATGTCCCTCTGCCTGAAAAGCGGTAATGCAACGATCTTTAAGGGTGGAAGTGAGGCCTTTAATTCAAATCGTACTATTTTCAACATACTTAAAAGCGCCCTGGAAGAAATCGGGGATATTCCTGCAACAGCCTTTCAACTGATGGAAACCCGGGAAGAAGTAATGGACATCCTGGCACTTGATTCCTATATAGACCTGCTCATACCCCGTGGTTCAAACGCTTTCGTGAAGTTCATACAGGATAATACCAGGATACCCGTACTGGGTCATGCAGACGGGATATGCCATGTCTATGTGGACAATGAAGCAGATATGGAAAAAGCTATTGATGTCTGCTATGATTCAAAGGTACAGTATCCTGCAGTGTGCAATGCAATGGAAACATTGCTTGTAAACAGTGATATTGCAGACAAGTTCCTGCCCGGTATGATCGAAAAATTCTTCAAAGCAGGTGTCGAGATCCGCCTGGATGAAAAATCATACACTATTGCAGAAAATACCGGTATCCGGGATTTGAAAAAAGCATCCGATGAAGAGTGGAGCACCGAATATAATGATTTGGTACTGTCTGTGAAAATGGTTGATTCAATAAATGAAGCAATCGATCATATTAACAGGTATGGTTCCCATCATACGGATTGCATTGTCACCAAGGACAAGGACAAGCGCCGCACATTTACCGAGCTTGTGGATTCCTCAAGCGTCATGGTAAATGTCTCTACAAGATTTGCCGACGGTTTCAGGTATGGAAAAGGTGCAGAGGTTGGCATCAGCACAAACAAAATACACGCACGGGGACCCGTAGGAATGGAAGGTCTTTTGATATACAAGTATATTCTTCTGGGTAATGGTGACAGGGTATCCGATTATGCAGGAGATAATGCAAAACAATTTACCCACAGGAAACTGGATAAACAGATAAGCGACATCATTTGAAATAATATCCGGGGATTGTGATTTTGAGCAAGAGAAAAGTCATTCTTGACAACACAAAAAAAGTTATCATCAAAATAGGAACAACTTCAATTAGTAGTGATTATGGAGGATTGAATGAGGAATTCATGAAACATGTGGCCTCCCAGGTCGCATACCTCCACAGTCTGGAAAAAGAAGTCATTCTTGTCAGCTCCGGCTCCATTGGAGTGGGGATTGACCTGATGCAACTTGGCTGTAAACCGCGGGAAATTCCGGTTCGACAGGCAGCAGCAGCTGTTGGTCAAAATGTTTTGATGCAAAAATGGATGGAGGCTTTTAGTACTTATGATCTCAATGTTGCCCAGATTCTTTTGACCTACGAATCCTTCACCAGCAGGTTAACATATCTCAACCTGAGAAACAGCATATCCACGTTACTGGAATATGGGGTGATCCCGATTATCAATGAGAATGACAGTACCTGCGTGCACGAGATAGAAGCTACCCTTGGAGATAATGACAGGCTTTCCGCAATGGTTGCCAGCAAAATGGAAGCCGACCTGCTGATACTCCTATCGGATATTGATGGTTTATATGATAAAAATCCTAAAAGGCACAAGGATGCTGTATTACTGAAAACTGTGCCTGAAATCACACCAACTATAGAAAGTTACGGAGGGAGCCCATCAAGTACAAAGGGAACCGGTGGCATGAGAACAAAGATAGATGCTGCAAAGATATGCAATATAGCAGGCTGCCATATGATAATTGCAAACAGCTCTATTCAAAACGCAATTCTCAAAATAATGGAGGGTGAAGAAATCGGCACCCTCTTTTTAGCTGAAGGAGAAGTCCATAAGAACCGCATTCGATGGATATTACTGGCTCATTCCTCAGGCACAATTGTGGTAGATGAAGGAGCCAGAGATGCGGTAAGAAACCGCATGAGTCTCCTGCCTTCGGGTGTAATTGGTTTAGAGGGCGAGTTTGATCGCGGAGATATAGTAAAACTCGAGTGCAACGGGCAGGTATTCGGGAAAGGAATTACGGATTATACCTCAGATGAATTGCAGAAAATAAAGGGAAAACATACCAATATGATAGCAAATATCCTGGGATATAAAAATTATGACAATGTTTTAAACAAGGATAACATAGGGCTTTTTAAAGAATGAATTAATATATAAGTATGAATATACAATATATTAATAGTATCTGGATGCGGTGACATGCTCGATGATAAAATAGCCTCAATTGCCCTTATAAGCAGCAAAAATAATGATGAATTGCTGGGGTATCTGTCAGCATACAGGGTGCTACAAGCAGAACCCAAAAAAGATACTATTTCTTTTATCAAAAAAAGTACACCGACTGTAGTTATAATTGACAATACTATGTCTGAAGAGGTTAACTACCGCATTTGCAGGGAGCTTAAGGAAAATACAGGTAATCATTATCTCCCCATAATTATGGTCACCAAAACAGACAAAGAAGAGATAAGGGAAGCTCTGAAAAATGGGGCAGATGATTTCATAACCGCTCAATCCGATGATCTGGAAATCCTCACACGAATCAATTCCCTGCTACAAATAAAAAGCCTTTACGATAAACTTGCAAAAGAAAGAGACCAGGCACAGACTTACATCGACGTTGCCCAAACAATAATAGGTGTAGTTGACAGGGACCTGAAAGTCGTACTTGCCAATAAGAAAGCTTCTGAAATTCTGGGGTATTCCCAGGAAGAAATTATAGGACAGAAATGGTTCGATGTTTTTTTGCCGGAAAGAATAAGGGATATGATAAAAACCGGCTATAAAATGGTCCTGGAGGGAGAAATTGAACCTCCCGAATTCTCTGAAAAACCTATTCTTACACGTACAGGTGAAGAACGATTGGTTTTCTGGCATGATGTTGTACTCAAAGACGATCAGGGAGGCATCATGGGTACCATCAGTTCCGGTGAAGATATTACTGAAAAAAAACAGGCAGAAATGGCCCTTGTAGAGGCAAATAAAGAACTTCAGGAACTGGATGGCATGAGGAATGACTTTCTTGCCAATATAAGCAGGGAATTACAAATACCTCTTGCATCCATCAAAGGTTTCAGTGATTTGCTCGTTAAAGGCGAGTTAGGTGTAATTAATAACAAGCAAAAAGACGCCCTAGTTACAATAATCAGGAATTGTGATAGGCTACAGCAACATGTCAATGCTCTTCTCTATGCCAGTGAGGACTGTAGCCAGAATGTGACATACAATTTTGAAGATACAGATATAAATTCCCTTCTCGACAAGATCCTAAATGACCTGACAATAAATTTTACAAAATACAACCTGAAACTTGAAAGAAGCCTGGAAAATATTCCACATATAAATGTTGATGAAAGATATCTGAAAAATGCTATATTCCATATACTCGATAATGCAATCAAGTTTACTCCTGCAAATGGTAAAATAAAAGTTTCCACCAGTAGAACAGGCAAATACGTCGAGATAAAAATAAGGGATTCAGGAATTGGAATAGCCAAGGGCAAGTTAGAAAACATTTTTAAAAGCTTTTATCAGGTAGATGGCTCCACCAGAAGAAAATATGGAGGAACTGGCATTGGTCTCTACATCTGCAAGAAAATCATTGAAGGTCACAATGGTCAAATCCTGGTGGAAAGCGTAGAAGGAAAGGGTAGTGAGTTCACAATTCAACTCCCGATTCGCACCCGACCGGATCGTACCACTACTGAAAACCTGGCTGTTGCCCACTAAAAATAATAAGCAAAGAACAGTTTCAATCCTGTTCTTCAAAATATCTTTTTGCAAGCAGCGATGTTCCCACAAGCGTAATTCCTGCTAGGAATATACCTATTAAGAGGCTTTCTGCATTGAAATCCTGCCAGGAATGGACAGAAGCCCACATACCACTTCTCGTAACAAAAGTTGCAAAAATTACAAGTATAAATGAGAAAATAGCCATTGCTGGTGCCAGGAATCTGAACTGTCCCTGTCTGCCGTATATTGTATGCAGATAAGCTGTCGCGGTTATCCAGGGAATCAACGACGAGGTCTCAACCGGGTCCCAGCTCCAGTACCATGCACCCCAGCCAAGTACCTCATAGGCCCAGAAACCACCCAGACCTATCCCTGCAGTCAGGAATAGCCAGGAAACCCGCATCCAGTTATTGGCTATTTTGCGCCAGCTGCTGTCATTAAGGATCAGACCCGCAATAGCAGATGCAAAAGGAATAGTAAAAGCTGCATAACCCAAAAAGAGGATGGGAGGATGGACGGCCATCCAGGGATTGCGAAGTAGTGGATTCATGCCCTGCCCATCTGTTAGATGATAGGGATGGACAAACGGATTCCAGTTGCTTACAAGAACGGAGCCGGCTTTTGAGTAGTATACTGCAAACGGATTGTCAAGTACAAGCAGCATGAGGAATACCGAAAGGATACCCAGGGACAGTATCCTTGTGACCATGAATACATTGCCGTTGGAAAAACGGAAAGAATACCTGAGAACCAGAAGCATAACCGAAATGGCCCAGGCCCACAACAAAAGTGAACCTGCCTGGCCCGCCCAGAAAGCTGAAAGGCGATAGTAAGTGGAAAGATCAAGACTGGAATGATTATAAACATACTCAAAGAACGCGGCAACATCATAAAGATAGTACATCAGCATGACAGAAGCAGCTGTGACCAAAACAGCACAGGCAATTTCAAGTCTTGATGAAAGTATCCGGTACTTCTCATCTTCTCTGCGAAAACCCAGGTATGAATAGACCATAGCAAGCAAACCAAACAGAAATGCCACCCAGATAATAATCATTCCGAAATTCATGTGGTCACCTCATTTTCATTGTCTGGTAGCACTATACTTCCAAGGAGTAGTATGAACATGCCCCCAAGCATTATGTAAATACCAGCCCAGAGAAAGCTGATAAATGGTACTACACGCAGATACAGGTCAACTTCTCCGGATTTTTCATCGAGGGCTTTGGGGGCAATAAAAACCTCTTCCATGATTCCGCGGTAAATATATGTAGAAGTATAGGTCTGCCTCCATTTTATATCGGTTATATACCGAACTGTACCCCTGTCAAACTCATTCCCGTTTTTGGAAATTATAAGACCAACATCCGTTGCATAGGATGAACCAGGATAATTGTCATAGGGAGTGCCTTCAAAACTTGAATCCATACCCATCACACTCACAGAATAGGGAATCCCTTCAAATGCCGTTTCTTCACCAATGCTAACTACAGCTGAATCTTCTACTTTCATTGCTGAACTGAAAATGGTACCGAATATCACCAGCAAAATCCCAATATGGATAATGTGGGCACCTATTCCCTTTAAACGGGATTTGCCACTGCGTTTTCTGATAACATGGGCCAACCGGTACAGCGATGCCGCAAAAACAGCAAGCATAGGTATTATAGAAATGTCTACAAGCAGTTTCCCGGTCGGAGAAAACACTGCCATAAACGCAGACAATAGAACTATACCTCCAAGCAGCATACCAATATACCTGCTGGAGATATGGGTGACAAGCAAACAGGCACAGAGCAGGATTACAAGTAAACCGGCAATCGGTGCTGCCCTGTTATTGAAATATGTTGCATCCATACCTATTTGCATCCCACTTAAGAACTGAATCACCAGGGGCGTCAGCATTCCAATTGTTAACAAAGCTGCAAGTATCCCGAATACTGTCACTGTTACAAAAATAAGGTTTTTTCTGGAAAATAGGTTTTGGATATCCATGCAATCAAGCCTGTCCTGTAAGAAATATATTAGCAGAAAGGAAGATTTTCAGGTATAAAGGAGTTTGCACTTTTTAGTTCACACTGTTAATTGTTTAAACTGATAATGATTCTACTCAAATGAATAAAGTAAAGAAATTTGTTCAAATTTCACCCCTCCATACAAGAATAAAACAGCAAACCCTTATATAAAAACGAGAATAACTGAAGTCAAAAGGGGCTGATCAAGACGCTTGATACAATTATTCTCGCTATATGGTTAATGGTGCCTGCCTACCTTCCAAGTCCTTTTGCAGCTCTTTTGGGAGGAGGAAGACCCATTGATGGCAAAAGAACAATGGGTGACGGAAGAAGGATACTTGGTGACGGAAAAACGATAAGGGGATTTGTCGCCGGAAGTTTAATTGGAATTGTTGCCGGGATTCTACAAACGTGGATTGCCTTTACCAGAATCGAGTTTATGGGGATTAGATTACCACCTTTTGGGTTTACAATCCCGGATGTAATAATTCCGATTGCTGCTCTTTCGATTGGCTCACTTATTGGTGATATGGCAATGAGTTTTGTTAAAAGGAGGATCAATCTGAAAAGAGGAGCTCCTTTGCCAGTTGCAGATCAGCTTGATTTTGTAGCAGGTGCGTGGATATTGACCTACCTTGTAGCTCCACAATGGTTTGTTGCAAATTTCACACTGAATATCATTATAGTGTTACTTATACTAACACCCCTTTTACACATAGGGACCAATATAATAGGTTACGTACTTGGAATCAAGAAAGAACCCTGGTAACCTCAGGAGACAAATGCAATGCAGGAAAACAATGAGAAAGATGAACTCATAGAAGCTCTCAAGAAGTGTGAAGCCGTCAAGTTCGGCCAGTTTACCCTTGCTTCGGGAAAAACCAGCAAATATTACGTCGACATAAAAAAGGCAATTTCAGATCCTGTAACCCTCAAAAAAATATCAGACATTGCTTCAGCCAGAATTGATCTTGCTGCAACAAGTCGTATTGGCGGAGTGGCCCTTGGAGGAGTTCCTCTTGCAACGGCTGTCTCCCTGAAAACAGAGATTCCCCTTTTACTCATACGCAAGGATGCAAAGGCTTATGGAACCGGGGGAAGGTTTGTAGGTGATCTGGAAGAAGGAGATAAAGTCATACTGATAGAAGACGTGACCACAAGTGGCGGATCTGTTCTTGAAGCGATCGATCTTCTCAGGGACTTCGGTGCCAATGTCGATGAAGTGATTACCGTTGTTGACAGGGAAGAAGGAGCAGAAGCAAATTTGTGGAATGAAAATGTGACATTGAATCCACTTGTGAAAGCATCCGATCTGCTCAAAGAAGAATAAGCGGCCAAAGCGGAAAGTATTTATTTAATTATCCGGAATGCTCTATTCTAATAATAACTGTTTACAACACAAATTTGCATAATATAAATGAATATTTAGCAACGTGTTTTATAGGATTTTTAATCAGAGAGGTCTACACATGAATGTTTTGCTTATCGGTGGAGGCGGCAGAGAGCATGCCATTGCTGAAGCCATCTCCAGAAGTAAGAGAGAGCCGCAACTGTATGCAGTAATGAGCAAAAAAATCCCGGTATAGCAAAGCTTTGCAGGGATTTCTTACTTGAAAAAGAAACAGATGTGGAAAAAGTGGTTGAATATGCCACTTCACAAAAAATAGACATTGCATTCATAGGTCCGGAAGCACCTCTTGCAGCCGGCCTTGTAGATGCTCTTGAAAAAGTCAAAATACCTTCCGTGGGTCCGAAAAAGGATGTTGCCCAGATTGAATTCGATAAATCGTGGTCAAGGACTTTCATGAAGGAAGAAAATATCGAGGGATGTCCTGCATTTAAAGTATTCAATGATGAAAAAGGGTTGAAAGAGTATATTGAAGAACTTGGGGATGTCGCCATAAAACCTTCCGGGCTTACCGGGGGTAAAGGTGTCAGGGTTATGGGCGACCAACTGCCGGATACCACAGATGCCTATGAATATGCACTTAGCATTCTCGAAAACGATAGTGTGGTTGTTGAGGAAAAACTGAAAGGAGAGGAATTCACCCTGCAGGCATTTGTGGATGGAAGTACTCTTGCCTTTACCCCTTGCGTACAGGACCACAAGAGAGCATTTGAAAATGACCTGGGACCAAACACAGGCGGAATGGGAGCCTATTCCGACACCGATGTAATCCTGCCTTTCATGATGGTAGATGATCTGGAGAAGGCAAAAGCAATCATGCAAAAGGTAGTAGAAAAGCTCTGTGAAGTTACAGGAATCCCGTACCAGGGCATCCTTTACGGCCAGTTCATCCTTACCAGGAAAGGACCAAAGGTCATAGAGTTCAATGCGCGCTTCGGAGACCCCGAAGCTATGAACATAATGCCTCTGCTTGAGACCGATATGCTTGATGTCATGGAAGCTATTGTGGAAGAGCATCTGGATGATCTAGATGTGATATTCAGCAAGAAGGCAACTGTGTGTAAGTACGTGGTTCCTGCAGGATATCCGGATAATCCTGATTCAGACAAAGAAATCGTTTTCGGGGACATGGGCGATGCAATGTTGTTCTATTCCAGTGTATATGAAAAGGATGGTAAAATCTATACCAGCACATCTCGCGCCGCAGCAGTTGTCGGTATCGCTGATTCCATAAGCAAGGCTGAAAGAATAGCACAGGATGCACTTGAGAATATCATCGGCGATCTGCATTCACGCCGGGATATCGGCACCCGGGCTCTTGTACGAAAGAAAATCACACATATGAATAAAATAAGAGAGTAAAAACAGAGCTGATATAATGAAAAATGTTCTGTCAATGACGGACCTTTCCAAAGAAGATATACTGAATATATTGGAGACAGGAGAGGATCTGAAAGAAAAGAGAATTAAGGGCAAGGTCACTGATCTGCTGAAAAACAAAAGCCTTGCAATGATCTTTGAAAAATCATCTACCAGAACCCGGGTTTCCTTTGAGGTGGCCATGAGTGATATGGGCGGCCATTCCCTCTATCTTAACCAGAGAGACATGCAGATAGGCAGGGGTGAAACGGTTGCAGACACCGCAAAGGTCCTTTCCAGGTATGTGGCGGCTATTACTGCCAGGGTGAACAAACACTCGACCGTGGAAGAACTCGCAGAACATGCTACCGTGCCTGTGATCAATGCCCTCTCCGATAAGGAACACCCCTGCCAGATCCTGGCAGACCTGCTGACGATCAAGGAGTACAAAAGCACATTAGAAGGGCGGAAACTTACCTGGGTAGGCGATGGCAACAATGTGTGCAATTCAATGATACTTGGTTGTGTCATGGTGGGAATGGAAATTGCTGTGGCCTGTCCTGATGGTTATGAACCGGACGATGATATCGTAAGCATGCACGTGAAATGGGGGGTAAGGTTGAGACCCTCAGGGACCCGATTGAGGCTTCGACTGATGCCGACGTTCTCTATACCGATGTCTGGATATCCATGGGAGACGAAGAGGAAAGGGATAAAAGACTGAGTGACCTGGCGGATTACCAGATTAACAGTAAATTGCTTGATGTCGCAAAGAATGATGTAATCGTTATGCATTGTCTGCCGGCCCACAGGGGAGAAGAGATATCGGCCGAAGTTATGGACGGTACCCATTCAGTGGTTTTCGATCAGGCAGAAAACCGGTTGCATGCACAGAAAGCCCTGATTTTGAAACTTATCGGATGAGAAGTAGCTCATCCGTTTGTTCTTTTTTCATTTAATGGCCCTTTATATTTTTTAATGCCATACTCATAGTCACCCCTCGTTGGAAAAAACAGGCAACGGAGGCTATATACCTCCCATGCATTCTGTTGATGGGAGAGAAATACAAATTCTAACCCTTGCCGGAGGTTAAAAACTTCCGGCTTACAACCTCCAAAAACAGACTCCTGTATTTAGATGTCAGGGTGAAATATCCCTGACCTACTGTTTATCCAGGACCAAAACCCTTATGAATCAAAAGCCCCATCTATAGCCAGAAATCGTGTGCGAGGGTTGCCCAGCTAGGCCAAAGGCGATAGGTTCAGGGCCTATTCTCGTAGGAGTTCGAGGGTTCGAATCCCTTCCCTCGCATCACAATCTTTTTTGGGTTATAGTTGGTGCTGAAAAACAGAAATCTGCAAATTGTTTTAAGTGCCGATTTTGTATTAGATGATCAACATTGCAACTTCAAATATTTTATATAATAGAATTTCAAATCTTCATTCATGCCTAAATTCTTGACCACTACAGGAGTTTCTTTCAAATTAGAAGAGATCATAAAAAGTGCGGATGAAAAATTAATTTTGATTAGCCCTTTTTTGAAAATTAATGAACGAATTAGAGAGTTAATTGAAGATAAAAATCGAATTAAAATTAATACTGAAGTTATCTATGGAAAAAAAGAAATTCAACCAGATGAGGATAATTGGTTGAGAAATTTGGATTATGTTAGAACTGGTTTCTGTAAAAATTTACATGCTAAATGTTATTTAAATGAAAAAGAGGCACTTGTAACCTCCATGAACCTCTATGAATTTTCTCAACAAAACAACAACGAAATGGGGATATATGTTTCCAAAGAGACAGATCCAGAGTTATATGATGCTATAAATGATGAAGCTAAACGTTTGTTTAGAATTAGTGAAGAAGGGAAGGTGACTGTTGAGAAAGTGGCTCGTAAAGAAGAGAAAAAGGAAAATAACAAAAAAAGTAAATCCTCTGATAGCGGTTATTGTATTAGATGTAAGAAAGAAATAAAGATAGATCCATTACATCCATATTGCAAAGATTGCTTCATGACATGGAACAAATATGGTAATGAAGATCATGCAGAAAACGTATGTCATGTCTGTGGAAAAGAAACAAACTCCAGCAAACTGAAACCAATTTGCTACAACTGTTATAAAAAGTACAAAGGAAAATTAGAGTTGCCTATCTAATATTTCCTATACTTTTTAAGATAATAAATCACTCCAATAATAAACAAATATTGAAACGATGTTAGTAAAACGTTTGGTCACATCAGAGAGAGTAAAATGAGCGGCAATGTAGTTCATTATAAAAATAGCCATTTCGATTACGATTGGCTAAATGACAGTATGTACATCTATCCTCAGGACCGCAAATACAAATCCTCATTGATGTTAGATGATATCATCCTTGACATGGACGAAAATAACAAGTTCGTCGGGATTGAGATACTTGACGCATCCAGGAAATTCAAAATAAGTAAATGCAAGATATGTGAACCTGTTGAATTAAATGTTAATTTTGAAACAGGGGAAGAAGGAACACTCACCCTCAACCTTAAAATGACTTTTGTAAAAAGGAATAATCCCGTTATAAGAACCGTTTCTGTTACCGGTAGCAATGAGATGAATTTGTCACCAAGATCAACCACACTGACCCTGGCATAAATATTATTCACCAGTATCCAGCAGGTGTCGGCTTTTTCCTACCCGCTCATCTCCAGGATGCACCGGTTCCACATGTGCCGCTTTCTTTTTCTTATCTTTGCCTTCAGTTTCTTTTTCTTGCTTATTCTCTTTTTCCACCATAATAGACCACCTATACATAATTAGCACTGATTAAAGATAGTAGAGGCTGAGAAATCATCCCCTAAAATCAGATGATGACACCACTATATCTACATTCCTCTTGCGCGGCCCATCCAGTTCCACAAAAAATATACTCTGCCATGTACCAAGCTCAAGGTCCCCCTTTTTCACAGGCATCGTTTCACTGTTTCCCAGGAGAACTGCTCTTAAGTGGGCATCTGCATTGTTATCTATTCTATCGTGATAGTAGTCTGCATTTGAAGGAACCAGTTTTTCCAGCAATTCCATAATATCAAAAACCAAACCCGACTCGTGTTCATTGACAATTATCGCACAGGTTGTGTGGGAAGTACTAATCGCACATATTCCTTCATCGATATTACTGCTTCTCACCACACCGGACACTTTATCGGTAATATCCAGAATTTCAATACGCTTGCTGGTGGACAGTTGCATACAATTCCTCCATTATCAACTCACAAATCATCACTGAATGCTTTATCAACTACCCCGGCTGCTATATTTTCAGCAAGATGGCGCCTATAGTAGGGATAGGTTACAAGACCTTTTGTAGTATCATTTAAGGTGAGTTGCCCATGTCGCAATAACTGATAACCATCCATAGAAGAAAAGACAACCGGTTTATCAAAATCATCAATCAGCATATCCAGGTATTCCATGTTGCCTGTATGGGAATAAACAAATTCCACATCCATAGTTGCAGTTGAGTAAAACGGATTGTAGAAAATATCTGGTTTATTTACAACAACAGCAAGTGCAGTACTGTCATAAATAACCGGTTGCATTGAAACTGTTTCCACTTTAAATCCTTTTTCTTCAAGAAGGTCTGCAATTTCATCTTCAAGAATTACAGAAAATCCATTTTCACCTTTTAAATCAAGGTAAACAACACCTGTTGGAGCCGGATCGGATGAATTGGGCTGGGAGAATGAATAGCCACTTATCTTTTGTTCAACACCTGTAGTTGAAGTGGAAACGCCTGCATCCACAAATGCCAGAAATAACGCAAATGTCACAAAAACGACAATTGAAACTATCAGAATACGATTATTTTTTAGGTTCATAATTGATCACAAGGTCCCCTACCCACCTCTCACATCAAAATAAACAGCCGCAAATATATAAATTTTATCTGACAAAGTATCATTTGCGTGTAAGGGAATAATCTGCCATCATTTCCAGATACTCCTGATCATATTCAAGTAAAACGGATTGAAACATTACAATATGGAGCTTTTCTTCCCTGGCAATATCCAGAAGCACTGCACGTAGATCATCATCATTTGTCAGGCCAGCCATCTGTTCATAGATATTAACCGCATCGAATTCTGCGATAATAGCTGCCCTTAATACCTCTTTATCGATATTTTCAGGATCTAGTTCCTCAAGTATTGCAGGAATTTCCGATAACAACTTCCAGCCCCCATAAAAGAGAAGTGTTCATTTTATAAATAATACAGGGAAACACAGGTAACAGCACAACGGAAGCAGGAAAAGGAAAAATGACACCCCTTATAGGGGTGTATCGAATCTTAGTTCTGCTTGATGTATTCTATCATCCGGGGTGTCAAAAGCGGTGCAATCTGTGGGAGCATGTTGGGCATCAGATTCTCCATTGCTTTTGGCATCAGGTCCGGGAGCTGTTCTTCCATGTGGTCGGGCATCTGGACATGACGGGTAATTGCTTCAAGCATATCCGGCAGACCTTCGGCATCAGGGAAGGCGGAGCATCGGCATCATTTTGGGCATCATGGATAGTAACGGTCTTTTCCAGTGGAACCTTGAGTTTGGGTTCAAGTACGTCCATCCTTTCAGCAAGTACTTCGGAATAGTGCTTGACTTCAAAATCATAATCAATTCCCAGTTTTTCAGCCCACTGTCGGTAATAGGTATGCCACACAAACCAGCATGCAGGACAGGAAGTAATTACGGTTTTGACACCTTTTTTTCTTCATGTTGCCCACATTCATTTTCATGATGTTTTCAAAAACATCCCACTTCCCGGCAGCAAGCATCGGAATACCACAGCAGGATTCTTCCTTACCCAGAATAGTAAAATCAATTCCGGCATCAGAAAGCATGCGGGCAGATGCTTCTGCGATATCCTTTTCTACAAAAGAAGCCGTACAACCTGCAAAATAGGCATAATCGGCCTTTTCCTTGATTTTGGGTTTGAGGTCTTCCGGAACCCACTCGTCCCTGCCCTGGCGGTATTGTGCCCAGATATTGCGTTCCTTGTTCAGGCTCTGAGCCATGATCTCAAATGGCGGGAAGGTCATCTTACCACGCTGCTGCACAAGATTTTCCCTCAGGCGCAACCATGAATTCTCAATGGGAAGATCCAGCTGGCACCGTACATCACACAATTCACAGGTAGTACATGCAAGGAAAGTATCCGTTTGTTCCTGATTAATCTCATCCCTTCCGGCCAGGTATTCTTTGATAAAGAACCATTTACCCCGGGGAGATTGGGATTCCCATCCACGCCCGTAATACTGATCGCATTCATTTACACAATAGCCACACTGTGCACAGGTATAAGCATGGGAAATTATGTCACCTGGAATGTTTTTCTGATCTTTGAATTCAGTCTTATCCACCCCTGACATGTTACCCACAAAGCGCATCATAGGTTCCATTTTACCTGCCATGGAAAGAGCAGAAGTGAATAATCCTCTGCCGGTAAATGTCTCAGGATTCATTATATCGGAGGGGTCAAACTCCTTTTTGACATCCATCAATTGTTTGAGCCTTTCACCGTAAACTTTCTCGGCCTGGTCGGCAAAGTAGAGACCGGAAGCATACATCCTGCCTCCGTTATCTTCAGCAATCTTGATGATACTGAGACCCAGGGAGAATGCCATATTGAACTTGAAAGACCTCTCCGAATGAGGAATGAAACAGAGGAGTACGACTTCGCCATCCCGGGAAACCATCCCTTCGATCAATACAAGCAGCGAAATTTTTTCGTTAATCTCATTGATTATCGTACTGACCCTGTCCTGTGGAACTACAACCTCTGCTGGAATAAAAGAAGGCCCAAGCCTTTTGACTTTCATCGTCCTGAACCATTCACCGGTTTCATGTTTTGAAATTTGCTCAGGAAGGATGGAACCACCGGCTTCTTTGATGGCATCCTCAAGACCATCAACATTTCTGTTATCCGGATAAAAAAGTTGCATATATAACTTTTAGGTAAATCGGTATCCTCTGTAGTATTAAAAAGATACAAAAAATACTCATGAATAATACGCAACAAATATTTATAGAATTAACTGCTACGAAATTGAATAATAATAGCACTTGGTATGACAGTATGAACTATTCTTGTGTACCATAAATTTGAAGATGATTGTATGAATAGAATAAGAATATTACTCACACTGGCAATATTAGGAATTTTACTAACATCATGTGGATGCATAGATTCCTCAGAACCACAAAATAAAGGAAATGAAGAAAATAATGAAGCGTTAACCATAACAGATCCCTATGGAAGACAAGTAGTAATTCCCGATAACATTGAGCATACTATTTGTGTGGGACCGGGCGCATTACGATACCTGTGTTATCTTGGGGAACAGGACACAGTTGTCGGAGTGGAGGACATTGAACAATGGGAGGAATCCATCGATTCTCCTCAAAAACCATACAGGATCGCAAATCCCCAGTTCGGAGATTCTGAAAAATATCCCTATATTGGTGCTTTCAGGGGTAAATATGATGCAGAATCCATTTTGACTCTCAAACAGACTCCTGATGTTATATTTTACACATATTCCAATGCTGAGGATGCGGATAAATTATCTTCTGATGTCGGAATACCGGTAGTTGGTCTGAATTATGGCAATACAGGAGATGAAAATATGAAGCAATCCCTCCAGATTATGGGCAAGGTAATGGACAGAGAACAAAGAGCCAACGAAGTAATAAATTTCTTTGAAGAAGAAATTGCAGAACTCAATGAGAGAACTAAGGATAAAGAAACTCCCACTGCATACATAGCAGGAATCAGTTACCGGGGCTCACACGGAATTCTTTCCACACAGCCGGACTATCCACCTTTTGAATATGTTAATGTTAACAATGTCGCTTCCGGCGTTTCAAAAACCGGGGATTGGGAAGGCTATCAGGTAGGAGCTGATGCCCTTTTTAACTGGGATTCAAATCCGGGTATAGATTACATTTTCGTTGATCTGAGCACCTACGATTTCGGAGAATGGGAACACCCATACCAACGAAAATACGGCATTAATTCTTTTGCAAGCGGTGGGGTTTATGCTGAGCTAGGCGCGGCGAAAAACAGTGAAATTTATGGAGTGATGCCGTACAACTGGTATACAACAAACCATGGAAATGTGCTTGCAGATGCATGGTATGTAGGAAAAGTTGTCTATCCGGCAGAGTTCGAAGATGTGAATCCACAGGAAAAAGCAAATGAGATCTATTCATTCCTCTATGCTGAATCGCCTGTAAATGAAAAAATCTACGAAACTATGACCGACAACTTCGGCCATGAGTTTGGACAGATTTCTTTTGAATAATACAATCAGGGGATTACATGGAATATTACTGCAAAAAATATGAGGATGAAGTGGGGACACTTCCTGAAGAATACCGAAGTTACATTGGCAGGAAGGTCTCCTTTATCCTCCTTTCAATATTGTTGACCGGAGGAATATTCCTGTATTCCCTTTCAGTAGGGAATGCCGACCTTACAATCTTTGAAATAACCCGCGCGATCCTTGGAATGCCAACTGAATTAACGCATTCCAAATCAATTATCTGGAATCTGAGAATACCCCGTGCTATTGCTGCAATAATTGCAGGTGTCGCCCTTTCCATATCTGGGGTTGTATTGCAGTCCATCCTGCGCAATCCCCTTGGTTCACCCTACACACTGGGAATCTCCCATGCAGCCGCTTTTGGAGCCACCCTTTCAATCCTGGCAGGTACACGCAACTGGCTACCGATGCTCGACTTGCCTTACATGACAACCTTTTCAGCTTTTGCTTTTTCCCTGATATCAACTTTAACGATCCTCGCAATTGCAAAATACAAAAATGCAACCCCGGAAGTGCTTATACTTGTTGGAGTGGCATTGAGTTCATTGCTTACGGCTGCCACTATGTTGTTACAGTTTTTTGCAGATGACTCGGAACTACCGCAAATCGTTTTCTGGACCTTCGGTGATCTTGGAAGAGCTTACTGGGAAAGTATCTACATAATGGGATTTATCACACTGCTATCTTCAGCCTATTTCCTCTATAATCGCTGGAATTATAATGCGATTGATGCAGGAGATGAGGTCGCCAGGGGACTTGGAGTGAATGTTGACAGGGTGCGTCTGACAGGAATGCTGGTGGCATCACTGGCAACTGCAGTAGCTGTGTCTTTTCTTGGAATAATAGGATTTGTCGGGCTGGTGTGCCCGCATATCGCCCGCCGGTTTGTAGGAGACGACCAGCGTTTCCTGATACCTTCTGCCTGTATTGTAGGTGCGGTTCTGCTACTTGCTTCTGACGTTGCAGCACGCCTGATAATTGCACCCTATGTACTCCCTGTGGGTATTATTACTGCATTCATGGGAGCACCTTTGTTCCTGTATCTGCTTATCCGGGGGTATAGCCACTAATGCTAAAAATAAGAGAACTTCAGTTCGACTATAAAAAAAGAGAAGTACTCAGGGAAATTGAATTTGACCTCAACCCCGGAGAAGTACTGACAATTCTGGGACCTAATGGTGTAGGGAAAACCACATTGCTTCGCTGTATCAACACAATTCTTGCTCCAAAATCCGGAAGTATAATTGTAGAAGGGGAAAATGTTCTGGAACTTCCCCGCATAGAAATCGCAAAAAGGCTTGGTTATGTCCCCCAGAATACAGAACCCAGTCGTCTGACAGCATTTGATGCAATATTACTGGGGAGGAAACCTCACATCGAATGGGGTATGAAAGAAAAAGACATGAAAATTACCCGTCAGGTAATATCGGATATGGGGATGGAAGAGCTTGCATTGCGCTACATTGATGAGATGAGCGGCGGTGAATTGCAAAAAGTAAGCCTTGCCCGTGCATTGGTGCAACAGCCCCGAATACTCCTGCTGGATGAACCCACAAACAGCCTGGACCTGAAAAACCAGCTGGGTATCCTGAATACTGTTGTAGAGGTTGCCAGGAAAGAACACGTTTCAGCAGTAATAAGCATGCATGATATTAATCTGGCAATTCGATATTCCGATCGTTATGTCCTTATTAAGGATGGGGAAGTGTTTGCACACGGAAAGGAAGAAGTAATCACACCTGAAAATATCGAAGCTGTTTATGGGGTCAAAGTGACCATTGGTGAGGTGAGCGGCTATAAGATGGTAGTTCCTTTGGAGTGATAGGAGACGGCTATTATTCAAAAAAATACAATGGAAATGCTTACACTGGAAACCCAAACATAATTATAATTAAAAACAATCTGTAGTTCCAGTAAAACCAATCATCTGAAATTATAGTCACAAAAGGAGAATATCAATGGCCATTCATCCCATAGAATACCGATACGGAACCGAGGAAATGAAACATGTCTGGAGTGAGGAGAACCGTCTGGTATGTATCATGAAAGCAGAGGCAGCCCTTGCAAAAGCAGAAGCTTATGCAGGATTAATCCCTGAAGACGCTGCCAGGATAATAGAACAAAGCATTGGAAATGTGGAACTCAAAAGGGTCAAGGAAATCGAAGATGAGATCCATCATGACATGATGGCAATTGTGCTTGCTATCTCGGAAAAATGTGAAGAAGATGCCAGTAAATGGGTACATTTCGGTGCAACATCAAACGATATGCTGGATACAGCCACCGGTCTCCAGATGAAAGACGCCATTGAAGTAATGGAACCAAAGATCAGACAACTACTGGAAGTACTCCTGCGTCAGGCTGAGGAACACAAAGAAACTGTATGTGCAGGCAGAACCCACGGACAGATCGGTGTACCAACAACCTACGGCCTGCGTTTTGCAATCTGGGCAGCCGAGATTGGCAGGCATATCGAGAGGCTTGAGCAGCTCAAACCTAGGGTAGAGGTAGGCCAGATGACGGGGGCTGTCGGCACACAGGCTGCTTTTGGTGAGAAGGGTATTGAAATCCAGAAAAAAGCGATGGAATATCTTGGGATCACAGGTGTGGATGTCTCCAACCAGATTATCCAGAGGGACCGTCATGCGGAATTTGTCATGTGGATGGCAAATGTCGTAACAACACTGGATAAAATTGGTGTTGAATTACGAACACTGCAGAGAAGTGAACTCGCAGAAGTAGAGGAAAGTTTCGGCAAAAAACAGGTAGGCTCCTCTACAATGCCCCATAAACGCAACCCCATCAAATCCGAACAGATATGCGGACTTGCAAGAATTGTACGCTCCATGATTGAGCCTGAACTTATGAATAACACACTATGGGACGAGAGGGATCTTACAAACTCTTCATGTGAAAGGGTTGTTTTCCCTGAAACATGTGTGCTGACCGACCACATCCTGAAACTCGGCATCCGGGTGACCGATAACCTGCGCTTCTACCCAGAAAACATAAAGCGTAACCTCGAATTGCTCAAAGGACTTAATATGGGCGAAGCGGTCATGATAGAACTTGCAAAAAGAGGTGTCGGCAGACAGGAAGCCCATGAGATAGTACGTACAGCTGCTATGCAGGCCCATGAGAGCGGAAAACACCTGCGTGAAACCTTACTCGCAAATAAAGAAGTATCCGGCTATCTTAATGAAGAGGATGTCGAGAAACTTGTTGATCCTTACAGATATACGGGTACTGCTGTTAAGCAAGTTGAAATTACAGTTGAAAATTTAAGAAAACAATACCTATGAGGGATTTTATGGAAATTGAAGATGCAATAAAGTTTCACGGCCATCTTTGTCCCGGAATATCTCTGGGATTCAGGGCTGCAAAAGCAGCAGAGAAACATTTCAAAAACATAAGGGCAGAGGATGAAGAGCTCGTGTGCATAGTTGAAAACAAGTCATGCTCTGTGGATGCCATACAGGTGGTCAATGGATGCACCTTTGGGAAAGGTAATCTGATATACCGTGATTTCGGCAAACATGTATACACTTTTTTCAATCGGGGAGACGATAAAGCTCTGCGGCTTGTGCTGAAACCTGATGGGATGAAAAATGATGAAGAACAGCAGAAGCTGTTTCCAAAGATCAGGGAAGGTAGTGCCACGGAAGAGGAAAAGAAACGGTTCAAGCAAAAACATGAAGAAAAATCCCATGAAGTCCTGAACATGCCTCTTGAAGAGCTGTTCAAAATCGAGGAAATCGAAATAAAGCCGCCTGAAAAGGCAGTTATTTTCCAGACCCTCATCTGCAGCGAATGCGGCGAAGGAATGATGGAAAGCCGAGCAAGAGTTATGAACGGCAACTATTACTGCCTTCCATGTTTTGAAAAATATGATATATGAAGGAATTAGCGATCAAGCTCTTCCTTCTCTTTTTCATCCCTTAGTATTTTGCATAGTGTCTTCTTATATTCTATCTGAGTTTTAAATCTGGCCACATCAGGAGTTGGCTCCCTGCCTTCCTGATGTGACATGATGTCTCCCAAATATTCGAGGTCATTCTTGATATTCTTGCAACGGATTTTTCTTACCATACATACACCCCCGGTAAACCCGGTAATCATTATATTAGCCATATTGATTTTTTCCTGAAAGAAAATAAAACTTGTGGACGAATCCTCAGGAGAGAATGTTTTTCAAAAATTCACCGGTATAGGAACCTTCAACCTTTGCCACATTTTCAGGAACCCCTTCTGCAACAACAAGTCCTCCACCTTCTCCACCTTCGGGACCAAGATCAATAATCCAATCTGCAACCTTGATAACATCCAGATTGTGCTCTATGACAATTACTGTATTTCCCCCCTCAACGAGGCGCTGGAGCACTTCAAGTAACTTCCTGACATCATCAAAATGCAACCCTGTGGTTGGTTCATCAAGGATATAGACCGTTTTACCGGTAGAGCGTTTACTCAACTCAGTAGCAAGTTTGACACGCTGGGCTTCTCCTCCGGAAAGCGTAGTTGAAGACTGGCCAAGTTTGATGTAGCCCAGACCAACGTCAAAAAGCGTCTGTAACTTACGTTTTATTTTTGGCACATTCTCAAAAAAAGCAAGGGCCTCTTCCACTGTCATATCCAGTACAGCGGCTATGCTTTTACCCTTGTAAGTTACCTCAAGGGTTTCCCTGTTGTACCTTTTACCATGACAGACTTCACAGGGTACATAAACATCAGGCAAAAAGTGCATTTCAATAGTGATTATTCCCTCCCCGGCACAGGTCTCACAACGGCCTCCACGTACATTGAAACTGAAACGACCCGGTTTATAGCCGCGGGACTTGGAAAGTTTTGTCTGGGCAAATAATTCACGTATGGGTGTGAAGAGATTGGTATAGGTAGCCGGATTGGATCTGGGAGTCCTGCCAATGGGAGACTGGTCTATTGTAATTACCTTGTCAACATTTTCAAGACCTTCGATAGCGGAATATTTTCCGGTTCTCTCCCTGGCACGATTGAGTTTGCGGGCTAACACTTTATTCAGGGTTTCATTGATAAGTGTACTTTTACCTGATCCTGAAACCCCGGTTACACATATCATTACAGAAAGAGGAAATTCCACATCAATTTCCTTGAGATTGTTTTCAGCAGCTCCTATCAGTTTTATGAAACCCTCAGGAGTACGCCTTTGCGACGGAACCGGAATCTTTAATTTCCTCTCAAGGTATTTCCCTGTGAGAGAATCCGGGTTTTGCATAATTTCCACAGGAGTTCCCTCCGCTACCAGGTCACCCCCATGGATACCGGCGCCGGGCCCCATATCCACAACATGATCGGCACTCATTATTGTTTCTTCATCATGCTCCACAACAATCACAGTGTTACCGATATCACGTAAGTGTTTGAGAGTGTTGATAAGCCTGAGGTTATCCCGCTGATGCAAACCAATACTCGGTTCATCCAGAATGTACAGTACCCCCATCAAACTGGAGCCTATCTGGGTGGCAAGACGGATACGCTGGGCCTCCCCTCCGGAAAGAGTGGATGCTGAACGACTCAAAGTAAGATAATCCAGACCCACATCAACCAAAAAGCCCAGTCTGGATTTAATTTCTTTCAATATCAGGCGGGCTATGGTAAATACCCGCTGGTCCAAATGAAGTTCCAGTTTCTCGAAGAAGTGGAGACAATCCTCAATTGACATATGAGTTGTCTGGATTATATTGAACCCGTCTATGAAAACAGACAGACTGGCTGGTTTGAGCCTTTCACCTTCACAGGCCGGACATGGTTTGGTGCTTATATACCGTTTTAGCCGGTCTTTGGTATTTTCTGAATCTGTACGATTGTATATCTTGGAAATGGCAGCAATAACACCTTTAAAACGACTGTTGCGTTTCCAGATCCCTCCACCTTTACCGGTATGGACCATCGGGACTTTGGTGGCCGTGCCATAGAGAATCATATTCTGGTACTGTGGCTCCAGATCTTCAAAAGGAGCATCCATAGAAAATCCGAAATGATCAGCAAGAGACTGGAGAGACTGCATGTAATAGCCATCTTTTCTCGTACCCCACGGTTCAACTGCTCCTTCATTGAGAGACAGAGACCTGTCAGGAATTATCAGGTCCGGATCGAATTCCATTGAAGTACCCAGGCCATGACATACATCACATGCTCCCTGTGGGCTGTTAAAGGAAAACATGGCAGGTTCCAGTTCTTCAAATCCAGTTCCACAGTGTGGACAGGCAAGTTTTTCGCTGAATACGAATTCATCGCCATCCACAACATCAGCTATAACAATCCCGCCACTCCTGGCAAGGGCCTGTTCCACAGAATCAGAGAGACGTTCTTCTATTCCTTCTTTGATGGAAAGCCTGTCCACCACAATTTCAATATTATGTTTATTGTAGCGCCCCAGTTCAAGGGAATCAGCTTCATCGAGACGGATAATCTCCCCATCCACACGTGCACGGGAATAACCATCAGACCTGATATCAGCAAGCAGTTTCCTGTATTCACCTTTACGCTCCCGGACAACAGGCGCCAGGATATGAAGTTTGCTTTTTGCAGGGAATTTCATTATGTTGTCCACAATCTGGTCAACACTCTGGGGTTCGATGGCACGCCCACAATCCGGGCAGTGGCGAGCCCCTATACGAGCAAACAGCAATCTCAGGTAATCGTATATCTCGGTAACAGTACCCACGGTGGAGCGGGGATTCTTGCTGGTGGTTTTCTGTTCGATTGAAATAGCAGGAGAAAGCCCTTCAATGTATTCCACATCGGGTTTTTCCATCTGGCCCAGGAATTGCCGGGCATATGATGAAAGTGATTCAACATAGCGACGCTGTCCCTCGGCATAGATCGTATCAAAAGCAAGAGATGACTTGCCCGAGCCACTTAAACCCGTGATCACGATTAGTTTATCCCTGGGCAACACTACATCAATATTTTTTAAGTTGTGCTCTTTGGCACCCTTTATCATTATGTTTTTGAGAGACATGGGTCCTGTAAGTCTAAAAAGATTGTTTTAGGTTGATTTGGGGAGGAGAATATTGTCTGGGAGGATTAAAGGTTTGCTGTTTAGAAAAATGAAGAGGGATTAAGATTACGAAATTAACGGTAGTCTTTACTTGCAAAGTATATCATATACAGACCCGACAAACCTACAAGGATGTAAAGAGCCCTACCTATTGCACTATAACCGAAGATTCGGGCTATCAAGTCATAATCCTGCGATATACCAAACAATCCCCAGTTCAAACCTCCAATTACTACAAGAGCAATTGCTATCCAGTCCAATGCTGTTTTCTCGGTCATATTTTACCCTCACTCAAAAACCTATCTTGATAGGCAAATTAACATTACTGTGAAAACTATTATAACTTTTGGTCATATAAAGAATAAAAGTTAGAATATAAAACCGAATTCAAAAATGTCCATGTTATATATTTCATAAACAACAACGAAAAACTATAAGATGCAATCTTATTATCTCACTAATAAAGCAGAACAATAATAGATTCTGTAAATGACGAAGTAACTTTAAATATATTGTAAGCCGAATATGCAGGAAGTAAAAATGGAAATAATCATCTGGATTCTACTTGCGTTTTTTATAAGCCAATCAGCAATGTTTTCCGGTCTTACTATCGGCCTTTTCGGACTGAGCAGAATGGGGCTGGAAACTGAAGCTGAATCAGGCAATTTAGCTGCAAAAAAAGTGCTGGACATCAGGCACGATTCGAACTATCTTTTAACAACCTTACTGTGGGGGAATGTAGCTGCAAACGTCCTTATAACCCTGTTAACAGATTCTCTAATGGGCGGAACAGCTGCCTTCCTTTTCTCTACAGTAATTATTACCTGTTTTGGGGAAATTATGCCCCAGGCATATTTTACAAGGAAAGCCCTGAAAGCCGGCGCATCCCTTGTACCAATTGTCAGAGTATATCAGTTGCTCCTGTTCCCGGTTGCAAAATCTTCGGCAATAATGCTTGACTGGTGGCTTGGGAAAGAGGAGATAACATTTTTCAGGGAACGCTCGTTGAAAAAAGTTCTCCAGAGGCATATACAGTCGGAACGGTCCGATATCGGAAGTGTGGAAGGACAGGGAGCTCTTAATTTCTTGACTCTGGATGATACCAAAATCACAAAGGAAGGTAACCCAATCGACCCAAAGAGTATAATTGCACTTCCTACAAAAAACAGGAAACCGGTTTTTCCGGAAGTTAAACAGACCCTTGAAGATCCGTTTCTTAAGAAAGTCAGTGAAGCCGGCAGAAAATGGATTATTATCACCAATCTGGAAGGGGAACCTATACGAACCCTTAACAGTGATGATCTTTTCAGAGATCTAGCCTACGGTAACACCATCTATCCCGAAGATTATTGCCACAGACCTGTTATTGTCACGTCACCAAAAACCAGACTCGAAGAGATTATCCCGAAACTTCGGCTGTATCCTGACCAAGATAAAGGGGAAGTAATTGATCTGGATGTCATAATCTACTGGACAGCTGATGATAAAAGGATCATGACAGGTTCAGATATCCTTGCCAGGCTACTTAGAGGGGTTGTAAGACGGGTGGAGACTACATTCTGAACGGTTTTTTGATCCACCTATCAAAAACAGAGGATAGGGGAGATAATTCACGATAAAGATTTTTTGAAGTCTGATGAGACTGAAAGAGTTATATTTGCCCTGAAACCGTGCCAGAAACTCTATGCATGGGTTTACTTCGATAAGTACAGGGAGTTCTGTACCCTTGTATACTGCAATGTTCATGGATTGTGACAAAACTGCATCGAAATCAGGAAACAACTCAGGTTAACAGTCCAGTGTCACAGAGAGATATGTCTGCAAAAAGCTTTCGGTGTCTGAAAAACACAAGAGTCTGCAGTCTGGTTTATATCGGTTTTAACTTTTAAAAATCTGGTTATACTTTTGGGTCCAGTGTAACTGCGAACCCCCGGCAATAAACATTGAGACTGCAATTGCTTCTGCTATCTCATCTTCAGTTGCACCATTATCTTTTGCACGCGATGCATGAATTTCTACACATTTTTCACACCTCATCAGGACCGATGAGGAAACAGCGATCAATTCTTTTGTCTTTGTATCCAGGGCGCTGTCCTTGAAAAGTGATGCACGCATGTCTGCAAATGCGTTTGCAGTTTCCGGTAATTTATCGATAAGAAATTTCATTAATTATCTCCTGATAGGATATAACGAACAAGAATATAGATAATTATTGCTACTGTAATTAATACAAGTATGTTTCCAGCTCTTTAAATTTCAATATCCACCTCATACACTTCTTCAACATTCTTCTTATGAACCTTCCAGAAAACTTCTTCCCCATAGGTTTCAACAAGTTTTAGGGTTCGCCTGGGAATAGTTTTTGGCCCCAGTACTGCACCGGGACGTTGCGGATCATCAATATAATCCGTCTCCATCATGAAACGACTACCCTGCTTAAGGGCTTCTTCAATTGCTCCTTTGCCGGCAAGTACACCAGGATAAAGGCCTATCCTTTCACAGACATCAACAAGCGGAGGTGCATAATGTTTCACAACCTTCCCGGGGGGAATACCAACACTCTTTGCCCTGCTGGCAATGTCCTCCAGCTCAGCTTCTCCTACACTTTCGGTATGCAGCTGGACAGCACATCCCAGATCCTTGCCCAGGCAAAAAGCATGAGACATTATTGAGTTGGAGGCTTCCCATACCTCATCCGAAACAGGATAATGAGGACGTCCGCTTTTCAACCCCACGGCAATGCCCTCGTTTACATATTCAGATGCAATTTCCAGACCTGACTTCATAAGAGAAACAGCTTTTTTGATCTCCATTTTTTCACAGAGTCTGGTGATTTCTGCCGGATGTACGCCAAGCACCGGAAAAGCACCAACCCCGATTTCATTGATCTGGCGGACAATATCCACAGTTTCATCAAATACAGCACGATAGTCATCGGGTTTTACAACTTCGACCCCAAGAGTCCATGTAGGTTTGGAGACCACCATCATATGAGTCCCCCCTGCATTCTGGAATTGCTTTACAGCATCAATACCCTTTGCCCGGGGGTCAATATGTATATGCTCATCGGTAATAGGAATATTTGGGGGCATGAGAGAAAGTATGATTCCCTGTGATATAAAAATACTCAGGAAACGAAATTAATCTAATAAGCCCCAGATATAATCAAAAATATATAAACCATAATTATTGCAATCAACTGGGCAGATAGCATATATATGATGGAGGCATTAAAGGGGCACAATAGCCGTATTAATACAATTAATTATAGAAGTGATTAAAATGAGTAAAACTGCAGCAGTTATTAAAGGAGATGGAGTCGGGCCGGAACTTGTCGATGCCATGCTTAAAGTAGCAGAGGCAGCAGGTACGAATGTGGAGTTTGTACCCTGTGAAGCCGGTGCCGCCTGGTGGGAGGAAAACGGAGGAAATACCCTTATTCCCGATGAGACATGGGAAATACTGGAAAACTCCGATGCCTGTTTCAAAGGACCAACTACCACCCCCGGAGGTGCGGGTTCTCCAAAAAGTGTCGCAGTATCAATCAGACAGAAATACAATCTTTACGCAAATGTCCGACCTACAAAAACATTCCCCAACACAAACACTCCCCTTGGTGATGTTGACTTTATCTGCGTACGTGAAGGAACGGAAGGAATGTACATAGGTGAAGAAGTAAAACTGACGGATGATGTGTATATAGCACTGCGTAAGATCACCCGACCGGCCTGCCGTAGCATTGCAAGGTATGCCTTTGAAGAAGCAAAGAAACGTGGGTATGATACGGTCGTTCCAATCCACAAGAGCAACATCCTCAAACAGACATGTGGAACTTTCCTGGAAGAGGTCGAGAATATAGGAAAAGAATATCCTCATATTGACATCTGGGAATACCACATCGACAATATTGCTCAGCAACTTATCAAGAACCCACAGCTTTTCAACAAGAAAGTATTGCTTTCCACAAACCTGTTCATGGATGTTATCAGTGAGGAATGCTCCGCTCTTATAGGAAGTATCGGCCTGATATATTCTGCAAACATCGGGGACAATTATGCAATGTTTGAACCTGCCCACGGTTCAGCACCTAAATACGCAGGAGAAGACAAAGTAAATCCCGTTGCAACAATTCTTGCAGGCGCCTGGATGCTTGACTACCTCGGAGAAAAAGACAATGCAAATGCTATTTTCAAAGCAACCGAAGAAGTCATTTCCCAAGGCGAGTATGTAACTTACGATATGGGAGGCAGTGCAAAACTCAGTGAAATGACAGACGCTATCATCAGTAAACTTCAGTAAAAGTAGTAAAAATGTATAAGGTGAATAATTACCTTATACATCATTATTTTTTCGTGAAAGGGGATCTGGTACAAATTCACCAGAATAGGCACTTTCCCTGCTCATGTTCTTTTCTACAACTGGTTCAAACAGGAAATATTTCTCAACGTAACCCTGGATTTCTTCATCAGAGATGCAGGATACACGCTTTTCATTGTCATAGAGTGCCTGGATATCCTTCTGTATGGATTTAAGCCTGGGATCCTTCTTCTCCACAGTGATCTGTACATCGATCAATTCCCTCAGAGTTTCCTGAATCTTATACCTTAAGACCTCGGTACCTGAAGAATCACCGATAAGGAATATGCGTTCTCCACCCACAACCTCGGGGGGATATGGTTCGTATGTGAAAGGATTCTTAATAGCACCGGCAGCATGTATACCTGACTCGTGGGAGAATACATTCTTACCGACCACGGCTTTATTACGAGGTACACGTATACCGATTTCTTTTTGCATGAATTCAGAGAATTCAGTTATGACATCAAGATTGTATTTATCGAAACCTTCTACCCTTTGGCCCAGGAACAAAAGCAATTTTTCCATTTCAGCATTTCCGGCCCTTTCACCTATACCCATAAATGTTACATTGGACCAGTTTGCACCATACCAGTAAGCAGCCATAGAATTTGTAAATGCGAAACCAAAATCGTCATGACAATGGCTTTCAATGTTCTTGACACCAATCTCATCTTTGAGATATTTGGTAATTGAGGGAATACCATAGGGTTCGTCCACTCCATCAAAAGGTATTCCATAGCCGATGGTGTCACACACCCTTATGGTACATTCCGGGTCAATTTCCATTATCTTTTCAATCATTGGATAGACAAAACCATAATTATCAGCACGGGTCATGTCTTCCACATGAGCACGGGTAGCAAGGCCATGATCTACTGCATACTGAAGGGCTTCAAGGTACCTGTCCTCGGCAGCTTCTCTGCTGGGCAATCCCATCTTTTCCAGAATGTGGACATCTGAGACAGACATCAATATACCGGTTTCATTGAGACCGCCAATCTGCAGTACCTTATCTATGTCTTCTGTTTTTGCACGTGCCCAGCCCGTTACCTCGGGTACTTCATATCCCCTGTCAAGCATGAGATCAATGGCTTTGCGATCTCGTTCATTATAAACGAACGTTTCCAGTTTTTCAATGCCGATCTCGTGCAGATAGTCATAAATTCGAACCTTGTGGCCGCTTTTTAAGACAATCCCCGGCATTTGGGCTCCATCCCTGATGGTACTATCACTGATACAAACCTCCTGATCAAGCGGAAGCTTGATTTTTGGCAGGTCTTCATAATCTTTGTATACCTTCACAAAATACCTCCTTTCACACAAATATGATAATCCTAATCCCGTATTTTTAACAATAACACATTGTAAAAGATTTGTGTATAACCCCTGAAAGGGATTTTTTTTATTCGTAAAAAGCACATTTAACCAATCAAATCAGATTGTATTATGATGGACTTTATCCTTAAAATGTCTTTCTTCCTACATATAAAAACAAAATAAGAAGTAACCATATAAACATTGCAAGAGACAACAAAATACCAAAGAACTTAATTCTATTTATAATTTGAATGAATAGTGATTTGCATGTGGAAAATGTTACTTGAAAAGTTTGAAAAACATCCTGCCCAACAAAAGGTACTCAAAATATTATTCGAAAGGGGATTTCAGGTAAGTGAGGACGGGAAAGTGACCTCCGGTAAGATAGAGATTGCACATACCCAGCTTGCAAAAGAGGCAGGCGTGGACCGCCGGGTAGTAGATGCAACTACCGACACAATACTTGAAGATGAAACCCTTAGAAACATATTCCAGAATGTGCGTTCAATTCCTTTCTTAAGGGATGTGGCTCCTGCACTGGGACTTGGAGTAATAATAATTACACCTGAAGATGCGGCTACAGTAGGTATTCTTTCAGAAGTATCAGGAGTGATCGCCGCCCACAGTATCAGTATCAGACAGGCAGTTTCAGATGATCCGTACTTTACCGATCAGGCTAAAATGACTATTATCACTGATTCAAAGATATCAGGAGATACTGTAAATGAAATCCTTAACATAAAAAGTGTAAAAGGGGTCAGTATATACTGAATTCACAGCAGGGTTTTCAAAAAAGCTACAAAAAAACCTTTTAGATGTCTGGAATTTAATGGATTCAGGAATTTACGCAATAATATGGAAGGATGATCCATATCCCCATACTTTTCAATTAATGAAAGTACATTCGGTTCTGCCAGGGATGAAAATAATTCATTGAGTTGTTCATCTGATAAACTACCCACAAAATCATGTGCCTTCAGTCCAAGATTTAATTCTTTTCCCATAGCCTGTTTCCAGCGAATTTCATATTCTTCCAGCCGGGATTTGGAAGTATCGTTTTCAAATGCTGCTTTTGCAGCAACTTCACCTGCTATCTTTGCACAGACAGCCCCTGTATAAACACCACCCCCGGATGTTGGTTTTACCTGACCTGCTGCGTCACCGCAAATTAATACACCATCAGAAAAAGTCCTGGCTGCAACACCTATAGGAATTCCTCCCACTACAAAATCCAGCATACCATCTACTTCCCGCTCTGTTTTGGAAAGTTTGTCTTTAAGTTCACAGAGATATGATAAAGAATCCCGACTGCCCATATTATCGGTTGCAAGTCCAAACCTTGCAGTACCGTCTGACAATGGAATTACCCATGCAAAAAAACCAGGCGCACAGTACCTACGAAAAGTTCCACAAAATCCTGGCGAATTGATTGCATTTGAACTTCAAACTGGATTCCGGACATAATACGTGAAGGAGCCGGCAGTCCCACCATGGAAGCCACACCATGACGTACACCATCTGCACCTATAACCACAGAGGCTTCGATAACTTCAGGTTTACCTGCTCTTTGGACATGTAAACTTTTAAAACCAGAATTATTATTTATTGCAACAACCTTTGAGTTCAGGAAAATATCCACACCTTCAGAAGTTGCCATGGATGCCAGTTTCCTGTCAAACATCTTGCGTGAGACTACAAAGGCACGGGTGTGCCCGCCATTTACAGGAAGACAGGTCCCCTCCGGAGAATGCACAAAAGCACCCCTGACACTGTTAATAACCGAAGAGTCATTGGTACTTATCCCACACTCATCCATAGCCCGAACACTCAAAAGGCCCGCACACTGGACCGGACTTCCCACAGTTGCATGTTCCTCAAAAAGAGCAACCTTTGCCCCGTACAGCGCAGCATACCTTGCAGCAACCGAACCCACAGGGCCGGCTCCCACTACGGCAACATCGTATTTCATGGTTCACAATCACTGTTTATTCACAACAACATCAGCGCCCAAAGACCTGACATCATCAAAGAAATTGGGATAGGAGATGAATATCGATTCTGCCGTATCCACGGTTGTATCACCCGCAACCATACCGGCAATCGTAAGTGCCATTACGATACGATGATCATGCCAACCGTGCAGGTCGCCTCCTTTAAGTTTACCCCCTTTTATTGTCAGTTGATCCTGGTCCTCCTTCACAGAAACACCCATCTTCTTGAGTTCCACAGCCATGGCATGTAGCCTGTCAGTTTCCTTATACCTGACATGCTCGGCATTCTCTATCACGGTTTGTCCTTCAGCAACAGCACCCAAGACGGCTATGGTTGGCACAAGGTCCGGCGTTGCTGCAGCATCCACCCGTACACCTTTAAGATCACGTCCATTAACCGTTACCACACCGTTTTCTTTATCCCAGGATACTCCCGCACCCATTTGCTTGAGTAGGTCAATTATAGCCATATCCCCCTGTTGGGAAGGGAACATGTTCTTCACAACTACCCTGGAGCCGGTCATTGCGGCGGCGGCCAGTAAATATGATGCAGATGAAAAGTCTCCCGGGACCAGGTAATCCCTTAAATTGTAATCCTGATTGGGAGGAATTATGAATTTGATATTATGGTTACTATCTTCAAATATTTCAGCTCCAGCCTCACGCAGTATTTCGAGAGTGACATTGACATAGGGTTTTGAACGAAGCTCACCCTTTATTGAAAGAGTAGTACTCTGGCTTGTGAGCGGACAGGCTATCAAAAGTGCAGATATGAACTGGGAACTGATGGACCCATCTATCTTGGCTATTGCTCCCTTCAATCCTCCTTTAACTACAAGGGGAGCGCAACCGTTATTCAGAGTGGATATTACTTCCACACCCAGGTCATGCAAAACTTCAATAAGGGGACCGTTTGGCCTGGTTCTCAGGGAATTGTCACCCGTAAGAATCGATACACCGTCTACAAGGGATGCCACAGCGGTCATGAAACGCAGTGTTGTACCCGAATTACCCACGTCAATTACATCTTCAGGAATGTGAGGTTTGCCTTTCACTCCCTCGATAAAAAGATCCCCTTTCTCCTCGTTAATCTGTGCACCAAGCATTTTACATGCACGGATCGTAGCCTTGGTGTCTTCCGAAATAAGTGGCCTGCGAACAACACACTTCTCAGACAGGGAACCAATAGTGATTGCCCTGTGCGTGTAACTTTTTGATGGGGGTGCAAAAACTTCACCCTCCACACTGGTACGACTGATTTTTACCCTCATTTAGCACACTCCTGTTACAATCTTTTCAATGCGATCCCAGTCATGTTCATAAATATGTGCAGATACACTGATAGTTGTAATCGTACCTGTTTCATAACCGGTATTCTGTGCCACATATTTTAGAAGCTGTGAAAGACCGTAAAGATTTGCAGGATAGGCTCCTGCGAAATCATGACTGCGGAAAAGAGTGGTCATATGAAGCCGATTGTTCCGGACTTTGAAATCATCGAGAATCATACATGGCACTTCATCAACTTCAGTATCAATGTATGGTATCCATGTTACCGCAGTTGCTCTGCGGGTACTTTTACTGGTTTTGAGTTTGTCAATTACATAGGAGATCTGATCCACTCGCTCATCCCAGTTGCGTAATCGCTGCCCATAAGTATATTCGAAATCCTGGGGATTATCCCCTGTAATCAGCTGTTTTGCATATTCGTCCAGACGCTCCTGGTTCCAGGCAATGTCAGCAGGTATCTCATTTGTATAAGGATCATCGATAACAACCATAAGATTCATGAATTCCCTGATTTTGCTGCCCCTTTCATCAGTTACATTTTCCCCGTGATTCCATATTATATTGAGTCCGCGATACCATGCATCGCTAATTGTATCGGCCTTAATTATTCGTCCTATGGGCGTATTGTGAACCATGTCAAATCCTCTCAAGCTGCAAGGGAATAGAATTTCCTGAATATATAATCTTTACCTGAATAGACCCATATATAACAATCCATCGAAATCCTAATAAAATCAGGTAGCAAATAGAGTGTTTATGGAAGACCGGCGGATATGCTATACTATTGGTTATGGAAATAGCATTTTTAATGAATTCCTGAATAGGTTACTGGACAACTCCATAAAAATCGTTGTGGACGTGCGTAGTTATCCGCAATCACAGCGTCCGGAATTCAATGCAGAAAGCCTGAAAGTTAAACTGCCGGAGAATGAAATTATCTATTGCCACTACCCTTTACTTGGTGGGATGGGTAAGCGTTCTTATATAGAATATATGAAAAGCGCAGACTTCAGGAAAGGGTTTGCAGACCTATTATATCATATAGACAGGAATGCAGAGAACGGTACAAAGATCGCTCTTATGTGTGCAGAAAAGAATCCACGCAACTGCCATCGCAGGCATATTGCAGAAAAACTTGAAAAAGAGGGGATAAAGGTGATACACCTGACCGAACCCGGGCAGGCATCCCTCACCTTTTAATGCATGTTTTCCAGACGTTTAATACGCTCTTCTGTTGTGGGATGCGTGCGGAAAAGGTTTGCAAGCGTACTTTTCCTTATCGGATTTACAATAAACATGTGAGCAGTACTTTCAGATGCCTTCACATCCTTTGGATTTTGCTCGTAATTGCTTGCACCCTTCTCAAGTTTAGAAAGAGCACTTGCAAGAGCCCGGGGGTTTCTGGAAATACGGGCACCTTCTGAATCCGCTGCAAATTCACGGGAGCGGGAAATTGCAAGGCGTATAATAGTGGCTGCAAGGGGAGCAACTATTACAAGGGCCAGGAAGCCTATGATATTATTGCCTTCACCATCACGTCCGCCTAGACCTCCAAATATTGCTGCCCACTGGGCCCATGTGGCAACCATGGTGATTACACCAGCAATTGTTGCAGCTATTGCACTGATAAGTGTATCCCTGTTTCTGACATGGGCAAGTTCATGAGCCAGAACACCTTCGATTTCCTCTGAATTCAGTATATCCATAATACCTGTAGTTACTGCCACAGCAGCATGCTCAGGATTCCTGCCTGTAGCAAAAGCATTGGGCATGGATGTCTCCACAATATAAACCCGCGGCATTGGCAGACCGGCATTATATGCAAGGTTATGCACTATCCGGTACAACTGTGGAGCTTGCGCTTCTGTAACTTCTTTTGCCTTGTACATTTTAAGCACAATCTTGTCACTATACCAGTAGGTACCGAAATTCATGAGGATAGCAAAGGCAAAAGCAATCAGCATTCCCCCTGTACCCCAGTATGAACCAACCATTACCAGCAGACCCGTTAGTGTTGCAAGTAATACTGTAGTTTTAAGCATGTTCTTCATGATATACCTCGAGCATACTTCGGATTATGTCAAAATAAGCTCATATTAGTAAATAAGGATTATTTGTAATTCTATAAAAACGTTGCGGACAACTCAGGTTACTCCTACAATACCTACCAAAAGCAGGGCCAACAGGAACATAATTACAAGAGCAAAGATAAAGAGTACACTACCTGGATTGTATTGTGCACCTTCTTCTTCGTAAAATTTACTGTGTTGTATAATCATCTCCTGATGTTGATCATATGTCAGTATATAAATCATTCTATTAATAAATAACCCCTAAAAAAGAAAGAGGATAGTCAGATATCCTCTACAATAATATCGGATTCATTATCAACACTTTCTAGCATCGATTCAAGTTCTGCGAGATCATCATCCAATGACGATATTTCCTCATCGGTATCTAGCATCGATTCAAGTTCTGCGAGATCATCATCCAATGACGATATTTCCTCATCGGTAAGAGCTGCTCCTTCCTGTGCGAGTATATCTTCCGCATCTTCCGCAACATCTTCGGATGCAGTTTCATTTTCTACTTCTGAATCACTCTGGTCTGTACAACCCGAAACCATCAGGGATGATAGCATGAGCAAGACAAGCAGTAATGACATGGACTTTTTCATGAGATTCATTCCTCCGCAGAATAGGTTCCTGCCCATTCCATGGTTTCAGAATCCGTGGTATAGGTTCCTTCCCCGGTGAACACCGTGCTACCTGTACCTGTGGCATCAATGGAGATATTCTCCCCTGAAACCATCATAGTAAGACGGCTGCCATTGATATGAGCATCTCCTGTGAAGTCAAGATATACTGCTGCAGGAGTGCCTCTACCCATGGATTCTTCGGGAGTGAACCGCTCATATTCCCCGTCCATCTCTATGGTTGCATCACCCGTCAGGTCCTTCACAACAAGTTTTGCATCTGTTGCCGAGAGGTTTATATCGAAATTACCGGAAATCACGGCTGTACCATTGCCATTGGCACTGACATTTGTATCTTCTGAAAAGTTAGCAAATCCCTGCCTGTAATCTTTCAGGAATGTCAGGCTGTCACGGAGTACATCGTTGGCCTGACGTGTAGCATTCACTGACTGTTGCATGTAGGCAAGGGATTCACTGCTGCCTTGCTCTGCATCAAGGGCCAGTTCACGATATTCTGATGCATTTCCAATCAGCGCATTATACTCCTCAAGCATTAGTTCGACTTCTGTGGTATCCACTCCACTCTCATTGAGACGCTCTATTTCGGACTCGAGACGCTCGGAAATGGAATCGGCTTTATCAATATAATTTCCAACACCGCCAACACCGTTCAGAAACCTGAATTTGTATAGGTCCTTTGAAACGTCATGCCAGACCGTACGTACATCCCGTGCAATTTCTGCAAGCTCTTCCTGGTCTTCAGCGCTTTCGAGTTTTTCCTGCTGCTCTTCAAGTTGGCCGATGTATTCATCGATTCTTTCGATGGAATCCTCGTTATCCTCGAAATCTTCTTTTGTATCGGACAGACGGGTTACCATGTAGTTGATCGTATCATTGAGATACACACTGGACACATTGCATACAACTTCGGAATTAGCAGAGATTTGCCCCATTTGGACCCTGTCCGTAACATTCAGGAGATGTTGCCTGGAATTGTCATAATTAATCTTCATCCGCTCCATTTGTCCCGGGACATCATCAGGAACTGAAGTATTATTAGGACGCATATTGTCCCAATCCACATTCATTCTATTATCTGGCTTTGCAACTGCAACCGCTGTAAACATACTTGCACACATTGCAATGACCAGAACAAAAGTCAATATCTTTCTGAAATCCATCTCAATCCTCCTTGTATTTAGCATAATTAGTAAAGCCACATAGGATAGATGAGAATATAAATATACTTTCATATAGAAACCATTTAGAATCTAACAAAAATAAGACCTTAATAATAACTTAATATAAAATAAAAGTATTAATGAAGTATTATGCTCGAAAATAAAGTCTTATAAAGTTTATTTTTTTTATTAAACTGCTTTTGGCGCTCAAAAATATAAGCATGTTTAAATTATCACATTTGCTTACACTGTCATTGCTGGAGTACCAAACACTCCAACTCATACCACCACCAAAAGAGGCATCCTTTTTTGGATGCCTCATATGAGACAAAAATATGCCCACCATCGAAACAAATCCTGTTATAAAAATTCATGATGCATGGAAGATCTACCAAATGGGAGAAGTAGAATTCGCAGCCCTGAAGGCAATCAACCTAAAAATCAACGAAGGAGAATTCATAGTAATTCTTGGCCCCAGTGGAAGTGGAAAAAGTACACTTATGAATCTCATAGGATGCCTGGACGTGCCTTCAAAAGGTATCGTTTGCCTCAATGGAGAAAATATTTCCACAATGGACGAATCTGAACTTTCAAACATAAGAGGAAAGACTATTGGGTTTATTTTTCAAAGTTTTAATCTCTTACCCACACTAAACGTCCTAGAAAACGTCCTTTTGCCTCTGGAATTTCAGGAAACTGATCCTTCAAAAGCAAGAGAGAGGGCAAAAAAATTGCTTGACATCGTAGGATTAGCAGATAAACTACATAACCTACCATCCCAGCTTTCCGGGGGACAACGACAGAGAGTAGCAATTGCCCGTTCCCTTGCAGTCAATCCCCAGATAGTTCTAGCCGATGAACCGACCGGTAACCTTGATACTAAAACAGGATCCTACATACTGGAATTTCTTGATAAACTGCATCGCGAAGAAGGTAAGACAATCATAATTGTGACACATGATCGGGAGCCTGTAAAATATGCAACACAGGTGGTACACATAAAAGATGGGATACTCGAAAAAATCGAACACATAGAAAAGCAACAATAAGGAGAAAGAAATTTATGAATTACAAATACCTGACAGCTGTTTTTTTGATTCTTATATTTATGAGCAGTGCGACTGCTTATATTAGCACAGCAGCAATCGAAATCAATCTTACTAACCTGAACCCTGATACCGCCCGTCCGGGAGAACCGGTGGAAATTGTGCTGAGTGCACAGAATGTCGGAAACTCAGACATTGAAGATGTTATTGTGGAAGTTGAACCTGAGTACCCATTCAGCAAAATAGAGGGAGAATCACTAACAAGAGAAGTTGCATACCTTGATGCAAGACAGGGTGATGAAGATGCAGCAACCCTCAAGTTTAAACTAATGACAGATCCAGATGCTGCAGAAGGAGTATATGAAATCGACATCAAGACCTCACTACAATCTGAAGACGATGATCCATACACCATCACTCAAACAGTGGAACTTGAGGTACGTGGAAAGGAATACGCGCAGATTGTAACCATAAACAAGGCAAGTATCAGCCCTGGTTCAGAAGAGGGTTTGGAGTTCATAATCACAAATGTCGGAAACTCACCATTGAAGAATATGGTTGTTTCATGGGTAGATCAAGAAGGAGTGATCCTTCCTATATATTCTGACAATACGAGATATATAAACTATCTTGATGCAGGCGAATCTATTAATGTGGCGTACTCGGTAATGGCTGATGTGAATGCAGACCCCGGATTATATACTCTGAACATAACCCTTGAATTCGATGATTATGAATCAACATCTGATTCCATCGAAACTACAGCCGGTATTTTCGTAGGTGGAGGAACTGATTTTGATGTTTCGTTTTCGGAAAGTGACAGTGGAACCATATCATTATCTCTGGCCAACATAGGAAATAATGAAGCGTACTCCGTAAAGGTCTCGATTCCTGAACAGCAGAATTACAAGACTACAGGTAGTTCATCCTCAATTGTGGGTAACCTAGAGAAAGGTGATTACACCATTGCTTCCTTCAATATCTTATCGGTAAACAATAATACACAAAACAATGACCTACAGGTCATGATAGAATACACAGATTCTCTGGGTACGAGACATTCTGTAACAAAAGAAGTTCCAATACAATCTTACTCTACTGGTACCGGAACAATGCCCAATGGAAATTTACCGGACAATAAATCTGGTAGCAATGTATTTACAAACCCTTATCTGATCGGGTCTATTTTACTGGTAGTCCTTGTAGGGGCATTTTACTACTGGAAGAAAAAGAAAACGGCACATCAAAATGGAAATGAGTGAACCAATCGTAGGAGAATTCACATGAAAAACCGTGCATACTTGAAGATGGCAGTTAATATCCTGTTGCACAGTAAACTTCGCAGTTGGTTAACCATTATAGGAATCGTCATCGGAATTGCGGCGGTTGTCAGTATTATTTCCCTTGGTGACAGTATGGAACAGGATGTCCAGTCTCAAATGAATGAGATGGACCTGACAAGTATAACGGTCACTCCTGGTTACACAAAAGCGACATCAACAATGCCAGGAGCACGTGGAGGAGCACGTGGAGAAGGTGGTGGGTCCATAACCAGTTCGATAGCAGACGACACAGAACTTACAGATGATGATGAGGACGCCCTGAAGAATATCGAAGGTATACTATACATATCAGGCCAGGTTTCAGGCAATGAAGCAATAAACTATACAGGAGAATCAGCAACCCTTTCTATCAATGGTGTTGATTCTCAGGTATGGCAGTACATGACCACTTCAGATTTGGAGACTGGCAGATTACTTGAACCTGCTGACAAATATGTGGCCGTTATTGGCAATAGTGTTGCTACAACAATCTTCGACAGGGAAATAGGTGTAAACCAGGTAGTTTCAATTAATGGTAAATCCATTCGTGTGGTCGGAATCCTTGAGTCTGAAGGAGATAGATCAGATAGCGAAATTGTAATGCCCATAGATGCAGCAGTTGAAGTTATTGAAGATGCTGAATCTGATGAATTCGACTCGATTGTTGCCAAAACTGAAAATAGTGACATGGTAGATCCAGTAATGGAAGAGATGGAAGAAAAACTGATGCTTTCAAGAGGTATCTACAATGAAGATGACAGGGATTTCAGTCTTACTTCTTCCGCATCAAATGCAGAAAGTGCTTCCGAGATGATGGAATCCATGACATTCTTCCTGAGTGGAATAGCAGCAATATCATTACTTGTGGGTGCTGTGGGTATCGCAAATACAATGTTTACATCAGTAATTGAGCGTACCAAGGAGATAGGTACAATGAAAGCAATAGGTGCAAAAAATCGTGATATTTTGATGATATTTATCATCAATTCCGCTCTTGTGGGATTTGTAGGAGGTACTTTGGGAGTGATTTTAGGTTCAATAGCTACTTCAATTTTCCCAATGCTAGGAGTAACTATCATGAGACGCAGTGGCACCTCAGGAGTCGTCCTTTCACCTACACTAATGCTATATGGCCTAATTATAGCCGTAGCAATAGGAATGATCTCTGGAGCAATACCTGCATACAAGGCATCGAAAATGAGGCCTGCGGATGCATTAAGATACGAATGAAATTCAGACACCGCAGAAGACATGAAAATCCAAATAATTTCATACAATGAGTATAGGATATTTATGCTTTCTGCACAAAATTATTTTTATTCCATTCCTGCAGAATATTTTCAACAAACAATATATGCAATACAGTATTAAAGTAGGGATATGAGTAGCAAACATCTTCAAATAGCCACAATTGTTCTTCTGTGCATTCTGGTATTGAGCAGCTGTGCAGCCGCCGAAGAAACTGCAACAGTTCATGGCTCATTATATAACTGGTACACTTTAGAACCACAGGAAGATGTAATACTCAAAATAAACACAACTCCTGCACAAACAATAGTGACCAGCAATGGGATATATGCATTCAACCTGGAGCCAGGATCATATCTTATAGAAGCCAGAGGGTATGAAAACGGTACACTCACAGCTTACTCGGAAGAAGAAATTACAATTAAAAGGCAAGGATATTACGTAATCGACATCCTGCTTTATCCGGCCTATGAAGAAGATATTGAATACCTCAACGATACCGAATTAAACAACCTGACAGCCTCTGTAGAGGAAGGTACTAAAATCGTTGAAGAAACGTCTGATGATAAAGGTAACTACTCCTATCTCTTAATACTAATAATTCCACTACTTATCGTTGCAATCTATTTTTATCGGCACAACAGGGAAGATTATAATCAAAAACCTGTTACAACTATTCCAGATTTGTCTGATGTTGAACAGACTCCTGATGTAGCACCACCGGATGAAATACCTCATGAAGTAAAGCCAGAAGAAGAGGACAAAAAAGAAGAGGAACTACCCGCAGACCTGAAGGAAATCCTGACAATAATAAAAAAATCCGGAGGAAGAATCACCCAGAAAGACCTCAGGCAGAAACTTAATTGTTCAGAGGCAAGGGCAAGCCTGATGATCGCAGATCTGCAGAGAAGAGGACTCATTGACAAGTTCAAAAAGGGAAGAGGAAATATACTGGTATTGAAAGATTAAAAAGTTCCCGACTACCAAAACCTATAATTGTCTATTACCCGTTAAGAATGAAAAACAGATAATCCGAATTATACCAAAAGGAGGTTACCTATGAGAGTTTCAATGGATATAGAACTGAAAGACACGCCAGGTCAGCTCCTTTGCGCTCTGACACCCATATCAGAATTACGCGGGAACCTGAAATCAATTGTCCATCACCATGAAGAAAGGACACCAAGAGGCACCATTCCAGTACAGCTCGTTTTTGAAGCCGAACCTGATAATCTCGATGCAATTATAGATAAACTTAAAAAAAATGGCATAGGAATCAGCAGAGTAGATGAAAAAAGATTGATCGAGGAAGGAGCAGTCATCCTGATAGGTCACATTGTCCATACCGATATCCAGGACACTATAGACAGCATTGACAGGACCGGATATGCAGAAGTTGTGGACATTTCCCTTTCCATGCCCCACATAAACACCACTTCATCTGCTTCCCTGAAGATCTGTGCTGTTGGAATAAAAGAACTGCATGAAGCAATCAGCATACTAAAGAATGTTGCAAAGAAAAAAGACCTGCTTGTTGTTGAGCCCATTCGGGCAGAATTTTCCTGAGGAGTTATACATATGAAAATTATTCGTGCATCAATAATCGGTTTTGGTTCTGTTGGACAGGGAGTAGCTCAGGTATTACTCCAGAAAAAAGAGGAGATCCAAAAAAAGGGTTTTGACCTGAAAGTTGTTGCTGTGGCTGATTCCAGAAGCGCTGCTATCGATGAAAAAGGCCTTGATCTTGAAAAGGTTCTCAAGAGTAAAAAGGAAAACGGCCGGGTAGGACCCGAAACCCTTAGCGGTCTGGAAGTTATCAGGAATGTAGAACATGAAGTTGTCATTGAAACCACCCCTACAGACATTGAAACCGGAGGAGTGGGACTTGACAACATGTTGACAGCTTTTGAAAAGGGAATGGATGTAGTCACATCCAACAAAGGTCCTCTGGCCCTCAAATACGGGGAACTTGCAGAAACTGCCCGGAAAAACAATGCTAAATTCAGGTTTGAGGCAACTGTGGGTGGTGCCATGCCGGCAATAAACCTGATACGTGATACTATCGCAGGCAACTCAATTATCAGTATTGAAGGAGTCCTGAATGGAACCTGCAATTACATCTTAACAAGGATGATGGAAGAGCACGCATCATATGAACAGATGCTTGCAGAATCCCAGGAGTTGGGGATTGCTGAAACCGACCCAACCTATGATGTGGAAGGAATCGATGCTGCCTGTAAACTTGTAATTCTTGCAAACTATGTATTCGGAATGAAAGCAACATACCATGATGTGGATGTAAAAGGAATTACCAGCATTACTCCCGAAGCTCTCTCCCTGGCACAATCCGAAGGATATGTTATCAAGCAGATTGGGGAAGTCAAGGACGGATGCATCCAAACATCACCACGTCTCGTTCCTGAAAGCCATCCACTTGCTGTTGGAGGAACTCTCAATGTTGTGTCGGTGCAGACCGATCTTGCAGGCACAGTCACCTCAACTGGCAGAGGTGCGGGTTCTATCGAGACTGCAAGTGCAATCCTGAGTGACATTATATCCATTTACAGGGAAGATTGAGAACAGGTGTTCATAAGTGACTTCTTTTGAATATTTTGCAAATACATGTGCGAGTATCGAACAGATCCCAGGTTCACTGGAAATGACCGATGTGATTGCAAAACTCCTAAAAGAGGTTACCATTGAAGAACTTCCTGTCGTGACCCACTTTGTAATGGGTTCGGTTTTTCCTGCCTGGAGTGACAGGCAGATGGGTGTCGGGAACAGACTCCTATATACTGCTCTCTCAAAATCTTCAGGGGTTCCAGAGGATGAAATTGAAAATATCATCCGTAAAACCGGGGATATAGGGGAAACAGCAGTGCAGGCCCTGTCCTCCAATCCTGCCGGGCAGTCCACATTCTCAGCATTTATTGAAGAAAGACCTGGCATGGAAATCAAAGAAGTCTATGAGAGGTTTACCCATATCGCAGATACTGCAGGGAAACGTTCCCAGGGTACTAAAATAAAAAATCTACAGTACCTTTTCAATTCGGCAACCCCGATAGAGGCACGTTACCTGGCCCGGCTTGCTATCGAGCAACTGCGTATCGGTGTGGGAGAAGGAATTGTCAGGGACGCGATATCCAAAGCTTTTGAAACTGATGTGAACGTAGTCGAGCGAGCATTCATGCTGACAAACGACCTGGGGCTTGTAGCCGTTGCGGCCTGCAATGGTGGCAATGAAGAAGTACAGAAACTTGACATTCAGCTGAATCGCCCTGTCAAAATGATGCTGGCCCAGGTAACACCCAGTATTCAGTCAGCCCTGAATGACCTTGGGGAAGTTGATGTGGAATGGAAGTTTGATGGGGCAAGAGTGCAGATACATAAAAAAGGAGATAACATACACATATTCTCCCGCAGACTTGAAAATGTAACATCCTCCCTGCCCGATGTAGTAAAAACAGTGCAGGAAAATGTGAACGCAGACACGGCTATTCTGGAAGGAGAAGCCGTGGCAATCGGAGAAGATGGTAAACCCCGGGCATTCCAGGATATACTAAAGCGTTTCAGAAGAAAATATGACGTTGAAGCAATTGCCAAAGCAATTCCTCTCAAACTAAACCTCTTTGACGTGCTCTATCTTAACGGGGAAAGCCTGATAGACAATCCCCTCAGGAAAAGAAGAGAGTTATTGTACCAGAATGTGCAGAGCAGTGACAGGATACTCGTAGACAGGCAAATAATTACTGATAATGAGGAAGAAATACAGGAAATTTATGCAGATGCCCTCAGTGCAGGCCATGAAGGAATAATGATTAAAAAGCCCGATGCACCTTATTCTCCAGGTAAAAGAGGTAAGAACTGGCTCAAGAAAAAACCACTCATGGAAACCCTGGACCTTGTAGTTATCGGTGCCGAGTGGGGATATGGACGACGGGCAAACCTGATTGGTTCCTATGCACTTGGTTGTTATGATCCAGACACCGGGAAATTTCCTGCCATTGGAAAGGTAGCCACCGGGATTACAGACGAAAAGCTGGCAGAGCTTACCACTCTTTTTTCTGATTTGATTGTTTATGAAGCGGGCAGAAAAATAGAATTAAAACCCGAAATTGTCTTTGAGATTGCTTTTGAAGAGATACAAAAGAGTCCCAATTATGAATCAGGATATGCCCTGCGTTTCCCCAGGCTTGTCAATGTAAGGGATGATAAATCCCCTGAAGAAGCAGAGAGCCTGGAAAGGATAGGGGAGATATATCACTCCCAGAGATCCTGATTATCTTCCCAATTCAGCATGGGCGCGTGCCAGATGGCCGGCTGCCTGTGCGCCTACAAGAGAGATTTCTCCTGCAAGTACCGCTGATGCTATTATTTCAGCCAGTTTTTTTGAATTGGCACCGGGCACATCACTTCCACCGGCAACTCCCAGCAAAGCCAGGCATTCTGCCTGCGTACCTATTTTAGTGCCTCCTCCTACAGTACCCAGCTGTAATGCCGGCAGGGTCACAGTACAATAAAGGGAACCATATTTTGTGACATCCATTGTAGTTATCGCACTGCTACCCTCAACAACATGAGCGGGGTCCTGGCCACAGGCAATATACATGGCAGCGATTATATTGGCCGCATGGGCATTGAATCCCAGGGACTGCGCGCGGGCAGAACCCAGAAGATTTTTCCTGTAATTCACCTCTTCCATTGCTTGCGGAGTGGTCTTTAATTTCTTTTCTACGACTTCAGCAGTTAACTCAGCTTCAACAACCACAGTTTTACCCCGGCCCTTGATGTTATTGATAGCTGCGGGTTTTTTGTCGGAGCACATGTTTCCGGAAAGTGACACCGGATAAACACCGAACTCATCACTGATCAGGTCCACAATCGCCTGGGTAGCAATGGTTACCATATTCATTCCCATGGCGTCCTTAGTGTCAAATTCAAAACGCAGGTAAACATTGTTACCCAGTACATATGGTTCAACATCGGTAAGTTTACCAAAACGTGTTGTTTCAGAAGCTTTATTTTGAAGTTGGTCAAAAACGTCCCCGTCTTTTATCCAGTCAACAAATTCTTTTGCGTGATTAATATCATTCATCCTGAACACAGGCGCCCTGGTCATCACTTCATTGAAGACCCTCACTACAGTGCCACCTGAAACAGAAATAGCTGAACAACCACGATTCACACTGGCAACCAGAGCTCCTTCTGTAGTGGCAAGAGGAAGATAATATTCCCCTTGCGCAAATTCCCCACCTATTTCAACGGGACCGGCAATTCCCAGAGGAACCTGCACCGCTCCAATCATATTTTCAATATTGCGCTTACTTGCTTCATTTGCATTTATACTGAAACTACCAATATGTTCCAATTGTACATCTCTGATTCTTTCCAGGGCCATTCTGCGAAGGAGCACAGCCCTATCTTTTTCTACATGTTTGTCCAAACGATGCATTGAAAGGTCGCCACTGACAAGTTGGCCCAATAATTTCTCTTCTTCCATAGAAAGTTGATTTTCTGGATTCATTGTGATCACTAATGATTTTGTGAATATGTATAATTAGCACATATTGTTACAAGTATTTCACGCATAATAATCTTTAGAAATTAAAATCTTAAAACATACTTCCTCATACTAATGATTACTATACAAAACGATGTGGATAACGTTAAATAAGAATAAATATAATTTAAAGTTGCTAGTGGTATAGCAGGTGGTACAACAAGAAAGCTTACATTAATAGCGATAGGTTAGGCTATCTGTTGTGCTTCTCTACCTTTATAGCAGACGTGGTGGTATGAGCTAATGAAGAGTGGGGATAGCCCAAACGAAGCCCCCGAGACCAGCCAAAATCCCGATTCAGAATTCAATAAATGGAGAAGGGAATGGCTGGTCAAAAAGGCAAAGGAAAGAAGTAGCCATGGTACAAGAGAAAGTAATCCTGATATGGACAATGGCTTCTGGTACTGGTACATGGAAAAAAAGTGCAAAATTGCATCAAAGGTACATGCATCTTTATGATGATATTACTGCAAAAGAATTCAGGGAAAACAAAGAGGGAATTGATGATTCCAGGGATGACATAGATTATATAAGACAACAATTTCTGAAACAGGATCGAGAAACGGTTAAAGTGCTGGCAGATAATCTTGCCAAGGTGGGTTTGGAAAAAGAATCAAAAGAATTCCTATCTTTAAAGCCCATGCACCAGGAAACTATCCAGAAACTTGACCGTTTTTTAGAAGTGTTGCATAGCAAACACTATAATGATCTTGAAATAATCGACTTTTATTTATCCCTCTCACCAGAAGAAAGAGTGGAGCTGGGTTGCAAACCCTAAAAATTCACAAATATATCTTTTCTTTTGCAACCTTTTCTGGTATGGTTTCCCGATAGTCTTAAATAAACAACTGTCCGTACAAAATAGTACTAAAGTGTACATTAAATATGAGGGACTTATCATGGAATATACAAAATATATACTCGATGAAAATGATATGCCAAAGAAATGGTATAATATTTTACCTGACATGCCCACCCCCCTTGAGCCTCCATTGAATCCTGCAACAAATGAACCAATCAAACCGGAGGAGCTAGAACCTCTTTTTGCCAGGGAACTTATCAAACAGGAAATGTCTGATAAACCTTACATCGATATCCCCGATGAAATAAAAGATATCTACAAGCTCTGGAGACCATCACCCCTTTACCGTGCCTCAAGACTTGAAAAGGAACTTGACACACCTGCAAAAATCTACTACAAACACGAAGGTGTGAGCCCTGCTGGCAGCCACAAACCTAACACCTCAATTGCCCAGGCTTACTACAACATGAAAGAGGGAACTGAAAGGATTACTACTGAAACGGGAGCAGGACAGTGGGGAAGTGCTCTTTCTCTTGCATGCAACTATTTTGATATTGAATGTAAAGTATACATGGTACAATCAAGTTTCTACCAGAAACCTTACAGGAAGTCCCTGATCAACCTCTGGGGAGCAAATGTAATTCCATCCCCGAGCAATGAAACCCAGTTTGGCAGGAAGATCCAGGAAGATTTCCCCGATACAAGCGGAAGTCTGGGTATAGCCATCAGTGAAGCTGTGGAAGATGCTGCTCTCAATGATAATACCAAGTATGCATTGGGAAGTGTGCTTAACCATGTTATGCATCACCAGACAATAATAGGACTGGAAACCCAGGAACAGATGAAAATGGCCGAGGATTACCCTGATGTCGTTATCGGCTGCTGTGGTGGCGGTAGTAACCTTGCTGGAATCGGCCTTCCATTCATCAAAGATAAAATGGATGGCAAGGATTTGAGAGTAATCGGTGTAGAACCATCCGCATGTCCTACTTTAAGCGCCGGGGAATTCAGGTATGATTACGGTGATACTGCAAAAATGACACCGTTGTTGAAAATGCATACTCTAGGATACGATTTTATCCCGCCTGCAATTCATGCCGGCGGACTGCGCTATCACGGTTGTTCACCAATAATAAGTCAACTTGTCAATGAAGGGCTCCTGGAAGCCACAAACTACCACCAGATCGAAGTATTCAAAGCAGGCGTGACCTTTGCCCGAACAGAAGGATTTGTCCCAGCTCCCGAATCATCCCATGCAATCAAATGTGCTATCGATGAGGCAATGAAGTGCAAGGAAACAGGGGAAGAAAAGACAATCCTGTTCAATCTGAGTGGCCATGGTCATTTTGATATGAGCTCTTATGATAAGTATTTCAACGGGGAACTTGGAAACGAGTGAAAAAAGAAGAGAATATTAAAATATCTCTTCTCCTTCTTTTTGCCCGACATACCTATTTTCGTGTTCTGCAATCAGGTCTTTTTTTGTATACCAGTGTCCTGTATGGGAACGGAATCTCGATTCCTTCTTTGTCGAAACGCTTTTTAATCGATTCCCTGATGTCACATCCTGTAAGATAGGCAAAACCTCTATCCCGTACCCAAACAAGTAATTTTAGGTTAACGGCAAAGTCCCCGAGTTCTGTTAGAAGGACAAGAACATCATCATCACTGAACTTTTTATCATATGTACGGAGTTCAGAAAAAGTCATAGTATTACTATTTTTGCGCCCTTCTTCGATCATTATCTTACGGGCAAGATCAATATCTGAATCATAGCTTATACCGATATCAATCGGCCAGCATACCGTTGGGTCCTCTATAGTCCAATTTATAATCGCTTCGTCACTGATTACATGATTGGGGATGATAAGCCTGCGGTTATCCCAGGTTTTAACGACCGTATGACGCAAAGTAATGTCCGTAATCTTGCCGTAATCATCCCTGATATTAACACGATCTCCTACTCTGAAGGGACGAAATATGGCAAGGGATACACCTGAAATAATATTTGACATTGTGCTCTGGGCAGCAAGACCAACAACTATACCCAAAAACCCTGCACCTGCAAAGATAGCAAAAGAAAGGTTTTGCAGCGTCGGAAAACGCATTATTATCAAAACTAAGCCAAATACATAAACAAAGGCTACGGATGTATGCCTGATAATTCGATAAGCCGTTTCATCGACATCCATCCTGCGGCTGGCCATTTCAAATTGATGCTGAATTATCCTGTCAACTAATTTTGATGCAACAAAAGTAAGTACGATAACAAAAAGTACGAATAGAACATCCAGTCCATTCCAGGAATTCCAGAAATACCAGGAAGTGTCAGAAAGTACATCTGATGTGTTTGCCATTGGACCTACCATATATACTCTTACTAAAACATCCAATAAATAATCGTGCTTATAATTTAGTTTTTACTATTAAATGTCCAGAGCGAGATTTAGACGATGCTTTTACTTTGAAGCAGAATATCTATTTTCAAAATAATATTTATTCCCTTAATAATAAATGCTATTAATTGTATTTGTAACTTTCATCAACAAAAGTGTTATCCAAACTCGCCTTTAGATGTGAAATTTCATGAAAATAGAAGAACTGGACCTACCTTCAGAAGCCATTAACCTATATCTTCAGGCCGGTATAGAAGAACTCTATCCGCCCCAGGCAGATGCTGTAGAAAAAGGATTGCTGAAAGGAGAAAACCTACTTGCAGCAATTCCCACAGCATCCGGTAAAACCCTGCTTGCAGAAATGGCTATGCTAAAAGCTATCAAAAAGGGAGGCAAGGCCCTCTACATTGTACCGCTGCGCGCATTGGCTTCTGAAAAATTCAGGGACTTTAAACGATTTGAAAGTATGGGAATTAAAACAGCCATATCAACAGGAGATTTTGATTCAAGGGATGAATGGCTCGGTTCCAATGACATAATAGTTGCTACCTCCGAGAAAACGGATTCTCTTTTGCGTAATTCCACACCCTGGATGAAAGATATCACCGCTGTGATCGTTGATGAGGTCCATCTGCTGGATTCGGCAAACAGAGGACCCACACTGGAAGTAACCCTGGCAAAACTCAAAAGACTCAACCCTGAGGCACAGGTGGTTGCTCTTTCAGCTACAGTTGGTAATGCGATGGAAATTGCTCAGTGGCTGGAAGCAAAACTCGTACTAAGTGAATGGAGACCCACTGACTTACATGAGGGGATTTTTTTCGGGGATGCCATCAATTTCTATGAAGACCAGAAGTTTATCGAAAGACGCCACAAGGAAGATACTGTAAATCTTGTACTGGACACTATTATCGAAGAAGGACAATGTCTTGTTTTTGACAGCAGCCGACGAAATTGTGTCGGATTTGCAAAGAAGTGTGCTCCTGTTGCAGGAGAACTTCTCGCCAGGCAAAATCGCAATGAACTGGAAGAAGTTGCAAAAGAAGTTCTGGAAAACGGGGAGACTAAGCTTACTGAAACTCTTGCATACTGTATTAAAAAAGGGGTTGCTTTTCATCATGCAGGACTTAATTCCGCCCATCGCAGGATCGTAGAAGATGCTTTCCGGAACAATTTAATAAAGATGATCTGTAGCACACCAACACTGGCAGCCGGGTTGAACCTGCCTGCCCGACGTGTGATTATCCGCAGCTACAAACGCTATGACCCCAATGCAGGAATGCAACCCATTCCTGTGCTTGACTACAAACAGATGGCCGGCAGGGCAGGCAGGCCACATCTGGACCCCTATGGAGAAGCTGTAGTCATAGTGAAAACATATGAAGAACTAGCCGACGTGCTGGAGAGATATATCAACGCTTCTGCAGAAGATATCTGGTCCAAACTGGGTACCGAGAATGCACTGCGCACCCACATCCTTTCCACTATTGCAAGCGGTTTTGCACATTGCCACAAGGAGATGCTTACCTTTCTGGGTTCAACTTTTTTTGCCCACCAGCAAGAGAGCTGGAATTTCGAAGAACTGCTGGAAGACTGCCTGATATTCCTCAAAAACGAGGGAATGCTTGAACAGGATAATGAGATCATCCGGCCAACAGAACTGGGAAAAATGATATCCTCGCTATATATTGATCCCCTTTCGGCTTCAAAACTCATCCGCGGACTGGAAAAAACCACACATGTCACAGATATGACTTTGTTGCAACTGATTTGCAGTACACCGGATATGCGCCTGCTTTACTTGCGCAACAGGGATTATGAAATAATAAATGATTATGTGATGAATCATACCGAAGATTTCATAGAAGTGCCCAGTCCATTCAAACAAATAGAATATGAATGGTTTCTTTCAGAGGTCAAGACCGCTTTGTTACTTCTGGAATGGATCAATGAAAAGAGCCTGGAAAAAATTGTTGATAACTATCAGGTCTCAGAAGGCGACATTTATGCCATCTCTGATATTGCCGAGTGGCTGATGCATGCCACTTTAAGGATTGCATCCAGGATAAATCCACAACTTGAAAAAGAATGTGCTAAACTTGAAAAAAGGATACATTATGGCGCAGGAAGTGAACTAATGGAATTGGTGGAAATTCCAGATGTAGGCAGGGCAAGAGCACGCAAACTTTTCAAGAAAGGATATAGCAGCCGTCAGAAACTTGCAACAGCAAATGAAAAGCAACTTGCAGGGATAGTCGGGCCAAAGATAGCCCAAAAAATCCTTTCTTACCTGGGCAGGGAAACTGACAGCAATAGTTATGTAGAGCCGGAAACATTGGAAAATAAGGAACAACAGAAAACATTTCAGGACTTCATCTGAGATAACTATCTAATACATAAACAAAAATACGGAGACTTACCCCATGCTTTATAAGAAAATTAAAGACCTCGCCAATGGTGAATTGGAGAATCTTATGGAAAGGGCATCAGACCTGATGGCTGTAAGGGATGCAGTTGAAACAATCCTTGAGGATGTAAAAAAGGATGGGGATAATGCCCTGCGTCATTATACTGAAAAATTTGACAAAGCCCTAATTGGTGCTATCGAAGTAACTGAAGACGAAATTAATGAAGCAATGACAAAAATAGATCCATCTTTGCTGAAACATCTGGATAAAGCTGCATCTAACATCAGGAAATTCCATGAAGCGCAATTACCCCGGGACAAATGGTTTATAGAAATTTCCCCGGGAGTTAAAGCCGGACAGAAAACAGTACCCTTAAGATCCGTAGGTGCTTATGTGCCCGGAGGAAGAGCATCATACCCTTCAACAGCCCTTATGACAATAATCCCGGCCAAAGTTGCAGGAGTGAAGGACGTAGCCATGTGTACTCCTCCCGGGCCCGATGGAAAGGTAAATCCCCTGACACTTGCAGCTGCAAAGGTCGCTGGTGCTGACAGGATATACAGACTGGGCGGTGTGCAGGCTGTCGCAGCTCTTGCCTATGGAACTGAAAGCGTTAAGCCCGTAGACAAGATTGTGGGGCCGGGAAATGTATTTGTGACTACGGCAAAGATGCTTATCCGCACACATGCAGAGATAGATTTCCCGGCAGGGCCCAGTGAGATCCTGATAATTGCAGATGAAACTGCAAACCCGGATTTTATCGCATCTGACATGCTGGCACAGGCCGAACATGACCCCAATTCAATCTGTGTATTAACCACTAACTCTGAGGAAATTGCAGCGAATACACAACAACGCTTAGGGGAACTTGCAGATACTACACCCAGGTCAGAAATAGTGAAAGAAGCCCTTCAAAATGCGGCCATCCTTATAGGTGCTTCCCTTGATGAGTGTATTGAATTATCCAATCGTTTCGGACCCGAACATCTTGAGATAATGACAGCAGATGATGAGACAGTCCTGGACAGAATTGATAGTGCCGGATCGATTTTTATGGGAAAATATGCTCCCGTTTCAACCGGCGATTATGCTTCAGGAACAAATCATGTTCTCCCTACAGCAGGATATACAAGACTCTACTCAGGATTAAACATCAATCATTTCCTGAAATATTCCACAATACAGCAGCTGGACAGGAAAGGCTTGCAATCCCTGAGTGATACAATAATCACACTTGCAGAAGAAGAAGGGTTGTACGCTCATGCTGATGCCGTAAGGTTGCGTTTGAAGAAAAATGAATGAGTCCTCACTCGATAATTATTTAAGAGGTTAGAATTAATAATAATTTATTGAGTTATACATCGAGCTTAACATCAGGAGTGGAATCATGAAAATCAGAGTTGTCAGTAAAAGGAAAGAAATTGAAACACTCGATGAAGGGGAAAGGGTGATTCATCTGGCTTTCCGTCCGTCCAACAAGGACATATTTGATCTCGTTAAAAGATGTAGGAATGTGGAAGTGATCCAGATACCTTCATCTTACAGGAAAACTGTATCAAAATCGATTGAAATGTTCCTTGAGATGGAAGGAATCAGACTTATAGAGGGAGATGTGTGGGGCCACCGGAAAGACATAAATGAGTATTACAGCATCTCACCTTCTGTTAATGAAAGGATAAAGGAATTGAAATCTGAGGGCATGTCAGACGAAGAAATTGCCAGAAAAATAGAAAGAGAAGGAAAACTCAACAAGGACATTTTATTATATATACTCGATAATCAATGAGTATATTTTTCACTTTTTTCTTCCCTCCAATTCCTATCCAGTACATATAACCTTTTTAACCAATCAATTCCTTAGTTCCCCAAACACGTCAATCGAGGATTAATATCATGAATAGTGGATACGGGAAAGTATATCTTGTTGGGTCCGGCCCCGGAGATCCGGAACTGCTCACAATAAAAGCAAGAAATTTAATAGACAATGCAGAGGTCATAGTCTATGACCAGTTGCCAGGAGAAGCAATCCTGCAGAGCATGCCCGAAACGGCAGAAAAAATAGATGCAGGAAAATATGCAGGTAATCATAAACTAACCCAGGCAGAAATCAACGACCTGATAGTGAAAAAGGCAGAAGAAGGAAAAAGCGTCGTTCGATTAAAGGGCGGAGACCCCTATATGTTCGGCAGGGGAGGTGAAGAGGCTGAAAAACTTGTACAGGCAGGGATCTGTTTTGAGGTTGTACCCGGTATCACCTCTGCAATTGCAGCACCTGCTTATGCCGGAATCCCTGTAACCCACAGGGACCATGCTTCAATGGTTACATTCATCACCGGCCATGAAGACCCGACCAAAAAGGAAACGGGCCTTGATTGGGAAAACCTGGCTCGATTCCCCGGCACCCTGGTCATTTTTATGGGAGTGAAAAGGCTGGAGGAGAATATGAATGCACTGAAAAAATACGGCAAATCGCCATCAACTCCGGTAGCAATTATCGAAAAAGGGACCCGACCCGATCAGAGGATCACCACAGGAAATATTGAGAACATAGCAGAAAAAGCAAAAAAAGGCCGGTGTAAAGGCCCCTGCAATAACAATTGTGGGTGATGTGGTTTCCGTACATGATATCCTGGGTATGCAAAAGGTCTTATGGGGATAATATGGATAAAAAAAATAATACCATAGCAATAATGAGACCTCGCAATTACCTTGCAAAATCCCGTGAGATGGCACAATCCATGGGATATGAGGTGTTCGAGGCCCCAATGATCGAGCTGACGGATATGAAAGATGACATGTTCGATACATTCAAAGACCATGTCCTTTCTGGAAAAAGCGACTATGTGATATTTACCAGTGCCAATGGTATCGACTATACCCTGGACAAGGTAGATGACAGGAATGAATTCACCAATGCCCTGAACAGGACAAAAGTAATAGCCATCGGCCCAAATACAAAAAAGAGGCTTGAAGAACTTGATATTGGAGTCCTTGGAATGCCGGGCGTCTACAGCTCAGAAGGACTGGTTGAATATCTCTGCCCTGATGTTAAGGGAAAGATAGTGGATACCGCGCGCAGTGCCTATGGTTCAATCCTGCTTATAGAAGGGCTTGAAAAGTGTGGTGCATCAGTTCTGGAAACACAGGTATATACACTCGTGCGGCCCGAAGGAGACAAACAGAGAGAACTTATTAAAAGGGCGGCAGCAGGGGATATTACAATTTTTGCCTTCACAAGTTCCATGATGGTACGCAATTTCTTCAGCCTGGCAGAAGAGATGGGAAAAACCGATGATCTAAAGGAAGTGATGAAAAAGTCTATCGTGGCTGCAATTGGTACTCCTACGGCAAATACCATTCAGGAATATGGTGTGGAAACAACTATAAAACCCTGCAAGTACACCTTCGATGAAATGCTAAAGACCATTAAAGAAGAATACCTTGACTGAAGAAGGTTTAGAAATGATCGGTATTTCAAAGCTTTATTGCGGAACTGTCGAACCATCGGATGCCCTGAGATATGGACGACATTCCTCCAGATTACCTTCCCACCTACTCCAGTTCTCAAAGGACAAGAAACCTGTTGTAGTATGGAATGTCACCCGCAAATGTAACCTCAAATGCATTCACTGTTATGCCCAGGCAGACGATAAGGATTTTGAGGGAGAACTGTCCACAGAAGAAGGAAAAAGACTCATCGATGACCTGGCAGAATTCAAAACGCCTGTCATACTTTTTCCGGAGGGGAGCCTCTTGTCAGGAAAGATCTGCCCGAATTGGCCGAATATGCAGTCTCAAAGGGCCTAAGAGCAGTAATTTCCACAAATGGAACACTAATAGATATGGACATGGCAAAAAAACTAAAGGAAATCGGCCTGTCCTACGTTGGAATATCCATTGATGGCACAGAAGAGACAAATGACAGGTTCCGAGGACAACAGGGGGCTTTCAAAAAAGCACTTGAAGGTGTCCACAACTGCATGAAAGCAGGAATCAAGGTTGGACTGCGTTTTACAATCAATAAAAGTAATTTCCGGGAAATCTCTGCAATATTCGACCTGCTGGAAGAAGAAGGAATTCCACGGATTTGTTTCTATCATCTTGTGTATGCAGGCAGAGGCAGCGACCTCATAAAACAGGACCTCACACATGAAGAAAGCCGGGAAACCGTAGATTTGATTCTGGATCGTACAAAACAGCTTTATGAGAAGGGAATTAAACCGGAGGTACTCACCGTGGACAATCATTGTGATGCCCCCTACCTCTACATGAAATTGAAGGACGAAGAACCCGAACGTGCGGCTGAGGTACTCGATCTTATGAAAATGAACGGAGGCAATTCCACCGGTGTAGGAATTGGTTGTGTGTCCTGGGACGGAACAGTGCACCCGGACCAGTTCTGGCGCCACTACACCATCGGGAATATCAGGGAAAGACCTTTCAGCGAGATCTGGACAGATCTCAGTGACGATTTACTTGCAGGCCTGAAAGATCGCAAACCCCTCTTGAAGGAACATGCAAAAAGATGTGGCCAATGCAAGTGGCTGGACATCTGTAACGGAAATTTCCGTGTCCGTGCAGAAGCTGTTTATGGCAATATCTGGGCAGATGACCCGGCCTGTTATCTTACAGATGAAGAGATCGGCCTGGAATAATTATTTTTTTGCGGTATTGATGCCCAGATAATGGTAGGGCGTACAGTGCCTTGTCATTGCCGTAAATAATCCAGCCAAAGCCACGAGTGCAACCAGCCAGTTCCAGGGAGAAGTTTCCACCAGATCCATGGCCAGGGCAATCATTGCCATCGAACCTATAAGGGCCCTGAAAACCAGATCAAATCCGCCAACATTTTCCTCGAGCAATATGTCTTTGAAAGTCATAGGCCACCTAGAAAAGAAAGCAGGGCTGTGCCTGCTTATTTCTCTCCTTTCTTGAAACACATGAACCAGTCGAGACAATACTTGCCCTCTTCTTTCGCCTCAACCCGCTCCTTTGCCATACCGCATGAACCGGGTGGCGGTATTATAACGTCATCCCCGGGTTGCCAGTTTGCAGGAGTTGCTATCTGTTCGGCATCCGATTTCTGCATGGCAATTACCATCCGTTTGATTTCCTGCATGTTACGACCGTTGCTGAGCGGATAGTAGAGGATTGCACGTACCTTGTTCTTGGGGTCGATGATAAACACGGCACGTACCGCCTGAGTATCCGATGCACCCAGTTGGACCATACCGAATTTCTTTGCTACTTCCATCTTGATATCCGCAATTACAGGGAAATTGACCTCTACATCTTTCATTCCCTTGTACTCGATTTTCTCTTTAATGGTCCGCAGCCAGGCAATATGGGCATGAATACCATCAATGGAAAGTCCAATGAGTTCGGTATTCAATTCCCTGAATTCATCCTCCATTGTAGCAAAGGTCATGAACTCGGTGGTACAGACGGGTGTGAAATCCGCAGGATGGCTGAACAGGACTACCCATTTGCCTTTGTAATCCTTTGGGAAGTTTATTTCTCCCTGTGTGGTTGTTGCTTTAAAACTCGGTGCTTCATCGCCTATCAAAGGCATTCTTATTGGTTCTGTTTCTTCCATAATTAACCCTCACTTTATTTCAAAATTCCAATTTATCCATCTGCTTTAATACCTGCCTGCTGAAATCAGTGAAATTCTGGATACCACCCGTCCAGGCAGCTATCATCATGCAATCCGTAATCTCAGTGCGGGTCGCTCCAAATTTCTTGAGTCTTTCAAGAATCTTTACAGCACTTTCACTGTTATTGTTGGAACATGCTATGGAAAATACAAGAAGGTGTTTTTCCTTCATGGAGAGACCGTTGTCCCTGTCCTCCCACACAGCAGTGTAAAAGGATGCAAGGGCCTCGGAAAACCCTTCATCGATATCCTGTGCATACTTAATGGAACGCGGCAGGAAACCTTTTACTTCCTTCACCTTATCTGCATTTGTACCCATGGATTCATCAGACCTTAAAGTTCGGTGATGTTTTGCCACAGACCATGTATATTGCAGTAGGAAATCGCAAACAAAGCACTGAAATCTGCAACATTTACCTTAAACCTTGCAAGAGGTTCGGTGAATGAAGGGCCAAATTCTGCACGGCCCAGATCCACGATCTGACCATATTTATCCCCGCCGTAGTTGGAACCTGCGGCATGTTCTCCCTTTTTCACACCATACAACTCAAGCCATACAATATGATGTTCAATCGTATTGGGATGGGCAACTTCCTTTCCCACATGAACCGTCACAAGGTCTTCCACATCTGAACCATGGGACTTGCCGATTGAAATGTCAGGTACATGTTTCTCTTTGCCTTCCGATACTTTTCCTTTGATTAATTCTTCAATATCCATATCAAATCCTCCTTTAACTGATTACTGTCCTTCCTGTGCCGGCGGGGTGAACACCCTTGCACCGAGTTCCTTGTCAATCATGAACAGGCCATTGCCCTCTTCACCTGCAAGCTGGAGTTTGCTGATTATTTCATTATCATTGCTCTCTTCTTCGACCTGTTCGGTGACAAACCACTGGAGGAAGATATTTGTTGCATAATCCTTCTCATCATTTGCAAGAGTGACAAGTTCATTGATCGATCTTGTGATGAACTGCTCATGTTCAAGGGTAGCCTTGAACATCTCAAGAGGAGTACCAAATTCCTTTGGTGGCTGCTCTATTGCCTTAAGCTGGATCTGTGCTCCCTGTCCATTCAAGTAATCATATATGCGTATGGCATGAGTCATTTCTTCCTGATACTGCACCATGAACCAGTTCGAAAAGCCGTCAAGTCCTTTATAGGAACTTGCAGCTGACATTGCCATATAAAGATAGGCAGAATACATTTCCCTGTTTATTTGCTCGTTCAGCGCATCGGTCATCTTTTCACTTAACATATTTTCCTCCAAATATCAACTCAAAAAAGACAACGACAGTTAAAACTGCACCCACCTGTTCTCCATCTGTAAAACTCCCGTTATCCATAGAAGAGAAGATCGATAACTATAAATTTTATCGTTAGACAGTTTTATGTTTTAGTTATATTATAAAAGAACGATAAAAGAAACAGTATATAGCTTCAAAGGATATATAGTAAAAAACAGCTGAAAAAGCCATACATAACATAACTAAAAAACACAGAACTCAAAAGGATTTACATGCTGGCTCTTGAACAAAAGGTACTGGAACGTATCAAACCTTCATTGGAAGAAAAAGAAAAACTGGAAAAAACTGCCGGTTATCTGATGAGAAGAGCAATCCAGATAGCCAAAAAAGAACGTATTACCGATGTGAAGGTCCAGCTGGTAGGCTCAGCTGCTCGCAATACATGGATCACCGGAACACATGATCTTGATATATTCATAAGTTTTGACCCATCCCTTCCACGGGAAAAACTTGAAGAGTATGGTTTGTTCATAGGCCACGAACTTGCAAAAGAAGGCCGATCCTGGGAGGAAGGTTATGCAGAACACCCCTACACCAAACTAAACTATGCCGGATTTGATGTAGATATTGTTCCCTGCTACCGTATAACCGATGCTTCCAGAATAATCTCAGCTGTTGACAGGACACCTTTTCACAACCGCTTCATAAAAGAAAGAATCGAAGGTCTCGAGGATGACGTGCTTTTACTCAAACAGTTCATGAAAGCCGGAGGAACATATGGCTCAGAACTGAAAACCCGGGGTTTCTCAGGCTATCTCACTGAACTGCTCATAATCCATTACGGCTCTTTCAAAAACGTACTTGAAGCCGCAGCAGAATGGGAGCCGTATCAGAAAATTGAGTTCCTGAAGCCTGCAAAGGAATTTAGCGAGCCTCTTCAGGTGATTGACCCCACAGATGCAGGAAGAAACGTAGCCGCTGCTCTATCACTTGACAAGTTTTGCCTTTTCATTAATCTCTGCCGCCAATACCTCGAAGAGCCAAAGGAATCCTACTTTTCAAAGAAGATTGCACCCCCGCTATCTGATGGTGAAATAATCCAGAGAATGAATAAAAGAACAAGCTCCATTATTGCGCTGAAGTTCCATACTCCTGAAGTTGTAGAAGATATATTGTATCCCCAGCTTTTCAAAATGCAAAAGTCAGTGGAAGCATTACTTGAAAAACAGGATTTTCACCCCATAAAAAGTGGTATATGGGTAGGCAAGGACGTCGTACTTATCATTGAACTTGAAAATGCCCAAATTGCAACGGTCAAAAAACACAGAGGTCCACCGGTATGGGTTAAGCAACATGCTGAAATGTTCAGGGAGAAATACACCGACAGAACAGATGTGTTTGCATTCTACATAGAAGACGGGAAATATGTAGCTGAAGTCCCGCGCAAATATACAACTGCCTCTTCATTAATTGAAAATGAAATTCACAACTGTTCCCTGGGAAAACAGGTTTCAAAGAGCCTTAAAAACGAATATGAAATCCTGTCCGGGAAAAATATCCTGCAAATAAAGGATCCCGACTACAGAGCTTTCCTCAATGAATTCCTTTAATCCATTCCACTACCCAGTTTACCTTCAAGCCTGTGCTGATAGAAAAGATACTGCTGGGCATAACCACAGTAAGGTCCAAAATAGGATCTTGCCCACTCAGCCATTTTAGGTTTGGTATAAGGTCCTTCAAAACTATCGGAATAATAATTTCGGATGACCTTGTCAACATGGGTATCTACAGGAAAAGCTTCCATTTTCCCATAGGAGAAAAGGAGGATACAATCAGCCACCTTATCCCCGATTCCTTCTATGTTCATCAATTGCTGTTTGGCCTGAAAATAATCCATAGCATACAGCCCGTACAGGTCTAACTCCCCTGATTCTATCATCCTGGCAGCTTTGACCAGCCGGCGTGCCCTGAAACCCAGACTGCAGTCACAAAGATCCTCACCACAGCAAGCTGCAAGGGCAGATACTTCAGGAAAAGCGTAAATCCCATCAACAATTTCCTCCCCCAGCAACCGGGACAGTTTCTCGATGGATTTCATTATACGGGGAATATTCGAAGCAGTTGCTATCATATAAGATACAAGGCATTCCCAGGGATCCTGCCTAATCAGGCGCAATCCACTGTATTTTGATATTGCTTCATGTACGTAAAGGTCATGATCGATTGAGGAAAAGATATAGGGCAGGTCATCATCCAGCCTGAAGTACTTAACAAAAAACTCAACAGGGAGACGGGAATCAATGTAAAGAGTCCCGGGCTCCTGTTCATAGAAGGCATGTACATAATCTCCCTGTACCACACCGTGCCACCAGTCATCTTCTTTTGACCAGCGAAATACCTGACCACAATCCAGAGTGTAGTCAAGATCAAAACATGAAACCGGTATACTGTACATGGTAATGTTGTTACTGTCTTGTTGTTTCCCTGCCCAGCCTGAATGCCTTCAGGTTGGTATCAATGGTATTTGAAGGTACCATATTCCTTATACATTCCACCAGTGTTTCCTCGGGGATTGGAAGATAAGAGGATATTGCCCCCAGCATCACGACATTCAGGGTTTTCATATTCCCGGCCTGCCTGGCAAGGGCCACAGCATCAAAGGCCACAACCCTGTAATCCTTCTCAAGTCTGGCAACAATTTCCTGCGGGTCAGGGTAGGTGCATTGTCCCGATGTAACGGTTACCGGATAAATCGGGGAGGTATTCATCACCACTATTTTGTCCTTTGCAACATCATGAATGTAGCGCATTGCTTCTACCGGCTCCAGTGCCAGCATACCGTGGGCACTGCCGCAGGGTATAAGAGAACCAAGATCGCAACCAAGTCTTACATAGTTCACAACAGAACCGCCACGCTGGGCCATCCCGTGGGTCTCTGCTGCCCGGACATTCATCCCTTCAGAAACCGCTGCCTTGCCTATTATATCTGAAACCTTGACAGCACCCTGACCTCCCACACCGACTATCACAAGATCAAAATTTGATGAATCGGAAGTCATTTTTTCACCTCCATGATAGCATTGAAAGTGCATATTTCAACACACAATCCACAACCACTGCACATTGAATTTATGGAGGCTTTTTTGGACACCTCATCAAATTCAATTGCAGGGCAGCCAAATTTCAAGCATTTCCGGCAACCTTTACAGAGATCTGTATCAACCATAAACGGAGTGTACCTTATACCTTCCCTTGCCGCGGAAATAACACAGGCACGTTTGGCTATCACAACTGAAACCCCTTCATGTGCTTTTGCTCTCTCAAGTACATCCTCTGTGGCGGCCATGTCGTAGGGGTCAACCACTTCCACGAATTCAGCACCCATTGCACTGCACAATTTATCAAACGCAACCTCCACGGTTGGTTCACGGGTTGCTGTCTTACCCATACCCGGATTGGGTTGATGACCGGTCATTGCCGTAGTCCTGTTATCAAGTATAAGTACAGTGATATCGGATTTATTGTAGATAGCATTCATTAAACTGTTAATCCCGGTGTGGAAAAAGGTAGAATCACCGATTGTACAGCATATGGGTTTTTTCTCACCGGCATCATAGATTCCCGAAGCAACACTGATACTGGCCCCCATGCAGAGAGTGGTATCCACCGTCCCGTGCTGGATACCGAGAGTATAACAACCGATGTCACTGGGAAATACCGCATCTTCACCAAATACTTTTTTCATGATATGGAAAGTACCCCTGTGGGAACAACCCGGACACATAGCAGGCGGCCTTACAGGCAGTTCCATATCCTGCTTTGCAGGTTTACATTCACATGAATCAATTCCAAAGGCTTTAGCTATACCCTCAATGCAAATATCAACATTGAATTCCCCTGTACGGGGTAGAAAGCCATCTGCTTTGCCGAAGATTTCAGTTTCAAACCCTACATCTCTTGCAATTACCTTGCACTGGTCCTCAATAACAGGTTCAAGTTCCTCTATCACAATTACCTGTTCTGTTTTCGCGAGAAATTGACGAACACTGTCTTCTGGAATTGGATACGTCCCTATCTCCAAAAAGAAGCGGTAATACCAAGCCTGTCAAGCGCTTCTTTTGCATAAACTGCAGCTGTTCCACAAGCAATGATACCAACAGTACTTTCTGCTTCTATGGTAAGTTCATTCCAGCCGGAAACTTCAAACTCGCCGCGAATATCCTGCTGTATCGAAAGCAGATGAGGATGTCGTACCCTTGCATTTTTAGGAACCATTACCCAGCGGTCAGGATTTTTTTCAAATTTAATTTCACCTGTCTTTTGCCTGACAGGAGCAAGTTCGATATCCGACTTGCCATGGGATATACGTGTTGTGGAGCGAAAGATTACCGGTATTTCATATTTTTCAGATAATTCAAAGGCATAAGGAATCATATCCTTGGCCTGCTGGGGAGTTGATGGCTCAAGGCAGGGAATCTGTGAGAACACGGAATACCTGCGGGTATCCTGCTCATTCTGGGAAGAATGGCAGGAAGGGTCATCAGCCACAATAATAACCATGCCTCCTTTGACACCCATGTATGCCAGAGTCATCAGAGGGTCAGCAGCTACATTCAGACCTACGTGTTTCATGGTAACCACGGAACGAGCTCCTGCCATAGAGGCACCGGAAGCCACTTCCATTGCAACCTTTTCATTTACGGACCACTCAATATAGAAGTCCCTTTCTTTCATAGAAGCCAGAGTATCCACTATTTCAGAAGAAGGGGTCCCTGGGTAACCGGACACAACGTCCACAGCCCCTTCTACAATACCGCGGGCAATGGCAACGTTGCCTAGCATATATTCACGACCGCTCATGGTAATCGCCTGCTAATTCATAATATACATTATTGATAAATATATCTCGTAATATTATGAGTACTGCTGTTTTTTGGCAATGGATGGCAGTTGTTAAAAGCATATAAATATGCTGTGACTAATAAACAGTACTGCATCTAATGAGAGGTATTGAAATGATAGACTTTGCCTGCAAAGAATTCCGTTTAAACGATGTCATCAAATGTGCCCTGGACCTTACAAGAGCCGATATGAAGGTTATTGAGTTATTCTTTGATACTCCGGAAAAATGGGTAAATACCGAAGATATTGCAAATGATACCGGGCTTGACCTATCGACTGTCCAGAGATCCGTTAAAAAATTACATGAAAAAGAAATCCTTACCAAATCCCAAACAAACCTGGATCGTGGAGGATACACCTATATCTATAAACTGAAGGAAAAAAACGAAATAAAGGAAATTATTATGCAAATTGTACATAAGTGGGTAAACAAAGTCGATAAAGAACTGGAGGCATGGTGAAATGTTGAATATAACACGTTATTTGTGGCTGCTCGTCCTGGTAGTCTCATTGGGTGGATTGTGGTATCCTTATCTTGGATATCTGATGGCAGTTGTAATGATCACCCTGTTGGCTACATCTGTATTAAGAGGACGCTGGTTCTGCGGCAACCTATGTCCGCGTGGAAGCCTGTATGATTTCGTACTCAGTAAAGTATCAAGAAAACAGGACATACCGGATATTCTCAAAAGTTTCTGGCTGAGAATCCCTCTCTTGGTACTTATGATGACAGTAATGATATACAGGATATCAGTGATATTTGCCACACAGAATATGTTCGAAAAAATCGGAGTCGTACTAGTGTCAATGTGTATTGTAACAACTACACTGGCAATCATGCTGGGAGGATTTTACAATTCCAGGGCCTGGTGTACGGTATGCCCGATGGGAACTGCACAAAGAATAATCGGAGGAGACCGCTACCATCTTAAAATGGCACATGAACTTTGTATAGATTGCAAGAAATGCGAAAAAGTTTGCCCTATGGAACTGACGGTCAGGGATATAGGCAATAATCCCGACTGCATAAAATGTGGCCGGTGTGTAGAAGCCTGTCCAAAAGATGCCCTGTACTTTTAAGCAATCAAAACAACAGGCTTTCCAATTCCCGGGGGTCGTTGACCGGAGGAGTGCAGCTTTGTCCCTTGCAGACATAAGCTTGTAGTTCTCCCTTCTTTTACATCCATATCAAGTGTATAAGGAGCAATCCTGGCCAGATCTCTGGCAGATTCGGGATTTTTCAATAACAATATTGTTTTGGGAAGATAATTTTTCCTTACAACACCCATCATTTCCTTAAGCCCGATTTTATCAGAATCTGTAACGGTTACGACAAGAGTCACCTCTACTCCAAGCATAAGACCGGTTAACATATAGCTATAGGCCGGTGGAGAACGCTTCAGCATTCCACCAAAAGATTGGCAATGTGGACATCTTCAAAAGCTTCTTCTGACCATGGATACCAATCAACAGGATTTGTGGAATGCTGTCTCAGGTAGGGACTGCTTTGCCGGGTAAGCCTGTTGGTTTTGGAATTCATGATGCCCTCAGGAAAAATTCTCAAAAACACTGTCCATCTTTGCGGAATCGTATTGATCTTTTATAAGTGGTCCCTTTTTCAGTATATCCAGTTTGGACTCGAATGTTTCTGAATCCCGTTTATAGAACACACCTGTGGGTATCCGGTCACCCCATTCAAGAGCTTTTTCAAAGGCTGCCATCCTGTTTGCAGGATCATGCCCATTGTATTCCATTTTATAAACTCTGTCCCGGTACCACTTGTATGTATTGAGTTTATTGAAGGTAACACAGGGCTGAAGAACATCCACAAGGGAAAATCCCTTGTGGGAAATCGCCTGTGTGATCAGCGATGAAAGGTGCTCGACATCCCCGGCAAAACCTCTGGCCACGAAGGGGCAATCCAGGGATATGGCAACTGCAAGAGGATTGAAAGGGGTATGGAGAACACCATGCGTCTGCACCTTGGTCTTCATGCCCAATTCACTTGTAGGGGAAGCCTGGCCTTTGGTCAAACCGTATATCTGGTTGTCATGTGCTATCAGGGTAATATCGGGATTGCGGCGTATGGCATGTATGAAGTGGTTTCCTCCCTCACCATAGGAATCCCCGTCACCACCTACTGCAATCACAGTGAGTTCAGGATTGGCAACCTTTGCTCCAGTAGCCGGAGGCAGGGTCCTGCCATGAAGGCTGTTGAATGTATTGCATTTCAGGTAATGTGGTAATTTACCCGACTGGCCGATTCCTGATACCATCAAAACTTCGTGGGGCTTTTTACCGAGGCCCACAAGAGAGCGTTTCACAGCCTCAAGTATGTTGAAATTACCACACCCGGGACACCATTCCGTTTCACCGTCTTTATAATCGTCCATTGTTACCATTTCAGATCACCCCCATTCCTTTAAGCTCCCTGATAACCGATTGTGGTGTAAAGGGCAAGCCATCATATCTTAACATCTTTTTTGAAACTTCAAATCCTAATTCAGCCCGCAGCAGGCGTGCAAATTGGCCTGTTGCATTATTTTCCACGCATATAGTGGTGTTCAACCCATCCAGTAAACTGACAGTATCATGAGAAAATGGATAAATATCACTAAAATGAATCAAATTTATGGATACTTCATCACGATTCAGGATGTCAACTGCCTCTGCAAGGGGACCATAGGTAGATCCCCAGCCTATCAGGGAAATATCTGCTCCGTCTATACCATGAATAGCTGGCATCTGCATTTCATCCGTAAGTCCATCTACCTTGCGCAGACGTTTTTCATTCATACGAATGCGGTTACCAGTAGTCTGATCGATATGACCTGCTTCGTTGTGTTCATCACTGTCTGCAACCACCAGTGCACCGTTCTGGCCGGGTATAGCCCTCGGTGATATACCTGATTCGGTAATTGTATATCTCTGGTAGTCACTTCCCACAAACCGGTCTTCCAGAAGATGCCTGTTAATCTTCAGGTCGGATGTATCGAACCTCTCATAGGTAAAAAGACCATCTGCAAGATGCTGGTCACTCAATATCAGGACCGGGATCTGGTATTTGTCAGCTATGTCAAATGCCCGTATTGTCTGGTTGAAGGCATCCTTTGCCGTACGAGGGGCAAGTACACAACGGGGAAATTCCCCCTGTGCAGCATGAAGCACAAAATTAAGGTCCCCCTGTTCAGTCATTGTGGGAAGGCCGGTAGCGGGCCCGGGACGCTGGCCCAGAAAGATGACAACCGGTGTCTCAGTGATGCCAGCGAGACCCAGTCCTTCTGTCATCAGGCAGAAACCTCCACCTGAGGTAGTGGTCATGGCACGCACCCCTGCAAAGGATGCTCCGATGGCCATATTTATGGCAGCGATCTCATCCTCGGCCTGCTCCACAACAGCATTGAAATCATCTGCATGTGCTGCCACACGGGTCATGACACCAGTTGAAGGGGTCATGGGATATGCCGAAAGGAATTGCACTCCTGCAGCAAGGGCACCCACTCCCACACTGTCATTGCCATTTATCAAAATCCGCCTGTTAGTCGGTTGTGGGCTGAGATTATAGTTACAAATCCCTTCAAATTTACCATTTTTTACATAATCATAACCTGCTTGTGCTGCCTTTATGTTTTTCTCTACAACCTCATCCCCTTTCCTTTTGAAAGTCTCGGAAAGGAACCTTTTAAGTGTTGCAAGATCATAGCAAAGCAGGCCAAATACAGCTCCTACAGCAACGGTATTTGAAAATAATTTTTTACCACTTACATCCTTTGATATTTCTGTGAAAGGAACAGATATGATCTTTTCATCTACATTGTCCCCTACAATGGATTCATCGGCAAGCACAAAGCCTTCTTTGACCTCATCAATATGCTCAGGAATTGTCTGGGTGTCAAGGGCCACCAATATATCTATCTTTTCATCCAGTGCATATACAGGATGATCACTCACCCTTATCTGGAAATAATTATGTCCACCCCGTACTCTGGAAAGATAGAATTGATTTCCATAAACATAGAAACCATCCCTTACCAATGTTCTTGAAAGAACCGATCCTATGGTTTGTATGCCCTGACCGGCTTCTCCACCTATTTTTATGTTTATATCAACGATAATTATTCCCCCTTAAATAATACCATTAATCAAAAAGTCGTTGTAATAATGTTGAAACCGGAAATATAAAAAATGAGGGTTCAAGGAGACTTTCGTCTATAGCAAAGTTCAACTTACACAAAATCAATATTTAAATACCCTATATAGACACGTTTATTTTGAGTTTCCCTAAAGACTTCCATTTGATCTTCTATACATAATTAAAAGGAACCAGGCTACTAATCAGCTTAATTGTGTTTAAGTAGTAGGGATGAAATGTGGATATATATTTAATTGTAGTAATAATTTCAACAATAATTGTCACCATTCTTTGTACAAAGGTGATTTATGGCACATACCGTATACTCAGATCTAAAAGTTACTTGGCTGACGAAGAATTAGATGAAAATGAATAAAATATATTTTTTATTAATAATAGGCCTATTCTATTTGGACGTATGGTTAAGAAATCATAAGTTGTTTCTTCCCTGTTATGACTATTATTGAAACTTTTCTCTGGAAAACGATATATTCTGCATTTATAATATGAACAACTAAAGTAAAAAGGCGGTTTGTCACCCAGAAGCCAAATCGGGCTTCAAAACAGTAAGATTTATGTGCTTTTCCCTGATTGAGTTAAGAAATACTTATACTGCATAAAACACAAACCTCATATAAAGAAAAAGAAGAACGAGGGAACAATATGGAAGAAATTGACCTTTATCTGAATAAAATCAATGATTGCACGATAACTCCTTCTGATATAGATCTGGTTATCAAAATGCTCAAAGAAGATACCAAGAAGGGAAGGATAAAAGCCACCAAGGAAGATATTCAATGGTTTGAAATATACAAGTTTGGTCTGGAAGAACTCGAACTTGAAAAAAGTGGCGAATCTAAGATGCAGGTTGGGGACTGGAGAAATAACCTCAATTACAGCAAGGCCAGATTCTTTGTGGATGAAATGGATGATCTGGGTCTGATTGAAAACGTATCATGGCATACCCAGGGAGTGGTCATATTCGACATCAAGAATACGGATGTCTACAGGATACACCTTTTCAATAAAATGAAAAATCATCTCTGTAAACTCTACAGCCTGTGAAAAATTACAAGCATCATTTTTTAAGGACCTGCCGGGAATCGAACCCGGGTCCTAAGCTCCGGAGGCTAAAGTGATATCCTCTACACTACAGGTCCAACAGATTTGCTTTTATTGAGTAAAGATGGATATAAAGTTTGTCCTGATAAATAAGTGAGATTTCTGTTCGGACAGTACAAGGGCACATGGCCTGAACTTATGCTTGGGAAAGCAATCATTCCTCAGACACAGAGTAATAACACCTTTTAGGGGAACATACAAGTCCTTTTTTTTTAAGTTTGGTTATTGTCTTGCTGACTACTTTCTTATCAATGTCTGCAGCTTCGGCAACTTCACCTGATCGCAGTGGTTTGCCGCTTTCTTTTAATGCATTATAGACCTTACTTTCAGTTTCATCCTCTATTTTTTCTGACATATAGATCACCCAGGGTAAGAAGTAAATTTAATAAACAGTGTGAAAATGTACAGGAATCGAGAATTAACAATTAATTAAAAACAAAAAAAGGAGAGGGAAACCCCCCTCAATTCTGAAGAACGATTTCAATATTGATGTCCTTAGGCACCTGAATGCGCATTAGCTGCCTGAGAGCACGCTCATCTGCAGCTATGTCGATCAGGCGTTTGTGAACACGCATTTCCCAGCGATCCCAGGAAGCGGTTCCGTCACCACTTGGGCTTTGCGTGCTGGTACCACCATTTTTTTGGTGGGCAGCGGGACAGGCCCGGCTATACTTACACCTGTGCGGTCAGCGATGGATTTTACCTGATCGCAGACACCGTCCAGATTTACCGGATCAATTCCCGACAGTCTTATTCTTGCTTTCTGTGCCATTATTCATTTTCCCCCTAAAAAGGGTAAATTGAGTGTTTACTGTTTCTCTTTAACACTCATGCACATACCGGCAGCGATGGTCATACCCATATCACGGATAGCGAACCTTCCGAGCTGTGGGATTTCCTTGACAGGTTCAATGACCATTGGCCTTGTTGGCTTGACTGTTATGATTGCTGCGTCACCAGCCTTGATGAAGGTTGGGTTTTCTTCTTTGACCTGACCGGATTTTGGATCCAGTTTCTTGTCAATGGACATCAGTGTACAGGCAGTCTGGGTTGTGTGGCAGTGGAATACAGGTGTGTACCCGATTGTGATTGCGGACGGGTGCTGGAGCACAACAACCTGACCTGTGAATTCATCAGCGACTGTTGGTGGATTCTTGGATTCACCACAGACATCCCCACGCCTGACATCGGCTTTACCGACACCTCTGACGCTCCATCCGATATTGTCACCAGGTCTGGCTTCGTTTGCTTCTTCGTGGTGCATTTCAATAGACTTTACTTCACCGCTTGCTCCACTTGGCATGAAAGTGACCATCTGGCCTTTCTTCATTACACCGGTTTCTACACGACCTACAGGTACTGTACCGATTCCGGAAATTGTGTATGCATCCTGTACAGGTACACGGAGAGGCAAATCGTCTGGAGCTTCTGGAAGTTTCAGACTATTCAGGCACTCAAGGATAGTTGGACCGTTGTACCATGGAGTGTTGGAACTGTTCTTAGATATATTGTCACCTTCAAAGGCAGAGGTTGGAATGAATGGGACATCTGCAGCCTTGAAACCAACCATACCCAAAAGTTCGGATACGTCCTTTTTGACCTGGTTGTACTTGTCCTCACTGTAGTCAGTTGCATCCATCTTATTGACAGCGATAATGAGCTGATTGATACCGAGGGTCCTGGAAAGGAAAACGTGTTCCTTTGTCTGTGCCATTACACCGTCTGTTGCTGCTACCACAAGGATTGCGGCATCTGCCTGGGATGCACCGGTGATCATGTTCTTAACGAAGTCACGGTGACCTGGACAATCCACGATTGTAAAGTAGTACTTGTCGGTGTCAAACCTCTTGTAGGCGATATCAATAGTGATACCCCTCTCACGTTCTTCTTTGAGAGAGTCCATTACCCATGCGAAGGCAAAGGATTCTTTTCCTTTCTCTTTTGCTTCTTCCTTGAATTTGTCGATAACGTGCGGTGGAATAGCACCGGTTTCGTACATAAGCCTACCGACAAGGGTGGACTTTCCGTGGTCGATGTGACCGATAACTGCTAAATTCATATGTGGTTTGTTTGCCATATATCGATTCTCCTTCTAATTTGATGTAATTATAGGGTTTTTTGTCTGTAATAGTCGTTAATAGGTTTAAATCTTTCTAACGACATTATAAAGTAAGAAGGGAATTCCCCCCTCACATACTAAGGAAATCTTCAGGCTGCGGGACGCCTGCCTTGAGACCTTTCCTTTCTCTTATCTCATTAACTATCTCTGCAACCATATTGGCAGGCAGAGACTCAAATCCTGCAAATTCAGTACTCCACATGGCACGTCCTTCGGTTGCAGAACGTATATCACCTGCAAAGCCGAAAAGTTCTGATACCGGAGCCTTGGATTCGATCACTGTAGTGTCACCTTCAGATGTCATGTTCAATATGATTCCACGACGACCCTGTATTTCTTTGGTTGCGCCGCCCATCTGTTCCTGTGGCACCTGGATAAATACTTTCTGGTACGGTTCAAAGAGAACATCTCCTGCCAGAAGCATTGCTGCCTGGATGGCCTGTCTTGATGCAGGAATTACCTGTGCAGGACCACGGTGAACAGCATCTTCGTGAAGTTTGGCATCCATGAGTTTGACTTTTACACCCATGCATGGCTCCCTGGCAAGAGGACCTTCTTTCATAACCTCTGTGAAACCTTCAAGAATTAATTCCATTGTTTCGTTGAGGTACTGAATACCCTTGGTCATGTCAAGGAAGATATTACTCTCATAGATGTCAACAAGACCTTTAGCCTCTTCCTTGCTCATACCGGCATTCATAAGCAGTTCCCTTCTTTCAAGCTCGGGCATCCTCATGTTGATTTCGCCGTCCTTGATAAGCTTGATTATTTCAGGGTCAAGTGGCTCAATCTCGATATAGAACCTGTTATGCCTGTTAGGGGATTTTCCTTCAACAGGACCTGCATGAGATTTTACAGATTCACGGTAAACAACGATTGGAGGGGTGGTAGTGATTTCTACACCCTTATCACGTTCAATCCTGTGACCTATGACTTCAAGGTGTAACTCACCCATTCCTGCAAGAAGATGCTCACCGGTTTCTTCATCAAGTTTTATTTGAAGAGTTGGATCCTCTTTAGCTACCTGACGCAAGACCTCTACCAATTTTGGAAGATCCTTCATATGTTTGGCTTCAACAGCCACTGTTACTACAGGTTCACTTGCATGCTGGATGCTTTCAAATGGCATCATATCTTCCAGGGTTGTGACAGTAGAACCTACGATAGCATCTTTGAGACCAGTTACAGCAGCAATGTTGCCTGCGGGAATCGTTTCCACTTCCAGCCTTTCAGGACCCATAAACACACCAACCTGCTGGATTCTGTTTTTAGCGGTTATTCCTGAAATATTAACCTCCATACCTCTGGATAAAGAGCCACTGAAGAGCCTTCCTGTAGCAACTTCACCTGCATGTGGATCCATTGCAATATCGGTAACCATGAAAGCAAGATCTCCATTTGCATCGGCATCCTTCATTGACTTGCCTATTTCAGAGGTCTTATCGCCATGCCAGATGGCACCGACACGTCCTTCCTGTGCCTCGATCGGACTTGGAAGATGCCTGATTACCATATCATTAACTGCTTCATGGAGAGGACATTTTTCAGCAAGTGTCTTCATATCTTCATTGCGGCAGTATTCATAAACGTCATTGAAACTTACACCAGTCTTCTGCATCATTGGAACACTGATTGCCCAGTTATAAAGAGCAGAACCAAATGCAACAGTACCGCCTGCAGCATCGACTTTCCAGCCGGCCTTATAACGTTCCTCATTCATACCTTTAATGAGTTTGTTAACAAGATCAATAAGCTTCCCGAGACGCATCTGCATCTCCTGTCCGCCTTCCTGAAGTTCATTAATCAGGCGGTCAACTTTGTTTATGAAAAGTACAGGTCTTACGTGTTCCTTAAGTGCCTGTCTCAGAACAGTCTCAGTCTGTGGCATTGTGCCTTCAACAGCATCTATTACAACAACAGCACCATCCACTGCACGCATGGCACGTGTAACATCGCCACCGAAATCAACGTGGCCCGGGGTGTCTATGAGGTTAATGAGGTATTCATTATCGTCATATTCGTGCACCATTGAAACGTTAGCTGAATCAATGGTAATACCTCTTTCCTGTTCTTCCTCATCAGAGTCCATGAAAAGTTGCCTTCCGGCAAGGTCCTGGGAAATCATCCCTGCGCCTGCCAGCAGATTATCTGATAAAGTGGTTTTACCATGATCGATGTGTGCTACAATACCGATATTTCTTATCATATCGGGATCACTCATAAGCGCTTTTACACGCTCTACCATTTTTTTCCTTCGTCCCATAACTACAACCTACGCAGTAATTATAATATTAGATTAACGTGCAGCCTTTGCAACCCTTTCTTTTGCATCTTTCCTGTTCACAGAGAAGCACTTTGCATCCCCATTGGATGCTGCTATAAGTTCTGTTGCAAGGCAGCTGGCAAATGAACGTTTGGATTTGAAAGATGTCTGTTTGGTACCCATAGCAATATACCTCAGTGCAGAGTCTACTCTTCTCTGAGGTGCGGTGTCCACAGCTTTTGGTACAGAGATTCCACCGTATTTAAGACGTACTACCTCTTCCCTTGGACCAGTATGGGAAATTGCCTCAACAAGTACCTGAACAGGATTTTTGTCCGTTTTGGAATGGATAATATCAAAAGCATCTTTTACAGCAGTCATTGTGCACTGCTTCTGACCTGTATTCTCCTCTCCGCGCATCAGACTGGTAATAAGTCTTTCAACAATTGAAAGATCGGACTTATTGAACTGCTGTCTTGCGTGCCTGCCCCCTGTGTTGGGAATTGCAATTGGATCGACATTCACATACCTTCTGAGACCTGGGTCTGGCACCTCAACCTCAGTCATATCCCATTTACCGAATAATTTATTCATAAGAATTATCTCCTTGGCTTCTCCTTTTTGCCGATGACCATCTCATTCAAACTGACGTTATTAACAGCTGTGACCTTAAAGCGCACACCGGGAATATCACCCTTTGCACCACCCATGCGTCCACCAATTCTTTCCACTGTTATTTCGTCATGTTCATCAATGAAATTGATGGCACCGTCTCCGGGACAGAAAGCAGTTGCCTGTCTACCGTTCTTGATTAATTGAATCCTTACACATTTCCTGATTGCAGAGTTGGGCTGTTTGGCTTCAATACCTACCTTTTCCAGCACAATACCGCGCCCCTGGGGAGCTCCTGATAAAGGATCAGACTTTACATTAAGTCCAAGGGTTCGCCTGCTGTAACGAGTATCTTTCCACCTTGCATTTTTACGTGCCGCTTTAAGTCTATGAGCTGCATATTTTCCATTTGTCATATAGTATCCTCCAATAGATGAGTTAAATATTTGAAACCCGGATTATTGTAATATCAAATCTTCGATATCATGATGACGGTTTACAATCCTTTTTATCTTATCAATATTTCGACCGCTTTTCCCGATGGCCAGACCTTTATTCATACTGGAAACCTCAACATAGGCAACCTTTTTGTCGTTTTTATCGCTGATTTCTACAGATTTTGTAGGAATCGTGCCAAATGCGTTCTTGATGAAGGTTACCGGATCATCGGAATACTCTATTAAATCCACGTGTTTGTCGACTGCTTTTTTGAAGCGGTTAATATTATCTCCATGCTTCCCGATTGCAGCACCCATATCGCCATTGTTGACCACGCAGATAATTCGATCATCGCCTATAAGACAATCCTTGATAGGTGCCCCGGTCATACTTTCAAACAGGGCTATATACCTGATAGCGTCTGTTGAAAGTTTGATATCACTCAAAAATAAAACACCCTCTATTTTAAACTAATCCTATAATATCAGATTCACCAGCATCAACGATTGCCATGGTGGTGATAGTATACGGTTTACCACAAACAGTTCCAAGATCCATACTTGAGCCTGCGTATTTAAGTACTGGTAAATCTGTTTCCTCGATCTTTTCCCTGATGTATGCCGGGCAGTTTGCAGAAACTACTACCATTTTTGCATCTCCGTTTGTAGCTACATCAATGGTCCTGTTTGCCCCGACCACAACATCTCCTGTCCTAATGACTTTCAGCAATGCCTTATCAACATTAATATCCATATAGATCAACCCTTTTGAATTTAAGATTGGTACTTTAATACCTGATTCCTTATATCTAGTTTCTGGTTACAGTTTCATCCCTGCAGAGGATTTCTGGAAACGAGATGAACATCTCCTGTTCCGAGTTTGATTGGCTGGCCGACAATAATATTCTCAGTAACACCATTCAATTCATCGACCTCTCCACGCAAACCTGCATCAAGCAAATGATTTACAGTTACTTCGAAAGCCGCACGTGCAAACACACTGGCTTTTTCACCGGATATTCCATGTCGACCTATCTGTTTTACTTCGCCGTCACAGGACATTATATCCGCCACCAGCATAATATGCCTCACATCAACTTCAAGACCCTGTTCACGCAGGGTATCTGTAGCCTCTTTGATTATTGCATTTCTTGCAGCTTCGATTCCAAATACCTCATAGATTTCCCCGATGTTATTGGTGCTTGTCCTTGTGGGATCTATACCATCAATTTCAAGGACTTTCTTGAGTTCGGAACCTTCTGTATAGAGCCTGTATTCACCATCCTCTTTTCTGACAACTACTCTCTTGATGCCATCAATGCCCTTCAATGTGATGGTATTGATCTTCTTTGCAAGCTGTAATAACTCACGATAGGAAGGTTCTTTCAGTTTTATGAGAAGCTGGTTGGAAACTTCACTGGCCTGAACAACGGAAACACCAAGGCCGTGCTCAAGTTTCTCCATTACCGATTCAATAGCTACTTCCCTTTTATTCATGGCCTTTTCATTCAAATCAATAACAAGCTGCATGTTAGAAAGATCAGTAGTGACATCAGCAAGATGCTCAACATGTGTAGCTTCAATCATCCAGGCAATCTTATTTGCAAAATCCCTGTCTTCGAGATACTCTTTGTCAAGATGGAGGGTCATCATTGGTGTACTGGGACGTTTACGTGCATCAACAATCTCAATCAACCTGGGCAAACCCAGTGTAACATTGATCTCAGCCACACCAGCATAGTGGAAAGTACGCATTGTCATCTGTGTACCTGGCTCACCAATCGATTGTGCAGAAATAACACCTACAGCTTCACAGGGTTCCACGCAGGATTTATCATAAGTTTCCAGGAGTTTTTCAATAATCTCCTCCATCTGTTTCTTATTTACACTCGCTTTAACCGAATCACTGATAAGAGTCTGCTTTACATCACTGGGAAGAGGTAAGTCTTTGACCATACCTTCAATTGTTGCTTCTTGAAGTACCATTTATTTCACCTCCTTACCAGTAACAGAACTTACTATGTTATGTACCGTATCCTCACTGTTATAATCGCTCTTGGTGGAATCTATACCATCCTCTCCGTACTTGAACTGCACGATAACACCACGTGTTTCACGTACCGATCGATCATATTGTACTTCGAGATCCTGAAGAGCATTTACAAGACGACGTTGAAGATAACCGGACTGGGATGTACGCACCGCAGTATCAACAAGACCTTCCCTACCTCCCACTGCATGGAAGAAGTATTCCGTAGGGTTTAAGCCACTCTTATAGCTGGACTTTACGAAACCATGTGCATCAGCACCAAGGTCACCTCTATCAAAGTGTGGCAGTGTACGGCCTTCATAGCCCCTCCTTATACGTTCACCACGTACAGCCTGCTGACCCACACAGCCTGCCATTTGTGTCAGGTTCAGCATAGAACCACGTGCACCGGATTTTGCCATAATCACAGCAGAATTTTCCAGACCCAGGTGGTTTCCTGCAATGGTACCGGCATGGTCCCTTGCCTTACCCAGAGACTGCATGATCTTAAGCTCGATGGTTTCAGCGAGAGTTCTACCCGGGAGGGGTTCAAGTTCTTTTGCCTCATAAGCTTGAATAAGTTCTGCAACTTCGTTTTCAGCACGTTCAAGTTCCTCATCGATATTCAGTCTTGCTTCACGGGGAATATCCTCATCACTGATACCAAAACTAAGGCCAGTACGCATCACACCACGAATCGCAAGCCTAGTCACATCGTCCACAAACTGAGCAGCCTCAGTTGAACCATATCTTTTCACAATGGAGTCAAGTATCTTGCCCTTAAAAGCACCGATTGCTTTCTCATCGATAGTTCCGGCCACCAGTTCACCATTTTCAACCACCACATAAGAATCATACTCACAATCCCTACCCTTGCATACATCACACTTGAAACATACATTGGCTTTAAATTCAAGATTGAGATCATTTGGAAGAATCTGGCTGAAAATCTGTTTACCCGTCCAGAAAGGATCTCCTGCATCATTATAACCTGCAGGCTCCGGAAGCTCACGTACTTCTGATTTACGTAAAAGTTCCAGAGCATCGTTCTTACTGATCATCTTTTCATTACGCGTCAGCAGGAACATACCTGAAATATGGTCATGAATACCACCTATAATAGGACCGCCAAAACGAGGAGACAGGATGTTTTCCTGAACCTGCATCAAAATGCTTGCTTCTGCACGGGATTCTTCCGTCTGCAGAACATGCATATTCATTTCATCACCGTCAAAGTCCGCATTGTAAGGAGGACAGACAGATGGATTAAGTTTGAACGTCTTATTTGGCAAAACCTTGACCTTATGTGCCATTATACTCATTTTATGAAGAGAAGGCTGCCTGTTAAAGAGAACAATGTCCCCATCCTGCATCTGCCTTTCAACTGTCCAGCCAGGTTCAAGTTTTTCAGCAAGTTCTTCCTTGTTGTCTTCAGTGATCTTGAGTCTGCGCCCATCTTCACGGAATACATAATTAGCACCAGGATGAGTTTCTCCCCCTCTTGCAACATATGCACGCATCATTTCAAGGTTTCTGGAGATAACCCTTACAGGAATTGTCATTCGCCTGGCAATTGCATAGGGTACACCCACCTCATTGATACTAAGGTTGGGATCTGGAGATATAACCGTACGTGCAGAGAAATTCACACGTTTACCGGAAAGACTTCCCCTGAAACGTCCCTCTTTTCCTTTAAGACGCTGTGTAAGAGTCTTTAGAGGACGGCCAGACCTATGCCTTGCCGGAGGAACGCCTGAAACTTCGTTGTCAAAGAACGTAGTAAGGTGATACTGCAACAGTTCCCAGAGATCCTCTATAATAAGTTGTGGTGCACCTGCATCACGATTTTCCTGAAAACGCTGATTTATACGAATAATATCCACAAGTTTGTGAGTTAGATCATCTTCACTACGCTGACCTGATTCCAGAGTGATAGAAGGACGAACTGTTACAGGAGGAACTGCTAGCACTGTAAGAACCATCCATTCAGGTCTTGCAGAAACAGGATCCATACCCATGACCTTTAGGTCATCATCCGGGATATGTTCAAGACGATCACGGATTTCAGTAGGTGTCAACTTGTAATCATTCTCTATGTAATCCGAGGGTTTTTCGAATTTTATCTCAAGTTGCTCTTCACCACAATAAGGGCAAATCTTGGTCTTTCGTGCTTCTTTGAATACATTATTAATCAAATCATCAGGCAGATGACTCATTACATTCAGTTTGGCAAACTGATTAAGATAGGCCTTCTTCTGTTTATCCTCAAGAAGAAGATGGCTGCAGTTACGACAGGTCGAACGTAGTACTTTTCTTATTATCTTATTAAATCCTACGTGTAGTACCGGTGCCACAAGTTCAATATGACCGAAGTGGCCCGGACATTCACCGGCCCTGCCTCCACAGGTCTTACACCTCAAACCCGGATCTATAACACCCAGTCTAAGGTCCATTAAACCCATGTCAATAGGATAACCATCGTCGTCATATGTGTCAGCAGTAATAATTGAAGTAACACTCATTTTACGGATTTCCCGTGGAGACAGGAGACCGAATCTGATTGCACCGATTCTCTGGGGAATAGAGGGTATAGTATTATCCATTGATATCACCATCACACAGCATCATCAAGTCTGAGCCTCGGAGCTACTCCAAGGGATTTGATTTCATCCAGCAAAAGCTTGAATGCATAGCTCATTTCTACACGGTGGATGTCCGTTTCTGATCCACAGTTTGAACAGTACCTCACATTACGCCTGCGGTCAAAGGTCGCGATCATGCCACAATTACTACAGACAAGCTCTTCAACCTTATCAGATTCATCAAGCAATCTTTCCTTAAGGGTCATCGCTGCACCATGACCAATAAGTACATCCCTTTCCATTTCACCAAATCGCAGACCACCTTCACGGGCACGTCCTTCGGTTGGCTGGCGTGTGAGAACCTGAACTGGACCACGGGACCTTGCATGCATCTTGGATGCTACCATGTGGTGCAGTTTCTGATAAAGAATAACACCAACAAAGATATCGGCCTGGACCTTTTTACCGGTCACACCATCGTAAAAGACTTCTTTACCGGTGTGTGAAAAACCATGTTTCTGTAAACCTGAACGCAGGTCATCTTCCTTTTCTCCGGAAAAGGCAGTTGCATTGATACGTCTGCCTTCTACAGATCCTACTTTACCACCGATCATTTCCAGAACATGTGCAACTGTCATACGTGAAGGGATTGCATGAGGATTGATTACCAGATCAGGAACCATTCCGGATTCTGTGAAGGGCATATCGTGATATGGAACTATAAGTCCGATTACTCCTTTCTGACCGTGCCTTGAAGCAAACTTGTCACCGATCTCAGGAATCCTCTGATCCCTGACCTTTACCTTGGTGAGCCTGGTACCGTTAATGGATTCTGTAAGCAGGACAGTATCAACCACACCCCTTTCATTGGAACGCATGGTGATTGCACTTTCCCTTCTCTGTTCTACGGTGATACCGAAATCCGTTTGTTCTTCAAGGAAACGAGGAGGACTGGTCTTACCGATCAATACTGAATTAGGCCCAACTGTGGTCTCCGGATTGACAAGCCCGTCAACATCCAGGTTCGCATAGGCTTCCGCACTACGTGCACCCCTGTATTCCGAATCAGGAATCTCAAATTTATCTTCCTGCCCACCGGGATAACGACGTTCTTCGCCCTCAAAAGTCCTGAGGAAGTGGCTTCTACCAAGGCCTCTTTCAATGGATCCTTTGTTGAAAACCAGTGCATCTTCAATATTATAACCTTCATAGGACATTACAGCCACAACGAAGTTCTGACCCGCAGGCCTTTCATCAAAGTTAATTGATTCGCATGTCTGCGTGCGTGTGAGTGCTTTCTGGGGGTAATGTAACACGTGTGCACGGGTATCAGGCCTGAGTTTCAGGTTGGAAGTGGACACACCAATACATTGTTTGATCATAGCCGAACCCATGGTAATCCTGGGGGATGCATTATGTTCCGGATAAGGGACCATACCTGCACAGATACCCAGAATCAGAGAGGGATCTATTTCAAGGTGTGTGTGTTTGGGAGTGATGTCACTCTCGTAGAGAGCCACATATGAATTTTCTTCTTCTTCGGCATCCAGGTATTCAATACGACCCTGCCTGATGAGATCTGCACTCGTCAAATCTCCGCTTTTGAGTTTATCAATATGGTCTTCAGTAACAAGAGGCAGGCCGTTTTCTACTACTACAAGTGCCCTTCTTGCCCTACCTATATCGGAATTGATGATCACTTCATGAATATCTTCATAAAGAGCTACATTTACCTGCCTGGAAAGCATACCGGCCCTTCTTTGCTTGCGAATATCTTCCACAAGATTGACAGGATCAGGATGCGTGCCTATTAATTCACCATTCAGGAATACTTTGGCATCAGTCACCAAGAATCACCCCCCCATTACCGAGAGATTTCTTACCACTATCATCAGTAATATCCTGATAACCAGGGGATTTTATCAAATCATCTACTGGCATTTCATGTTCCTCTACATCAGTTCCTAGCTCATTGGAATACTTAAGGATCTTTTCAGGCATATGAAGCTGCGCCGGTGCCACACCAAGACCATAAAGCACATTTTTCACTTTATCGAAATCATCCGCCCCTGTGGATAGTTCCACCATCTGGGCAAAATTTTTCACCAAACCACAGTTGGGACCTTCTGGTGTTTCTGAAGGACACAATCTGCCCCACTGAGTAGAGTGCAGATCACGGGCTTCAAAGTGAGGTTGTGCTCTGGAAAGTGGAGATATTACTCGTCTCAGGTGAGAAAGTGTAGAAATATAATCAGTACGATCAAGCAACTGGGATACACCACTCCTTCCTCCAACCCAATTACCTGTTGCAAGTGGGTGCTGGAGGCGGTCTGTAAGGACATCTGCCCTGACCAATGTGGAAACATTCAATTCCCTGTTCCTCATGTTTGCTCTTTCAAGCTGGTATTTGACATCACGTGTCAGGCGGTTGAAAGCCACCCTGAAGAGATCTTCCAGCAAGTCACCTGTTAGTTTCAGGCGCTTGTTGGAATAGTGATCCTTATCATCCGCACTACGACGGTCAAGAGCCAATTCAAAGCATGATTCGGCCATGCGACCCAGGAAATGGGCTTTTGCCACCCTGTCCTCTGGTTCATTACCAAGATGAGGAAGCAGATACCTGTCAATAACATAATTTGCCCTCTTGACCTGATACTCGCTTGCCTGACCGGAGGCCACCCTCATACCAATCTTCTCAACCGCTTCTTCTACTGTATCTACTTCAGACTCTTCGAGGTTTTCGAACATGAACTTCATTATTTCAGGATCTGTTGAAACCGTCTTGACGACATCTTCATCTGTTTCAATACCAAGAGCCCTGAGAAGAGTGATGAAATTAATCCTTCCGGAGATGGAGGGGAAAGAAACTTCCAGCAGGGCTTTCCTGCCTCTTTCAACCACCACAAGTGCCCTGTAGCCTCTGCGCTGGGAGAAAACCTTTGCAACTTCTATGCGATCCCCGTAACGCTCTCCGATTTCGGCCAGTATCTTGTTGGGTGCAAGATCCTCAAGGGTCATAACTACCCTTTCGGTACCATTAACGATAAAGTAGCCTCCTGGATCAAGCGGATCCTCGCCGTGTTCGATCATTTCCTCATCATCGATTCCAACAAGATTACATATCTCGGATTTGATCATAACCGGTAGTTGTCCAATTTTGGCTTCCCTTGGTTCGGATTCTTCTCCACCTTTGACCACGGACATTTCGAGGAAAAGAGGAGCAGAATAAGAAAGGTTTCGGAGTCTGGCCTCATTGGGGTAGAGGTTTTCAATTGCACCATCCGCCTCCTTGACAACCGGTTTTTCAACTCTGATGCGGCCTAACTTGACGTATATATCCTCAATGTCAGTCTCGATGAGACGTTGTTCATCGATAACTTTCTGAAGACCGCTGTTTAAGAACTTGTTATATGAATCGATATGGTGTTGTACGATTTTATCCCTTGTAAAATAGGCTTCCGACAGAAAACTGGTATCCAAAGCGATGCTAGCACCTTCTTTTAAGTTAATATAGAATATTCAGGCAAACAACGTAGCGCATGCGAATGTAAGCGTAAGAACAAAATCAATGAACGGGACAGAACCCGGCGAATATGAGTTATGCATGTCATTCAATTACATACCGATAATAGGGGGCCTCTCCTGCAGTCTGGCTTTTGCGGGTAATTTTCACTACGTCTCCCACTTCAGCACCAATTTCTTTAATAACAGGATCTTCTATCTTGATTTTAGGTAGCTGTTCCCTACCAATATTATACTCTTTAAGAACAGATTTTATTTCATCCTCATCAATAATTTCATGACGGGGAATGAATTCATGATCAAGCAGGCTGAACTTACTCAAATAATATCCTCCTAAAAAATCTGCAGGTAAATGTTTCCCATAATTTTGTGGCGGGCTCGTAGGGATTTGAACCCTAGACCGTCTGGTTAAAAGCCAGACGCTCTGCCTGACTAAGCTACGAGCCCACAATGTTTGCCGCATACACCATTCATGCCACCCTTAGGCAGCGCCAATACATGAGTGGCATTGTATATAAGGTTTATTGTAGAGGGCACTTCTACCGAAAACCAAATGCCTCCAACGCATGAAAATGAACCATAATTGCGGAAAATAAAGAAGCAGTAGAACACTACTCCAAACAAGGTATATATAGCATCATTTTCCGACTTTACAAAGTTATCTGTTTATGTCCCACATTCCCAGCCACCCATATATTCTGCCTGTTTGGGAGAATACGAGTCTATTTCGACATCAAGAGATTCCAGTTTGAGCCTGGCCACACGCATATCCAGATCAGGAGGTACCGCATGCACCCCTACATCAAGTTTATTCTCGGCAATATAACGCGCACATTGGGCCTGGTTAGCAAAACTCATATCCATCACTTCAGCCGGATGACCATCGCCTGCAGCAAGATTTACCAACCTCCCATCGGCAAGAACATTAATGTGTTTACCGCCTACCGTATATTCTTTGATATTTTTCCTGACATCCCTTACTGAAGAAGACAATGCAACAAGATCTTCCAGATTTATTTCCACATTGAAGTGTCCGGAATTGGCAAGTATGGCACCATCTTTCATCACCTCAAAATGACCCCTGTTCAGTACATCAGTATTTCCAGTGGTCATCACAAAGATATCACCATATAGAGCGGCCTTTTGCATAGGCATGACCCTGAAGCCATCCATTTTTGCTTCAAGAGCACGTATTGGATCCACTTCTGTCACAATGAGATTTGCACCCAGGCCTGAAGCCCGCATGGCAGCACCACGACCACACCAGCCATAGCCACCAATGACAACGGTCTTACCCGCCACTAACAGGTTGGTAGTCCTCATAATCGCATCCCAGGAAGATTGCCCCGTACCATAACGGTTATCAAAAAGGAATTTGGTCATAGCATCATTTACGGCAATTACCGGCATCTTCAGGGCCCCTTCCGCTTCCATTGCCTTGAGACGATGGATCCCTGTGGTAGTTTCCTCACACCCACCCTGTATTGAATCAAGAAGTTCGGTCCTTTCCGTATGAAGTTTAAAAATCAGATCCGCACCGTCATCGATGGTTATATCCGGACCAATATCAAGTACCCTGTCGATAGATCCATAATATTCCTTGCTGGAACAATCATATTTTGCAAAACAATCGATATTATCCTTCATATCCAGAGCCATAGCCACATCATTCTGCGTACTCAGAGGATTACAACCGGTAATAGCAACTTCGCCCCCTCCTGCAGCAAGGGTTTCTACCAATACGGCAGTCTTTGCCTCTACATGAAGTGCCATTGCTATCCTGTGACCTTTCAGAGGTTTTTCATCTTCGAATTCCTTCCTGATTATAGAAAGAACAGGCATATGATTCCTGGCCCACTCAATTTTTTGTTCACCAGATTCAATAATTTCCTCATCGATCATACAATACCTCATTTGATAATGACTCTATTAAAAAATACTTAAAATTTCTAATTCTTCACAATCCCACACAATGGAATACAACGACAATGTTTGGGAAAAACAAAAAGCTGACGAATGAATATGCTTTGTCTGTAAAATACTTAAACCTTATTAATGCAACCATAAAGGTCACGACAAATTGCAATATTACAACCCGCACTTGTAAAGCAACCAAAAATGCAAATAATCCCAAAATTTTCAATTCATTTGCATATGTGATTGCAACATAAGCAACCCCATCAATACAAATTCAAATAGCTCCATATAAACAAAATAAGAAGAAATTATGGTTTAATGCACCAGAATTTCTTCCACCTGAGATTTGTCCTATTTTTTAAAAGACCGTACCGAAGGCTTCCTTGAAACGTCTCTTGAAATCCGCTAGCTTAAAGTGATGGTTCTGGGTTCCCTGGTGTTCAATTTTTATAGCACCCATCAAAGATGCAATCCGTCCTGTGGTTTCCCAATCCAGGTCATTTGTTAGACCATAGAGCAAGCCAGCACGATATGCATCCCCACAACCCGTGGGATCCTGTAAAGCAGCTGGTTTGGCGGCAGGAATCTGGATTACTTCACCGTCTTTATAGATCAATGAACCTTCCGGACCTTTTGTAACTATAAGAGCTTTGAGCTTTGCAGAGATCTCCTCCTGACTCTTGCCAGTCCTCTCTTGAATCAATTGCCACTCATAGTCGTTAACTGTCAACCAGGTAGCCTGCTCTATGAATTCCATTAATTCATCACCATCAAACATAGGCAGGCCCTGACCGGGATCAAAGATGAAAGGTATACCCGCACTCACAAATTCCCGGGCGTGCTGAATCATACCTTCCCTGCCATCCGGTGCTACAATGCCCACTGCAGGATCATTTACATCAAGTACTGAATAATTATGGGAATAATTCATTGCCCCGGGATGGAAGGCAGTTATCTGGTTGTCATCCATATCTGTTGTAATGAAAGCCTGTGCTGTAAAAGTGTCATCAACCACATTCACATGTTCCCGGTTGATACCCTTCTCATCCATCCATTTTGCATAATTCTCAAAATCGGTACCAACTGTTCCCATTGGGAGAGGATTACCACCAAGTAACTTGAGATTGTAGGCTATGTTTCCTGCACAACCTCCAAACTCACGACGCAGTTCAGGTACAAGGAATGACACATTTAATATATGCACTTTATCCGGTAAAATATGATTCTTGAACTGGTCATTAAAAACCATGATATTATCAAAAGCGAAAGATCCACAAATTAAAGCTTTGTCCATTTATATGTACTCCTAAATTATGATTCTAGTTTGAATTATAGACCATCCATATGAAAATAAAAAAAAGGTAATTATTCCAATTATTTTTTACGTAAATGGAATATACCCCAGGTCAGATATCCGTTATTGCCACCGTTTACCCAGTGGTTGAGGCCCTGTTTCATATTATTGATGTAGTTCTGACTGACTACTTTGGAGAGCTCATCTTCCTGACCTTCAGTTTCTTTCAACACTCTTCCATAATGGGTCGGCAGCTGGGAAGCATGTTCCTCAAATTCAATTTCCTTCATACCATACTTTTTGGCAGATTCCCGATAAAAACCGGGTGAACCGAGGGTTTCCAGATGGATACGGTCCAGTATTGGTTGTAAGACCCCTTCCGGACAATCGTCAGTCTGCATCGGATCAGTAAATACAAAATCTCCGCCACTTTTCAGCACACGAGCAACTTCTTTGATAACCTGTTCACGATTACCACTATGAAGGATTGCATCCTGGGACCATACCACATCGAAAGAGAAATCGGGATAGGGAATTTCTTCAAAGCTACCATCCAAAACTGTTATAAGATGGTTAAGACCCTGGTCCTCATTCATTTTTCGGTCGCGTTCATTTTCTACTTCACTCAAATTAAGGGCAACTACCTGACAGCCATATTTTTTGGCCAGATACCTGGCAGCTCCACCATAACCAGCTCCGATATCCAGAATCTTACTATCCTTATCCAGATTACTTATTTTTGATGCCATCCTTTCAATCGTACGTCGACTGGCGTCAAATATTGGTTCATCTTCTGAATTATAGAGACCGACATGGATATCCTCGCCGCCCCAGATGGTAAAGTAAAAATTGTCGGCGTCATCGCTATTGTAGTATTCCTGTGCTTTATCTACTGCGGTTTTTTGGTTTTCAGACATGTTGATTCCATCTTCCCATATTTGTTAATTTTTTTCTGCAACATGGAGGAAGAAATCAGGCTCATCCTCTTTGTAGGTCTCTTTAAAGTCCCCAAGGGTGTTTATTTCCTGAAAACCAACTTCATGCAGAAGTTGCCTGGTGTAATCTTTTCTCAAGGGGAACATATTGAGATTGTAGACTGAACCATCCGAGAATTCATATCTGAAGCGGGCAAGCCCCTCATCAACATGTTCCGGATAGACTGATACAGTATCCCCACAGTAATAATGGGCATGCTTGCTGGAATAACCATCATCCAGTATGGCATCATAGTTACGCTGGTCAAGAAGCAATACACCATCATGTTTCAGCAGCGCATAGAACTCAGCCAGAGTTTTTCTGCGGTCGCCTTCATCGAAAAGGTGTGTAAATGAATTACCCAGACATACAATAGCATCGAATTTGTCATGGATGTCCTTATTCATCCATCTCCAATCAGCCTGAACGGTCCTCATCAAATACCCATGATCACGGGCATTATCGAAGGCCTTGGCAAGCATTTCGGCACTGCCATCTGCACTTACGACATCAAAACCTGCCTGAAGTAAACGAACAGAATTAAAACCGGTGCCTGTTGCCACATCGAGTATTTTCTCAACACCTCTCTTTTTCAGGATGTTTATGATAGTATCTCCTTCGCCCTTGGCACGGCTTTCCCAGTCGATGAGTTCGTCCCATTTATCAACAAATCCAGGAACATACTCTTCCTCATAATGGTCCGATTCCCTTACTTCTATTGGATTATCTCCAAAATCCTGTTCTTCTTCTTCTACTTGGTTCATGTAGATCCTCCTATTGTTATTTAATGTAGTATATTTACAAATACATTCGATTGTTGCTATTCGCCTGGCTCATGCATTCATGAATCCAGAATAGATTAAGCGAAATTAATGAAGGGCCCCCACCCCGGGGAGCCCTTATCCAAAAATCCATAATTTAATTATTCAGTATCGGTAATGTTCTGGTTTGTAAGGTCCTCCAACAGGGACACCGATGTATTCAGCCTGTTCTTGTGACATTTCGGTCAATTTAGCACCAAGTTTTTTGAGGTGCAACTTTGCAACCTCTTCATCCAGTACTTTTGACAATCGATAAACGCCAACTTCCTTTGGACTCTCCCAGAGATCGATCTGCGCAAGTGTCTGGTTTGTGAAACTGTTTGACATGACAAAACTCGGGTGGCCTGTTGCAAGGCCCAGATTGACAAGTCTACCTTCTGCCAGCACATATATGGAATGTCCATCAGGGAACTGGTATTCATCTACTTGTGGCTTGATATTGATCCTTTTAACAGTATCCATATTGTTAAGTGCATCAACCTGGATCTCATTATCAAAATGGCCTATGTTACAGACAATTGCCTGGTCTTTCATGTTAGACATGTGTTCGGTCGTAAGTACATCACAGTTGCCTGTTGTGGTAACATAAATATCACCATAGGGCAGTGCATCCTCAACAGTCATAACATCATAGCCTTCCATCAATGCCTGCAGTGCGCAGATTGGATCGGTTTCTGTAATAATCACTCTTGCCTTGTGATTAGCCAGTGCTTCTGCTGAGCCTTTACCAACATCACCATAACCACAAACAACTGCAACCTTACCTGCAATCATCACATCAGTACCACGTTTTATGGCATCTACAAGGGATTCCCTGCATCCGTAGACATTGTCGAATTTACTCTTGGTTACAGAGTCATTGACATTTATAGCAGGTGTAAGAAGATCTCCCTTCCTTTCCCAGTGATACAATCTGTGCACACCGGTGGTTGTTTCCTCGGACACACCCTTCCAATCAGCAACCGCTTTATGCCAGAATTGAGGATCTTCCTTCAGGGATTTTTTAAGCACTTCATTCTGGGCTATAAGTTCCTTGTTGTCTGTAGGTTCATCAAGGATGGAAGGGTCATCTTCTGCTGCATACCCACGATGCATCATCAGAGTGGCATCTCCACCATCATCCACAATGAGATTTGGACCTTTACCATCCGGCCAGGTCAATGCCTTTTTGGTGCACCACCAGTAATCATCAAGTGTTTCACCCTTCCATGCAAAAACCGGAACACCTGTTTCTGCTATTGCAGCTGCTGCTTCATCCTGGGTTGAGAATATATTACATGATGCCCAGCGCACATCTGCACCGAGTTCAACCAGTGTCTCAATAAGAACTGCAGTTTGAACAGTCATGTGAAGACTGCCACTTATACGTGCTCCTTTAAGTGGTTTCATAGGCCCGTACTTTTCACGTGTGGCCATAAGACCCGGCATTTCCTGTTCAGCTATATTTAACTGCTTGCGACCGGAGTCAGCAAGTCCGATATCTTTAACTTTATAATCCTTATTTGTAACCATATTTTCACCAATAATTAATCATCTTCTTAGCAACGCTAAGATTCCAAATATACTTCTAAATACCTAGTACCAATCTAAATAGCGACTATTGTGATTTAGACAAAAATCATTTCACTACGTTGAGATTGAATTTTCCTTTGAGGCTATCCACCTTGTCAAGTTGTTCCCATGGGAAAATATTCCTGCCAAAATGACCATAAGAAGATGCCTGCCTGTATGACCAACCTTTAGGATGCAGTAAATTCAGATCTTCTATCAAGGCTGCCGGTCTGAAATCAAATATTTCACCGGATTCAAGTACATCCTGAATTTCCTGGTCTTCTATTACACCTGTACCATAGGTATCAACATTGATACTGAGAGGCTTTGAGACACCAATAGCATAAGCTACCTGGATTTCACATTTATCGGCAAGACCTGCTGCAACTATGTTTTTGGCGACATATCTTGCATAGTATGCTGCTGAACGGTCAACCTTGGAAGGATCTTTACCCGAGAAAGCTCCCCCACCATGGCTGCCTACTCCTCCATAGGTATCCACGATGATCTTACGTCCGGTAAGTCCTGCATCTGCATAGGGACCTCCTAGAACGAATCCTCCTGTTGGGTTTATGTAATACTCGGTATCTGACCTCAACATGCCGGTTGGCTCAAGGACTTCATTGATAAATCCTACCATGTCATTACGAACTGTTTCAAGTGGGATGTCGTCAGTCTGCTGTGATATAACTACAGCTGTTATGTGGTCAGGTTTTCCATTTACATATTTCACTGAGACCTGTGATTTGGCATCCGGTCTTAAGTAGGACACCCTACCTTCCTGACGGATAGAGTCCAGGTACCGGAGTAGCCTGTGACTAAACGCAATTGGAGCAGGCATGTACTCATCTGTTTCATTGGTAGCATAACCAAACATCATACCCTGGTCCCCTGCACCCTGCTCTTCATATAACCCTGTACCCTCGGTAACTCCCATAGATATGTCAGGGGATTGTTCATGGATTTTTGATATGTATTCAAAGGATTTGTCCCAGAAAAGAAGGTCCTTATGATCATACCCTATATCACGAATAACTTCACGTGCTATATTCTCTGTATCAATCTGTTCCATACCTTTACAGGTAATTTCACCTGCATTTACCACAAGGTCATGGGCTACAAGTGTTTCACATGCCACACGACTGTCAGAATCAGCTTCCAGACATGCATCCAGAACTGCATCAGATACCTGATCACATATCTTATCTGGATGTCCTGCACCGACCGCTTCTGAAGTAAATACGTGGTCATATTTGAGTTTACTCATTTTCACACTCCTGTTTTATCTTAAAGGTCCGATTGAACGGATACGCTAGAGGTCCGATTGAACGGATACGTTATAAGGTCCGATTGAACGGATACGTTAAAGGCCCGGATGAACGGACATACATTTGGATCTGAATTCGCAATCAAATGTCAAGAATGGATAATTCCACACTGAAACATTCCTATAACATAATATAGTGGACATTTCTGGAATCAATGATAATCATTGATTACCACGAACATACCCTTCCACTATAATCGTAACTGATTGCCATCACATAATACGCCATACTATATATGTGTTTTCAAATTAAAGGATTTCAAATTATTTTTACAGTATATAAGAAAGTAAATATATATTCCATTTCAAAAATAATAAATCAAACCTACTATTATGGCTTTCTGGCCAAACATTACAAATGTATTTTGAAGGATTTTCATGAATGTATCTACAGATAGCCACCATTAAAATCTATGTCGTGTCCAAAATTATTTGTCAACTAAAGACCCCTGCAAACCCAGAACATCAATCAGATGCTGACTGTCAGTTTTTTTTGCAGCTTTAGAAGCTTCTGCCATTATCTCATATTCATCCATACATAGAACCTGGCCGTTTTCCATTAGCACTTTCCCGTCTACCAACACTGTTGTGACATCACTACCAAGAGCCGAATAGACTAGATGCGAATCGACATCATACAATGGAGTAAGATGCGGACGTTTCATGTCCACAATAATTAAGTCGCCATAGTAGCCTTCTTTGATCATACCGGCCTCAATTCCAAGTGCCTTTGCCCCGTTTACAGTGGCCATCTCAAGCACTTTCCGGGCATCAATGACAGTTAGGTCCATACTGTTTACCTTATGGAGCAGTGCAGTCATTTTCATTACCCCGAACATATCAAGATTATTGTTTGAAGCACATCCATCGGTACTCAGGGACACATTCACACCCTTTTCAAGCAGTTGTGGCACCGGTGCTATACCTGCTGCCGTTTTCATATTACTCACAGGATCATGGCTCACATGAACCCCGGTTTCAGCCAAAATATCCATATCCCCCTCTGAAAGCCAGATACAATGAGCAGCAAGTACATCACTGTCAAAAAAACCAATGTCATGAAGCATGTTAACCGAACACTTGCCATACTTCTCTTTCATCTGGTTCAGTTCAGCTTCGGTTTCAAGCACATGGATGTGAACTTTTACATCATCCTTGCGAGCCTGCTTACGCACATCCTGCAGGAATTGCTGAGAGCAAGTATGAGGAGCATGAGGGCCATACATGGCAGATATGCGCCCATTGGCTGCACCATTGAAATCCTTTACAAAGTTCCTGCCTTTTAATAGGGAAGATTCTGCCCTTTCTGGATCTCCAAAATCAATCATACCATAGGAAAGGGCTGCACGCATACCACAATCCTCAACTGCACGGGCAGCTGCCTGCTCATGAATATACATGTCAGCAAAGGTGGTTGTTCCGGATTTTATCATCTCCAGGCATGCCAGCCTGACCCCTGCATAGATTTCTTCCGGACCCAATTTTTCTTCCACGGGCCAGATATAATCCTCAAGCCATTCTGCAAGTGGCAGATCATCGGCATAACCCCTTAAGAGTGTCATACCTGCATGATTATGGGTATTTACCAGTCCAGGCATGACAACCGAACCACTTGCATCTATTATTTTGTCTGCCTTGCCATTATAAGAAAGACCCACATAGACAATCCTGCCATTTTCAATGGCAACCTCCCCTTTTTTGAGATCTCCGGTATCAGGATCCATAGTAAGGACGTAACCGTTCTTGATCAAAACATCAGCCATAAAACCTCTCCAATATCAATAAACTTCCTTTCTGAGCTGTTCAAGAAAAGCTTCCATAATTTTCAGCCTCTCTGTTGCAATATCCCTGGAAGTATGTGTGTTCAGACGATCCATTATCTTAAAAGGCTTCCTTTCCATATATTCTTCAAAACCTTCAAAAGGGTTTTGCGCATAGGCATTCATGGAACTTTCCTTCACAGTACCATTGGCATGTTTTAAGCCTCGCAAAGCCCCCATTGAAAGCAGTGACCTGAAAATCCCCACCGCACCCAGGGCATCAATCCTATCCGCATCCTGTAAAATTTGCCCTTCGATTGATTCAGGAACCATACCCCGGCTGAACCTGTGAGTACGTATGCAGGATACAATATGTTCAATGGTTTTTTCATCAACTTCTTTATCAGCCAGAAAAGAACCTGCGATTTCAGCACCATACAATGCATGATCACCGCCTTCCTGATGTTCGCGAACAAACCCCACATCATGCAATAGGGCAGCAAGCCTCAATACATCAGGATTTCCCCCTTCCTTTTTCCCTATATACATGCAAAGGGATTCGACCCGCTCCACGTGACCCATATCGTGGCTACTGGGTTCATCGAAGAGTACATCTGACACATAATCTCTTGTGCTTTCAATAATATCCAGAATGATCACCTTCACTGATTCTTAAGATTCTCCATTAGTTCTCCAACAGCTTCTCTGAGAAATGTAGCGTTATCAAAATCCCCTGCAATTTCCTCAAGCTCTCCATGGCTACAGTTTCCAAGTTGCCGGGAATAGCTGATCATATTTGCCATCGCACGGTTCACATTGTCTACAATCGTAAGTGTGGCTGTCTTTGATGTGCGTGAGAATGGATTCAAATCGATTGCAATAACAGTTTTACCCATCTCCACCAATTTCTGGCATCTATCCCCGTCCTCCAGGGGAACAAGAACCACATCTGCACTGTAGATTCCTTCCTGATCCACAATAGCCCGGGCATGTTCAAGACCAAGCCTGCCATCCCCTCGTGCCCCAAGCACACGGGTCGCACCAAAGGATTCCAGATGAGAGATGATACGAGAAACTCTCTCCTCGGTACGGTGAAAAAGATTGACTTCAAGGGATGCCCCTGTGACAGATGCAAGTTCAACCATTTTTTCAGGGACAAGGGCCGATGTATTGCCGTTTACCGAAATGACCGGCCTATCTGCCAGAAGAAGCAATGCAGAAGCTATCTTTTCTGCAAGTAAGGCCGAAGGGACAGTCCTTTCACCAAGCAGGTAGTCAAAGCATTCACCTCTGCCCTGAGCCACAAGACCCTGCATACTAGTAATACCTTTATTCACACCTTCAACAATATTTTCCCTTGCAATCAGGGAATGATAACGAGGATGTGTTTGTGGAATGCCAGTCAAATTTTTACACCTCAATAATCAGAACAAAAATAAATCGATCAATTAATTGTTGCTTCAAAAGAAAAACAGGTATTTGTACCTTCTTATAACTCGGGATTTAGACCCTTATAGTACTCGTCCCTTGCTTCCACAAAAGCCTTCAGGTTCTCAAGCGAAGTATATGGCGCAAGTCCACAGCCTGGAGCAAGAATATCCACACCATCTTCAATACACATCTTAGCCTGTCTTTTCACTTCTTCCGCAGGAGTCGAAAGGAGGATATCTACAGGCGAAACGTTGCCTATCAAACAAGCCCTGTCCCCAATTATCCTTTTGGCATATTTGGCATCCACTTTTTCTTCAATACTTAATCCCTCAAATCCTGAACAAGCCATCGGTTCGAGGATTGCGGTGGCATCTCCGCACATGTGCAATATCATAGGCCCATCAGTGCCGGAACAGATTTTGTCATATTCCGGAAGAACGAGGGATTCAAACATATCTGGAGGTAGCAAGTCCGGTCCGGCTTCGGAATCAGGCATACAAATGCATCCACACCCCTTTCGAAAAGGGCATTGGAATATTCCACACATATTTCTACACCCATACCGAGCAGTTTACGCATAGTTTCCGGCTCTGTGAGAGACCACATAAGGTAATTTTTTGCACCCACAAGGGAGATCGTAATTGCAGCAGGACCAAGCATACCTGCAACAACAGGAATATCTTCCCCAACCCTTTCCCGGACAATTTCCGTGGCATCCAGTATAGTGGATATACGTTCGCTTTCCAGGAAATTATCCGGGAGATTGAACTTCCCGACATCCTCCTTATTACTACATGGGTTGTCAAGAACAGATGGCTGCGAATCAAAAGTTCCTTCCTTTATCGTGCATCCCAGAGTCTGGGCTATGACCGTACCGTCAAAAGGATAACGTACGGCTTCCAGACCGGCCACCTCATACCCGCCTATAGCCAGTGCAGCCATTTTTTCAGCATCATAATGTGCCTCTGGCCAATGGCTGCCGGTGGCTTCCATCAATTCAATTGTACCTGTCTGGGTTACCGAACAGACCGGTACCTTATCAACATCTTTTCCTGCAAGGGAATCCAAAAATCTTTGTTTTAGTGTGATGCCTGTCATTAAATGCCTCCGGATAGAAAATATCAAATTGCAATCCTGCAAGGAAATCCAGATATGAGATTCAGACGTGGGTATCTGCAGCTAATTTTATGAAATAATCTCACCTGAAGACTACTTCAATCTATCGACTAAAGCACAGATTTAACATCAAATACACCAATCAGCCAATGAGAATCACAATATGAACCGGAGAATCCAAAATAATCCCTGTTGAACTTATGGCAATCTTTTTTGGCCTTGCATCTGCCGTTTCCTGGGGAGCGGGTGATTTTACCGGCGGCTGTGCTTCAAGACGCACTAACGTATATTCAGTAGTTCTGGTTACCCAGATTGTAGGAGTTGTACTTTTTCCAATACTCGCATTTGTTTTCTCAGAAAACCTGCCCCCATTAAGTAAATTGTTATGGGGATGTCTGGCAGGTTTTTGGAACATCCGGATTGTTAGCCCTCTATCAGGGATTGGTTGAAGGAAAAATGGGTATAGTTGCCCCGGTTGCTGCAGTGATATCGGCCATTGTCCCGGTAATTTACTCTGCGTTTTATGAAGGATTTCCTGAAATCCTGCGAATTGCAGGATTCATTTTTGCTTTTATAGCAGTGTGGCTTATTGTCAGTATGGATAACGGGCCAAAAGTCAAAATAAACGACCTGAAGTATCCTTTTCTAGCAGGAATGGGCTTTGGACTCTTTTTTATATCCATAGATAATTTCAGTGAAACTGCCATATTCTGGCCACTGGCTTTTGCCAGAGGAACAGCCCTATTGATGTTTGTAGGTTTTGTCACACTGACAGGATCAGTAAAAGTGAAACCCCCTTCCATTGACGTACTGCCTGTAATTGTTCTTGCAGGACTTTTCAATACCGGAGGAGGTACATTCTTTACCCTGGCTTCAGAAGCAGGCAGACTGGATATTACCACAATTCTATCCTCATTAAGCCCGGGTGTCACGGTACTGCTTGCATATTTTATACTAAAAGAAAAACTTGTCCCCAGGCAGTGGTTAGGAGTGGTATCCGCCCTTTTTGCAATAATTCTTATGTCAATATGAAAGAAAAAGATAGGATTTGCAGAGATATCAATAAGTACCTGCAATTGTACTGCTAAATACTGTTCCGAATTCACTCATCGTATCCCTGATGACAGCATCAGTACACCCCGGGCCAGCAACCGCAAAAACCGCATCTCCAAGCATAGCCTGTGAAGCAAATCCACCAACATTTTCCACAGCCTCGATGATGTCTTTTGCCCCCTTGCTCAAAAGGTCCAGTTCAAAACTAAAACTGCGGGATTGACGCATAAATTCTTCAATGGTCGGACTCTGTAGCAAATTTTTCATGGCGGTTTTGCCTGCAATATTGATCTTTCCAGTCACAGAGGAATCGGCAAGGGTCGTTTTTGTAGACAACTTACCCAGAGCCACGCAGTGTACACTAAATGAAGGAGAAACGATACGATCCAGCAGGCCTCCTTTTGTAACCGGAGCCGGTCTTTTCCTGATAACAATCCCGCCTTGTGCCTGGGCTTCCACATCACCCAGTCCACCTCCCCCCACAACTTCGGCAATATGAGCGGCTTCCACGACTTCATTCTGCGTCAGGCCCAGTGAGAAAAGATCATTTAAGCAATAGGAAGTTGCCAGTGCACCTGCACCGGAAGCACCAAAACCACAGCCTACGGGGATATCAGCATGGGATTCTATCCTTACAGGTTCACTGGCTAGGGAGGCAACCAGATGGGAAGTTACAGGTGCTTGGTTTTTTGAACCATTCAGGAATATCTCTGTCTCTTTAATATCGGGCCCCACACCTACTTTTGCAGTGACCCCTCTGTTAAGAACTATACCACACCCCGTAGTGCCCTTCAGGGCCGGATCATCGTTTTCATGGATTGTGAAAAAACCTGTGATATGGCCAGGAGCAAAGCATGTTACACATTCTTGTTTTGGATCCATAGAAACCCTCACAACAGGATTTGCTCAAGCCGATCCATTATTACAGATGCGAGGTAACGTTTGGAACCACTATAATGAGATGCTGAAAGCCCATCCTGCAGGATATATACGGAATTGTCAGAGGTGCCTATTCCCCCTTCCCCCACATCATTGGCAACAACCATCTCAAGGCCGTATTCTTCAAGCATACGTGTCGCACTTCCCACAAGCTCTTTTTCACCAACACCGGTTTCGGCTTTAAATCCCACAATCACTACGTCGGGATGATTGTCTCGTACCTGTGGCAATATCTTTTCAGTGGGATGCATTTCAAGAATAAGATTCTGGCCTGATTTTATTTTGGATCCTGAAGAATCAAGTGTATAATCCGAAATCGCAGCCGAACTTATGAATACATCACACCCCCGGTCTATTTCTTCCATGCAGCTATCCAGCATACTGGCTGCACTTTCTGCATAAACCTCATTTATACCATCCACATCCAGTTCATTCCTGTGGATTATTGTAACATCCCCGCCCCGCCGGAAAGCCTCCCTGGCTAATTCCTGACCTGTTTTGCCTGAAGCCCGATTGGTGAGTATACGGATAGGATCAATGGCTTCAGCAGTTGCACCGGATGTCAGCACTATTTTCTTGCCTGCAAGTTTTTTCCCCATAAGTTGCCGCTCAACTGCCAGGACAATATCATCATTGGGAGATATCTTGGCAATCCCTTCCTCTACACGGGGGCCAACCAAACTGATGCCATAATCCCCAAGTTTTTCGAGATTGGAATGCACCGCAGGATGATCATACATGGACTGGTGCATTGCAGGTACAACTATTGTGGCCATCCCACTACCAATGGCAGTGGTTGCAAAGGTTGTTACAGGCGTATCATCAATTCCCATTGCGATTTTGCTTATAGTATTCGCAGTTGCCGGAGCTATCAATAAGAGGTCTGCCATACCCTGTATCCCGCACAGCCCCACATGCTCCACTCCCCCGGTTATATCCGTAATCACTTCATGACCGGTAGCATAATGTAATGCATCCGGATGGAGAATACGCGTGGCCGCTTCACTCATGACAGCATAGACATTTGCACCGTTGCGTATTAGTTCACGTGCCAGTTCCACAACCCTTACGGCTGCAATACTACCAGTAACTGCCAGCACAACGGTCTTTCCCTCAAGGGATTTACTTTTAGTTCCTTTGATCCATAGTGTAGAATGCATGATTTTCGCCTGTGTTATGGAAGAGTGTAAGCCTCTAATTATTTAAAAATAGCCTGGTAGCACATTGAGTTTCGCGGGCATGACATTATTAAGCCATAAAATGATACAGAAGTAATCATGATTTCAATCGAAGAACTTCCGGGATAATTGATGTACTGGGAGCAGCCACAGTACACGAGATTACCTGCACTGCCCAGGAAATCACCTATGCAAGGGATGATGAACCCCCTACAGAGGAAGATATACTCAAGATGTGTGAAAAGGCCTGTTCCAGACATTTTCTGGAAAACATAACCTGTGAAGAAATAATAGGGATGGAAAACACAGAGAGGGCAGAATATTTTATTCTGGGACCAGATGCGTTTCCTGAATATCCACAGGAATTGAGTGATGCACTTGATATGGTAGGTTACGAAAAAAGAGAACTGGACATGGGAAAAGTAGCAACACGCTTTAAAAGAAGATTGAAGATGCGGACCACACATCTGGAGAACATGATCAATGAAGTGCAGACCCCTGCAGAACCTGAATACATACAGGATCTGGAGCAAAAATACATGGACCTTGTAAATATTTACTATGATTTGATACATGGGTTCCTGATGCACTCACCGAGATAGAGGAAAATATATTCTCATTGAGTGCGCGGATAGAGGAACTTAAAGAGGCATAACCTTTTATACTTACATAATGAAGGAAGCAATCCAATGGCAAGGCATAGAAGAGATACATATTACTGGCGTGCAAAAGCCGAAGGTTATCGCTCAAGAGCAGCCTACAAACTCCAGCAGATTAACAAGAAATTTAATGTCATCAGAGAAGACAGTGATGTTGTAGATCTCGGAGCCGCTCCGGGTGGGTGGCTTGAAGTCGCAAGGGAACTGACGAAAAGGAAAGTTGTCGGTGTAGACATATTGCGCATCAAGCCAATGGACAGAATAACCATAATTCGCGGTGATATTACCCGGGAAGAGACTGCAAATCAGATCAAGGAAGCAGTAGGAGAAGAAGGAGCTGATACTGTTATCTGTGACGCTGCACCCAATCTTTCAGGAAACTGGAACCTGGATCATGCACGCTCTATCGCTTTGGCCGAATCAGCACTTGAATGTGCAACCCGCATCCTTAAACCCCAGGGAAATTTTGTTGTAAAAGTATTCCAGGGAGATATGTTCAAGGAATACCTGGATAAAGTAAGAGGTGAATTTACATATGTCCGGGCCCATTCACCAGAGGCTTCAAGGTCAGAAAGTGCCGAAATATACGTGGTGGGCAAAAAATTCCTTACCGCACCAATCAGGAAAGGGGAGGAATATGACGTTGTTATCGAAAGAATAGGATCCGGCGGCGACGGTACTGCTTTTGTGGAAGGATTTGTAGTATTCATCTGTGACACTGAAAAAGGAGAAAGAGTGCGCATAAAGGTAAGAGACGTAAAACCCAATTTTGCTTTTGCAGATGTTATACAGAGACTGGAAAGTCCTGAAGAAAAAGAAGAAGAAGAAAAATGAGAATCACCTATCCTGGTGAGTCTCCACTTCTTCGATGATTTTTTTACCGGCTGCAATCTCATCTACGCTGTGGACCACCGCACCCATATTCTCTATTTCCTGACGGATAAGTTCATAGTCAAGATCAAGCCCTTCAAGGGTAATTTTTACATTTTCGGTCTTCTGATCCATTTCATAAAGACTGAGATTGACACCATCAACTCCTTCCACATCACCCAACACACCTGCAAGTTCAACTATGGAAGGATTATGTGGCTTCAGAACATCCAGAACCAACCTGCGAATCCCTGACTTATTATTCATCATTCATTATCTCCAATATGAAGAATTATTTAGATATCCATTCCATGCATATGATATAAAAATATGGACATCTAGCACAGAAGATATTATCAATACAAACAATAAATACTTTGTACAAAACACAACAGGAATTATCATGATAGATCTACATACACATACAATATTCAGCGATGGAGAACTTATTCCAAGTGAGCAGGTCCGCAGGGCAAAAACTCTCGGATATGAGGCAATCGGCCTAACAGACCATGCCGATTTCACCAACGTAGAACACATACTCAACTGTGTTACCAAGGCAAAATACCTGGAAGAGCTAATGGACATAAAGGTGCTTCCCGGCATTGAGATAACACATGTACCCCCTGAAAAAATAGCAGCACTTGCAAAACTTGCAAGAGAACTGGGGGCCGAAATTGTTGTTGTACACGGGGAAAGTCCGGTAGAACCTGTTTTACCCGGCACAAACCGTGCAGCTGCACAATGTCCGGACGTAGATATCCTAGCACACCCCGGATTTATCACTGAAGAAGAAGCTAAAATTGCAGCGGACAACAATGTATGTCTGGAAATTACCTCGAGGGGGGGCATAACCGTACCAATGGGCATGTTGCCAAAATCGCAAAACTTAGCGGTGCGATAATGGTCGTGGACACCGATTCACACCATCCTTCTGACCTGATAACAACAAGCACTGCATTGAAAGTGGCAATGGGGGCAGGTCTTGAAAAGGATGAAGCAAAGCAGGTGCTGGAAAATTCAAGGGTCTTTATCTGAAAATGACATAGGAAATTATTGATATTACACAATCCATCGGACCTGAAACCAGGGTTTATCCGGGAGATCCAAAAGTTACTGTCAGGCGGATCACTTCTATAGAATCCTGCGGATACAGTGTCTCAGAACTCGAAATGGGAAGTCACACTGCAACCCATATCGATGCCCCTGCCCATATATTTGAGGACGGGCGCACAGTGGATGAACTGGAATTGTCCTCTCTTGTGGGCAGGGCTTACTTGGTCGACCTTTCCGGGAAAACCGAAATCGGAAACGACGAAATGGAAGAAGCCTTTCCCTCCAAAGACAAAAACAGATGTGAAATCGTATTGCTGAAAACTGAATCATCAGACCAAAAATTTGCAAGAATACTTCCCGATACCGCAGAATGGATTGCCCAAAATGGCTTCCTGACAGTAGGAGTCGATTCGGAGTCAGTGGATTCCGGAGAAGGACTGGACAACCACATGATGTTGCTTGGAAAAGGGATCAATATAATTGAGAATCTGGATCTTAAAAAGGTTGCACCGGGTTATTATGGATTTGTCTGTCTGCCACTAAAAATAAAAGGGTGTGACGGGGCACCGGCACGAGCAATACTTCTCCGGTCATAAGTTTGAGTCAACCCATTCCACAAACTTGCCCACAGCACGCTTTCTGTGGGATACCTTATTCTTTTCCTCATCTCCCATTTCACCAAATGTCCGGTCACCATACAGGAATATAGGATCATAGCCAAAACCGCCTTCCCCCTTTTCCTCATAGGCGATGTTGCCTTCAACAGTACCGGTAAACGTCAGGGGTTCTTTTCCCGGCTCACAGTAGCCAATAACAGATTTGAAATAAGCACTGCGATTTTCTTCATCCTCCATCAGTTTCAGGACTTTGGGATTGCCAAGATTATCCTCCACAAAGGCAGAATAAGGACCTGGAAATCCATTTAAGGAGTTTATGAAAAGTCCGGAATCGTCCACCATAACTGGAAGGCCAAGTCTTTCACATGTCCAACGTGCCCCATAGGCTGCAATCGGCTCCAAGTCATCCTCCTGTAACTCAGGGTAACCATCAGTATTCTGGATAACCTCAATTCCTTTGGCCTCAAGAATTGCCTTTATTTCCTTAAACTTTCCAATGTTGCCGGTAACAAATACTATTTTGCGCATGATATCACATAATCGGATGGATACAGATAATACCTGTTTCTAAAGAGGAAAAATATGTGATAAATATAACTCCGTAACTACTGGACAAATCACAATAATTCATTTAGAGGAATATTTTTACAAATAGAGTTATAATTGTTTGTAACATACAATATATTGTTTTCTAGATATTGCCATATCAATAATGTATATGGGGAGGAAACGGGGGGAATTTGGAATCTACATCAAGATATCTAGTACACTAGTATTACTATTCCTGATAATTATTGGGATCAATCCTGCAGGTCATTTATATTATGACATGATGGCAGGAGAATATGTAGAAAAATATACGGGTTTTACCAATACCAACCATGGCCTTGAATTACTCCATAACTATCACAACGCAACCAATCCTTCCCATTCTGAACTGTTAGTTTTCCTTAAATCAGATACTACTGATGAGATACCCTATGACCCGGATGAGTTCGAGTGTGCGGACTATGCTGTAACCCTGCATAACAATGCCGAACGCGCTGGGATAAGGGCAGGTGTGGTGACGGTAGATTTTGATGATAAGAGATGGAACAACAATGGTCATGCTTTGAATGTTTTCCGGACTACCGACAGGGGCATGATCTATATTGACTGCACCAGTTCCAGCCAGGAACACACAGAAGAATGCTTAAATGACAAAATCATAGACAAACTGGAAGTTGGTGTCCAATATAAGCCAGAACCCCTTTTCAGGAAAAATTATGACTATGAAGAACTGGGGATTGTGAAACGAATAAATATATACTGGTGATACCTGAGGGAGATTTCTCAGGCGTACCTGCCTCTTTTTTCTATTTCTATTACTCTGTCCAGTACTTCGTCTGCACTGGAAAGTGTAAGACGGTAGCCACGGCAGAAGGCATCTATGAGCACCTCGTGGTTGGGATGGGAGCTTTCAAGGGTCTGGAAGAGCACATGAATATCTACACCGCGGGATTCAAGGTCCCCTGCGCTGAAAGCAAGCCCAAAATCGATAAGCCACATCTTGTTTCCATCCCAGATGATATTCGAGGTCGTAAGGTCGCCGTGAATTATACCTGCTGCATGGAGCCTGCCCACAAGTTCCCCGAGGATTTCACACAAATCTTCAGAAATGACATATTTTAATGGCTTACCCTCAATGTAATCCATTTCAATGGTGGAATTATAAATATCATAGATAACGGGTGTCGCCACCCCGGCCCTGCGGGCTTCTGAGATCAGCCGGGCCTCTGCACGGGTGCGTTCCCTGCGTATACGCTCATCCAGTTCCCGCACACGATAACGTTTAGGGACACGACTCTTGACCAGACGGTTATTCCTCCGGATGACCTTTGCCTCTGCGCCATCCCTGATCATTTCATTTACTCCTTCAGCCATGTCACATCCACCATGTCAGGACGATAATTTGGATTTACATGAGAATCTTCGACCTCTATTGTATCGCCTGCCTTATACATAAGAAGACCGAGCCAGGCGATCATAGCACCATTATCTCCCATGAAACGTTTTTCAGGAACATAAAAGGATGCACCACGGTCATCACACATAATATCAAGCATCTCCCGCAGGCGCATGTTCGCACCGACACCACCACCTAGCAACACCTCAGTCTTACCGGTATGTGCCAGTGCCCGCTCGGTCACCTCCACAAGCATTGCAAAAGCATTCTCCTGCAGGGAATAACACACATCCTCCAGCGTATGTTTTTGCAGGGCATCGGTGGCTGCAGTTGAAAGCCCGGAAAAAGAGAAATCCATACCCTTCACCACATAGGGCAGGTTTACGTAATTCATCGAATCCTTTGCATACATCTCGATCTGCGGCCCGCCCGGATGAGACAGGCCTGCACTGCGGGCAAACTTATCAAGGGCGTTCCCGATACCTATATCTAGGGTTTCTCCGAATACGCGGTATTTTCCTCGCCTGTAGGCCAGTACCTGGGTATTGGCACCGCTTGCATAGAGCACCACAGGGTCCTTTGCAGGTGTTTTCCACCTACCGATCTCCACGTGGGCCACACAATGGTTTACCCCTACAAGAGGAATTTCAAGGGAAAGGGAAAGGGCCCTGGCAGCAGTTGCCACGGTCCTCAAACAGGCACCCAGACCCGGGCCCTGTGAAAAAGAGATCGCATCAATATCATTGGGACTTATGTTTTTCTCTGCCATTTCATCGAAAAGATTGGAAATCACCCAAGAAGCAAACTGGGCATGATGTTGAGCCGCTTCTCGAGGATGAATGCCCCCAGTTGCCGGTTTGTATGTATGCGTCACCTCACAAACCACTTCATCTTCGTTTACAACAGCCGCACTCAGATTCCATGCGGTGCCCTCTATGCCAAGAACCAGCGTCACTTGCAATAACTCCTTTGCGCTAATGGGAAGAGGGGGATATTAAGTTTACTGATGCAAACCCAGGTAAGTTATATATTCAGGGAAATGCAAAAGGGATGCCATGTCAGAAGAGAAAAACGAGCAAACAAAAACAGAGGCACAGGCATCCGTAAAAGAATGGAAAGTAGGGGAAATGGGATTTTCCGGTCGTCTGGCCACACCCGATGAAGGGATTAATTATGTCCCCCACAAAACAAGCGGCCTTCAGAGTGCGGCCGATATGTGGATTGACAGGGACAGAATGCTGGAAGGCCTCCACACAAAAAAGAGTGTTGACGACCTGCTGCAACGCACAAAATTCTTTGAATGATTTTTTAAATTATACCCATATCTGAAAGCCTGTCGGGCAGGTATGTCTTTGTGACAAAGTCCAGACCCTTGCCCGCAAAGGCCTGCTGTTCTGCCTTTTTCCCTATATCAAGCTGCAGGTTAATCTGTTCTTTCCAGTAATCGGTTTCAAACCTCGGATCTGTAAGTTCACTGCGCAGGGCATCGACATCCTTATCTGTCAATTTATCGGTGGACAATTCATACTCCACGATATCCGAAGGCTGCACTCCGACAAACTTGGCCGCAGGAGTTGCCATGAACTCGGAAAGGTGGGCACTCTTGATAGCACCGTATGCAACTGAGGCATATATACGATAGGACCAGGGATCACCGTCAGTAAACACCACAACCGGAATACCCAGTTCCTCATTCATACGCTTGATCATACGCCGGGTTGAGCGGGCGGGTTGACCCTTGAGGTGCACGAGTATGGCGTCATTGCGCTCATCAAAACCATTCTCAATCAGCCGGGCATACATACCACCGGTCTCAATGGCTATTATGAATTTGGCATCATGGTCTATAAAATCAATGTTCTCCACATTGAAAGGAATCTGGTAGCCGCTTTCACCCACATCCTCCTGGCAATGGATATCACGATCCCCTCGCTTTGTTTCTTCCCTAAGCCGCAATGGGCCAAAAAGTGTAGCACCGTCTTCTTCGGGACGCATATGGAAATATTCCCTCTGGAGACTGGAAATTATTTCAAGGTCCTCAACCAGGCGATCACTTTCGGGTTGTTCCTTGAATTTGGCAATATCCCAGTTCTCTGAAATGTAGTATAATTCCCTCAAGGTTGAACCACGGTTATTCCCTATATGATTATTTAAAAGAAAATCCAGCACATGAGAGGTTTTCAATAACTGGAATGCACCTTTGACGGTCTTGGCACTTCTTTCACTTTCCCGGGCACCATAAACCCATACATCACTGTTTTCATTAAATTCAATATTGTTCTTGGTTCTGCTGGGCATATTCACATAAGGGATCTTTCCATCCACAAAATGCGAATACAACTCCGATGCAAGACCCGTTAACCTTTGCTCTGCAAGCCTGTCATGCTCTTTACGGTGTTCATTCTTAGCCATTATACAACCCCTTTTATCGCTCTGGCACCTGTAACAATCTCTTCCTCAACCCCTTCAACAATAGGCGGCTCTTTTATAGAATCCAAATCCGATGGGTCAGGTAACTGGTAATTCACGGCAAAAGCCTCACCTGGCTTGAGAACAATTTTCCATATGTAATCATAATCATTGCCCATACTGACCACTTTGGGTGACGGGGTTGCCTCGATCTGGAAAGGCAACATCTCATGTAATTTGAATTCTACTTTCTTACTTCCAAAATTCTTTGTCCTGATTGATACATTGGTATTACCATCATCAAATTGCCTGTCAACGAGCAGGTTGCCCATTACCCTGGCAACAACAGGATTGATATCCGGTACTTCCCTGTCAAGTGTTTCTGCCAGTTTTTCAGCCATGCGGGGCAATACCTTGTTAATAATAACTTCCTTTTCCTTGCGTTTTTTAAGGGAACCCTTCTTTTTAAGGAAGCGGTTTAGTTTCCTTCCCGCCTCTTTGAGGGCCAGTTCCACCTCATCCTGAATCTCGGGGATATCCGCAATGGCATCCTTGGATTCAGATGTAAAAGGCACATTTGTGGATGCAACATGTATAAGCAATACCAAAGGCCCAATCGGCAGCCCCCCACCCGGCTGGTTAATACCATATTGCTTCCATTTGATACCTTCCACGCCATGTGTGGTCACACAGCCTCCCTGCTGATACAGAAGAGGGACCCTGTTGGCAAACCGCATTATATTGACCCTGTCATCCTTTTGCAGATTGCCTCCGTAAGCAATACCAACTTCCACAACAAAGGGATTACCGGAATAAACGGAGGGAGTACGCGTGGTAGTTGCAATAAAATCTACTTTGAATTCTTTCTCCAGACCTTTATAGATCAATTCTTCACCTATTGGGGACAGACAATCTGTAGGAGGGGACATGATTTTTACTTTCTGGAAGGCATCAAGAAGGCGTTTCGCATCTTCCCTTTCAATGGTGTGCGGGTCCATATCCACATCAAGTCCACTGGCACTACAGATTTCTTCTGCTGTGAGCAAACCTATCTTGGAAAAAGAATATCTCAGAAAAGGAGCAAGTCGCTGCCTGCCGGTATAACGCAGCATTTTCATAAGAGTACCCAGCTCGATACCATGGGGATGCGGCAAAATCTCGCTTGCAGGTTCGGGTATTTTATCGGTGGCCCTGTCAAATATCCTCTCATCACCTTCAGGATCAATGAGTTTTATGCGGGCATGGGGATTTACAATGGCTGTGGCCTTGAGATATTCCTCTACCGATTGGCGGCGCCCCTTTACATAGGTGGCCTCCATTTCCATCTCCACCCGGGTTCCATGAGGACGATCCCATTCGGTTATTTCATCTTTCAATATCTCGGGATCATTGGTACGAGTATTGATCATCAGTTCATAATAGTGAGCCGGGGACTGGGGACCTATCTTAGAGATAATTCTGGTAGCATGGCCTGCTGTCAGCTGGGAATAGAGGACCGCTGCAGAGATACCGATACCCTGCTGACCCCTGCTCTGTTTGAGAGCATGAAAGCGGGAACCGTAAAGCAATTTGGCAAAAACCCGCGGGATCTGATCTTTCACAATACCCGGACCATTGTCCTCAATAATCACAACGACCCCGCTTTTACCCGTGCGTTTAATATGAAGCATAATATCAGGTAGTATCCCCGATTCCTCACAGGCATCCAGGGAGTTATCCACAGCTTCCTTTATCGTAGTAATAAGACTTCTGGGGGCCGAATCAAAACCCAGTATCTGTCTGTTCTTTTCAAAAAATTCGGCTATGCTTATTGATTGTTGTTTTTTTGCAAGTTCTTCTGCAATTGGTGCTGGCATTGAACCTTCATCCCCTTAAAAACAAATTTCCTGCAAAATTAAGACCACAGGAAACGATACAATATAGTCAGCATATATTTATATATTTGTTAGTATGGAACACTTTCCCCTATATCCTCATTCCAGAGCTCAGGGTATTCCCGAATAAATTCCTTCATCAACATTTTACATTCAGATATATCCAGGTCAACCACCTCAACTCCTTTGCTACGCAGGAAATCCTGTGCTCCTTCAAAGGTTTCTGACTCCCCGGCAACCACTTTCTTAATACCAAACTGCACCACAGCACCGGCACACAGGTAGCAGGGCACAAGGGTGGAATACAGCAAGCCCCACATCCATACCTTTTTCAGCTAATTTAATATTATTACCTGCCACCTGCATGGAAGATACATGCTGTTCAAGATGGGTATTTTCCCCTTCAATCAGAATCGTATCACCGATACTAAGGCCAGAATCTGTAAGCTTCACATATGCAGCACTCTGATTTTTATAATAATTTACAACTTCACCTACAAGTTGTTTGAGGGTTTGCGATGCATTCATGTCTTTTTCCACAATGAAACCTTCACGGGAGGGAATACCGAAATAAAAACCTGTGGAAAACCTCTGTTATAAACAGCATAAAGCTGTTGATTCCATTCAAGTACCCTGTTGTTTTCAAATTCTCCACTCCTGCAGGCCTCCAGAGCTTCTGAATAACACCGGGATACAGTGGAGATATATCTTGAGTCACGTAATCGTCCCTCAATCTTGAAGGCATCTATCCCGGCTTCTACGAGTTGGGGAATATGTTCAATCATGCACAGGTCCCTGGCACTTAGCAGGTATTTTCCACCCACTTGCACCTGCGAACCATCATCCGCATTGAGTGTCCATTCCCATCTACACGGCTGGGTACATTGACCACAGTTACCGGATTTACCCAGAAGATATGCCGAAAGATAGCATCTGCCGGAAATAGCCTGACACATAGCCCCGTGAACGAAAACCTCCAGTTCAATATCAGTATGCTGTCTGATTTGTTTTATTTGAGAAAGACTTAGCTCCCGCGATAGAATAATACGGCTTGCACCAAGAGAACCATAAAAATCTGCCGTCTTTGCATTGGAAACATTGGCCTGTGTAGAAATATGTATATCAAGTCCCATTGAAGATGCCTGTAATATCACAGCAGGATCCCAGGCTACGATTGCATCGACTTTTGCCCTCCTGGCAGCGTTTAGGATAATCGACAGATCATAAGTGTCTTCAGGATGTATGACAGAATTGGCAACAAGATAAGCTTTCAACTCTTTTTTTCTTACCGATTTTACAAAGTCGGAAAGATTATCCACAGTAATAGCCTTTGCGCGGGATCGCAGGCTCAGCCGATCTACGGAAAAATACACAGCATCTGCATACTGTGAACATGCGGAAAGGGTACCTTCATCCCTTACACCTACTACAAGTTCAGGCACAGGGTAATTAGAATCCATGGGTAGAAAAGATATTAGGCATAATATAGAGATTTTGTCTTTATATCAGGGATTCCGCAGGAAATTGTTATAACCGGTTGCTACAAAAACAAGAACCGTTCCCATCATTACCTCTTCCATCCGTGGAATATAAAGTTCCGAACCGGATGTTACAAGATAGAGGCCAAGTGCAACTGTGAAACTTGTGAGAAGTAGCCCGATAATCATATCCTCAATGTCTGGCATGTTTTCCGCTCTGATTCAGTTTTGGTATGAATGCAAAGTGAAAACGATATGATATGTATATGTATTTTTGCAGGAGAAAATAAATATAAAATTGTATATAAAAATAAATAAAAATTTAAAGGAATGGGATTTCAGACAACTAGAAAATATAGGAGTGAGCATTTCCGGTTAGGAGAAACCCGGAAATGCTTTAGACAAATCCCACTCACTTCTTTTTACTGGAGGAGATACTTGAAACCAGGCTGACAGCACTGATTGTTTCTTTTTCCTTATATGCCTCGTTTCTAGAGTAGAACCACATTGGCAGATAAGATGCCAGTACTATGAATCCTATCCAGGTTGAAGTCCATCCGACTTCAAGACTGTTAAGATAAACAACACCCACAAGACATAGGGGGATGTTGAATATACCAAAGAGCAATGCAATGTTCTTCCAACCTGTAGGTGCCTTGAAAGGCCTGTCTAGTGCGGCCATTTCAGGATTAAGCTTGGCTTTCACATAGGCAAACAGACTGATACCGTTTGCACATGTGTAACCAATAGCAGATGCTGCAAGGATTGCAGTAGGTGTGCCCATGGATATCAACAGCAGGTTGAAAAGACCGATTACTACCATTGCCACAATGGGGGTACCGGAGGAATTTAGTTTACCGAAAATTTTTGGCAGGTTTCCTTCAGTTGCCATTGAGTGCATTGCCCTGGCAGAACCAAGGTAAGCAGTCTGAATGATAAGCACCATTGCTGCTATCAACATGACAATTGCAACCACTGCACCGGCAGATCCAAACGCAGCCTGTGCTACAGGGATCATTGGGGATATTGGTTGTGCAATTGTACCTTCAACACCGAGAACTCCTATTACTGCTGCCTGTACAAGTACGAAAGAGAAGAAACATACTACACCACAGACAAACAGAGCTTTTGGTACGTCAGATCCCGGATTCTTGTATTCAGGGCCATAGATAGCCGCTGTTTCCCAGGCACAAGCACTCCACTGGGCCATTGCAAACAGACCTAAGAGTATCAAGATATGATGAGCATCCCATGCCCAATCTGCTGGAAGCCACTGGCTTGTGATATTAGACATTACCACATCACCGGTTGCAAAGGGTGCCAGAGTTATGACAATAAGGGGCAACAATGAGAGGGCCGCCAGAATATAACCTACAAGTGCTCCACCTTCAAGACCACGATAGTTTGCAAGGATGAGTCCACCAAAAATCACAACACCGGCTATCAGAGAAAGCTGATATTGAGTAAACATTTCCGCCATTATGGGGAAGAGATTATAAATGTAACCACCTACAAGGATGGCAAATATCGCAAGTACAGGGTTCCATGCAAACCAGTAACTCCAGGCACTGAAACCGCCTATCAGTTTACTTTTGTCGTATTTACCTTTATAGTCTTTTGTCTTAAACACATTTTGTGCAAATCCGGGTAGACCCGATGCATGGGGAAAAGCTGTTGCAAGTTCACCATAAGCAAGGTTTTGCATGAAACCCTGGAATACAGAAAGACCCCAAACAATTATTGCAGCTGATGATACCCACATAGGGAAATATCCCAGAGAAGGCAGGATCAACAGCGGGACACCAAGTGCGATGGCAAGTCCCTGTTTCCAGTTAATAGTACGTTCCAGTTCACTGGCATCGCACACGACTTTACTACATTGTTCCGCATGATGCAGGTCGATTCCTGCACCACCTTTTTCTTCACTCATAAGAAACACCACACTCCTTTTTATTGAAATGTATTATAAAGATAATAAATTAAAACCGGGAAACTCCCCGGCCTTTAAATTTAGCCTGTGATTTCCCTGAATCTGTCACAGCAATTGATATTGACATCCAGAAGTTTCTCAATATTCATCTTGGATGCGAACGGATGTAAGTACACCAATATCAAGTTCCTCACGGATTTCCCTCATGACATATTCGTCACCCAGGTCAATTGCTTCAACACCGAGTTTCCTGGCAACATAGTCCTTGGCTTCATTTATGCGCATGTTCTCGGAGAACTCCATTCTTGCAACAAGGTCACCTGCTGCACGCATACCTGTAAGACCGGATGCCATAATGTGTGAGATTGGCATACCGACTGGGTCGCCAACTCCTATCTAAACACCATCTACACCTGCAACTTCTACCATTGCCTTGCTGGCACGGGTTACTGCATCGATTGGTGGAGTCTCGAACATTGGGATACCGCCGACACCCATACCCATATTTACATGGCAGGGAATGTTTGAAGCTGAAACAGTTGCTTTGGTGAAAGTTACTGAACGAGCAAGGTTCCATGCGGAGGATTTGCTGGTGTTGGTGTTGCAGACCGGACCGAACACATTTGCACCGGCTTCCTCTGCAAGAGGTACCTGCTCATGTGGCCAGAGGCCTGCAAGAACATTACCTTCGAACTCAAGTTCGCCGTGCATACCAAGAGTACATTCTCCGGCCATTCCTGCTTCGATGTAGATATCGGGGAATTCTTCCCTGAGCGCCTTGATAGAATAAAGGGAAGCATAAAAATCACCATCTCCAGCTGCACCGATAGTATCAAAGTTGACACCGTCACAGCCTACTTTCTGCAGGTGCTGCATGATCCAGGTCATGTCACGGGTTGCATGGTCACCGGCATGCTCGATGGATTCACGGGCCTCATTGATCTTGAAAGCCTTCAGGAGGTCACCAGGGTTTTCGAATGGACCATCTGGTGTATAATAGAGACCCAGGTTTGGCATTGCACCATAGAGAAGGGGGATAGTCATGTTTTCCTGACAGACTTCCATAGCCTGCTGTTCCTGAGCAATGACCGGTTTGACTGGTTTAAAACTGTAATCGATATGACCCAGTTCCATTGTGTCAGCACCAAAGCCTCTCTCGTGCATCATACAGCCAGTAAGACGACTTGCAGGAATTCCGACACCACTGTTACCCTGATCACCATCGATCCTGAGGGTACCAATGTCGTGGGTAACCGGCACTTGCATACCTGGTTCGACACTTACAATGCGGTTGGAATCCATAATGATATCTGCGAGTTTGTCAAGTTCATCCCCGGAAAGTTCAGGAATGTCACCAAGGTCTGCTGCATCTGCACTACCTTCACGGAGGTCTGCAATGATCTGCTCCCTGGTCATGGAGATACGCTCGCCATCTCCCATTCTTAAGATATATTCATTTGCCATAAATAATCACCTTATAAGAGAAGTTCCTTTGCTTTGCTTACAGCTTCAGTTGCATTTTCTGCATAGCAGTCTGCACCGATCTTTTTGGCCCATGAGTTGGTTGCAGGGGCACCGCCTACCATAACTTTTACCTTGTCACGGAGACCTTCTTCTTCGAGGGCTTCGATTACTTCCTTCTGGCCCGGGAGAGTGGTGGTCATAAGTGCGGAAACACCGACCATATTTGCGTCTGTTTCCTTGATCTTGGCAATGAAATCTGCTACAGGTGCATCACGACCAATGTCATGAACTTCGAATCCTGCTGTCTGGAGCATGGTAGATACAATGGTTTTGCCAATGTCATGGACATCTCCTTCTACGGTACCATTGACAATTACACTGGCAGCCTTATCGGATGATTCAGGCATATCGCCTTTAAGTTCATCCACACCGGCCTGCATGGCTTCTGCAGCCATCATGACATGTGGAAGGAATAATTTACCCCTTTCAAAAAGGGTACCGACTTCGTTCATACCTGCTGCAAGACCATTCTCAATGATGTCGGGAGCCTCGAGTTCACCACGGGCTTTTTCGACAGCAGCAAGAACCTGGTCTTTCTTGCAACTTACAATAGCGTCAGACAATTCTTTGTATAATTCTTCTTTTGTCGTTGTTACAACCTCCTTTCCATAGAGATCCTGAGACCACCGATTTGATCGGTTTACTCACATGAAAAATAAGATATGAATTGTATATAGCCTAAATTGCATCGAATTTGCGAAAGATAAATGAATGAGCAAACTCTATGAGGTTTGTCAAGAGACACAAGTAATTACCAGTGATATGGGAAATTATAACGGTTTTAAAATACATAACCTCGTTTTAATAGACCTTGTTCTGAAATGGTATAAATAATATAAAAAAAGAAGTTTAAACCCCTTAACTAAAAGGTGAATGTATGCAATCATCATTGAGTGATACTATCTGGCTCTCTGAAAAAAGGAAAAGACTTCTTTTACTGCTAATGGAAGGACCCAGAAATATAGACCAGATCAAAACATCCCTTAATGTTACATCCAAAGCAATGATGCCCCAGATAAAAATACTCAGGGAACAAAACCTAATCATTGAAGAGGACAGGGTTTATCAGCTTTCGGATATAGGAGAAATTATAGTAAAAAATATGGTCCCACTGCTGAGAACCCTGGGAGTCATAGAGGAAAATAATGACTACTGGGCAACCCGGGATCTAAGCTCAATTCCGGAAGAACTTGATTCACGGCTGGGTGATATAGGGGAATGTATGGTAATAGAGCCGGATATGAACCATCTTTTTGACCTGCCCGAAGAATTCAGCAAGAATCTGATCAAGTCCAAAAAAGTAATGACAATAATGGCCTATTTCCATCCTCTTTATCCCGATTTATATTATGAACTGGCAAAAGACGGGGTTCAAATAGACCTTATACTTACTGAGCCAATTTACAAACGGATGAAAGAAGAACATACTGATAAATTCCGCCACATTGTTGAAAGGGAACATACCAATCTATATATTTGCAACGAAGTCAATCTAACATCCGTTGTAACAGATAGGTTCATTTATCTCTGCCTCTTCAATAAGAATGATATGTACGATCACAAGAAAATAATGAGTTTTGATGCAAGTGCACTACAATGGGGGACTGAATTATATGAACACTTCCGCCGGAAATCAACTCTGATAGAATGGGATTGACCAGGACTGACTGATTGAAATGACATGGAGAGATGTACCACTAAAATTCAAACTTATGTTTTTTATCCTGACGGGGATACTTGTGGTACTGATTACATCCACTGCAGTGATTATTTCAACAGTGACAACCCAGGAAGAGGAACTTGCATACGATCAATCAATACAGAAGGCGAAAAACTATGCCAATATGTTTGATATTGAAATGCGATCAAATCAGGCTACTGGACAGGCAATCGCCCATTCCCTTACACAGTACCATTCAGAAAACCGTACCGAAATAAACAATATTTTGTTAAAACTGCTGGAAGAAAATCCTGACTTGCTGGGAACCTATGTCTGTTATGAACCTAATACATTTGATGGGATGGATAGTAGTTATGTAAACACAACCGGCCATGATGAAACCGGGAGATTTATTCCCTACTGGAACAGGATACCGGGAAATATAACACTTGACCCATTACTTGATTATGAAACGTCCGGATACTACCAGCTGCCAAAGAAACTAAAGCGGGATATCGTTACTGAACCCTATTACTATGAAGGTGTATTCATTGTAAGTTATGTCACACCCATAATAAGAGAGGGCGAGTTTATTGGCATTGGGGGTGTCGATGTCTCCCTGAATCATCTGAATGATGTAGTAAACAAGGTAAAATCCTTTGATACCGGCCATGCAATTATGACCGGAAATACCGGGATTCTCATCTCCCACCCTACAAATGAAGAACTGGTGGGAGAAAAAACCCTCTATGACTACGATGTGCCAGAAATTACACGCATGGCTGATGAAATAAAACTCGGCAAAAGCGGCTATATAGAAACAATAGATCCCATCACCGGCAAAGATGTGGTTATGTTCTATGAACCAATAAAAACTTCAAATTTTGCATTTATCCTGGTAGTACCAAAGGATGAAATGCTTGCAGGAGTAACAGACCTCAGGAATAGGTTACTTTTGATTTCCTCAATATCATTGATATTCATGGGAGCTGTTGCAATCCTGATTACCAGATCGGTGACAGGCCCGATAAATGAAATAGTGAACGACTTTAAGAATATATCTGATGCTGCGATCGGAGGTAAACTTGATGAAAGGGCCGAAACAGACGTGGATATTGATTTCCGGGAAATACCTGAAGGATTGAATGATATACTCAATGCTCTTGAGAATGCCAGTCAGTTACGAGAAGAGATGGAAAAGGTTGTCAACAACAGCCCGGTAATTGTTTTTAAATGGAAAGCAGAAAAGAACTGGCCTGTTGAAGTTGTATCAAAGAATATATCCCAGTTTGGATATTCTCCGGAAGATTTCGGACCGAATGGCCTTGGTTATGGAGATATTATACATCCGGATGACCTGCCCGAGGTTGAGGCAAAACTGGGAGAAATATGCTCCGGTCAGGAAACCCAATTCAATATAGAGTACAGGATACTGACAAAAGACGGTGAAACCCGATGGGTTGATGAGCGTACCTTCATTCAGAGGGAGCAACGCGAAATCATACATCATATGATTAATAAAGATAATGACATCAACAGCCATGTTTCTGACCTGGAAGGTAAATGCCACGATGTGAAATATCTCCAGGGCGTAATCGTGAATATCGATGAAAGGAAACAAGCTGAAGAAGCCCTTCTTAAAATTGAAGATATACGAAAAAAAGAAATACACCACAGGATAAAGAATAATCTTCAGGTTATATCCACACTATTGTACCTTGAATCTGAAAAATTCAGGGACGAGGACGTGCTGGATGCTTTCAACAATAGCAGGGACAGAGTTCGCACAATGGCTCTTGTACATGAGAAACTTTACCAGTCAAAGGACATGGAGAGCATCGATTTTGCAGACTATAGCAAAAATCTTATCAATTATCTATCCCAATCCTATGTACTGGAAAAAAAGTGAAGTCGATATAAAAATTAATGTGGAAAACATATTTTTGGGAATGGATACAGCCGTTCCACTCGGAATAATTATTAATGAACTTGTATCCAATTCATTAAAGTATGCTTTTGATAAAGGTAAAGGCACCATAACAATCGAGCTTCAAAAAATAAATGATCATCACAAACTGGTTGTCAGTGACGATGGTATCGGAATGAAGGGTGAAATTGATTTTGAAGATACAGATTCCCTTGGCCTTTTGCTTGTCCATACACTCGCAGAACAGATAAATGCAACAATCGAAATAGACACATCAAAAGGCACAAGATTTGAAATTGTTTTCCAGGAAAAAAATAAAGAAATAACAGAGGGTGAAGATGTCAGGTGAAAAAATTCTCGTGGTAGAAGATGAAAATATAGTAGCCCTTGGCATAAAAAAAATGCTTAAAGGTATGGGTTTCAGGGTGCCCAGCATAGCGGCTTCAGGTGAAGAAGCTATACAAAAAGCTGAAATAACTTTTCCGGACCTTGTACTTATGGATATAATGCTGAAAGGTAAAATTGATGGAATTGAAGCGGCTGAAAAGATATATGGAACCATGGACATCCCTGTTGTATACCTTACAGCTTATTCGGATGATAAAATACTTGAAAGGGCAAAAAGAACAAAAACCTACGGCTATCTTATAAAGCCCTTTGAGGAAAACACCCTGCAAAATACTATAAAATTAGCTCTGGACAACTACAGGAAAGAAAAAGAAAAAAAAGAGTGAAAATATTTATTTGAATTCAGTATAGCCACACTTTCCACAGGTCAACCTGTCCTTATGTTCGGCAAGGAATACACCTTCACCACAGCGAGGACAGAACTGCCTGGTACGTTCGATATTATCGCCGTCTACTTTATAATACTCTTTTACAGCCATATAACCACCTTATTCTTCACTTGCTTCAGGTTCTGGGAGCTCATTTCTTTTGAGGCTATATTCCTTTTCAACTTCTTTCATGCGGGACGCATCTTCATAGATCCTGGCATAACCGGATAATTCCTGTTTACCGAACATGTTTCTCATGTCCTGGACTATAATAAGTTCAATAGGCACATTCAGCATGGCTGCAAGTTTTGATTTTACATCATTCCTTGCAGGTGTTGGTCCCTCAAAAGTCACATTGAACTTCAGTTCCTTTCTGTTTAGAAGAGTGTTGTTCTTCTCTTCAATTATGCTGATATCCATACAACTTCCTCCACATAGTGTATAATTGTTCTTTACAATGCTGTTGATCAATGATCTTGTCAATTAGTTCTGTCATCTCTTCCTTTTTGGAAGCAGTAATTCGGACAAACATCATACCTTCACCAGGTTGTCCATAGAGAACGACGGATCCTACAGGGGCCATCATTATTGCAGGAAGAGATGCAAGATCCTCTTCTCCCTGCACAAATATCCTGACTCGCCGATTTGAATCTAGTGCTTCCGCAAGTGCATCCACCAGTTCTTCTGTAATTGAACCGGCGGGATTATTTACAACCAGTTCCTTGAAACCTGATTGTTTTGTACCTGTGATCATCTGCTCACAAGCAGGTTGGCGATGAGTTTTGTCATCGATTACAAGTATATCTGGAATAATATTCGATTTGAGCAAGTGGAACGTAGTAACATCACCTACAGATATAAGTTTTATGGGGTCATCAAGATCCCTTGATACTTTTCCAATGTTTTCTTCGGCGGATCCTTTATAGAGGACTCCAAATTTCTTACGCAACAAAGGACGCAGGGATGCGGGTATCGAAATCGTTCCACCCAAATTACCGCACCTTCAAAGCATATTTGTCAGGAATCGTAACCCCTATCTTTTTTGCGATTTCGGACTTTTCAGGGTCCACTATAACCAAAAGTCCGCTCCAATCGTTACTAAGGTTAGTGGTGCCACAAACAGGACATTCCTGACCTGCAACAAGCCTGTGACAATCCATGCAAACAGATTCAACCATAACTAGAACTCCTGATTATTTATTTGCTACAGTGGGTTTTCTCTGTTCATCGAGCCATTCCAGCTTGCCCAGAGCAGGTTGTCGCATTGTCAGACCGATCTTACTGTCACGTGGCTCCCTTTCATTAATACTAACAGCCACTATACGAGCCCTTACGCGATCGCCTTCAGAAAGAGCTTTACTTACGTTCTTACTGACCAGCCTTCCATTCTTTCCATCATAGGACATGAAATCGTCTGTGATCTGGCTAACATGCAGAAGACCGTCCATTGCCCCTATGCTGACAAAAGCTCCAAATTCAACGGTTTCAACAACTTCACCTTCGATTACTTCCTGCAGCGTCGGTATGAACATGATCGCTTCAAAAGTAACATCATAATAGACTGCGCCATCTCCTACAAGAATATGACCTTCACCTATCTCATCAATATCAGTGATAGCTACAACAGAGCCGATCTTTTTATCAACTCGCCCTTCAAGTTTATTCTTGAGAGCATTTTTGACACTGACCCTTACATCATCGGCAAGGAGACTGGGAGCGACCCGAACTGTATCAACAAGCTTCATCCTCTTGTACATATAATTATCTCCGCAATATCATTATATAAGAATACCAGAACTTCTCATCCCTTATAAACCATTGTGCTATTATCCAGATTACAGGAAATCAAGTTTGTTCTTTTGCCTCAGCCTTACAATCGGTATTTCCTTTTCTTTCAATCTTTGCTGTAATCCAATATCATTGGTCAATACAGCTGCATCATAAACGGGTGCAAGGCGGACAATAACATCATCCGCAAATCCCTCTCCTTCTATAATATCACATCTTTCAGATAATGAAATAGCTAATTTCGCAGCCATTTTATCCTTACCCCGACAACGTCTTACAAGGCCATCAAGTTCGTGCAGGATCGCTGTGGGAAGAAGGAATTGATCAAAACCCAGTCTCCTGAGTTCTGCGAATATGTCCACACCAAATTGTGCTGGAAGCATTATCCCGTTTGTGTCAATGATAACTTTCAATCCTCAATTACCCCGATACCGATCAATCTCCATCGGGAACCAATCCTGCGGCTTATGGCAACCATTGAACCAATGTCTGCACAAACAGGTCTTTTAAGATTGACCTCGGCAACATCTTCCCTGGCACTTGTAACAATCCCCACAGTTGTGGCTGTGCCGGCGTTTAACATCAGGGGCTCACTTGTCTTGATCTGACCAATTTCCCCTTCATCATCCACTCCAACAACACGATCAAGAAGTTTTAACCTGAGGGTGAAGGAATGATTGGTACTGGGTAATGTCCCGGGTTTACCTGCTACCTGACCGGTAAGAGTATCACTTTTTGTCAGGTCCGGATCAAGCTCTGTACCCACTGCCAGCAGACCGCCGGGAGTTGCTTCATCAACGGAAGTCGTACCTGCTATAATGCCAGTTACCCTGGTATGAATAGGATCCCAGTGAATGGCACCTTCACTTTCAACTTTCCTTCCTGGTTTTATTTCCAGCTCATCACCAGCTTTCAATGTGCCCTCCGTAAGGGTACCACCGATAACACCACCTGATATCTGGTCAATAGGAATACCTGGCCGGTTTATATCAAAAGACCTTGCAATGAGCATTCGTGCATCCTTATCAAGTTTATATGTAGGAATCGGAATTACTTTTTCCATTGCATCTATAAGTGCATCGATATTGATATCCTGCTGGGCAGAAATAGGGATTATGGGAGCGTTCTCTGCAACCGTGCCTTTGACGAAATCCTTTATCTGTTTATAGTTCTCTATGACATCTTTCCTGTTTACAAGATCAATCTTGTTCTGGACTATGACAACGTTTTTGATACCAATGATGTCAAGAGCCATGAGATGTTCCTTTGTCTGGGGCTGGGGGCATTCCTCATTAGCAGCAATGACAAGAATAGCACCGTCCATAATGGCTGCACCTGAAAGCATCGTAGCCATCAGTGTTTCGTGCCCGGGAGAATCTACAAAGGATATGGTCCTGACCTGTTCTGTTTTTGCACCACAGTGAGGACATTCGTTCTTTACTGAATAACACTGTGGTACAGGGCAGGTGGGGCATTTCATCAAAGTTGTATCTGCATAACCCAGACGGATAGAGATACCTCTTTTCAGTTCTTCACTATGCTTATCAGTCCATACACCGGATAATGAACGTACAAGAGTGGTTTTTCCATGATCGACATGACCTACCATGCCGATATTAACACAAGGCTGACTCAATTTTTAATTTCCCTCCCTTTTGGGACTAAAGTAGAAATGTAGTTGATATAAGATGAATTGAACGTGAAACACTTAATAATTCTAATTACGTAAAAATGTTGCTGTCAAAACCGGATTGACAAGAATAAGGAGAGGAGTGATAAAAACATCACTCTTCTGGTTTTTGACCTGGTTTACGCCTTATATACAACACAATAGCACCTATAACCAATGCTGCAATCCCAAAACCCATAGGTAACATCAATCCGCCTGTATAGGTGTTGGATGAAGCCGATACCTGTGTTTTTATTTTCACATTATCTGAAACCCTGTCATGACCTTTAGTGTCCTCATACTTGATTTCACTGTTTATGGCATATGGTTTTTCAATCGCAGTATCCCCTACTTTAAGCTTAAATACCGCAACGGCACTTTCCCCGGCATCCATATCCCCGAGATATGCCTGGTCATCCGTGGTACTGAAAGGATCAGCTGCACTTATACGAACAATGGCATCCTTTACAGGTTCATTACCCGTATTGGTATAGGTAGCATGCAGCATACCTTCCTCACCTATATCCAGCTGCCCGGAAACATTGGTAACCTCAAATTGTGCTTCCTTTTTCACATTTACAGGAATGGTAACATTCTGGGAGCCCACATCATACCAGAGTCCCACATCCATATTTGTGACACCAAGACTTGTTTCATTATCACCGGAAACCTGGACATTTTTCTGGTAGCCGTAATAAAGACTGAGAATCAGAGGATAATCCCCTGAGGGTGCATTCTCTGAAAACTCCACATTGAACATAACAGGGGATGAAGTCTGCTCACCGGCAGCCAGTGAACCGGCTTCCTGTGGACCGGATTTCACTTCTACATTGGGATCAGGAGAAGTAAGAATTGCCACAATCCCAATCGCAGTTGTCCGTTGTGATTCATAGGACATTTCCTGTTGCTGTAGTTTCTGATCAAGTTCATCTATAGGGTCATCATCCTCCTCTGACCTGAAGCCTGTAATCAACCCCTTGTTCATAAGATTAATATTCAGCGTGACACTATCCCCACGATAAAATTCATTATCACCAACGATGTTTGCACTTACATCGGGACCTCCATATACAGTGTAGTAGTTGTCACTAAAATCAAAATTATCAGGCAAGGCATTATTCTGCGGGGTGAAACCGGCAGCTGAGGCCGGAATCAGACACATCAGGGATATTCCCAGTGCAATTATTCCTATCATTAAATTTCTTGTATTCATGGTCACTCCTCTCCTTTCCAGAATTACTTTTTCTTTTTACGGATACTGTCAATTACCAGATATATGGTTATCAAAAGAGTCAATAAAAGTGAAATCTGGGTGATATTAATCCATTCATCTGATGATTGCATTGGCACATTAATTTTCATATTATCAGAAAATGCGTAATCCCCATCCTCATCGATATAACGTATCTCACTATCTATTGCATATTCCTTGACAACAGCCATAACATCTGAGTTCACATTAAATGAAACAGTGTGTTCTTCGCCCGGTTCAAGAGTACCCAGCAATGCCGTAGAACTGCCGGTACTGAGAGGGTCCATGACGACCACCCTGGCAAGAGCACTCTCCGCGGTCAATTCACCGACATTGCGATACGTCACCTGTATTACGCTTTCTTCACCGGCAACCAGCTCTCCATCAACATCAACTATTTCGAATTCCGCTGCTTTTTCTATGTGGATAGGTATTTGCAGAGTTTTATTCGAATTATTATAGTAGGTAGCACGATCCATGTCAGGCAACCCTAGCTGAATAGTCCGGCCACCTGTCATGCGGACATCCTCCTGATACTCATAACTTACCGGAAGGAAAAGTACATAGTCCCCTGCTGGAGCATTCTCCGAAATTTCAATAGTGAATGTCATAGGACGTGAGGGTAGATCTCCGGGAACCAATTTTTCCAGGATCTGGCCATTGGTCGAAGAATCGATCTCTATATAATCAGTGGGGGAAACAAGACTGGTCTTTATACCGTAAGCAGTTGTGCGTTTTGTTTCATATTCCAGCTCTTTCATGGCAAGAGCTTGTTCGGCCTCATCGCCCTCCACGTCTGTGACAGATTTAAAGCCATGCAAAATACCCCTGTTAGAGAGAATAATATTTACATTGGCTATTTCGCCCCGATCAAAATGAGTGTCCCCTACCACTGAAGCATGAATATCCGGCATACCATAACCCCGGTAATAATTTGTAGTATATTCGTAAGTCGGGGGTATGTACTCTTTTGATTGGGCTGTGGACACACCAATAAATAGAGTTGCAAGCAGTATTACTGAGATCAGGGACAGAAAGACCATTTGTCTTCTGAAATTATTTGTATTGTGTTGGGTTCTACTCATGTGATATCAGCCCCTGTTTGAAGATTATTTGCAGATGAATCCAGATTATGCCCTGCTTTTTTTGCTCTGTGTTTATCCCTCCATTTGTCCAGGGTTACAATTACTGGAGGGAATATGACAAATGTAGCAATCAGAGCAAGGGCAACATCGATTACAGTAATGATGCCAAAACTGCTTATCATACCAAAAGCAGAAGCAACCAGTGCCAGGAAACCAAATAATGTGGTCAAACCGGAAGTAACGATAGCCTTGCCGATCTTAACACTGGCTTCACACATAGCTGCTTCCGGTAGAGCACCCTTTTCCCTCTCCTCAAAGTAGCGCTCCATCATAAGTACAGCATATTCCGAACCAACCCCCAATATCAGAGCTCCAAGGGTCGCGGTCATCGGCGTATATTCCATATTCAGATAGTACATAAGCCCTCCAGTCCACCCAATAACCATAAACATAGTTATGACGGGTACAAAGGCTTTCAGGAAATCTCTATATATTACAAGCAGACCGGCGAAAACCATTCCAAGACCCAGATAGGTCATGAAAATCCTTCCAGATGTAAGGGCACCTATGACCTCGATAAACACAAAGGAATGACCCGTTATTGTCACACTTACATCTGGTGGAGGAGCAAGCCACTGAATGTCGTTTTCAATAACGTTGGCAAGAGTTTCGATACCTTCCAGTCCCAGACCGCTCATAGCATCACCAATGTTGAGGTTGACGACCATTATATTCTGGCCACTGATGTATCGCTCCTTTGCTGAATCAGGAATCTTTGAAAGAACATGCCTCACCCCTTCCTCTGAATCCGGAAGCACTCCACCATTATTCGATTTGACAAGGGTAGCCAGACTTGTGGCTCCATAGATATTCTCACGATTATCAACTTCATGCCGGCTGAATTTATCAACCCAATCTAAAAGGTCCGGATCTGCAATATTTGAAGTCTTTATGATTATGTTGAGCTCATCATCCCCCCCTGTAATATCTCCTAGATGCTGAAGATCTATCAGGGCAGGCATATCCTCCGGCACAAAGGTTTCAGTGTCTGTCTGAATTGGCACAAAGGTATCTGCGTAGAGACCGTTTATACAGATTAAACCTGCAATGATGAGTACAGGCACGGGATGTTTCATTGTAAAAGTCGCAACCGAACGCAGGGTATTGTCAATAAAGCCGTCTGAATCTGTAGTGGTTTTCTTTTTACCAGATTTTTTGAACCTGCGTGTGATAAGCCTGTGGCGCAGGGAGTCGACATGGTGCTTCTTTGCCCTTTCCTGTCTTTTTTTTGCAAAGGTATCAAGCCCGTATATAACAGTCACACCTACAAAAAGAGAGGACAGGAAACACATAAACACACCAATAAGAAGAAGTTTTGCAAAATCCTGTACCATAGGTACTGTAGAAGTCGCAAGAGAAACAAAGCCAAGTGATGTGATTGTAAGCGCAATCATCACAGCCGGACCGACATGTTTGATCGTGTCAATAACCGCTTCTTTGGGGGATTCACCCCTCTCCAGTTCTTCCTCAATACGGTTATGGAACTGTATGGCATAATCGATCCCCAACCCAATAAGTACCGGAAACGCTGCCATGGAAATCATTGTCATGGGTATACCAAGATAACCCATTGCACCGAATGTATAGATTATTCCCAGAAGCACAATTGCAAGCGGCATCAATCTCCATCTTACGTGTCTGAATACAAGATAGAGAACAATGACCATCAAAAAGGCAGAGAGCAAGAGTAAGACACCCATACTTGACATCATTTCCTTATTCATCCCTATCTCAAAGGCAGGATCACCGGTGACGATGAAATTGTACCCGGGAGGGAACTCTGCCAGATCTACCGAGGTTTCAACTTCACGAAGAATTTCCTGTTTTCGGATCTCGCTGGTATCCCCTGCCATTTCAATATAAACAAGTGTATGGGTTTTATCCGGAGAAAGGGACGATGGAACACAAGGAATTAATTCGGACAACTGTTCATCCTTTTGCGGGATCTCAAATCTTCCGTTTTCCAGATTGTTGGCTTCCTTTACAACCGAAGAAGCACTTTGCGTACTCAGCACACCCGGTATTGAAGACGACATACTATCCAGGCGGTCAATCGCTTCCAGTAGAGCCCTGTCCTGTACATCACCCCCTTCCACCATAACAACAATGGCTTCCTTACTGAAAAGGCTCAGATAAAGGTGATCATAATTCTGGTACAGCTGCGAATCTTTATCTACAAATGTTTCTGTACCCGATTCCATCTTGATCAGCTGAGCACCTTCAAATGAAACAAGAACAAGTAACATTGCAATTATCAGAATGGCAATCGCATGATCCTCTATGAAAATACCCAGTTTCTCAAAGATGTTTTTAATAGGGAATCGCTCCTTTTAATATATAGAGATATATTTTTATACGCAAATATGCTGAATTTCTTGTATACGAGTACTTGACTATATATCGGGGATTTGGTCCATGCAATTCTGCTATATATAATTTTTTCATTACCAACAAAAAAAATTCACTTTTTACCAATTATATTAAGTATTTAAAACATTGTCAGCTATTTTTCGTTCCAGCTTTACTACCGAACGCATACTTTGCAACATTTCATCAATTTCATCCTGTTCAAGCCCTTCAAGCATGACGTTAATGAATTTCTCCATACAGCCTTCAAGCACATCCATATACCTGTAACCCGAGGAGGTTAGTGAGACCCATATTTTTCTCCGGTCCATAGGATCTGCTGTCCTTTTTACCAGGCCGTCCTTCTCAAGAGAATCAATAATGCTTGTCACACTGCTTTTTTTTCAGATCCAGGAACCTGGCAAGAGTGAAAGGCATCATCTCTTTTTCCCGGCCAAGGATAAGGATTGCATGGTTGCGGTTTTTTAAGTTTGGCAACGGCTCAGATTTGTTATCAAAAACTTTTTCCACAACATCATAAAGAACTTTTCTGGACAAGATATCATATTCCAGTTTCAGTTCTGCAAGTTCCTTCATAGATGAATGAGCATCTTCCAATTAACAACAACTCCACAGAATATTACATATCCCAAATAGTCAATTTATCGAACAATTAGAATAATGAAATATAAATTTAACCCTGGATAATTAACAGAATAGAAAATGATTTGACAGAAGTATAAAATGATGGAAAATCTGTAAATGAACTGGGGGAGGGATACAAGCAGAATCCCTCCCGTTTGGAGCGAGTGCTACAGATCAATTTTGATATATATATATACTTGTCGCGCAGAAGAACTCCAAAGTAAAGTAATTAAAACTGAAAGTAAAATAGAGCCTGTTGATAGATTAAAAAATAGACTATTATACGAAATATATAAATATTATAGATCATATGTGCCAGCACAGTGACACCATATAACCTGAAGAAACAGTTCCCTTTTACTCGGGTATATTCGGGATTTCCGTTAATTCACCCCGATGGTTCCTGAGAACATATTTTTCCTCATCTTTATCTACCATATAGTAATCCGGCATCAAAGGAATTTTACCAACATTGGTTGCAATTACATACATTGGCTGAGCAAGTCCTGTTGTGTGCCCCCGCAGCCCATCGCGTATCAATTCCGCACCTTTTTCTACCGGAGTACGGAAATGATCGATGCCCGGTGCAGGTTCACAGTAGAACAGATAATATGGTCTGATTCTTGCAGTCAATAATTTCTGATGCAAATCCCTTATGGTTTGCACATCATCATTTATGCCTTTCAACAATACTGCCTGATTACCTACATTAACACCTGCAGACACAAGATCATAGACCGCCCGTTTTGTTTTATCAGTAATCTCTTTGGGATGATTACACTGGGTATTCAGCCAAATTGGTACATCATGATATCCACCCAGTATCCTTTTCAGATTATCAGTAATCCTTTGAGGCAAAACAATAGGCAAACGTGAGCCAATACGGATCATCTCAACATGAGGAATATCCCGAAGACTTCCAATAATATATTCAATCTTTTCATCCGATAAAAGAAGAGGGTCCCCTCCCGTTATCAGAACGTCCCGGACCTCAGGATGCTGGCGAATCCATTCAATACCATCATCCACATTAAAATCCAGTTTCAGATCATGACTCACAACCAGTTCTTTCCTGAAACAATGGCGACAATAGATACCGCATTTCTGGAAAACCGTGAATGCGACCCTGTCCTTATACTGCCTGGCAATACTATCAGGCCGTACTTCTTCGGTGGCCCTGTTTTCTTTCCAGACAAGGTAATCATTCATCCCATACCTGTTATGAGTTTCCTGAAGGGATGGAACAACCTGTTTCCTGATTGGACACTCCGGATCATCCTTGTCCATAAGGGAAGCAAAATAAGGTGTAGTACCCCAGTGTGTATCAAGGGTTTTTATGGCTTCCCTTTCAGATTCAGTTAGATTGATTATTTCTTCGAGCTTTTCAAGAGAATTAATTTGATTAGTAATTTGATCTTTCCATTCTTCACTCATTATAGTGAATACTCCTTATCAAGAGATAAAAGTCATAAAATATATTGTTTATGGTAGATATTTGTAAATAGAACAAAGTTGTATAACTCAAACCCAGACAAAAAAGCACAGCCAGACAAGCCTAAAATGGTGTCTAATTAAAAACTGATTGCGTGAATGGATGGAAAAAAACTCCATCCCTGCAACACATTAAGTGAAAATTATTTCAGATAACCTTTTTTCTGAAGCCAGGCGACTTCCTGTCTTCTGTACTTCCAGACGACATCGGCTTTCGAATCCTGAATGTCCCAGGGTACTGCAAGGACCACGTCACCTTCCCTTATTCTCATACGTCTTTTACGGGAACCGGGAATTCTTCCCATTCTTACAACGCCATCCATACATTGAAGGTCAAGCCTTTTGCCTCCAAGCATTCTGGATACCGTAGCAACAATTTCATTCCTGTCCTTACGCGGAGTCCGGACTTTAGTAATTGTGCACCCTCGCTCTGTTGTTTATTCTTATTCTTTTTTTTTATTATAGTTGTTATAAGCCAGATTGATACCTCATTTAGATTTTATGAAGGAATTTTATTTTAGTGATCAGAAGACGGAATTAATACAAATTATCCTCAAAACAAACCCAATTCCTGATAATAAATTATGCAATCACAACGTTGCTCTATATGCATTCAACATATTTAAATCCAATTGAACAGAGTAAAATAAAAATTGAAATATATTAATTAGTTGTAATTGAAAATAAGTAACAAAACAAGAACTATCAAGCCACATTCAGCCTACAGTTGTAATATATTTATTGCATTTGAATCACTGTTTACTGGTTAACAAAAAGTACAGATAAAGATCAATCCTGTTTTCCACAATCCTGTCTGATCTGCTCCAATAGTATACATAACTGTACATTCTAAAACCGACATCTGTTATTAACCAGAAGTACAATGTTATTTGGTGGGAGGGATTTCCATGGACAACGATAGGGAAAATTTCTGGGAAAAACAATCCTTTGTAGTAATAACTGACAATACCAAGCCGGCAATGAAGTACACCATAGATGAACTCAATAAAAGAGGTAAAGAAGTGTATGTTTTTGATTTGTCAGCTAACCCCGATAAAGGAGACATAAAAAGTGTTGATGATATACCGGACAATGTAGAAAATACTGTACTGGGAATCACAACCTCTGATTCGGCAGACTTTGTGCAAGCCCTCAAAAACAGAGGATTTTCTAATTTCTGGATACACTGGCGTACCGAAACTCCAGGAATCGAGGAGATGAGGGATCCTGATATACAGATAATCAAGGGAAAATGTCCTATGATGTACCTGGGGAAGGATTTCAGCATCCATGGCCTGCACAGATCAATTGCTAAATTTACAGGAAAGTACTGAATAAAACAGAGAATTAATTCGCAATAATTACTTAAGTTATTCAGGACAAAAGTCTATGCAAGGGGAATGTCAATGGATAAAGAAGACAAAACCATTATAAAAGTATCAAAAGACGGGCCATACATTGTAAGCAATCTCAACACCCTGCGTAATTCAAAAGGAGTATTTATTGAAACAAAGCCCACCATTGAAATGTGCAGATGTGGAGGATCCGGGAACAAGCCTTTTTGCGATGGCACTCACATGAAGAACGGTTTTTCAGGAGAAAAAAAAGCAGACCGCGTTCCTGACAAAATAGATACTTACAAAGGAAAAGCAATCACAATCCATGACAACCGTGGGGTATGTTCCCATATGGGCCACTGTACCGACAATTTGCCTTCGGTTTTCAGGATGGGCGTTTAACCCTGGATCGATCCTGATGGCGCTGACCCGGAAGAAATCGCAAGGGTTATAAGGATGTGCCCATCCGGAGCATTGAGCTACACCATGGATGGCCAATTGCACAAAGATTATCCGCATGATGCGGAAGTATTTGTCGGGAAGGACCGTTCCTATAATGTTGTGGGAGATATTGAACTTGATGATCCGGATGGATCTAAGCCTGAGACTCAGGACCACTATTGTTTGTGCAGATGCAGTGGCTCCAAAAACAAACCATTCTGCGATGGCAGTCACTGGTACATTGAATTCGAGGATGAGAAAAACTGAATTCATGTACATCTGGTGAAAAAGCCTAATATGAAATCGGTTGGTCTTGCAGGAAATCACCGATTATAAGTTCTTATTTTTGGAAAACTACCATTATCGATGTGACCTAATAGTGGTTCGAGATTGCCGAGAAGATAGAGGGGGCCGCATATGAAGAATATGTGCAAAATAGGGGTAAACCTATATATCCGAATGTAGATTTTTATTCCGGTGTCGTTTACAAATATCTTGACATCCCTCCCAAACTTGCAACGGCAGTTTTTGCCACTGGCAGGATATCGGGCTGGATTGCACATTGTCTCGAACAATATTCAGATAACAGATTGATAAGACCACGTGCAAAATTCGTTTAACGGATTTATATTTACAGGTGCCAATTATGGATAATAATTCAGTTTCTTTTAAAACAAGAGATACTCTTGATACCAAGGGTAAGAAGAGTACCATATACCGTCTGGATACACTTGAGGAAAATGGCCTTTGCAAAATTTCTTCTCTTCCCTATTCCATCCGGGTATTACTGGAAAATCTGGTAAGGAATACAGATGGCAAGGTTGTAACCGAAGAGGATGTAAAAAACCTTGCAGGCTGGAAACCCGGCAATGTACCAAAAACGGATATCCCATATATCCCTTCAAGGGTAATCCTGCAGGATTTTACAGGCGTACCTGCGGTTGTGGATATTGCCGCAATCAGGTCTGCAATGAAAAGACTTGGTGGAAATCCGGAGGAGATTAATCCTGTAATTCCTGCAGATCTTATTATAGACCACTCAGTACAGGTCGATTGTTACGGCACTTCCTATGCAAGAAACTGTAATGAGAAACTTGAGTTCCAGAGAAACGGGGAGCGTTATGAACTGCTGCACTGGGCACAGAATGCCTTTGACAATTTCAACGTAGTACCTCCGGGAAGCGGCATAATCCACCAGGTAAACCTTGAACACCTGGCAAATGTGGTACATCTGCGGGAAGAAAACGGCGAAACTGTCGCCTATCCCGATACTCTTGTAGGAACCGATTCCCATACCACAATGATCAATGGCCTGGGTGTCCTAGGATGGGGCGTTGGGGGCATAGAGGCTGAAGCAGTTATGCTTGGGCAACCTTACTATATGCCAATACCTGAAGTTGTGGGTTTTGAATTAAGAGGAGAACTGAAAGATGGAATCACAGCCACAGATCTTGTACTCACAGTAACCCAGATGCTCAGGGAACACGGTGTTGTAGGTAAATTCGTGGAATTCTATGGTCCCGGTTACAGGAAACTTTCCCTGCCTGACAGGGCAATCCTTGCCAACATGGGTCCGGAATACGGCGCAACAATGGGATTTTGCCCTGTTGACGAAGTTACACTGGATTACATGCTCATGACCGGACGCAGTGAAGAACATGTGAATATGGTTCGCCAATATTGCAAGGAACAGGGTCTGTTTGCAGAAAGTGATGCACCGGTTCCGGAATATACCTCTACTCTTGGACTTGATATGGGTACGGTGCAGCCCTCCCTTGCAGGTCCGAAAAGACCACAGGACCGCATTGTGCTCAGTGATATGTCCGCAGCTTTCCACAGGACAATAAAAGATGTATACTCCCTGAAGAAAGGAAGTGAAGACTTCGAGACTGATCCGGATTACAGCCGCTGGCTTGAAGAGGGCGGTTATGATGTTGTGGAAAAAACACATCCCGACCACAGCGGGATCATGAAGATCAAATGTGAAGGAGAAGACGTCGACCTAAACCACGGTTCTGTTGCCATTGCTTCCATCACATCCTGTACCAATACCTCAAATCCTTCGGTACTTATCGGTGCCGGTCTTGTTGCGAAAAAGGCAGTTGAAAGAGGACTTAAGGTCAAACCCTTTGTGAAAACCAGTCTTGGACCCGGATCAAAGGCGGTAATGGACTATCTGGAAGCAGCCGGTCTTGTACCTTATTTGGAAGCCCTGGGATTCCACCTTGTGGGCTACGGCTGTCTCACATGCATTGGAAACAGTGGACCCCTGCACGAAGCGGTAGTAAAAGAAATAGAGGACCGTGACCTGACTGTTACATCGGTACTCAGCGGAAACAGGAATTTCGAAGGCAGGATCAGCCCCCATGTAAAAGCCAATTACCTGGCATCCCCTATGCTTGTGGTCGCCTTTGCCCTGGCAGGCACAGTAGATATTGATCTCACAAAAGAATCTATTGCATGTGACCCTAACGGTGAACCAGTCTACCTGAAGGACATCTGGCCTGCAAACGGTGAGATAGAACAGTATTGTGGTAAATATGTACAGCCCGAAATGTTCGAGAAGGAATATGCCAATGTATTCCAGGGAACTGATCGCTGGCAGGAACTCGATGCGCCGGAAGGATTGCTTTATGACTGGAACAATGAATCTACCTATATCCAGGAACCCCCTTTTTTCCAGGATTTCCCCCTTGATATCGAAAATATGGAAGACATAAAGGATGCAAGGGCGCTTGTAGTTGTGGACGATAGTATAACCACCGACCACATTTCGCCTGCGGGGTCCATACCCGCCGATTATCCAGCAGGCAGGTACCTGATGGAACACGGCGTGACGGAAGAGGAATTCAATTCATATGGTTCCAGGAGGGGTAACCACGAAGTAATGATGCGTGGAACCTTCGGTAACGTGCGCCTGAAAAACAAACTTGTGCCTGGTAAGGAAGGTTCATGGACAGTTTACCTCCCTGACGGAGAGGAAATGCCAATCTATGATGCTGCCATGAAATACATGGAAAATGATATCCCTCTGGTGGTAATCGCGGGCAAGGAATACGGGACAGGCAGTTCCCGTGATTGGGCAGCCAAGGGTACACAACTGCTTGGTGTGAGAGCGGTAATCGCACAGTCCTACGAAAGGATTCACCGCAGCAATCTTGTAGGAATGGGGGTAATCCCCCTGCAATTCAGAGAAGGTGAAAGTAAAGAAGAACTGGGACTTAAAGGCGATGAAACCTACACCATCAAGGGCATCTCGGAAATGAAACCCCGGGGTGAACTCGAGGTTGTAGCCCGTGACCCAGATGGAAATGAAGTCACATTCAATGTAACTGTAAACCTCAATTCCGATATAGAGGTAGACTACTGCAAAAACGGTGGAATTCTGCACAAGTTCCTGAGAGATAAGGCAAAGGAGGAATAATTCCCCATCCTCCTTTTTTCATATTTTTCCAGAAAATTACACCTATATTTGATTCACATACTATTTTGCTACCTAAACGATACATTTCCAGAGCCTTCGCTGGGTAAAACATATCGATAAAAAACGTTAATCAGGCAGCAGTAATTTCAGTAAAGGAATGTGAAAATTAGATGAAAAAGAGATATCAGGATGATATCTCTTTGACTTTTATGTTAAAATTCAATGCTTTACCGGCGAGGGGATGATTCATATCGAGTATGACTTCCTCATCGCCCACTTCAACAATCTTTGCAGGAAGCTCTTGCCCATCGGGTGTTTTTACCAGCAACATCATTCCAACTTCAACATCAATATCTGACTGAATGTTGTCTTTAGGTACTGGTTGGGAAAGACCATCGTTGTATTCACCGTAGGCTTCAGAAGGTTCAAGCCTGAACTCTTTATCTCCACCTTCTTCCATATCTCTGACAGCATCGTCAAATCCCTGAATAACCTGACCTGCCCCTACAGTAAATTCAAGAGGCTCCTCATGATTTTCGGAACTGTCGAAAACTGTGCCATCATCCAGAGTACCTGTATAATCGATCTTTATTGTGTCGCCATCTTTTATTGACAATATATCAACTCGGTGTTGTATAAAAACGAGTTTCACTCATCTCATAGCCAACCGAGGTTGTCTACCTTACTTAGGTGTTTTGGGTGAATTTCACATTAGCGAGGTTATAAGTAGATAACCTTCACAATTATAAATTAGGTAATTAACCAGAACAAAGGGGAGTGAAAATTGAAACATTTGACAGTAAAATCGTGCATGGAAACCGACGACTCACTGGGAGAGGAGTCCCTCCAATTACACGAAAAACATCATGGTGTTCTTGAAGTGGCAAGCAAAGTCCGTCTGGACAATACCCGGGACTTAAGCACTGCCTATACTCCCGGTGTTGCCGAACCCTGCAAACGGATCGCTGAAAACAATGATGATGTGTATAAATATACACTGAAAGAAAATACCGTCGCAATCATAACAGACGGGTCGGCTATCCTGGGGCTGGGAAACATCGGTGCATCTGCAGGTTTACCTGTGATGGAAGGTAAAGCTATCATATTCAAGGAACTTGCAGGAATTAATGCATTCCCGATATGCCTTGATACCCAGGACACCGAAGAAATTATAAAAACTGTCAAAAACATCGCCCCGGTTTTCGGAGGGATCAATCTCGAAGACATAAGTGCACCCCGCTGCTTTGAGATTGAAGAGCGGCTCAAAAAGGAATTGCCAATACCCGTGACACATGACGACCAGCATGGAACCGCGATTGTTACAATAGCAGGTTTACTGAATTCACTTAAACTTACCGGCAAAAAAATCAACGGGATTTAGGTCGTCATATCGGGGGCCGGTGCTGCCGGCATGGCCATTGCCAAAAAACTCCTTCATACAGGAGTGAGACCTGAAAACCTGCTTGTATGTGACAGACATGGAATCATCAACCGAAAACGTACCGAAGGGATGAATCCAGAAAAAGAGAAAATCGCTGAATTTTCAAATCCTGAAGAAATAAAGGGAAGTCTTGCTGACGCTGTCGCTGGATCTGATGTATTTATAGGCGTATCTGTTCCCGAAATCCTTACAGAAGATATGGTTGCTTCCATGAACAATGACGCCATTATCTTTGCTATGGCAAATCCCATACCTGAAATCATGCCCCTTAAAGCCTTTGCAGCAGGCGCTCGTATAGTGGCAACCGGAAGATCTGATTGTCCCAACCAGATCAACAATTGTTTGGGATTTCCGGGGATCTTCAAAGGTGCACTGGACACCAGGGCCACCCTGATCAATCTGGAGATGGAACTTGCAGCCGCCAATGCCCTTGCTGCAATTGTAGAGGAGGACGGTATTGAAGAAGATTACATAATACCCAATCCCCTTGACAGCAGAGTTGTCCCTGCTGTGGCAAAGGCTGTTGCAGATGCGGCTATAAAGAGTGGTGTCGCCCGTAAAAAATGATGGAATTAAAGGACTGCATCTCTGTATTCAGCAAAACCCCGCCTGTCAAGCAGGTAACCAAAACGTTCTCCATCCTGTCCGTATTCCCTGTAATAGGCAAGCGTCTTTTCGAAAATAGAGAATAGACGCTGTCCATCGGTAAATTCAAACTAAGCTTAAACCTTGTATTCTACCCACACAATTGAAATTTTCATCCTGATTAAACACATTCAAATAATTTGACTGCAAATTTACAAAATTGGATTATTGTATCCTTATCCAATTCAAATTCTTTTCTATTACCAAGATAATTTCTTGATTGGGGACTATTTCTTTCCCTGCCTTCAATTCCTGATAGGTTATGCATTTAATATGTTTTTTAGAGACAACTATGAAAAAGCAGTTTTCATAAGGGTAGTCTTCACCTGCATCTTTTAGTTTAAATGATTCACTTTTCCTGAATTTTACTTCAACAAATGATACTTCATATGTTTTTGGATTCTGTACAACAAAATCAGGCATTCTTCTGATGTTAATTGCAACATCACTGCGTACACCCTTTAGGAGATTCATTACGCAAGGGATTGTATTTTCCATCCCATACCTGAATACGGAAAACCCAATTGTAAAAATAATTCTTCAATAAGAGTTTCGGCAATTCTGCCTTTGATCATATTTTCGGCATGAAAATCTTTTTTCGAAACGCATAAGGAATTATTTTCAGTACTGTTGTTGTCCTGACTGATTTTTTCCTTGTTTTTTGAGTCGGAGGAGATCATAGAATCATATATAGAAGATGTTTATTGATGCTTTCTGCATAAAGCACGACCAAACTTATTCATTGAATAATTATATTCCGCAGAAGTAATAGTAGTATTACATTCCAAACAAAAATAGCTCATACATTATCATCTGGAATCTAAACCACATCATTATTTTTAAAAGTTACTGAATAATTCATACAAATTAATAAGCAATTGAACTAAGTAACCGCAACATATTCAATCACAAAACACAAACATCTTTCCATGGGGGAACCAAAGTTTTTAAATCGTTATTTTCAGGTGGAAAAGAATCAGTTACCTGCCCTGATCCGTATTGTGAAAAGCATACCTTCAGAGTTTGACATATCGAAATCCCTAGATGAACTCTGGGAAATACATGACAGGGGAATTGAAAAATACCGGCGACTACTGAAAAATATCGATACGGGAGAGAATAATACAGAGCTGTCCCAAGCATCTCCTTCCCTGCTGGACCTAAAAATAACGATTGCAGACAGGTTACTCGAAAAGTGCTGCCTGTGCGAGCGCAGGTGTGGTATCAATAGAAAAGAAGGGCAGAAAGGATTTTGCAAGTTGACAGAAACCTCCAGATATGCCTCAGAATTCCTGCATATGGGAGAAGAGGCCGAACTGGTACCCTCACATACGATATTCTTCACCGGCTGCGTGTTTGCCTGCGTATACTGCCAAAATTGGGACATATCCGCTTATCCCGAAAAAGGCATCCCGGTCAATCCCACCAGCCTGGCTGCAATAATCGGGGAAAAAAGGCATTCTGGCGCCCGGAACGTAAATTTTGTCACCCCTACCCCTCATGCCCACAATATCCTGAAATCCCTCAGAGAGGTTTCCGTGAATATACCCGTTATCTGGAATTCCAACATGTACCATTCCAGGGAAATCGCAAAATTACTGGAAGGAGTGATCGATGTATACCTTACCGATTTCAAATATGGCAGCGACAGATGCGCAAAAAAGTACTCCAAGGTGCAGAATTATCTGGAAATCGTCAAATGCAATCATGAAATAGCCTACCGACAGGCAGAGGTTATCATAAGGCACCTTGTCCTGCCAGGACATCTGGAATGTTGCACAAAGCCGGTTGCCAGGTGGATAGCAAAACATATTCCAGAAGTAAGGTTTAACCTCATGTTTCAATACACACCACATTACAGAGCCAGGGAGTATCCGGAAATATCCCGGCGACTACTGCCGGAAGAGAAAGAGAAGGCAATCGCTATCGTAAAAGAATCAGGCATTGAGGATCTACTGATCTGATTATTTCAGAAAAAATAAATATATTATGGGTCCGGGAAGATCCCGGAAAGCATACTTCATCCTTTAATCAAACCAAGCAACTCACGTCCAAAGGCGAAAAGGTCACCCGGATGGCGTGAAGTGACCAGATTGTCATCAACTACCACTTCACTATCACGATAATCTGCACCTGCTACGATCAGGTCATCCCTGATGCCGGGCCAACAGGTGGCCTTGCAACCATCCAGAACACGGGCGGAAATCAGAAGTTGTGGGCCGTGACAGATAGCAGCTACAGGTTTTTCTTCATTCATGAAATGCTTCACTATATCCAGCGCATATTCATTAAGCCGCATTATCTCAGGCCCCTTGCCACCGGAAATTACCAGTGCATCGTATTCATCGGGCTCGATTTCATCAAAGGATAGGTCCGCTTCAACATGATAGCCGTGTTTACCTTCAATGGTACCACGGGAAACAGATGCCACCCTGGCATCGATGCCTTCCTCTTTCAACCTGTGTAAAGGATAAAACAACTCGAGATCTTCAAAACCATCGGCTCCAAAAACCAAAACTTTCATTCAAATGTACCCCCATAAAAATTGAAAAACCGGAATGATCCGGGATTATTCCTTGAGAAGTTTCAACGCATCCCTGCAGGCAGCTACAGCAGGTGCACCCGAGGTTATGGAAATGACTTCCATGGTTTCCATAATCTCTTCAGCCGTAGCTCCATTTTTCAAGGCACTCTGCATCTGTACAACCGTGCATCTTTCACATTGCTTGGATGCCACCACGGCAAGTGCCATGAGAATCTTCATCTTTGCAGGCAGCGCACCATCGGACAGGAGTTTCTGATTGCAATGATTGTATTTTTTCAGGAAATGCGGGTCGATCTCACCCAATGTTTTCAGGATTTGCGGAGTGAAACCCAGTTTGTTACTCATACTATCCAGTAATTCTTCATGTTCAAGTTCTTCATGTTTAGACATGTAATACCCCCATTTGGTACATGCGTTTCTGGTTGCATGCTATATAAATACATTTGGTGAAGAATAATTCTCCACAGAAGCAGTTTACGCTATAATTAATATTATATTTTTTGTGACTTCATTTTGGCTATCAAAAATCTAAAAGTTAATTAGTCTATTATATTGTAGTTGAAATTTTTTAATTGCATAAAAAAATCCTCACACTACAGAAATTCTATTCCCATTTAGGTTATATGGGAAAATATCCTATTAGGGGTTGCACCCGGGAACTTTTGCAGCAAGTTCCTGACTGGATACAGCCGAAGGGGGTTCGGCTTTAAAATGGGAGTGGTGGTACGATTGAGAGCAGTGGATGGGGGTCCTATGCTCTCAATTCTCCTGTGTTTTACAATGAGAAATGGATCCATAAGCTGCAAATATGATTTTACAACAAAAAACAGATATAATCAATATGGGAGAGGGTGGTTTATGTGATTAACTTTTGGGAATTATTCATGATATCTTTAATTTATGTAATGGTTACAAGCGCTGGATTTTATTTATTCGACATTTTGGGTAAGATAGAATTCTAAATTCTTTTGAAATCAAGCCCGGTTTAACTTGCCATTACCTGTAAACTATCTGGATATATTACAGATAACTTACACATAATCATAGTGCCAAGGTTTTACTATTTTCAAGATACTGTTCTGCTGACCATGTGTCTGCAAAAGCCCTGTATATCCATCATTAATGGAATATACGGGCTGCATGGGTTGCGTCATGTATCTAATTGTACCATAGGCAATAATATTTTGTTGATTGGAATGGAAATACAGTAATAGGACCATTTATATACTGATACATATAGATTTTATTCAGGGAGATTGGGATATGCCATTCGATGCACCGGATAAATCCAAAAATCCAGATTATAGAGATAGATTCCAGATCTCAAAACAGTGTGCCACTAAAAAAATCACCGAAATTATGACCAGGGAATTGGTAGGAATCGATGAGAGTACTTCTATTGAAGACACACTCGAATTAATAGGAAAATATCGGTTCCATAATTTTCCTGTTGTTGATAAGGACTACAGGCTCAAAGGTGTAATCGATCAGAACATTGTCCTGGAATTGCTTTTCCATGACAGGTTACCCAGTTCCAGCCATACCCATCTGAATGCGGTGAGGTCACTGGGTGAAGATGCAAAAAGTATCATGATCCCACACCCCCTGACAGTATCTAATGACACCAGCTTATGTGAAACTGTGGATATGATGCTAAAACACAACATAAATCATGTGTGGGTAATGGACAACAAAGATAAACTGATAGGAGTTGTCACAAAACACGATATCATTAATGAAGCGTACAGAACAAGGAGAAAGGAATGATGGAAGAAATTTTTCAGCATTCTGGAAAGCGTATTCACCGGTGTTGCTTTGATCCCCACAGCTAACGGGTTTGTGGTTTATTCCCTTATCAAGTGTAATTTTACCTGTCCAGCCGCCCGAGTCCACTGACGCTTACTTCTGCCATATTCAATGACATCAGAGGGGATTTTTTATTGAACATTATGACCAGTAGTCAACCTATGACAGGTTGTCTTCGGTGATCCATGATTGTTGTAAAATAAAATCTATATGCATAAAGGAACATACCCATTATCGGGGATAAATCCATGAAGCCGAAAATAGACAGTACAAAATTCGGTTCGATTACAATTGAAGGGGAAGAGTATGAAAAAGATGTCCTTATTCGACTGAACGGAAATATCAAAAAAAGGAAAAAGAAACTTTCAAAAGCGATATACGGTACGTCCCACAAGATCTCTCTCGATGAAGCAGAACATGTTTATGAAAATGGTGCTGAGAAAATCATTATCGGCTCCGGACAGAACGGGATGGTGCAATTATCACATGAGGTACGTGATTTTTTCAAAGAGAAAGATTGCAAGGTCAAACTATGTCCTACCCCTGAGGCCATAGACAAGTGGAACTCTGCAAAAGGAAAGGTTATTGGTTTGTTCCATCTCACCTGCCAAAACAAGCTGATTTTTGAGGCACCTCTGGAGAGGATGTACTTAATTGTCAGTGTAGATTATTGTAAGAATTTACTTGAATTTACTGCCCATATACTGAATGGAAGAAGATGGGTTTTCCTAAGGAATTTTGCATTACATGAAACAGAACGCCAGGAGGGATAAGCCGCTTACTTTCAATGCTCATGTTAATGAAAGGTTGGAGAAATTCAAATGGAAAAATCAGAAATATCCAGTCACTGGACCTTTGCCTGAATCTCTTTTGCGAATTCCCTTGCCTTCTGTACACGAGATTCATCAGGCTGTCCCTTAGTGGAAGGGCCCATCTCACCAAACTCTTTCATTTGTGGATCATCGGATTCCAGCAACATGTCGATTACAGGTTGTGCCAACTCACCCTGACATTCAAATGTACCAAGATAATTTCCACTGGCTGCAATATCCTTGCAGGAGCCGGTCCATGAATGAATGGCTTCGAATCCCTCGGGAACAGCATGAGTCATGAAAAATGCTATGTTCTTACCAGCTACATTCTCTTTTACAAATTTTGAAACATTTTCTGGAATGTTGAATTGCAGGACCGGAAAGCCCACAAACACAAGATCATAACCTTCAAGGTTGCTTACATCTTCGATGTCTTTGATATTCTTCTCCCCGGTAATTTCCCCATAAATTGCTTCAGCTATTTTCTTTGTATTTCCTGTCTGTGTCATATATGTTACTAATGTTTTCATATAGTTCCCCCAATCATTATTAAAAAATTACTTGCTGCTAGTTTATATAGATACGGGTTAGTAAGGTGTCTTTTCCTTTTCGGTACAGAATAGCAACTCAAGCATAGATGAAAATGTAGATTTATGAAATCAGGTACAATTAGAGGCCTTATGGGGATTGAGACAAGAGAACTGGCATTTTATCTTACTGGCAGAAGGAAGAACTTGGAGTTCATCAATCCTGTCTATAAAGTTGAAAGGGATGATTCAGAGGATTTTAGACAAAAGGTCATTGATATATCTTATTCTGAGTGGAAGAATATGGGATTTTCTAAGAGAACTTTGCATTATATTAAGCAGAATGCTAAGTCTGGTAAATGTTTTAGTTTGAATTGTCATGTGAGGGGGAGGTTGGAGATGTGGAATTTTTCTTAAATATTAGTTCACCTCCAATCTGACCTCCCAGTGATTATTTTTAGCTAATTTTTTTCAATGATTTCTTTGCCGCAACCTGCACTTTTTTGTGTTTATCATTCAAGCATACTTTAAGTGGCTCAATAGATAAAGGGTCACCTAATACTCCTAGTGCAAGACAAGCAGATTCTTTAACATACATATCATTAATTGAAAGGGTTTTTATAAGTGGATACACAATTTTTGGACTTTTGATGAAACCTAAAGCCTTTGCAGTTGCTCTTATTAGTCTTTTTTTATTGAAATTATTTTCATCATCCAAAATTTGAACTAAGGGTTCTATAGCATCTTCTCCAATGTCTCCTAGTGCTTGAGATGCATAATTCCGAACACGAATATCGTCATCGCTTAAAACGTGAATAAGTGGTTTTATTGCTCTTTCATCTGCAATTACGAGAAGACCCATGCTTGCATATTTTCGAACTGTAACATCTTCATTTTCTAGAGCTTCTATCACAAAATCAATGTTTTGTTGATCGTATAAGCGATTCGAACACTAGAGGGCATTTGCAGCAGACAATCGAACATTTTTATCTTCATCATTCAATGTTTTGAAAATTATTTTAGTTACAAATTCACTTTTAGATTCATGTAATCCCCAAACAGCGCTTTTTCTGATTTTGGCATTTTCACTTTTTAAACTTTGGAATAAGCCTTCTAATGATTTTTGAGTGTCTACCTTTCCAAGTGAACATGCAGCGTTTTTCTGAACAATACTAGATGTGTCATTAAGTGATTGAATAAGGGCTTCTACAGAACGTTCATCATTTAGCTCATTAAAACATTTTGAAGCATATTCCCTTACATCAACATCATCATTATTCAAATATTCTAAAAATGGTTCTATAGGCATTGATTTTTCGAATTTTCTGAATGCGTTAGTAACATTTTTAAGGTTTCTTGGAATTTGGTTATCATAATATTTGTTTAATTCTTCTACCGCTTTGCCATCATCAAATTCTTTAAGAGCCTCTTCCGCATAATATCGAACTTCTTCATTTTTATCATTCAAAAGTTCTAATAATGAATCAATTGCTTTTGAATCACCGATACATCCAAGAGACCATGCTGCTGAAGTGCGAGCTGCCCAATATTTATGGGATAATACCTTTAGAAGTGGCTCAACAGCTCTTTTATCATTTAATCCTCCAAGAGACGATGCAGCATAATCTACCACACATTCATCTTCATCATTCAAAGATTGAATAAGAGGTTCTACAGCCCGAACGTCTCCACATTCACCAAGCACCCTTGAAACAAATCTTCTTATGTTCTTATCCTCATTACACAAATTTTCTATAAGAAGTTCAATTTCATTAAAGTTTGCCACTTCAAAAAAGCTTTCTTCTGCTTGATGTCTAATTTTTGCATTCTTATGAGTTAGAGCATTAAGCAACCCATTAAGATCTTTATCATCTATTAAAGATTGTACATTATGGTCTGCATTTTTATCAATTGAATTCATTGGTTGATTTCTATCTATTTATTAGATATTAAAAGTTATGATTGAGCAAAAAAGACCAAAAATAAAAAATTATTCTTTTGTCTATAATAATGCGCTTAAAAGCAAGGACATATAAGAAATATTTGGCAGTTCACTTTTTTAAGAGATAACTATATCCCAAAAAAAAACAGATGCGGGGAGTGGGATTCGAACCCACGAACTTCTACAAGACAGGGTCCTAAGCCCTGCGCCTTTGACCTGGCTGGGCAACCCCCGCAAAAAGATTGAAAGGAACTTCACGTATTTCCGTATCTACAACCTGGACTTATCGTCCGGGTGTGTGGAAAGTGGTCTTACATGGGCACACATAGATATTAATGTTGCGCAAAAATGTCATTCAATCCTTGTGGCAATCTCATGACGTTTCAGGAAATCCGGTACCCAGGGCGGGCCATAGCTCAGCCGGAAGAAAGTGCCTTTGCGGATGTAATCATGGGAATTCAGGAATTGTTCCAGATAACTGCGTTTATGAGAAATGATGGCATCGGAAATACTGCCCCTGAACTTAACCACTGCAATCCTGCGAGGAGACAGTGTTTGCAGGACCACATCCTCTGAGAGAGGGGCAGGTGGTTTTGTAGAAGTAAATTCTTCGGGTAGCACAAAAGCCATCTCCATCCCCTCTTCCTGAGGATAACAAGTAATCACAGGAGTAGTCATTGAAATCTTCAGCCGTTTTTCATTGGAGCCGAAGATGTATCCGCTATTTTCCTGAAAGGCTCATTCGAACTCGATGCATTCGTCCTGGCAATCACCATTTCCGAATAATAACGAATTTCGATACCATCGGCAGGCTTCTCCAATATGTCATATTCAGCAGTAGGAACCCCCATAATCAAACCCCATTATACATAAGCACCAAACACTAATCAATATTTCGAACTGATCAGTGATTCCTGGCAACCTTGCGGTTAAGTCTCTCCAGAACCTTTTCACTGCGAAGTTCTCTCAAAGCATCCTTTGCAATGCTACGCAGAATCGGTATTGAAACTCCCCAGACTTCAGATGGTGTGATACCATACTTTTCATACCATCCACAGCAGTTGGATTGGCATTCTCATGCAACTTTTCAAGAATAGTATCGGTTGTAGTCATGAAAAAACATCAAATAATTACGCATAAATATCTTTGTCCAAAAAAAGGATTGTAAGAAAAAGAGAATGCGTCGACCGGGATTCGAACCCGGGTTTAGGGCTTGGAAGGCCCCAGTCATAGCCACTAGACCATCAACGCTCACTGCAACCTCTTGATAGTATTTTTCAGATATAACCCTTTCGGCCATGCCACAATACATGGTTTTGCCAGCAACAGAATACAATTACAGGGAATAGGTTTCCCTCATTTCTCTGATAGCATCCCTCAGCCGGGCTGCTTCCTCGAATTCCAGGTTGCGGGCAGCCTCATGCATCTCCGCCTCCATATCAATAAGCATGCTGTTGGCCTCCATTTTGGAAAGCCCCATGTCAACTCCGGCAGCAGGAGTGGATACCTCTTCAGCCTCCACAATTTCACGCTGAATTTCCTTCATGATACTGGTCGGTGTAATGTTATGCTTGCGATTGAATTCCAGTTGCAGATTACGCCTCCTTTCCATCTCACTCATTGCACGGGACATTGAACCGGTAATCCTGTCCGCATACATAATAGCATAAGCATCCACATTCCGCGAAGCCCGGCCAATCGTCTGGATAAGAGAGCGTTCCGAACGCAGGAAACCTTCCTTATCTGCATCGAGTATTGCCACAAGAGCGACCTCGGGAATGTCCAATCCTTCACGTAACAGGTTAATCCCCACAAGCACATCAAAGGTACCCTTACGCAACTCCCGCACGATCTCGGCCCTCTCCAGGGTATCGATATCCGAATGCATATAGCGCACCCTGATACCCATCTCCAGCAGGTAGTCGGTCAGATCCTCAGCCATTTTCTTTGTCAGGGTTGTCACAAGAGTCCTGTAACCGTTTTCCGATACCTTCCGGACTTCTTCCATCAGGTCATCGATTTGATTTGCCACTGGCCTGACCTGAACCGGTGGATCAACCAGCCCTGTAGGACGAATTATCTGCTCCACTACCTGATCACTCAATCCCAGCTCATAATCCGCAGGTGTGGCGGAAACATAAACAGCCTTATTGATCCTCTCCTCGAATTCCCTGTAATTCAGAGGGCGGTTGTCATAAGCAGAAGGCAAACGGAACCCATATTCAATGAGAGATTTTTTGCGTGCCCGATCCCCGTTATGCATCCCTCCTATCTGCGGGATAGTCACATGGGATTCATCGATGATGAGCAAATAATCATCCGGGAAGAAATCCAGCAATGAAGAAGGAGCCTCACCTGGTTTGCGGCCGTCAAAATGACGGGAATAATTTTCAATACCACTGCAATACCCAAGCTCTTCTATCATTTCGATATCAAACCTTGTGCGTTGCATGATACGCTGGGCTTCCAGTAATTGACCCTGTTTTTCAAATTCGGCAACTGTATCCTTCAATTCCTCTTCAATAGCTACAAGGGCGCGATCAATCTGTGACTGGGGCATAACAAAATGCTTGGCAGGATATATTACAACCTGCATATCATCTTCCACTTCACGTACAACCTTGCCGGTCAGGGGTTCAAAATAGGAAATCCTGTCAATCTCATCCCCGAACATCTCTACCCGCACTGCTACATTATCCTGCGCCGGGAATATCTCAACAGTGTCCCCACGGGCACGGAAAGTACCCTGGGTGAATTCCACATCATTCCTTTCATACTGAATATCTACAAGTTTACTGAATATCCAGCTCCTGTCAACCTCATCTCCCGGTTTCATGAAAAGGGACATTTCCTGCCATTCCCTGGGTGAACCCAGGTTATAGATGCATGACACACTGGATACAACAATTACATCCCTGCGCTCCATAAGTGACTTGGTGGCAGACAGTCTCAACCTGTCTATCTCTTCATTGATGGAAGAATCTTTTTCAATGTAGGTATCAGTTGTGGGGAGATAGGCCTCTGGCTGGTAATAATCGTAATAACTAACAAAATATTCTACTGCGTTGTCCGGGAAAAAGTCGCGAAATTCTGAAAACAACTGGGCTGCAAGGGTTTTGTTATGAGCAATTACAAGAGTAGGCCTCTGCACATTTTGAATGACATTTGCTATTGTGAAGGTTTTACCTGAACCGGTCACACCCAGCAGTGTCTGGTGCCTGAAACCACCATTTATACCATAAGAGAGATTTTCGATTGCCTGTGGCTGGTCACCACGAGGACTATAGTTTGATACAAGTTCAAACTCCGGCATACTAACATCCTATCTGTTGTGAAAACGTATATAATTATACCAGGATTACCATCAGCAGGTAAATCAGCATCAGAATGATGGCAAGCACCATCGCCTTTTTAGAAGTATTGCTGTCTGAGCCAAAAATTATCGGCAGGGGGCCGATCATGATCACTCCTCCACTTTTGACATCGGTACGTGAAGAATCGCCTTCATCACCTGTATGGATTCCATTCACATGACCATGTGTCTGTGATGACGACTGTTTTTTGTGAAATACATTTTGTTCATAGACACCGCGTATTATCAGGAAAATACCAATTCCAATAAAGGCCATTCCTCCGTAAACGAGTATATTCCCGATCAACGGTTAATCCTCCATAACAAAATGTAAATCGCAAATATTAAAAGTCCTAATAAAAGCATTGAATAGGAAACACCTTCAGAAGAACCTATCACAATGGGAATAGGACCAATCAGTACAAGCCCGCCAAATTCGGGTTGGCCTCCATTTTCATAAATCGCTTTTGTAATAAAACCTAAAAACAGTAGAAAAAAGCCGATTACAGTCAGCACGAAACCCTTTATTATAGAATTTTCTGCTGAATTCATGAGAAAAGATAAGATTTCAGATATTAAATATCATGTCCTCTGGATGTAACCCGGAGAAAAGGACTGATGAACTGAAGATTGCTCTTCCATATCGCCCACATAAAGATACTCCCGATTGGTGCGATTGCCCCGCCTCTGGAGGAGATCTTTACGATACATCCGGGAAAGGTATGTGGACACAGTGCTCAGTTTGATTGGGCCATATACCTGCTCATACTGATGCTGTATTTCCTGTGAAGTACCCCACATACGTGGAAACTCGTATTTCAGGAACAATTCAAGTCTTTCACTTATTGTCAACGAGGGATCTGATTTTGATTTATTCACCTGTTGAGAAGGAAAGGACCGGTTTACACTACCACCTTGCTGTCCTTGCTGGACATGAGGTGGCTGGGACATCGATGGTGCCTGGGTGGTGGGTTGCATGGGAGGTAGTTGTTGTGGCATCATCGACGGGTAGTAAACCGGTGGGTAATACATTGGATTATAGTAATGTTGTGCTGGCATAGGCGGATAATTTGGAGGAACCATCTGTGGCGGAACCTGTTGATGCTGTGGTGGATATTGAACACCGGAATGTGAAGGAGCATTTACTTCATTACTGTTTTGTGATTGTGAAGAAAGGTTAAAAGATGAAGATTCTTCCGATGGAGGTTGCGCCTCACCGAACATGTTGATAAACTGGATCGAGCGATTCTGCCAGGAATCTCCTTCAAATTGGACTCTGGCAACCTCGTTGTCATCATCATCGAATAACTCGAGTCGAATTTTCATCTTTTAGCCTCTGCATAAGTCCATTCATCCCCTCAGATGCAATGGAGTGCAAAGCCATTCATCCCCTCAGATTTATGGTTTGCATTGTTTAGATTGATTTGTGAAGCGATATTACAGTTTCACACACATCTATTATATGCAATATTTGATATGATAAGATTATATATAAGTCTTTTGTCATATATTTGTTTTAAATTTGTTTTTTACTTGTGAAAAACAATAATATAAAATTAAACAATTTAAAAACCCATATTTCATCTTATTCCCAACAAGCAAGAGAACAATGTGATATAAATATTATCATATCTCGCCTTTTGCTCCAATGGAAATGAAGGGGTTGTTTTTATCTGTATAGAAGTGTGAAACAAGACATATAGGAGAGCAATATGCGCAAAAATACAGATCAGAACCATAAAAACAGAGATAAAACTACACATAAAACACGCCCAGATAATACCTGAAAACAGGAGTGGATTTATATTCGATGATATGCATAGGGACGCATTATGTCCGATGCAACTGCAAATACTCCTATTGAAAATACCAATAACACTGTTGATACTGCAGAGGAGATGGACTCTGAGATCGAATCACTCAAAAAGGAAAATGAGGAACTACGAGTCCAGAGTGAATCTATGAGAGCAAAGCTTCTTGAAGCCAATATGCTGGCAAACAACTACCTCGAGGAAATGGAAAAACTCAAGGAACAACTCGAGCGTATTACATCACCCCCCTTTTCATTGCAACTGTCATGGAAACCGAAGATGACATGGCACTTATCCGCCAGCATGGTAACAATCAGGAAGTCGTCACACAGATCCCCGCAGAATTCAAGGATGAAATCGAACCTGGTGTGAGAGTATCCATCAATGCTGCATTTTCCATTGTATCAATAATGCGTAAAGCAACCGACATGCGCGCCCAGATAATGGAAGTCATCAATTCCCCTGATGTAGATTATGATATGATAGGCGGGCTGGATGATGTCCTCAACGAGGTTATCGAATCCGTAGAGATGCCCCTTACCGAACCCGAACTGTTCGATAAGATCGGCATCGAACCCCCATCCGGCGTTCTTATGTACGGGGACCCCGGAACAGGAAAAACACTGATTGCCAAAGCAGTGGCATCCCGTGCACATGCAAGTTTCATACGTATGTCCGGTTCGGACCTGGTCCAGAAATTCATCGGAGAAGGAGCAAGGCTTGTAAAAGATGTATTCCAGATGGCCCGGGACAAATCCCCATGCATCCTCTTTATTGATGAAATCGACGCCGTGGGTGGAATGCGTACCCACGACGGCACCACAGGTTCTGCAGAAGTGAATCGTACAATGCTGCAACTGTTGTCCGAGATGGATGGTTTTGAGCCAAGCGGCCAGGTCAAGATCATAGCGGCCACAAACCGTATTGACCTGCTTGACCCCGCACTTCTTCGCCCAGGAAGGTTTGACAGGGTTATTGAAATACCAATACCCGATGAGAAAGCGCGCGAGGATATCCTCAAGATACACACTCGACACATGAATCTTGCAGATGATGTAGATATGACCAAACTTGCCAGGATGGCCGACGGCCTGAGTGGAGCAGACCTCAAGATCATTGTCAAGGAGGCAGGGATGTTTGTCCTGCGTCGCAGGGGTGAACAGATTACCATGAAGGATATGACTGAAGCCTTCAACAAAGTGACAACTGAAGAAGAACAGAACATAGCAAGCGGGATGTTTGCCTAAACCCCGCTTCTTGTTTTTACAAAAACTTAATATAACATAAATTGCTTTAGAATTGTGCCCTCATGGCAATGCGCTCCGATAGTGTAGCACGGCCAATCATACAGGACTCTCACTCCTGTGACTCGGGTTCGAATCCCGATCGGAGCATCTGTTCACATTATTCTACAAAATTACCCCTACTCTTTTATTCCGTATTTTTATACTTACATTCAACTATTGTGAACATTTTTCAGGACTGCTTACAATATTTTGGATGGGGCATCCGTTGTGATATGGTACAGCACAGAAACATCAATGGTTAGAATTAATCGGGCCAACTTCTTCCAGGGTATCAACTTCTGGAGAATAATGCACATTATCCCCTGCAACAACCCGTTTTGATATTTCAATTTCCATCTGCCTCATGAACTCATCCACGGTATTACCCATAAGGATTACAGGCAGCCCCACCCTGACCATTTCATCGAGCACTTCTCCTGCATCCGCGTCAGCACGGAATTGGCGGATAGGTGCCCTGATATTCCTAGCAAACGCCTTTGTAGTGCGGCCACCCATGAAAACCTCATCAATGTATCCTTTCTCAAAAAGGTGGTTGAGATATTTCACAAATGAATATGACCTGCCCCTTCTTTCATCCCCCAGGTAAACAAAGGGTAAAATTTTCTCCTTACCTGCAAGCTGTTGACGTATCATTTCCGTACTTTCCACATCATTCACCTCAGCAGCATTAAAAAGTACACCCGATTCAAGTTCCAGCCAATGGGGTTGCATTGACTGCAGATTGGAATCCAACTCATCCTCAGGGATAGGATCACTGCCCATTTCATCAAGCACATAATTCAATCCATAAACAGTTTCAGCACCAAGCAGTCCCCTGTGCACCTCCGGAATTTCTACATTTATTGCAGTAGCTCCACGTTTTTCAATTTCTTTTTCCATATAATCCTGCAATACGGGATTCTGTTCACAGTTAATAACCACAGTATTTTCAGGAACTGAGCGGGCAAAGGACCTTGCTATCTCACGCTTATCCCTGCCCAGCGTGGGAAGATGGTCCTGTCGTACATTGGTGATCACGATAATACGCGGTTTCACGAAAATCTCATTAACCAACCTTGTGGTGTATTCAGTTATAGCCTGGTTTTCAATGATGGCAACATTAAGAAATTTTTGCATGTATAGATGGCAAGCACAGGAACAACAATCACCCCTCCTAGACGGTAACCAAACAACTGGGTCAATATGATTACTTCCAGAATTCCAATTATCGCCAATATTACCGCAATGAGCATAGATAATAGATTGCGTTAATATATATTAGTTTTATCAGGCGATTAATATAGACAGTTGTCTGCTTTACCAAATGTACATTAATCACAACACAACGCAATCACTATAGAAAATAAATATAAAAAAGCAAGAAAAAAGCCAACCATAAAACACCCATGCAATATGCATGGGAAGTATGTCAGTTTTTACCCTACAAATTATCAAACAAAATTAGAATACATTTGATCGAAATCTTTGTCTGAAACCGATTCTATTATTGAAATATGACCAGAAGTATTCACCTTACCGGCAGCCAGCAACTTCCTGTTGGCAATTTGCATTCTTTCAAAACCAACTTTTTCATAAATATCCGATACGAAAACGAAAGATTTACTGTAACCATAGCCAATCTTTTCTGAGCTGGAAGAATTATACTCATCCGGAATCGACCAGCCATCAAGAGCCTGTGCAAACTGGTGTTCTTTTTTGTCATAATCCTCCTCAAGTTCGGATTTCATAGCCAGGGCCTTTTTAGGATTTGTTTGTTGTAACACCAGAAAAGTATACAGGTTGGCATAACCTTCATGCATCCAGAGTTGCTCAAAATTGCATGCATGAGTCCAGCTGTGAGAAAGTTCATGTATCAACACATGGTCCTCTGCTGAATGTAGAAGGGATATTGTACCATTACCATAATTGAAACCATCGTAACCCTTAGTTTCTGCAATTGAAGATTCCCTGATAATGAGATTTGAATTGCCCGGAAAAGGGACGCCCCAGACATCCTCCAGCAAGGGAAGATAGGTAGCCGTTTTGTCCAGCACATCCTGTGCCCATTCATAATTTCCTTTCCGGTATTCCACACTGATGTTGACATTACTGCCCCCCAGGGAAACTACTTTACTGGCAACCATTAGGTCCACTGTTTTTACACAATCAATCCTCAAGGGAAATTCCTGGAAACTTGCGGTGCCAAACGTATAAACTGCACGATCGTGTAGATTTTCTTTTCCATAACCCACATCTTCTAGGTATGCTTCATAATTATCAGGGACAATGAGTTCCACAGTTCCAGAATCTGATTGTTCCGTAATTGTGAAGTTGTATAGATGGGATCTTTCCGGACATCGTATTCCATTGTGAAAGTGTAACTATCCCCATACCACAAATCCTCATTGAATGTGAAAATGTAATAGTCTCCGCCATCTTCAGCTCTTTTGAACCTCACTTTAGAGGAATCGTCATAGGAACAAAGATTCGAATGATCCGGTGGAACAGGATAATTTAATGAAGAGTAAAATCCCTGCCAGTAGCGGGTATTTTCATCCTTGTTGGTGAAAGTGATCTCTTTTGTGACATGGACAAAACCTGAGCCGACTTCATATACAGAATTCACTTCTACTTCATTCTGTTCCCATTCAGCGCAAGCCGTAGAAGTTGCCAGCACACAAAACAAAACTACCGCAATAATAGAATAAAATACAACGCTGGTAAACGAATAATGCCCAGATTCCATTAACCGTATTGTTCCATGACCATAGGGATAATAAATATGGCAATGAATATACAATTAGTGTACATAAAACGTTGTATATTAATTAGAACAAATAAAATGACAGCACCTAAACCAACAGGTAGCAGCAATAAATAAAAAATAAGAGAATATGTCCTAATCAACAGGACACTTTAATCAATTTTCTTGAACTTAGAAGCTGGGGCACCACAAATCGGACATACGTCCGGTGCACCGTTTTCCACAGTATTACCACAAACTTCACATACGTAATACTCAACCTCTTCATTGTTGCCTGCATTATCAAGGGCTTTCTTGTAGAGTTCGGCATGAATTGCTTCTACCTGATTGGCAACATCAAAACTCCAGGCAGCTTTACCGTTACCTTCCTCTTTTGCCTGTGTTATGAATTCAGGATACATTGTTTCGAATTCATAGGTTTCCCCTTCAATAGCTTCTTTGAGGTTTTCCTCTGTGCTCTTAATGCCATTCATAATTCCCAGATGGTTGTGAGCATGAACAGTCTCAGCTGCTGCAGCTGCCCTGAACAATTTTGCAATCTGAGGGTGGCCTTCGTCATCAGCTTTTTTTGCAAAGGCCAGATACTTCCTGTTTGCCATGGATTCACCGGCAAATGCTCCTTCAAGGTTTTCAAGCGTACTCATACAATATACTCCTTATTTTGTAACCATACCACATTATACCTGATACTATGTAAAAATGTGCTCCATCCACAAATATAAATAACACCCTACCATCCCAGTAATCATGGAAAAAAGACCTGATGATACACAAATAGCTGCTTTTGAGGCAGGGATCAAAATGGGAGCCCTCTATCATCAGTTCACGGGTTCACCCCTTAACCTGCAAAATGTGGATAGCCTGGAAAAAGCCATTGCTGAAAGTATTTCTGTACAGCCCTTTGTTGAAGAGATCAATGTAGATATAGACAGGGAAATGATAGCCGCAAAATTAAATGGTGAATTCGGATACTGCGAACTTGAAGGAAAAATGTTGTCAGTGGCCCTGCAAGTAATCCATGGAGATACCAGAATCCGGGCATCTATGACCTACAACAAAGAACTGGATTACCCACTTATGGAAATAAATGAGGTCGAAAGCCTCTCATAAATAGGTCGAAAAGCCTTCCACAACTCTTTCATTTTGTTCTTTTGTACCTACAGTGACTCTGATAAAGGAATCACCTGCATCACGGAAAGAAGTGCAATCCCTGACAATAACCCCCCTGCGCAACAAGTGGTCGCATACATCCTTTGCATTATGGGGCGCAACATCCACAAGCATAAAATTAGCCTGTGATTCATATACTTTGAAAGGCAGGTTTGCCTGCAAATATTTACGACCCTCGATTACCATCTGTTGGCTGGCCTCCAGATGCTCTTTGTCAGAAAGGGCAGCAATACCTGCTGCAACAGCCGGTGCACTTACATTGAAGGGAGTAGCAGCTTTCATATATTCGACCTTAAGCCAGGCAGGCATTATACCGTAACCAAGTCTTAAACCTGCCAGTCCGAAAGCTTTGGAAAAGGTCCTGCCAACAACAAGATTATCATATTCCCCTACAAGAGACGCAACATCTGATCCTGCAAATTCCACATAGGCCTCGTCCACAAAGACCAGACAATCAACAGAATCCAGCAGCCTGCGCAGTTCTTTCTCAGCAGTGACATTGCCTGAAGGGTTGTTTGGGGAGCAGATGAATACCACTTTTGTTTTTTCATTTACTGCAGCAATGACCCTGTCAATATCCACGTCAAAATTTTCATTGCGTTTCACAAATACTGGTTTTGCACCACACGCAGTTGCAGCAATCTCGTAGTAGGAAAAAGTGGGAGTTGTAATCACAACTTCCGAATCCGCAGATATGAGCATTCTCATCAGGCCGTCAAGCAAACCATCCATACCCGGACCGGATGCCACAATATTGGCCTGGGGCATACCAACATAACCAGATATTGCATCCACAAGTTCCCTGGCATCTGCCGATGGGTAAATATTCACAGTGGCGGCAGCTTCTCGCAGGGCACTGACTGCTGCCTGGGAAGGACCCAGGGGATTTTCATTTGAGCCGAGTTTGATAATCGAATCGGGTTCCAGATTATATTTTTCAGCGATCTCGGCAATAGATTTGCCCGGCACATAGGGAGCTATCGACCTGATCTCAGGTTTTACCAGTTCATAACTTGCCAATTACATCCACCACCGAATCTACCTGTTCTTCGGTTATGACAAGAGGAGGCACCATACGCAGGATGTTGCCTGCTGTGCAATTAAGCAAAACACCTTTCTCAAGGCCCGCAGTTACCATTTCTGCACAGGAATCCTGCACACGCACACCCATCATCAATCCTTTACCCCGGATTTCCAGGAAATCCTCACGGTTTAAACCTTCCAGTTTCTTCACGAAATACTCACCCATCGTGCGGGAGCGTTCCACGAGTCCTTCTTGTTCAATTGCATTAATGGATGCCAGGGCTGCTGCACAGGCAAGAGGACCTCCTCCGAAGGTTGCGGCATGCTGCCCTTTCTGGAATACAATGCCTTCCCTGCTTGCAATGGCACCCATGGGGAATCCGCCTCCCAGTGCTTTGGCCATTGTCATTATGTCCGGGGTCACATTGAAATGGTCCTTACAGAACCACTTGCCCGTACGCCCGAAACCGGTCTGGATCTCATCGAATATCAACAGGGTACCGGTCTCATCACAGATTTCCCGGACCTCTTTAAGGTAATTTGCGGAAGGGACATTGACACCACCTTCCCCCTGGATGGGTTCCACGATTACAGCCGCTGTGTCCGAATCAATGGCATCTGCAATTGCCGGTGAATTATCATAAGGTACAAAATCAACCCTGCCGGGGAGAGGTTCAAAAGGTTTCCTGTAGGCCTCTTTGGAAGTTACCGCAAGGGCACCCATAGTCCTGCCGTGGAAGGAACCTTCTGCGGCCACGAAGTTCTTTTTCCCAGAATGGGCACGGGCCAGTTTCATGGCAGCTTCTACAGCCTCGGTGCCGGAATTGCAGAAGAACAGACGATCCATGCCGGTAACCTGTGACATCTTTTCTGCAAGGTCAGCCTGTACATCGGTATAATAGAGATTGGATACATGGATGAGTTTGGCTGCCTGCTCCTGTATTGCTTTAACAACTCTGGGATGGCAATGGCCCACGTTGTTTACGGCTATTCCTGCAACGCAATCGATATACTGTTTGCCGGCAATATCCCACACAACAGCGCCTGCTCCCTTATCCAGTGCGATAGGATAACGACCGTAGTTTTGCATAACGTATTTTGAATCTTTCTCTACAATAGAGTTATAAATCTCAGTAGTTTCACTCAAAAAAGAACACCTTTTATTGCGGTTGGTCTGCTATGTCCAGTTTTATCAGTTCCCTGTCCCGGGAGACCTCTTCTTCTTCACGTATGAATGTGGTGCCACCGGTGGCTCGCATAACACCATCAACCCTTGAATCCTCATGAATCCTGATAGAGTAAGCATTGATCTCTCCCAGTATATGGGTACCTTTACCCACTACAACCCTGCCCCGGGAGACAATGTTACCGTGGATGGCGTTATTTTCACCGATCTCAATATCACTGGCTGTCCGGATACTTCCATACAAAGTAGTAGCATCACCCATTTCCAGTGATTCAGCCCTTATATTACCTACGAGCCTGCAGCTATCTCCTATGGTGGCTGCCCCGGGTACCCTTATAGAGTCTGCGGATATGCGGGATCCGTTGGGAACTACCATAGCATCATAACTGATCTCTTTTGCTTCCTCTTCAAAGAATTCACTCATAGCCTTTTCTACTTCTTCACCCTTACCCATACGTAAAAGTTCGGAGATATAGAGGAAAATATAGGTGATTACAGGCACAGGATTACGAACAACTATCCAGCCATGAGCTTCAAACCCTCTGTTAATCTTCACATCATTACCAACATCAAGGTCTCCATTAACGAAAAGTTTGCCATCTATATTCACAAACTCGCCAATATAGCCATTTTCACCACAGCGCACATTGCCACCGATTTTTGACCAGATGTCTATACGAATATCAGACCTGGCAAGTACATCACCTGATACCGATACCCTTTCTCCGATTATCACCGAATCAGCAATTATACCGTAGCGTATATCAGAATGGTTCCCTACTATAATATCCTCATCCAGAACAATATTATGTTCTTCCATTTTCGTATTTGGAGGAATTACAAAGGTTTTCAGGAGCTGGTCTTCTTCGATAGTTTCACCTTCTGAGGAAGTACAATATAACTTACATGGTTATTTGTTGAATATATATTTAGATTTTGATTGCAACTACATATCAGCTGCTATCCACACCAACCCTGACGTCAACAGCCGGGCCGTTCTGCATGGCAAGGACTTCTTCTGGAGCAAGGAGTAACTGCCCTGTAGCAATAAGATTGTCCTGTTTATCCACAAGCAAAACCTCATCCCCTGCCCGCAGATCAGGGTCTATGTTTTCCACATGCTTGGCAAAAGCAGTTTTGCCTTTTGAGACGAAGGGAATTGCATCGTCACACATCATCACGCGATAGCCCGGTGTTGGAAGATGGGAATGGATCAATGAAGCCCCCTCAATACTCAAAGTGAACATTCCATCCTTGGCACGTACTGTAGCCATACGTTTCCTCCGGAAAATATCTGCCTGATCCTTTTTGTCCGGGATAATTTGAATGTGATGTCACCTGAAAAGAGAATGTTCCCACATCCTTTGCCAAACTGATAATCAGCCATAGTCCGGACCTGTTTAATACGTGATTCTTCTTTTGTCATGGCCATAAAAAAGCATTAGGACATTAAATGAGTAGCGGTGAATACATGGTGATTAATCAAACATTTTAAATATTATAGTCACCCATTGGAATGTGAGGAAGCGGAACCTGTCATATGGTTTAATACAGAATTACTGTAACCAAGCAAAACCATTCATCCCCTCAAACAATGTGTTCCCTTCCTCATATTCTCTCAATTTTAACCTTTTACAACACCCAGAGGCATGAGTTTGGCGACCTTGCCTGCAATACCAAGCCTGTCAACAACATCCACCACCTCACTGCTGGATTTGTAAACTCCGGGTGCTTCTTCGGCAATGACCGAAGGATGGGCTGCCCTGACAGAGATGCCCTGACCACTAAGGTCTTTCTGGATCTGTTCTCCCCTGAAAGTGCGTTTCGCACCGGAGCGACTCATTACCCTGCCGGCACCATGACAGGCGCTTCCAAAGGATACATCCATTGCTGACTGCTTACCGCAGAGCACATAGGAGGGGGTCCCCATACTGCCCGGGATAAGCACCGGCTGACCTACATCCCTGTAAGCCTGTGGTACATCGGGATGTCCTGCAGGAAAAGCACGGGTGGCACCCTTGCGATGTACATATACCTGTTTTTTTCCACCGTTTACATCATGTTCTTCCAGTTTGGCGACATTGTGGGCCACATCATAGACCAGATCCAGACCCAATTCATCCGCATCCATATTCATTTGTTGTTCGAACACTTCACGACAGTGGTGCATTATGATCTGGCGGTTGGTCCAGGCATAGTTGGCAGCTGAAGCCATTGCACCGAAATAGGCCTGTGCTTCTTCTGATTGTGCCGGTGCACAGGCGAGCTGTTTGTCAGGCAGGTCGATTTTATACTTCTCCACTGCACGGGTGAGATTGCGCAGGTGATCGGTACATACCTGATGACCCGCACCCCGCGATCCACAATGGATCATGAAAGTAAGCTGGCCCTTTTTGAGATTAAAGGCTTCAGCTGCGACCGGATCATATATCTCATCCACATACTGCAATTCCAGGAAATGATTACCGCTTCCCAGGGTTCCAAGCTGCGGTCTGCCTCTTTTGCGGGCTTTGGCACTAACCTGTGCAGGGTCGCCTCCTTCGATGCACCCTTCACCTTCACAGTGGGTGAGATCAGCTTCTACACCATACCCTTGCTCCACAGCCCAGCGGGATCCATTGATGAAGATTGCTTCAAGTTCACTTTCCGATGCCCGTATTCGGCTTTTGGAACCCACACCCGAAGGTACGGCCTTGAAAAGGGAATCCAGCAGGTCATTGACTTTACCATCCACATCGGATTTTTCCAGATTGGACCTGATCAGGCGTACACCGCAGTTGATGTCAAATCCCACACCACCGGGACTGATGACACCTTCCTCGGCATCAAAAGCGGCAACTCCCCCTATGGGAAAACCATATCCTACATGTGCATCGGGCATTGCCATAGAGAATTTCTGTATTCCTGGCAGGGTGGCCACATTGGCTACTTGGTCCACTGCTTCCTTTTCCAGATTGGAGAACAATTTATCTGAAAGATATATCCTGCCCGGCACCCTCATCCCGGGTTTGTAGCCCAGGGGAACTTGCCATATATCATTGTCTATCCGTTCAATTCCTTCTATTTCCGGTCCTTCTGTATCCATCCTATCAAATCCCCTTTTCATGTATCCACTGTAATACGTACCGTAACTCCCTGTGATGTAATTTGTACACCAAGGTCATTATATGTTACTGCTTTGACTTCGGTGTCAAATATGTGTTTTTCAAGATCCAGAGGTTCACCCTCCGCTTTTGCTGAAAGTAGGTATTCATCGCCTTGTTTTTCAATAGCAAAAACCTCAAAGCTACTGAACACAACCATATTGACTTCAAAGAGATAAAGAAGTTCAGAAAGCCAGTCCACAAGAAGGTTTTCCAGATCAGGTGCCTGCAATTCAATATATTCGGTAATCTGTGGATTAATACCGGAAGTATCGATCATAACATTGAACATAGCCTCTGCGGCATTTGCGAAGGCTTCTTCTGCGGTGGCCCCAAAGGCCTTGAACCTCGCATCTGCGGTATGTTCTAGGTATTCGTATTTTTTCATAGGAACAACCAATTACAGGGAGTAATTTAAATCATGCGTCTGTTTCAGCCCAGGCGTTTGCGGATAAAATGTATACGCTGCAGGGCAGTTACATGGGAAGCAACACCCATAATGATAAGGGACCAGCCAAGCAGGGTGTAGCCAAATATAGCCTGCGGATAGATAATGTGTAACAGCGATGCGGCTATGACCAGTACAAGACGGTCCGCCCTGCCCATAATTCCACCATAGAAACGACCGATGGATAATGCCTGGGCCTGGGTACCAAGATAACTTGTGAGAAGAATGCCCACCATTGTGAAAAGGCCGATACCCCAGCCTGCATATTCCCCGAAGATCAGGCCGCCGACAATAAAGACATCTGCATAGCGATCAACCACATGGTCAAGGAAATCCCCGGCCTTGTCGTTTGTGAGAAGATAGCGGGCCATGCTGCCGTCCAGCGCGTCAAACAGGGAGTTAAGGACCACAAATATAAGTGCCGCACCTATCAGAAAAATGTTGGACGCTCCCAGGGCATAGCACAGTCCTGCGGCTGCGGAAAAAAGCAGGGAAGCAAGTGTTACCTGGTTGGGGGATATGCCCGTATCTGCAAATATTTTTGCGAGTCTTGATATGGGGCCTGCAAAAACAGGCCTGAAACGATCTAGGGTCATTGTATAATTCCCTTAGTTGTCCTTCCATGATTTAATCTTTTACTTTCACAACGAACTTTTAGCAAGATCGTAGTAATAGCGTACCTTACAGGTGTGCTCAATCTGGGTGGTATTGATGTAGGCATGGTCCAGGGTTTTTCCTGTAGATATGGTGCCGTGGCTTTTGACGATAACCCCCTCGGATTCTGACAGGGCCTCAGCGGAGTTTGCGGCAAGTTCTTCACTTCCTATGCTGCCTTCCACCACCGGCACGGGCCCCAGGAAACACACCCCTTCACTATCCAGTGGTTCGATGCTGCCAGATTCATCCAACAGTGACATAACTACGGCAAAGGGACAGTGGCCATGCACGATACATCCGGCATCAGTGTCCTGATAGATACGCCGATGGACCCGGGTTTCCGACGACGCGAGACTGTCAAATTCGCAGGTGGTATGGATGGGCACCTCCACCACATTCTCCGCACATATTTCGTCTAGCGGGCATCCGCTGCGGGTAATCACCATGCTGTTGCCCCGACGTACACTTATATTTCCAAAATGGGACTCAACCAGCCCGTGATCCACGAGTTTTTTCCCGATTCTTGCCATTTCCTGCCACATAAGAGTTAGATATAGCGCAACCAGCCATAAAATTTATGTGCCATTATGGTATCTATGGGTTGCATTCGATACCATAAGCGCCTCGGTGGCTCAGCCTGGCAGAGCGAGTGACTTGTAATCACTAGGTCGCGTGTTCAAATCACGCCCGGGGCTCTATACTTCCAGTAACAAGCCCTAATACTTCCATATAGGTTTCCTGGATTATTTATCCAGACAAAAGAAGGTATTAGGTATGGACTTATACAACCATAAAAAGCAAGTGGAAAACTGCAGAAAGAAGAATTATTAATGCAGAATATTCACAGAGAAATAAAGATCTGATTTTTGAATTTGTTAATATCCTGTATGCGGAAGGTTTGTCGGATCCTCGAATCCATGGACCAGTTGAATATCCTGGCCTACAAATTCGGCAAAGATCTTGACAAATTAACACTTACAGATATGTATCGAGTGGTTGCTGAGATTGAAAGATCCGATAAAAGACCATGGACAAAACATGGCTATAAAGTAACTATAAAGCGTTTTTTCAGATGGCTAAATGGCGGCAACGATCCGGAAACTACCTCATGGATTAAAACTGCTATGAAACAACACGACAAGATGCTGCCCGACGAACTTCTCACAGAAGATGAAGTCAAAAAGATGATCGAAACCGCCCAGCATCCAAGAGACAAGGCAATGATTGCTTTTCTGTATGATTCCGGAAGTAGGGTTGGAGAAATGGGAACTATACTGATCAAACATATCAATTTTGATAAGTATGGTGCAACTGTAATCCTTAATGGTAAGACTGGTATGAGGCGCGTACGGCTCATATTCAGCCCACCGTATATTGCATCATGGTTAGACATACATCCCGACAATGAAAATCCAAACGCAAACGTATGGATCAATCTCTGCAATAAAAACAAAGGCAAGCATATGAATTATCGTGGCATAACAAAAGTTATCAAAAGAACTGCAGAAAGGGCAGGGATAAAGAAACGGGTATACAATCACCTGTTCCGCCACTCCAGGGCCACAGAGCTTGCAAATGTCCTTACCCAGGCACAACTTGAATCACATCTGGGCTGGATTCATGGAACTGACATGTCAGCAACCTATATTCACCTCTCTGGCCAGTCAGTAGACGATGCACTGCTTAACAAATATGGTCTAAAAGAGGATGAAGGACCAAAACTAAATCCTATAAAATGTCCTCGCTGTAACACCACCAATGGCCCAACTGCTGGGTTCTGCAGCAAATGTGGTATGACATTAACTGCCGAAAGTATGGTGAACATACAGGATAGTGACGATGAGGTGCTGACATTACTGATGGATGCCATCAAACATAATCCTGATATGCTTATCAAGGCCGTACAGGAAAATAAGACAACTAATACAGATCAATAAGTGACATTTCCAAATAATAGAGAAAGGTGTGTGAATGAAGAAATTTGTGATTATATCCCTGATTATTGCTGCTTTACTTGTGGCAGGATGTAGCGGCTCCAATGGACCCGACGAAGAAATAAATCAACCGGAAATAGATGAATCCGATTCTGCTACCGATGAAGAACAAACAAAACCTGTTGACGATAGTACAGATGAAGAGGACACTTCTTTATCTACAGACGATGATACGATAAGAGTGGGTGCATTCAATGTTCAGATTTACGGACAATCCAAGGCATCAGAGGGAAAAGTGATGGCTGTTCTCGGGATACCATTCGAACCTATGATATCGTCTGCATTCAGGAAATCAGAGATAAATCCCAAACATCAATAACTGACCTTATCCAGGAAGTCAATTCTGAAAATAATAATTATGATTACGTGGTCAGTGAACGACTTGGCACAACATCTTCCAAAGAACAGTACATGTATATTTACAACAGTTCTTTAATCACCATTACAGGAACACCACATACATATCCTGAACCAGACGGTGATGTTTTCCACAGAGAACCCTATATTGCTTCATTCAAAGTCAACGGTGGCAACTATGATGGCGTATTGATCAGTATTCATACTGATCCTGATGAGACTACTGAAGAAATAAATCAACTTGATGAAGTACTTGAATATGCTATGGGCATCTATGAAGGTGAGCAGGATTTCATCATTATGGGTGATTTCAATGCCGATGGTTCATATTTTAATGAGGATGGAACTTCTGATCTTGATGAATATGCCTGGTTGATTGATGATTCAGTTGATACAACTACCAAATCTACGGATTACACATACGACAGAACTGTGATTACTGATACCTCTGATTATACTGGAGAAGCGGGTGTTTTCAGGTATGATCTCGAGTATGGACTGGGTCAAGACTGACCGAAGATGTGTCAGACCATTATCCTGTATATGCAAAATTCTGGGTACATAAAGACGATGATGCCAGTTCGGTATCCACCTATGTCCCTCCTGCAGATACCGGCCAAGAATCCGCTGAAACAGAAATTAAAACCGAAGAGTCTGCGGTACAGATAACAGATATCAGTCTGGAAGACGAATGGGTAAAGATAACAAATCAAGGATCTTCTGCAGTATCATTGGAAGGATGGAAAATAATGGATGAGGGAGAACATCATACGTACACATTCTCATCATTTACGCTGGAAGCAGGGGATACGGTCACTTTATACACAGAGGAAGGTATTGATTCTGCTACAGAACTGTATTGGGGTAGTGGAAGACCGATCTGGAATAACGATGGAGATACTGCCAGCCTTTATGATGCAGATGGAGAATTTGTATACGAGTTCAGCAAATGATCGGTGGAATTAAAACAATTAATCAGGGCAGGTTTTCACTGCTCCCTTTTTTTGAACTCAAGAATTTATATTATCTGTTACTGTCTTCTTAAACTCATGTATATCAATTGGTTTAGAAATATACCCAACACAACCGGCATTGATGAATTTGTTCTCATCTCCTCTCATCGCATGTGCTGTAAGCGCTATAACGGGTATATTCTTTGAGTTATCCATTTTTTTGAGTTGAGTCAAGACTTCAAGTCCGTCCATCCTGGGTAATTGTATATCCAACAAAATTAAATCTAAATTATTAATTTCATTTACGATATCAAGAGCCTTTTCCCCATTTTCAGCCTGTTCGACCTCATAACCATATGATTCAAGAAGGTCTACAGTAAGTTCCATATTCATTGGATTATCTTCAACAACCAGTACTTTTGTCATTTACTTCACATCCTATAAGTTTGTGTTATTTCAACGGGACAGTGAACGTAAAGGTACTTCCTTTTCCTATTTCACTTTCGACCCAGACCTCTCCATCATGCATCTCCACGTATTTCTTCACCAGGGAAAGTCCCAGGCCCGTACCACCAAATTTTCTGTTAGCAGATGAATCGACTTGTTTGAAAGGGTCAAAGATGCTCTTGAACTTTCCTTCAGGGATTCCAATGCCCGTATCTGAAACAGAGACATGAAGTTTTTCATCGATAATTTTTGTAGTAACCTGGACTTCACCTTTTTCAGGTGTGAATTTTATTGCGTTGTTAAGCAGGTTATACATGACTTCTTTGAATTTCATCCTGTCAGCCTGCATATCTGGATATTCATGCTTAAAACTGACATGTAAATCAATTGCTTTCTTTTTTGCCATAGGGCTCACAAACATAATTGTACCATCGATTATTTCTTCAATATTTACAGATTCAGGCACATAATCCATATTACCAGATTCGGCTTTTGAAATGTCAAGAATATCGTTAATCAACTCTAACAAATGGTCTCCACTTTTTTGNTAATTGTACCATCGATTATTTCTTCAATATTTACAGATTCAGGCACATAATCCATATTACCAGATTCGGCTTTTGAAATGTCAAGAATATCGTTAATCAACTCTAACAAATGGTCTCCACTTTTTAGAACATTAGATACATATTTGATTTCTTTATCGTCCAGATGATTGGAGGCATTCTCTTTCAGCACCTGGGAAAACCCGATAACTGAGTTTAGAGGTGTACGCAATTCATGGCTCATATTGGCAAGAAATTCCGATTTGGTACGATTTGAATCCTCGGCGGCCAGTTTGGCCATGAGCATTGCTTCCTCTGTCTGCTTGCGTTTAGTAACATCCTCATACATAGCAACGATATTCTCTGAAGACAACTTGTAGACATAGTTATCTCTCCAGCCACTGATCCTTTCATCCTCATAGAACGAAACAGGATGATCTTCTGCTGTTCCCGTCCTCCATACCCTCTGGAACACATCAAGGAGACCTATATCCACGATATTAGGGAATATGTCGGTAACCCTATTGCCCAGAACCTCTTCTCGGTTTACATTGTCTATTTGCTCGCTGGCCCTGTTTATATCTTTGAAAATGAAATCCTTTCCTCCATCGACTGCCATATAGACTGCAACTCCGGAATTCATGTTCTCATAAAGTTTTCTGAATTGTTCCTCACTCCAGCTCAGTTCTTCGTACGCGCGTTCCAGTTGTTCCACTCCCGTTATAGTAGGCAACCACTGTATCAGGCCGATTGCAAGCAACACAAAACCGCCAAGGTATCCGACCATCTTCTCCAGAAATGCCTGGACCTCCGTATCACCTATGACGACAAAATGATTCAGGGATTCGTAGTTATCTGTGATATCGATCGCACTTCCAAAAAACAACAAGACAAATCCTGCAAGCATGAGTTTCCAACTTTTATGGGATAGTTCTGCACGCTGGGAACCAGCTCTCCATAGATAAACAAGTAGAATGAGCAGTACAAGAGCACGGGTGGTTTCAAGGAAAAGGTCACTCATCAGATCGATTATAGAAATCGTTCTCCTTTATTAGTTATTAGGTAATTCTTAGTGTGTGTATATATATGGCTTCCGGTATAAATAAATAGTCAAATATTGCCTGGATCTTGTCCTCCAAATCTATCTCTCTATTTTTCTTTAATTTGAAATTGAATCCACATGCAGGGCATTGTACTTTCATATTGTCGGTTTTTCCACCGAAAGCCTTGTCGTAAACTTTCTTTCTGTCTTCAATTGCAGATAAATTGCAGAGAAATCGGAGAAACTCCCAATACATACCCTGGTGGAGTAACGAAGCCCAAAACAGACCGTGAATCACGCGAAGCCATCATCCACGAGCATGAGAATAAGATCGAATGACGCGAACCTAAAAAGGTGATCGCAGCATCCTGAACCACTCCCGTTCATCACGCATCGCATATGTGGTAATCGGTAAACACAGACACCGATCATACCTTCTTAACACTCACCCAGAACACACTCCCCTGCCCCTGCGGATTGTCCTCTACACCCACATCTCCGCCATGCAGTCGATGATCCGCTTGACGATGGCAAGCCCCAATCCAGATCCTTTGATGCTTTTTTTGTGGACACGCTTGAACCGCTCAAAGATTAGGGTCTTGTCCTCATCAGCAATACCCTCGCCAGCATCTGTCACTGTTACCTTCCACATATCACCGGCATCGAGTACATCCGTCGTGATACGGCTACCAGCTGGACTGTACTTGATGGCATTGGAAAGCAGGTTGACGAACACATCCACGATAATTGAATTGGCACTTGCAGTATATGGACCACCGACAGGAAGTTTGATGTCCATCTGCTTCGTGGTGGATTCATGCTTAAGGTTGTATGCAGCTTTTTCCATGAGTGACCCAATATCTGTTGTCTCAAGCTGGATACTCTCAGTGGCATCCAGTTTAGAGAACTTGGATGCATTCTTTATCATTTCAATAAGTTGTTCATTGCTAAGTTTGATATTTTCGAGTTTATGACGTTTCGATTCATCCGTTTCCGTTCCAAGCAACAGATCTGTGAAACCATTGATGATGTTGATTGGATTTAGAAGATCATGGCGCATGATATCTGTGAAGATATCCTTTGTCTCATTGGAATACTCCAGCTCATCTGCGTATTTCTTGAGAGTCTGCTCGGCCTGTTTACGTCTGGAACTTTCGGATTTTAACTCCTGATTCAGAGATGTAAGTTTGCGTAAGTATATCATCATCAATAATATAATGAAGATTAGTAGTAGAGGTATATACCAGTACTTTGAAACAGCATCAACTAAAGAAACCTCTCCATAATGCTCATAGGGACCTATCTGCAATTCTTGCATAAGCTTGTGTACCGGCTGGTAGCTCAGCGGGGTACCCCATCCGGCATATCTGTCATCCTGATCAATTGCACTGGAAACAGGCATGGTATGGAGAGTTTTCGCCACATTACCGGCAAGATCGACGTTTGTGTATGGTAGTCTGGTGAACGCCCATTCAGGATAGAGAGAAGTACTGTGAATGAAAGGAACACCTTTTATTACCTGACCACCAATAATGTGAAAACGAGTATCAGATTCGCCGTCATCCATATTCATACGATAAAGATGAATTCCCTTGATATTATCAATGTCCAGCGTTCCCTCTAATACCATCTGTTCCAGCGTTCCGACACGTACAGCCCCTGCATCAACATCTCCATTGATAACAGCATCGATAACTGCCCGGTGTGAATGCCCCAACTCAGATTTGAGATCTGTGTAGGGGTCAATGCCTTCGTTCATCATCAATCGCTGTACTATCCTCCAAGCAAAACTGTTCTCTGGGGTTGCTGCGAATGATCTGCCTTTCAGATCACTCAGATCATTGATATCATCCCTATCTGCCCGTGTGATGACAACTGCGCCATGAATCTGGTATGACTCACCCTGCCAGTTATTCATACGTGTTGCGATTGCTGATGCGCCATACTTGTATTCCAGTGCCACCTCGAGCACAGGACTGCATACAACAATATCAACATCACCGTTATCCGCTGCTATTAGCATCTCATCGTAGGATAGTGGAATGATCTCAAACGAGTGTCCGGGAATCTCCTGTGATAAATATTCTGTCGTCATTTCCCATTGTTGCAGAGTCATATAATCCGGCATGTCTGACTGGACACCTATCCGGACCGTGTCCTCCTGTGCCTGACAGACCGACATTGGCATCAGGACCGCTGCGGACATGATTAGGCAGAACGTGAGGATTCTCAGCAATGAGATTTTGCTTGTTGTAATACGATTTCCTCCGGAGAGTGACATCCCACGGATCTTCAATGATCGCTGAATTGCTATTAAGGCAATTCTCTCGTTGGCTCTTTCTCGCATGTCATCTACCATTCTCCTTCCTAAAAAACTAGAATGTTTATTGGACAATTTCTTAGGGATACTATTTATCCTGTCATTACGCATAATATGCCTGATATTTAACGGTTTTGCCTCTTACAGCTCTTTTCATTGAGACCATCAAATTAGCTTTTCGCTTTAAAAGCGTAACTCTTTTTTCATTACCACTGAACGTTGCATGAGCGTAGCTCATGCATTACGTTTAT
>NZ_QBKB01000002.1:693517-1008258 GCF_004137855.1 Methanohalophilus profundi
AATTGAAGGCAAAACCTGTTATTGCATATTCTTCTGATTCTAAAGTCCATAATGAAGGAACAATGAAACGAATCGATCACTGGGTCAATAAGATGTGGAAAATCGGCGGATCGATTCATATGAAGTATGAGAATAAACTTCGTTTTCTCTATGAAAACGGAAGAAAAAAACAGGTCGGGATGCACCTGCGGAATGAGAACATAGAAGATGAGGGATTTGAAGAAGAATATTCAAAAAGAGCAGAATGTGAGAGAATACATAAGAATATAAAATGGACTGTAAAATTTGATATCAGAGGGATGAAGAATGCAAGTAAGGAAATGTATTCGATTATGAAGTTTGTGACATATCAATTGCTTGTAACTGCGAATTTGCAAAATAAGGTCAAACAAACAAATTCATTTGCAAAATATGTGTGATTTAATATCATCAAATTAGAATGGGAGGAATTATGACCTAATTTGATAATCTCTCATTGCTTTCAGGAATTTACATAACGTGATACTCTTTCCTTGAATTTATGTATATCGCCAGTTTGACAGTTTCTACTCTTTCTTGAAGAGAATGTCTTCTCTTTCAACTCAAAATTTTCATTTTTTTGTCAGGAAAAGCTATTTGACAGTTCAAACAATTTCATGTGAAAAACTCCGATTTCATCGGTTTTCCTTTAAAATGGATGCAATTTTCAAGAATCTTGGCCTGAATTTACTCGTTGAACCCCTTATTTTCATAAGAATAATGCTGATCTGTCAAATTCAATTAAGCTATTTTTGGATATTTTTTGCTTGAAAACAAAATGAAATTGATCTAAGAGGCTTATTTAGAAGATTCAACAGTTCTGTCAAATTCTTTGTCCAAAAAATGGGCAAAAATCAGAAAAAACACAATCCAATGACTTATGTGATACTGTCAAATCAATGGGGCAAAAAATGGATAAAATTATAAAAACAAGCATGGAAGAAAGAAAAGATGCTAGCGAACGACTAGAAGAAAAAAGAGAAACATAGAGATTAGAATAGAACCTAAAAAGAGAGATATTCAGTTGATCAAAAATAAAACTGTCAAAGTTGGGATATGAATCAAATTAAGTACGGCTACCGTAACAAGAATATTAGAAGTACTGCAACCTCAATAAGGAAAAAGTCCGTAACGGCGTTAATCATCTCTGCAGGAAAATGCCTATAGGCAGACAGCATCGCAAATAATGAATAGACAGATTGCAAATATTAATATAGTGAACAAACATGCCACCCGAAAAAGGGATATTCCAGATTATAGTGTTGATCACTACAGTAATGATATATGTTGCCACAGTCAACCTGATTTTTCACATGGCGGGCGGCAATATTCCTATTTATGCCCCGGGGACCCTGGTTGTAGCATTGGTGGGTTATGTGCTTGGGACGTACCTTTACTCGAAGATATATGAATGAGGAGCCTTTCCAAATGTTAATATAACCTACCTTCATTATTATGTAGCGGGGAATTTAATGAATAATGTAAAAAAGATTTTAATCGCAACAGATGGCTCAGAACATTCCAAAAAGGCAGCATCCGAAGGAATTGGGCTGGCAAAAACCTATGGAGCCAAGGTATTTGCAGTACACGTAATGAAAGAACTTTCATCAAAAACCCTTCCTTATGGAGCGAGAATCACAAATTTTGACATCCCCCACGAAGACATAAAAAGAGAAGGGGAGGAAGCCCTTCAGTATGTGGAAGAACTGGGAAATCCCCAGGGAGTAGCGGTTGATACAGCTCTTTTGACGGGCAATCCTGCAGAGGAAATACTGGATTTTGCAAAAGAAAATGAAATAGACATAATCGTCATGGGTTCACTGGGACGTACAGGTCTGGAGCGTTATCTTATGGGAAGCGTTTCTGAAAAGGTTCTCAGACATGCAAAAACTGCGGTAATGGTAATCCCTTGAAGTTACTCAAGGGATTCCAGTGCTTTTCTCAACATATCTGTTGACTGTTCCATTTCAGAAGAGGCAGCAGAAACGTATTCTGCAGCCTGCTGGAATCCCGCATCCTCAAGCTGGGGAATCCATTTCTCAAAACTATCACAATGGTTTTCGTTGTGTTCTATCCAATGCCCAAGCAAATGTTTCAGTTTATCCCTGTTTATTTCTTCCATTGTATCATCTCATACATTACGCGGATCGGTAATCTCACCTTTTATAGCCGAAACTGCAACCGTTGCCGGTGAAGCAAGATAGATGTAGCCACCTGTACCCATACGACCCCGGAAGTTGCGGTTTGCAGTGGAAATACATACTTCACCTTCACCAATAACCCCCATGTGACCACCCAGACATGGACCGCATCCCGGAGTACCCATGGTAGCGCCTGCATCGAGGAAAATCTCTATTAATCCTTTTCTTGCGGCTTCCTTCATAATCTGTCTGGAAGCCGGTATTATAATAGTCCTCACAGCAACCTCGTTGCCTTCCAACACTTCTGCTGCAGCCTCAAGGTCCTCCAGCCGGCCATTGGTACAGGTACCGATAAATGCCTGATCGAGTTTTTTGCCTGCAATTTCGGACACACCACAAACGTTGTCCACCTCATGGGGACAGGCAACCTGCGGTTCAAGGGAGTTCACATCTATGTGATATTCGGCTACATAATCTGCATCCTCATCCGAATAAACAGGCTCATAATCACTGACTGCCCTGTCTTTCAGGTATTCAAAGGTCGTGGAATCGGGAGGTACTATACCCGCCTTGGCACCCATTTCAATAGCCATGTTGGAAAGGGTCATCCTGCCTGCCATGGAAAGATCCTCTATGGCATTACCATAGAATTCAACCGCTTTGTAGGTCGCCCCTGAAGCGGTCACCTCGCCGATGATCTTGAGGGTGAGGTCCTTGGCATAAACCCTCTCTCCCATTTTTCCTTCAGCTGTAACCCTGATGGATTCAGGTACACGGAACCAGAGTTTGCCGGATGCGAATATTTCGGCCATGTCCGTTGCTCCTACACCGGTACCGAAGGCACCGAAGGCACCATATGTACAGGAATGGGAATCAGCACCCACGATCAACTTGCCCGGCATTGCAAAACCCTTCTCGGGTAATACCTGGTGACAGATACCGTTACCAATATCATAGAAATTGTTTATGCCCTGCTGACGTACCCATCCCCTGATATCCTTTTGCAGACCTGCCGTAGTATCGGAATTCGCTGGTGCCAGATGATCAAAGGGAATCACTATACGTGAAGGGTCCCAGACCTTTTCAACTTCCATCTGGCGGAAAGAGCGGACTGCCAGAATGCTGGTACCGTCGTGGGCCATTGCATAATCAATATCAGCTATCACAAAATCATTGGCCTTTGCCTCTTTGCCGGCTGCCCGGCTGAATATCTTCTCGCTGATAGTACTCAAAATTAAACACCTGTGAGATTCTTGAGAAAAATACGTTTATACCCTGTATAGATTTTATGCACAATAATCTTTTCCAATATTCAGAGGGTCTCCAGGAAATCAGTCAGGTCAACCGAATGGGTCTGGAAGCCACAAACCTTGAGAGGATCGCCACCCAGTGCCAGAGCGGTGAATTGGGCAATGTTCATGTGAACCATATCGTACTCCTCGCCAAACTCCTTTTCTATAACGGGCTGATAACGGTCATACTGCACCTGGCAGTTGGGGCATATAAATTGAGCAGAAATATGAGACGAATATATAATATATATTCCAAAATGGGAAATTAACAAGGAATCAGATGAAAAAAGAAATGCCAATCAAGAGAATTGTTTGAGGCGATTTATATTTTCCAGTAGAGTCTGGTTCTCTGAAAGGATTTCATGTTCTATACTTTCAATAATGGAATCCATGGGTACTGCAAGTTTATAGACTTTGATAGGCCTCCCCTTCCCTTCATTGCGTTTTATTTCCTCAAACTTAACCCAGCCTTTTTTCTTCAAGAGGAAATTCATAGCAATGCTCACTTCCGGTTGCCTTAGCTGTGACATTGATTCAATTTTGCGGGAGGAAACTTCTTCGCCACATGAAAGACAAGCAAGTGTCCTTGCAATCGGTTTTGAAAGGTGTAGCCTCCTTAGCAGCTTTGCAATTTCTCTTTGATTTTCATTCATTGAAAATAGGTCATCTTCTTCCATGGAAACACCGATAAATGATTTGAATGGGATGTTCATCAGAGTATATAATATTCATATATGTACTTAATATTTATATTATCCATTCAATATATAAAGTTATGGAAGTACGGACACCACAATAGATTCAGCAGAAGACAAAATTGTACAAAAATAGATATGATGGTGGGCCCGCTGCGATTCGAACGCAGGACCTCACGGTTATCAGCCGTGCGCTCAACCTGGCTAAGCTACGGGCCCATTGGTACACGATTTGTCATCGCGCAACCACTCAAATACACATCCTTATACTTTAATGTTTCGGCCAACCCTTAATTTGGCTAAAAATCGGTAAAATGCAATGAAAGGAGTTCGAATAATGCCGATAGGTTTATTAATAATGATTGCAACTGTGAATTGCAAATGTGGGCCGGTAGATCAGCTCGGAAGATCGCTACCTTGGCATGGTAGAGGCCTCGGGTTCGAATCCCGACCGGTCCACCTAAATATTTTAGAAAGTCCTAAACGTTCAATGATTTTTTACTATCATCTTTTGTGGAAGTTGGTCCGCATAGAAACCCATTCCTTTAATTGATGAATAAGTTTTACCTGTAAGGATTAAAAAAACATAGTGGCCCTATGTATACCCTTTATGTGGGCAGAATCGGTCTTTTATAGCCCCGCCCCACACATTGACACAGGCTGACAAAAACTAAATATTTGTAATTTATTTCCTTCTTCACATGTTGCATATGTTTATTGACGAAAGTGGAGATTTGGTTCACAATCAAACCATTTGATTTTCGCTGCCTTGATTGGTAAAAGATGAATTTCCACTTAAACGAATCATAAAAATATGAGAAGAAACAAATTCAAGAAGGAATTAAAAAACGCTAATGAAATCAAAGGCAACAAGTCCAGCCCAAAACTTGTAAAATATATGCTCAAAAAATTAAATGGTGTAGATGGAGCTAAAGCTTTTTTTTATTGTTTTTGAGAAAGAAAAATGCCATAGTTCTTATTTAAATGGGAATAAACACAAACTTTACAATTATGTCGCTGGGTGGATGGCGAAGAACATTGTATTAGAGAACTGTGAAGTATTGGTCAGGATTGATAAGTCAAAAACAAAACAAATATTAAGGGACGATTTTGATAATTACTTTAGAGGTAAACTTAAAGAGAGTTCCCCACACATGTGGGGATGAACCGATTGCATCCAGTAGAGTACGTATGTTCCCCTTCCAATAGGCCCCTCATTGAACCAGTGAATCCTTCCAGTATTTGCCATCAGATGGAATTTTATCTCCTATCACATAAAAGACTAATTATGGACACAAAAATATTTCTAGGCCACACACATTGGTCAACCATAATAAGATGAACGGGAAATTAAGCATGGAAAAGGAAGAAAAGGTAATTGCGATTTTGCTGACAATGGCGCTATTATCCCTGGCTGTAGCATATATCACCTATTTTCCCAACTCTTTTAACAAAACAGGTGAACAGCCCTTAACAGATTCTACAGAAGTAGGGAAAACTGTGACAATCGAAGGAACCCTATACAGTAAAGAAACCACATTCAATGGAAATCACCTGATTCTTCAGATAGATTATAATTCCGATTTGCTAACTGTATTTATACCGGAAGATAACGGTGCAATGAATATAGATTCACGGATAACTGTCGGGGATAAATTAAGGATAAAGGGAAAAGTGGATGAATATAAAGGGGAACAGGAAATCATAGTGGAAAACGAAAACGATATCAAGAAAATGTAAATCGGTACAATTTTAAGTCATAAAAAATATCATTCCTATACATGAAAGCCTGTATTATGTGTGGAGGAAAGGGGACCCGACTTAGGCCTTTAACTTTTGACAGACCAAAACCAAATATTCCAATCATCAACAAAGCATCAGTGGTACACCTTGTGGAGCAACTTGCAAAAGAGGGATTCACTGAGATAATTATCACCCTGGGCTACATGGGTGATAAGATACTGGAAGAACTGGGTGACGGCAGCATGTTCGGTGTCCATGTGGAATATGTGTACGAGGAAACAAAACTGGGCACAGCAGGAGGTGTAAAAAATGCCGAGAAGTACCTCTGTGATGAACCGTTCCTGGTCGTTGGGGGAGATCATGTCATGGATCTTGAACTCCGTACAATGTACCGATTCCATGAGCTAAATGACGCAATCATTACAATCGGTCTGCTATCCATAGATGACCCCAGGGAATTTGGTATCGCGGATATGGACGTGAACAACCGTATAAATCGATTCCTTGAAAAACCCGGCCCGGGAGAAATATTCAGCAATCTTGCAAGTACGGGTATATACATGTGTGATCCGGAGATATTCAAATGGATCCCGGAAAACCAGCCCTACGATTTTGCCAAAGACCTGTTTCCATCACTGATGGCAGAAGAACGAAGGATCAATGGTTTGCTTGTGCGAGGACACTGGACCGATGTGGGCAATCCGGCAGCCTATCGCCAGGCACAGCGCTGGATGCTTGAATCAATGCCTGGAACAACCATCGAAGGTCATTTCAACACCAAGGATTCCCGTATCAACGGACCCCTCAAAATAGGCAACAATGTGATTATCGGTTCCAACACAGCAGTTGTGGGGCCAGTTGTACTTGGTGAAAACACAACAATAGGTGACAATGTCCTGATCGGTCCATATACGACGATTGGTTCGAACTGTGTCATCAAGGACGGCTGCAGAATCCTTTCATCCTACATATTCAATGATGTGACCATCGGAAGTAATTGTAACACTTCGGGTACTGTACTTGATAACAATACAGTGGTTGGCCAAAACTGCAGCCTGGAAAACGGAACCGTAATCGGCCCCAGAGTACATATTGGAAATAATTCGACGATTCATTCCAATGTAAAGATCTGGCCGGACCTGACAATCAAAAGTGGGTCCATAATACAGGAAAACCTGCTTAATCCTGATTATGGTTAATTTAAAAAAGAGTGATTGAATATCCGCTCAGGATATTCAACCATTTAATGTTGCTTTTTATTCTTCTATGGACACCAGCGTAATGTTGAATTTCAGTGTTTCACCCGCCATAGGATGATTGAAATCAATCATTGCAGCGGTGTCATTGACATCAACAATAACTACCTGCTGGCCATAAGCGGTTGAAAGCCGGTCACCTATTTGGAATGGTGTCGTTTTATTGGGCAAATCATCAAGGGGTACTGCCCTGACAAGTTCTTCTTTGTAGGGGCCATATGCCTGTTCAGGTGGAAGTTCCACTGTTGTTTCATCCCCAACAGCCATTCCCTGCACTGCGTTGTCAAAACCTTTGATCATCCCTTCCCCTCCCAGGGTAAAGCCCAGAGGTTCATATGGTCTGGCAGGGTTGTGTATGCCCTCTTCCCGAGCAACTTCTTCTATGGAAGTATCAAATACAGTACCGTTTTCAAACTCACCAACATAATCCACGGTGACATTGTCTCCTTCCTCTGCAACTTCTGCAGGGGTCGAACAGCCACTTATGAGAAGAATTGCGGCGAGCGCTAAAATAAATAGTAGTTTTCTCATGCTCCGACTAATTTACTATTCATGATAAAACTTGTCATTCACGAACTACTGTGGCTGAAATAGACCTGAAACCGTGACCTGTTACCCTCACATCAACAAATTCGCCTAAAGGAAGTTTTTCAGAGATACCTACAAGTATCGGATAGGATCCCATTTGCCTGCCAAAAGTACCCACCGAACCCTCGCCCCATACCTCGCAAAGCACATCCTTAAGTATAGTCCCTTCGGGCACGACCCTCTTCAACATGGGTAAATCAATATCCTTGCGGACCTTTTCCTTGTATTTCAAAAACATTTTCCGGTTTTTAGCCAGAGGCAGCTGCTGTTCTGCCGCAGGAGTACCGCTAAAAGGCATAACCTGGCGAATGTTTATCCTGCGCAACAACAGATCATTATCCAGGATATTTTTCAGGAAATCGTAATTCAATCCGAAGGTTTTCTTTGTTTCTCCTGCAAGACCGTGTACAAAATTAAGCCCGGGAAGCAGATGTGAAAGACCATTGGAGCCTCTTATGCTTCCAATCTCATTCATCAATTTTACAGCTTCAAATACATCATCTGGCATTGCTTTGAGATTGTTGGCCCTGATTACAGCGGGATCAGCACTTTCCATACCCATGGCTGCTACATCCCCGGGTGTGTGATATTTCAAAATGGTCTTCATGATTTTACTACATTCATCCGGATAGGTGGCTATAGTTGCCGGATTGGCATTGTCCATGTGCAGTACCTCCAGCCCTGGTGCCACTTTCCGGATTCCTGAGTACAGGGATTCAAGCGCCTGCGGATCTGGCCTTAGGAGAGAATCCCCGCAATCCACTGCATGATAGGTGAAAAGATCAGGCTGGCGGCCAAGGCGGAAATACAGGGCACCTTCCTTATAAAGACTGGCGGCTTCGGCAACGACATCCTCAACGGGACGGTAGGTTGATGGTCCATAAAAAAATTCAGTACAAAAAGAACAATGTGTATCCCTGCCACATCCGCGGTAGGTTTCCATCTCACACATTATATTCGGGAAATCCGGATGCCTCCTGATTATAAAGGCACCCTTATTGGCCCATCTGCCAATCTCCCCAACCGTACGCATCCGGTGTTCAACATTATCAGGGTCCTCGATGCAAGGGCCGGGGCCAATTATATCATTTACAAATGCCTCGATGTCCTGCCTTGCAACAAATACATTTTCATCAGCCATTTCAAGGGCTGACGCTGCCATGCCCCCTTCACTGCTGTAGCCCAGGCGTATAGGGCCACCGATCACCTTCACACCTGAAGCGGCCCTGCATAGGTATTCGATTTCCTTCAGGGTGATGGGCGAGGAGCGCAGATATTTGCCGGGGACGGTCATTCCCGACAGGATAACCACAAGATCAGCCCGACCAAGCAGGGCAAGGTCTTCCTTTTTACTGTTCCTGATACCGTCTATTGTGAAATAGGATATATCATTCCGACCGATACCACGCTCAACCAGGGCTCCCGCTATATAGCGTATGTAGGGAGAAATATAAGGAGGAACTCCGAAACATGCGGGTTCGTCAACATAACCGTCTATGATTGCAACTTTCATGGATATCGTGGACCTTCCTATAAGGACAAACAGAAAGCTTACTTATATTTAATGTTTCATAAATATGGAATACTTATCCAGAGGTTTCCACATGAGAAGTGACAGTATCAAAAAAGGGACAGAGAGGGCACCTAACCGTTCCCTCCTCAGAGCTACAGGAGTTACAGATTCAGAAATGGAAAAACCGTTTATTGCGGTGGTGAATTCCTGGACCGAAGTTGTTCCCGGACATATTCATCTTGATAAAGTATCCGAAGCCGTCAAGGCAGGTATACGCAATGCCGGAGGAGTTCCCTTTGAATTCAATACCATAGGCATATGTGACGGTATTGCGATGGGGCATGAAGGAATGAGATATTCCCTCCCCAGCAGGGAAGTCATCGAGGATTCGATCGAACTCATGCTCGAAGGCCACCGTCTGGACGGCATGGTAATGATCACATCATGTGATAAAATCACCCCCGGCCATCTCATGGCTGCCGGTAGGCTTGATATTCCGACTATCGTGGTTACCGGCGGACCTATGCTGCCCGGTTTTTCGGGAGACGAGCCAAGGGATCTGGTCTCCGTATTCGAGGGAATCGGGGAACACCGCACCGGCAAAGCCACCGCCGAGCAACTGAAGGTACTTGAAAATGTATCCTGCGCGGGTGCCGGATCATGTGCCGGAATGTTTACCGCCAATACAATGGCATGTATGACCGAAGCGCTGGGACTGAGTTTGCCCGGCTGTGCCACAGCCCATGCGGTAGATGCCAAAAAGATCCACATCGCCAAGGAATCCGGAGAACGTATCATGGCAATGGTGGATGAAGGGTTGTCAGCACGCAAGGTGGTCAGCCAGAAATCTTTCGAGAATGCGATCATGGTAGACATGGCAGTGGGCGGAAGTACCAACACAGCCCTGCACCTGCCGGCTATTGCCCATGCATTCGATATGGAACTGCCCTTGGATACATTTGACCGCCTGGGTCGCTCAATCCCGCATCTCATCGGATTGAGACCTGGTGGCAAATATCACATGATCGATTTTGAAAGAGCCGGTGGCGTGTATGCAATAATGCAGAGATTGAAATCAAAACTCAACCCCGGAGAAAAAACTATCACCGGAAAGACAGTTGGAGAAAATATCGACGAATACGTGATCATAAATCCTGCCATAAATAAGAAGATTATCCAGACCCTTGATCAGCCCCTCCATAAGGAAGGAGGCCTGGCTATACTGAAAGGAAACCTCGCCCCAGAAGGAGGAGTGGTCAAACAGGCAGCTGTTGAACCCGAAATGATGCAGCACAAAGGCCCTGCCAGGGTCTTTGAAAGCGAGGAAGGAGCCATGCATGCAATCCTTGATAATAACATCAAACCCGGGGATGTTGTGGTAATACGTTATGAAGGTCCCAAGGGCGGCCCGGGAATGAGGGAGATGCTTTCCCCTACCTCGGCAATTGCAGGCATGGGACTGGCAGATTCAGTTGCCCTCATCACAGATGGCAGATTTTCCGGTGGAACCAGGGGGCCCTGTATAGGCCATATTTCCCCGGAAGCCATGGAAGGTGGACCAATAGGCCTTATCGAGGAAGGGGATATGATAGAGATCGATATCCCTGCAAGGAAACTGGAGCTTCTCATCGATGAAGAAGAGATGCAGAAGAGAAAAGAAAATTTCAAACCTCTTGTAAAAGAAGTAAAAGGCTATCTTGCCCGTTACAGGAAGTCCGTAAGTTCTGCCAACAAGGGCGCTATCAGGGAATAATCAGCTACGTTGAACGCAGGTGCCATCTTCTTTATCCAGAATGGAGATGGCACCTTCACCGATCATATCTTCTATATTTTTTTCAACTTCATCCATCGGATAGCGGACCGAAAGCAGGCTTATAAGGACTTGCTTTTTAATTATCATACCATCAGGAAGGTACTGGAGTATACTCTGTTTAAGAGGAGAAGGCGCTTCGTCCACGGAGATCACTTTTTCATTATTCCTTATCCTTTTCATTTTAGTATAGAACGGATCATTATCCCATTCACCAACTTCGCCGGATTCAGGGTTTGCAGCCACCGCAGGCTTTTCATCCGCAGATGAAGTATCGGTTACAGTAGAAGGCTCCGCTGGACCTGGCGAGGAATTACCTGCTATGTGATCCTCAATAGATTTCAATCTGTTTTCAATTGACATGAGTTTTTGGGCCATCAATCCAGAATTATCCATTGTCTTTTCAGGACCAAGGGCTTCTTCGAGCAAACTGCATATAAAGTTGTCACTATCCGGCATCAATTCCAGTTTCGCAAAGAGATTATCAGGAATGTCAATTCTCAATTGTCTCATCTGAATCACTTCATTAGTATAGACCATTGACTTAGTACAAAACAATATAATCAGATCAACCTGTTAAATGGATGGGAAGAAGCAGGTTCTATTTCAAATTCTTCGGCAGATTCATAGATCATGATATCTGACATCGCAGCCACCGGGAATATGTAGGGTGCATTCTCAATGGGCCCGTAAAGCACAAAATTTCCGGCCGCTGCCTGCTGCATTACGGCAGATGCGATATCACACATCTTAAACACAAGGGGATCGTGTTTCTTTTTATCCCTGAGCCATTCCCAGGAAGAAGGGGCGTTGTGAATTCCCGAACCTACCGGCAATCCCCATTTTGCCTTGGCTGCCAGCGTAATCCTCAGGCTGACCCCGGAACCATTGCCCATAGGAGTAATCCCCGGATCAATCAGTATATTGCACATTCCGCATTCCAGAGCAATATCAATCAGGCCTTTGTCCATTGAAGAAGTACCGGACTCCAGAAGTTGCATCCTGCCTTTGAAACCTGAATCCATGGCATTGAAACCCAAGACTATGGAGCTATCTATATCTGAATCTTTTAACACTTTGCGCTCCTTTTCACCGATGGTCATATTTATGGAATTATAAACTGCCCTGTCCCCGAGGCCAATCTCGCTCACGTATTCTGCCACAGCCATCCGGGCCAGCGGGTCGGGAGAATCGATAAGGAAGGGGGAATCCGTAATCTCACTAACAAAATCAATATAGTTGCGTAGGGCTTGTCCGGTATTGCCGAATATGTGCACCAGGCAGGGATTACCGGTTTCATCAGATGATGCACGCTGGGAATTGAGCAGGTTCTCTGCAATTTTACGGTCAAACAACCCTTCATTAGCATCCTCCACGATATCATGTCCTTCGTAGAATATTGTACCTGCAAGGGCTGTGGGCAGTTCACCGGGATTACCTCCGATCTTCACACCGGCAATATTGGCAATTTTTTGATCTTTTTGGAACCTGAACATTTGAAAACCTCAAGCAATCTCGTAAATTAAGCCGGAAAAAGCATCCATAACCACTTTTTCACTGATAAGTATATCAGCACTGATGGATTCAGGTGGCTTATATTTCCTGACAGCTTTTCTAAAGGATATTGGAGAAGCTTCAAAGGGTTTCTCCGAATCATGATAATTGTCAACAATCGAGTATATTTCATCAATGTCAGTAAGCCCGGTACGGTCTATAAGTTCCACCTGTTGGCGAAAACGCTGAATTGTTTCAATCTCCAGGTTCTCAATAAAGGGAATCGCCCCCTCTGAACCCAGAATCCTGCCATCTTCATCAATACCGTTTTCGTAAAGGGCTTTCAGGGTCTGGCCTGCAAGATGGCCCCGGGATTCACCACCACAGAGAAGTACGTACCTGATATTACAGTTGGAAACAACATTCATTACAACTTTCTCAGCCCCCAGGTTTTCCGTTTTGCAACTTCCCCAGATTGCTGCTTTTTCAAACAGAGGCATCGAACTTGCAAGGGTTACCACAGCGATACAGGATTTGGGATTGCCTGCACTGAAATCTCCTTTTGTAACGGGCCATTTCTCTGAAACTGTATCCAACTTATACAACCTCCCTTTTATTAGAAACAAGAGCTGCGGCAAGCATTATGGCCAGGGTATAATGGCCGCCCACCCGGGATGTGTCAATAAACACATGCCTATCCATAAGGACGGGTGCCCCAATTCCATTGCCCCCACCCAGAAATACAAGTGAACGGAAGATAAGATTGCCTGATATGCCATCCGGGGCAAGGATGAAGTTAGATTTCCTGATGGCATCCTCTATAAGTATTGTGTAATGTTTTGCATCTATTCCCGCATCGTTTAACCGGTTTGCCAGGAAATCCGCATCTGCCAGGGTGCGATCCACACGTTCATCACGGCCAAGGTCCCCCATACGTCCTCCGGAAAGGATGCCAACCTCTGGTTCAATACCAAACCTGCGGATATAGGCAGCACTTCTTTGTACAAGTTCAATTTTATCGGAAAGAGAGTGCCCTTCATCAATACCCACAGGTGCAAGGAAAAAAGGAGTATTGTCATGAGTTAGCAGGAAAGCAACCCTGTATAATTTCTCAATGCCGAGTACCTCTTTGAGGTGAGACAGGGTACCCGAGGCTTTTGCCGTGCCTCTTACAGCCGCATCAACATCCCCGGATGCAAGGAGGCTTCCAAGAACTTCTTCCGGTTGTGGAGTATCGATCACTTCAAGGTTTGTTCCGATTGCCGATATATCACGCTGGTCGCCTACAAGAACCACCCGGGCATAGCCTTCAACCTGGGCTTTTTCTGCACTCTGGATCAGTTTGGAAGTAGGATTGCGCACACCCAGTGCAACCCGGGGACAATTATCAAGAGCCTTTGTACGTATGATATCCAGCAATCCGTCTGTCTTTTTCTGCATAGGCACCCTCATTAATATGCAAAGTTTAACAATCAACAAACAACACAATTATTAATTAGTTTTCGCTTTAATATAGGTGAGGTCACAGATGACAATAGCGCAAGATTGGGCAGAAAAATACCGTCCTACCAAACTGGCAGATGTTGTGGGGAACAATAAGCCTCTGCAGGCTCTCCGTGACTGGGAAGAAGAATGGGAGCACGGAGTTCCTGAAAAAAAAGCAGCCATATTGAGTGGGCCTGCCGGTGTTGGAAAGACATCCGCTGCCCATGCCCTGGGAAATGAGATGGGCTGGGAAATTATAGAGATGAATGCCAGTGACCAGCGGACTGCCGGGATTATCGAGAAGGTGGCTGGTTCTGCTTCACGCATGAGTACACTTACAGGGATACAAAAGCGCCTCATAATACTGGATGAAGCAGATAATATGCACGGCTCGGCCGACAGGGGAGGGACCCGGGCCATTACGAATGTGATCAAGAAATCCAATCAACCTATTATACTCATTGCCAATGACCTGTATGCCCTCTCATCAACTCTGCGTTCTCATTGTGTGAACATAAAATTCAATTCCATCCCCCAGCGTTCCATTCTGCCTGCACTGAAAAAGATATGCAAAATGGAAGGGATAATATGTGGCACAGGCGTGTTGGAGAAAATCGCTGAAAATACAGGCGGTGATCTCAGAAGTGCCATAAAAGATTTGCAGGCAACAGCAACAGATAAAAAAAGAAATAGAAGTTGTGGATGTCACCACAGCCGAAAGGGATACAAAGGAATCTATTTTCAAAGTACTTACCAACGTTTTCAAGGGCAGAGATCCCGTTGAAGCCTACAGGGCAACCTTTTCCCTGGACGAAACACCTGAAGACCTTATTCAGTGGGTGGACGAGAACCTTCCCAACCAGTATCTGGACAAGGATGAAACACTAAGTGAAGATATGACTGCCGCCTACCATAATCTTTCAAGGGCTGATACATATCTTGGCAGGGTACGATTGCGGCAGAACTATGTACTCTGGAGATATGCCGGCTTCCTTTTAAGCGGAGGAACGGCAATGGCAAAGAAGCACTCCCATACCGGTTTTCGCAAGTTACAACCCCCTTCCATGTGGAGACGTATGGGCCAACTGCGCTCCAAAAGAAACATGAGGGACAACATAGCTGCAAAAATTGGATTGCACTGCAATGAACCAATCAGGGATTGCCGTATAGACCTGCTTCGTATGTACGGACTTTTACTCAAAACGAGGACTATGCAGTTGATACAGCATATTCTCTTGAACTCGATGTAGATGAGATTGCCTACCTGACTGAAAGCAAAAGGGTAACCAAGAAAATCCAGAAAATCTATGATGCTTCCCGGGAAATGATGCATGAAAAGGAAGATGAAGATATCGACGTATTCATGCATGCACCTGAAAAAGACAGGGGACAGTCAACCCTTGATTCCATGTTTTCAGCAGAAAAAGACCCTGCAGAAGAAAATCAAATGGAAGGAAAGGAAAAAGACAATCCAAAGCCTGCCAAATCCCAGAAGACTCTTTTCGATTTTTAAACTATATTTGCGATAGCCATTTATCTTCCAACTACCTAATTTTCCCCTGAGGGTTGAAGGAAATGGCCAGAGAATATGATATTATCATCATTGGAACAGGTGTAGCAGGTACCGTTTGTGCGAACAAGGCAGCTGCGGCAGGGATGAAGATCGCGATTACAGATATCAGAGAATATGGCGGGACATGTGCACTTCGGGGATGTGTGCCAAAAAAAGTACTTGTGGGTGTTGCAGAAACCGTTGAACAGGTTAATCGTTTCAACAAATTGGGGATTATGCCACAATCTTCCGTGGACTGGAGTAAGTTAATGGAATTTAAACAAACATTTGTGGAAAATTTCCCCGCCAACAAGGAAGAAAAATTCAAAAATATGGATATTGAGACCTATCATGGTGGGGCAAAGTTTGTTTCCCAAAATGAAGTCAAGATAGCAGATACAGTCCTTAAGGGCAAACACATTCTGATTGCACCCGGCTCAGTACCCCGAAAAATCGGAATTAAGGGCGAAGAAAATCTGATTACAAGTGAGCAATTTCTCAATCTCGATGAATTGCCCAGTAGAATTGTTTTTGTGGGCGGTGGATATATTTCGTTTGAATTTGCCCATATCGCTGCACGTGCGGGAAGCCAGGTAACTATCTTACAAAGAAGTGAAGTACTCAAACACTTTGACAGGGACATGGTCAAATTGCTGGTAAAAGCTTCCCAGGAAGCCGGCATAAATGTCAATACCGGTGTCTCGGTCAGCTCTGTTGAAAGTACTTCAGCAGGATATACTGTGAATACCAGGGATAGTGAGGGCAAAGACTCGCGGATTGAATGTGACCTGGTTGTCAACGGTTCCGGCAGGGTTGCAGCCCTTGAAGGAATGGAACTTGAAAAGGCAAATGTTGAGACAAAAGACGGATTCGTGGAGACAAATGAGTACATGCAAAGTGTCTCCAATCCTTACGTATATGCAGCCGGAGATTGTGTAAAGCCGGGAGCTCCTTTAACCCCTGTTGCAAGTTTGCAGGGAACTACTGCAGCAGACAATATGATAAAAGGAAATGTCAAGACAGTGGATTATACCGGTATTCCTTCCACGGTATTTACCCTTCCTCCTCTCTCAAGTGTAGGTGTTAGCCTGTCCCAATCTACTGACAGGTATGAAGTCCTGATGCATGACCGCAGCCATTGGTATAACAGCAGACGCCTGTCGGAAAACTATGCAGCCTCAAAGGTCATCATAGAAAAAGAAAGCCAAACAATTGCAGGTGCCCACCTACTGGGATCCCATTCAGAAGAAGTGATTAATCTCTTTGCAATGGCAATTAGGCTCGAATTGACGCTTTCCCAGTTCAAGAGAGTGGTTTATGTGTTCCCCACAGTCAGTTCAGAAATCCAGTCCATGATACGTAGATAATCACCAGGCGTGATAGTAACCACCTTTAGAGAAAACCTGTACCTGTATTCCAAATATATCAGACAGGTTTTCTGCAGTTAATATTTCATCCGTTGGCCCGTCCCTGTATACCCTTCCCTCGCTGAGCAGGACCACTCTGTCAATTTCAGGGATCAGGTCTTCGAGATTATGTGTCACAAGAATTATGTTTTTGCCTTTTGAAGCAATAGTGCGCATGGACTGCCTGAAAATATGCCGTGCCCTGAGATCCAAGCTGTTTGTAGGTTCATCCAGTATCAGTACATCCGGGTCATGCACAAGTGCCCTGGCAACCAGTAGTCTGCGGGCCTGTCCTGTTGACATTTCGTTTATGGGACGTGAGGCAAGATGTTCAATACCAAGAAAGCCGAGCACCTCATGGGCCCGCCTTTTCATATCCCCTGTAATAGTATGATTGCGATACAGGCCTATGCTGCTAAAAAAACCAGATACTACCACCTCGATTCCCGGAATATTACGCATGTATTCGTCCTGCAGATCACCGCTGATTATACCCATTTTGTTGCGCAACCCGAAAATATCCCAGCGCTCCTTTCCGAATAAGCGGACAATCGTCTTTTCAGAATGAAGAGGACGTAAATCTCCAGTAACCGTTTTGATAAAAGAAGATTTGCCCGCTCCATTAGGACCGATAATTGCAACATTTTCTCCATTTTTAATATAAAGAGAGAAATTGTCCAGTAATATGTTACCCTTTTTGCAAACTGTGACATTTTCCATTTCAATTATCATAGGTTTCGCATTTTTCTTTTTCATTTATTACACGACAGTATGGAAATTGAAGACATTAATTTATAAAATGAATATTAAAAAACGTATTTTTCAACGATTACTGATACCTTTTTGCCTGTCAATCTCTGAAGCTATGGCTTCCAGCTCATCAAACATGCGCTCGGAGTCTTTGCGCATTTCATGTACTGCTGCCTTCAGGCTTCCCCCCCTTAGATAAAGCAGGCGTTTTTCACGGTAAACAAGTCCTGCCTTTACCAAATTTCTTACATGGTGATTAACACGGGAGAGATTTATGCCAAGAGCTTCAGCTATCATTCCGATGAAACACGTTCATTCTCGGCAATGTTATCAAGCAAAGTCATTACGATCTGGTTTGCCGTGTTTTCTATATCCCTTCCCGAAGACAGACCAAAACTATTACATAACCAATTCAAATCTTTATCAGGATCTTTCTCCCTGGGTTTTTCCAGATTTACCAAAACAATCTGCCGGCTCATAAGAGATGATTAACAAAATAATAGTATATAAAAATAACTGTTTTATGTAGACATGATATCTACAAAACACGTATGAACTGCATAAAAAACAAAAAGTTTAAATAATAGACTTCCCATTAAGATTCCATACTGACCGAGTCGATCTGAAAAGGTCAGGAGGACAAAGCATGAACATAAAACCAGTTGGAGAAAGAGTTCTTATCAAACCCATTAAGGAAGAGGAGGTCACTTCCGGAGGAATATACATCCCGGAAAGTGCCCAGAAAGAGAAAAAGGAAGGAAATATTGTAGCCGTAGGCACATATGAAGACGGTAAAGAATTACCGGTCAAAAAAGGCGACCATATCATCTATGGTGGATTCCAGAGTGATGAAATGGAAATGGACGGAGAGAAATACCTATTCATAGATTTCAAGGACGTACTTGCAATTGTTGAGGAATAAATTATCGGAGGATGTAAATGACTACTAAACAGATCACTTCGACGAAAATGCCAGACAGGCTTTACTGAGAGGTATCGACAAGGTATCCAACACCGTTAAAGTAACTCTTGGGCCCAAGGGCAGAAATGTTGTGCTTGATAAATCAGGCAATCCTACAGTTACCAATGACGGCGTCACAATTGCCAAAGAAATCGAGCTGAAAGACAAGTTTGAGAATATGGGAGCAAAACTTGTCAAAGAAGTCGCTTCACGCACACAGGATAATACAGGAGACGGAACAACTACAGCAACATTGCTGGCACAGGCAATGATCAGTGAAGGCATACGTAATATTACGGCGGGCGCCAACCCTATTGAGATCAAAAGGGGAATCGATAAAGCAACCGCTAAAGCCGTTGAATACCTGCAGACCCAGAGCAAGGAAGTAAAGGATAAGGAAAGGATCATACAGGTAGGAACAATTTCTGCCAACAATGATGAGGAAATAGGCAAACTGATATCCGATGCTATGGACAAAGTCGGGTACAACGGCGTAATTACTGTGGACGACTCCAAAACAATGGAGACAACCCTGGAAGTTGTTGAAGGTATGCAGTTTGACAGAGGATATGTCTCACCTTATATGGTAACAGATCAGGAAAAAATGATTTGTGAACTTGAGAATCCGTATATCCTTCTTACAGACAAGAAAATCAATAACGTAAACCAGATAGTACCTGTACTTGAAAAAGTCGCACAGGAAGGAAAACCTCTCCTGATAGTCGCACAGGATGTAGAAGGGGATGCACAGTCAGCCCTTATTCTCAACATAATGAGAGGATCCCTGAAAGTCAGTGCTGTCAAGGCCCCTGGATTTGGTAACGACCAGAAGGATATGCTGGAAGACCTTGCCATCCTTACAGGCGGAACTGTTGTCAGTGAAGACAAGGGAATGAAACTAGAGGATGTCACCGAAGATATGCTCGGAAGTGCTCACAAGGTCAGTGTGGACAAGCAGAAGACCACTATCATCGAAGGCAAAGGAGACAAAAATGCCATCGAAAGCCGTATGGAAATGATAGAGTCCCAGATCAATATCACTGATGCTGATTACAAGAAGAAGGAACTGCAAAAAAGACTGGCCAAACTCGGAGGTGGCGTGGCAGTAATCAAAGTTGGTGCTGCAACAGAAACCGAACTTGAAGAAAGGAAGATGAGAATCGACGATGCCCTCAATGCCACTAAAGCCGCCGTTGAAGAGGGAGTAGTTGCCGGTGGCGGAGTGACCCTGTTCCATGCAATCCCATATCTGGAAAAAATTGAACTCGAAGAAGACCAGATGGTAGGTGCCAATATCGTGAAAATGGCTCTTGAAGCACCCCTACGCCAGATCGCACACAATGCAGGCAAGGAAGGTGCCGAAGTAATAGCACTTATTAAAGCCGAAGCTGATGAAGAAGTGGGCTACAATGTCAAAAAGGACACTGTAGAAAATCTTTACAATGCAGGTGTGATAGACCCGACAAAGGTAGTCAGAAGCGGCTTACAAAATGCATCATCCATTGCAGGAATGGTACTCTCCACCGAAGCCCTTGTCGCTGAATACGATGAGGAAAAGGATGAAAATGCACCTGCAATAATAATCTGATGGCACCGGACAAGCCCTGCTATCTTGCAGGGCTTTTTTTTTGAGGCATTACACTTCGGGGGGAGAATGTCTTCAGAAAAGCACTCCAAAAGTATAAAGCCCTGAAATATTGAATTGAATAATGGAGGATCAGTATGGACCTGAATAATTTCACACAGAAAGCCCAGGAGGCAATACAAAATTCCCGAACCATTGCTGCAAGATATTATCATCAGCAGATTGATTCGGAGCATCTATTCCTTTCTCTTCTGGAACAAAGGGAAGGACTTGTGCCTTCTTTGCTCGACAAGATGAACATTTCCAGTGCAATGGTAAAAGAACAACTCGAAAAACACATGTCAGGGCTTGGGCAGGTATCAGGTCCGGGAAGCGAGAATGTTTACTTCACCCAGAAAGCCATCCGGGTACTGGATAATGCTGCATCCCTTGCGAGTAAGATGAATGATGAATATACCAGTGTAGAGCATATACTGGTAGCCCTGGCCCGGGAAAGGGGCAGCTACAGTAAGGAACTGCTCGAGGAATTCGGGGCAGATGAAGAGCGTCTGAACCAGGCGATCAAGGAAATCAGGGGGAATCGCAGAGTGACATCAGAAAACCCGGAGGATACATATGAACCTCTGGAAAAATACGGCATAGATTTTACAGAACTTGCCAACCAGGGAAAACTTGACCCGGTAATCGGCAGGGATCATGAGATCAGGCATACGATAGAAATACTGTCCCGCCGCAGGAAGAATAACCCGGTACTTATCGGAGAGGCAGGTGTGGGTAAGACTGCCATTGTAGAAGGACTGGCACAGCGTATTGCAAAAAAGGATGTCCCCGATGCAATGAAGAACAAACGTATTGTGGCTCTGGATATGGGATCCCTTGTAGCAGGAGCCAAATTCCGGGGAGAATTTGAGGAAAGGCTCAAGGCAGTCCTGAAGGAAGTGGCCGAATCCGAAGGCCAGATTATACTGTTCATCGATGAATTGCATACCATTGTAGGAGCAGGAGCCACTGAAGGTGCAATGGATGCAGGCAACCTGCTCAAACCTATGCTGGCCAGGGGAGAACTGCACTGTATAGGTGCAACTACCCTTGATGAATACCGGAAATACATCGAGAAGGATGCAGCCCTGGAGCGCAGGTTCATGCCAGTGATGGTGAATGCACCGGATGTGGAAAACACAATCTCTATCCTGAGAGGGCTGAAAGAGAAATATGAAGTCCATCACGGAGTACGGCTCAAGGACAGTGCCCTGGTTGCAGCCGCCGTGTTGAGTGACCGGTATATCTCGGACAGGTTCCTGCCTGACAAAGCCATAGACCTGCTGGATGAGGCAGCATCGAAGGTCAAGACTGCCATCGACAGCAAACCGGCCAGCCTGGATGAAGCAGACAGGAAACTGATGCAACTTGAGATCGAGAAGGAAGCCCTGAAAAAAGAAAAGGATGCTGCTTCAAAGGAAAGGATGCAGAACCTGGAGAAAGAGATCTCAGAAATCCGGGCCGAATCCGACGCAATGCGCACTCGCTGGGAAAACGAGAAGGCTACCATTGCAAAACTGAACAGCATCAAAGAGCAGATAGATGATACCAAGACCCAGCTGGAACTGGCAGAGACAGAAGGCGATTTTGAAAAGGCATCCCGCCTGAAATACGGCACTCTTGTCCCCCTCCAGCATGAATACGAGGAAGAGGAAAATCGTCTGAAGGAAAAGCAAACCAATATGCTTCTCAAGGAAGAGGTGGACGAGGAAGATATTGCACATGTAGTAAGCGAGTGGACCAGAATCCCGGTAACCAAGCTCATGGAGGGAGAGAGGGAAAAACTGGTGCATCTGGAGGATCGCCTGCATGAAAGAGTGATCGGCCAGAACGAGGCAGTAAAAGCCGTTTCAGATGCTGTGATCCGTGCCCAGGCGGGAATAAAGGATCCCCGCCGGCCAATCGGCAGTTTCATCTTCCTGGGACCTACCGGTGTGGGTAAGACCGAACTCGCCAAAGCCCTTGCAACTGAGCTTTTCGATAGCGAAGATCATATGATCCGCATTGATATGTCCGAGTACATGGAAAAACACACAGTTGCAAGGCTTATCGGTGCTCCGCCGGGCTACATCGGTCATGATGAAGGGGGCCAGCTTACCGAAGCCGTACGCAGGAATCCCTATTCGGTCGTCCTGTTTGATGAGATCGAAAAAGCCCATCACGATGTATTCAATATCATGCTCCAGTTGCTCGATGACGGTAGATTGACCGATTCAAAGGGCAGGACTGTGGATTTCAAAAATACGATCGTGATCATGACCTCCAATATCTGTGTGGATTACGCCATCTCCAAACTGGAAGAAGGAGTTGCCTACAGCAAGATGCAGGAGACGGCCATGAACGAACTCACCAAACACTTCAGGCCGGAATTCCTCAACCGTATCGACGAGATTGCAATATTCCGCGCCCTTACCAAGGACCAGCTGACATACATCGTGGATATCAAGATAGAGGACCTTGTGCAGAGGCTCAAAGAGCGCAGGATCGATCTTGAAATCACTGACCGGGCGAAGAAATACCTGGGGGATGCTGGCTACAGTGAGACATACGGTGCAAGACCTTTGAAAAGGGTCATCCAGAACGAACTTGAAACCGAGATAGGCAAACGTATTGTCAGTGGAGAGGTAATGGAATCCGATACTGTTGTTGTCGATGCCGATGAGCGTGGTCTTAACTTTGAGGTCAGAAAGGGAGAAGAACATACATGATCTCCCTTTTTCTTTTTGAATTAACTTATTTTTCATAATACTGTCTGGGAATTCTCATTATAGGAGATTCCAGATATAGCATCAGGGACAGAAACAGGATAGTGGAGAATATCCACATATAGGAATTGAGCAGGAAATAGGACAGTATTGTTGAGAAAAATAGCATTGATACAGCACCCATGACCTTGGGACCGCGGAGTTTGGGATAAGGATGATCACTGATCATTAGATAGCACAACAGCACGACCAGGCCGAAGATTACCCAGCTATAGATATACTGGGGGGCAAGCAGGGCATAGGATGATAAAACCACAGCAGAAGCCGTGATTGGCAAACCTTCAAAATCCGGGATCGTTTTTTTCTTAGTGTTGAAACGGGCAAGCCGCAATATTCCACAAACCAGATACATGCAGGCAAAAACACCCGCTGCATATCGCAGAGGACCTGATATACCTAAAAAGATCAGGCATGCAGGAGCCACTCCGAAAGAAACAGCATCTGCAAGGGAATCAAGATATTCCCCCATTGGACCCTGACTGATGGTACGTGCCAGATAACCATCCATCCCATCGGCTACCGCTGCAACCAGCACAAAAACAAAACCCAGCTCAATCTGTCCACTAAAGGCTGCGAAGATAGCTAAAAGTCCGAAAACAGCGTTTGTTAATGTCATTATGTCCGGCAGGACCAGGTCCTTGAAGATATCCATCCATTACCTCTCATGATGTGGGGTTTTTGCAATTTTGGTATCGCCCGCATACACCTTATCCCCTTTACTGACACAAATATCAAATCCTTCAGGGATAGTAACATCCACCCGGGACCCCAGCCGTATCATTCCAATCTTTTCTCCCTGCAGGATTTCATCCCCTTCCTCCACATAGGTAACTATCCGGCGCACCAGGAAACCAGCTATCTGGGTTACTTCAATTTTTCCAACGGATGTCTGCAGCAGGATATTTGTTCTCTCATTGCGTGAGGAATCCTTGGTAAATGCCGGCAGATAGCTTCCTTTAAAGTGTTTTACAGATAAAACTTTACCGCAAAAAGGAGCGCGATTTACATGAACATTATTAATGTTCATGAAAATGCAAACCTTACGGCCCCTGATATCCGAAATTTTACCATCGGCCGGGGCAAGGATACAGCTTTTACAGAGAGGGGAATCCCGCTTAGGATCACGGAAAAAGAAAACAAAAAATACTGTCAGCAAGCCAAACCCAAAAGTAGAGTAGAGGAATATTTCCCAGCCGGAAAACAGGCTCAAAAAGAAAGTATTTCCGCCCAGCAGAGGCACATCCTGCATTGATTGAACGTCAAATATCTGCAATCGCGAAGTTACATACATAAATCCCATTGCAATTGTGAGCAATGAGGCCGTAAAGACCCAGCTATGAGAACCTTTTGCAAGCATTTACCTGTTTCCTGCAATTTTTTCAATAATGTCCTTTAACCTGAACCTTGAAAGGGACACAAGTCCATCAATCAGATCGAAGAGTTGGGGAAGAATCTTCAAAACAGCATAACCAATTACAAAGAGGGCTACCGCTGAACCCATCTTGGCAATCATATGGTGGGCAATCTCAAAACTTTCTGCTCCAAACCATTGATCCCCATAAGCTATAATTACAAAAACATCACGAAAAATATTCAGTATATAAATAACCGGTACTGAAACCATAAATGCCTGGAACAATTTAGAAGCGGGCGCCCTGACAGAAACGATAAGGCCGCTAAAAAGGGCAATACTTTCAATAGCAGTGCAGGCAAGGATAATCTCCACTGTATATCCGTTGTAGGAGAGCAGGTTCCAGGAATCCTGAGTAACTTGATAGCCCAGAAGACCAAGAACCCAGGTGATGTTATCCGTAACAGTAGCAATAATCCAGTAATTAAGTGAAGGCAGCTGGGCAAAAGGAAAATAGAAAAGCGAACCTATTGCAGTAGCGCTGGTCACCATTGAAGTAATATCCAGATTCATAACCGGCAGGGTCTTTGATCTGTACTCATCTACCATCGAGTAAGCCATCATAAGACAGAAGCAGGCAATCATTATTGTAAGGAATACATTGAAATAATCATTGATTTCCATGTAATGGATTGGCTGGTAAGCCCAGTGCGCACCAAAAGTAATCCATCCAAAAGCACCTATCAGTTTACGATAGGATAATTTACCGGGAAGAATAACTGAAAGAATCATTAATCCTATTGCTATCAATAAAATGTAGTCTGTCATTTTGGAAGCACCTTAATAAGTATCCAATCTTAATATAGTATCTATCCTATTAAGGTTTTGTCAGAATGAGACCGAAAACACCCCTGCTAACAGTTGATGGCGTAATCATATTAAACGGGAAGATAGTACTTATTAAAAGGAAAAATGAACCTTACAGGGGGTCGTTTGCCCTGCCGGGTGGTTTTGTAGAGATTGGTGAAACCACAGAAGAAGCGGTAAAGAGAGAAGTAATGGAGGAAACGGGTCTTCTAATCGAAATACTCAAATTGGTTGGTGTATATTCAGACCCTTCCCGTGATCCCAGGGGCCACACAGTATCCGTGGCCTACCTTGCAGTAGGCAAAGGCGAACCAAAGGCAGATACAGATGCTGCAGACGTTGGATGTTTTGATCCCAACAACCTGCCAGAGCTCGCTTTTGACCACCAGCGGATCCTAAATGATGCAGGAGATGATATTGATGGAATTTTGTCCGAAATGTAAGAGTATGATGTTTCCCAGTGACGGGGACCTTAAGTGTCGCAAATGTGGATATGAGAAAAGCAGGGAAGAAGGCGCAGAAACCATTGTTTCGAAAACCAAACGTGATGAACGTGAGGTTACAGTGCTTGAGGAAAATGTCGATGAAGGGTTACCTACAACCCTTGCCCAGTGTCAGGAATGTGGAAATAACAAAGCATACTGGTGGATGCGACAACTACGTTCAGCAGATGAATCGGAGACCAGGTTTTTCAAATGTACAAAATGCAGTTACACCTGGAGAGAATATGACTGATATCCTCCGACAAAATAAAAACTTATATAACCTGTCGCGTATAATGATTTTCAGATTTTAAAATAATCAGGCGGAGCGACAAAATGTTAGAGGCAACAATTGATGCATCACTTCTGAAAGATTCCATTGAATCATTATCTGTATTGGTTGACGAAGCCCGAGTACACATCTCACCCGAAGGTATCGGCGTGAAAGCTGTGGACCCGGCCAACGTTGCCATGGTCAGCTTTGAACTTCAGGCTGATGCCTTTGATGAATACCAGGCAGAGGAAAGCGAGATTGGCTTAGATCTTACAAGAGTACTGGACATATTGGGTGTCGCAGAAAAAACGGACAAAGTGAAGATGAAACTGGAAGAGGATTCCAGGAAACTCTCCATAAGCATTGGCGGAATATTATATACACTTACATTGCTTGACCCATCCACTATCCGTGCAGAACCCAGGATCCCACAGCTTGAACTGCCTGCAGAGATCGTTGTGAACGGTAAAGGATTCAGCAGGACCATAAAAGCAGCCGAGAAAATAAGTGACCATATGTCAATGGGAGTTGAAGGAGAAACCTTCTTCCTGGAAGCAGAAGGCGACACAGATCGTATGCGTCAGGAAATGCCCCGTGATGAACTGATAAGCATCACTCCGGGACCTGCACGATCATTATTTTCCCTGGATTACCTTTCTGACATCGCAAAACCTGCCTCAAAATCCAATGAGGTAACCCTCCAGATAGGTAATGATTTCCCCATCAAAATCAATTTTGAAATTGCAGGAGGAAGGGGCAAGGTCGGATATCTGCTGGCCCCCAGAATAGAGTCTGAGTAAATTATGGAAAGGGCAGAACTTGCACTGTACCCCTTTACATCCGCCGCTTCGCAATATGTCGGAGAACTGGATTTTGATCTGGATCGCCTTATAAATTCAAGGGCGTTCCAATCAGCCAGACTCAGGGGCGAGGAAAGATTAATCCAGTCTCTGACCATGGGCATCAGCAAACCCTCCCTTACAAATACAGATGAGGGACGGGTACTCACAGAACTTCTTTCCTACCCTTATGCAAGAATACTCGTATCCTGCCTGAACGATTCCTACCTCAACCGTAAATATTCTCATGCTGAAGCCGAAGCTGCACATTCCCTGCTGTTAGAGAGAGAAGATTTTTTTCTCAGGGAAATAGGAGAAGAATTCGGAATCCATGCCAAACAGCACGAAAGAGGCTTCCATTTACATTTTGCGGATTTCTTGAAATATTCCACAACCCTCAAAGCAATTGAGTGGAAACTGATAAACCAGAGAATGGTACATGGCAACGTTTTTTGTTGAAAGAAAAGATTTTGCCCGATTGCTGCAGGAAGCAATTAAAAAAAGTATTCATGACAGCCTGCCTCTCAAAGTTCCCGAAAAGACCTGCACCGATTGTTCAGGTGCACTGTCAAGATTGAAAGAACTACTCCAGCAAAAGAAAGGCGATATTGAAAGTGGACAGATAGGAGAAGTAGACAGTAAACTGTTCCCCCCATGCATCAATCATGCCATCAATAATGTTCGCACGGGGGTAAACCTTGCTCATTCAATGCGTTTTGCAATGACTTCCTTTTTGACAGGTATCGGCATGACAGTGGATGATATAATCAACATGTTCAATGTGTCCCCGGATTTTGATGAAGAAAAAACACGATACCAGATTGAACATATTGCCGGTTCCTCAGGTACAAAATATACTCCTCCTTCATGCAGTACCATGAAGACTTACGGCAATTGTCATGGAGCCGATGAACTTTGCAAAAGAATCAATCACCCCCTGAACTATTATCGCAGGAAAATGTGGTATAAAAATAAATTAAAAAAGCCTGCAAATACAAAAGAAAAGAAAGAGACAGAGTAACTGGCATAAATCACAGCACTCGTCTCATTTTGCACCCCTTCCCACCATTGCACTGATAGTATCACTGGAAAGGATCCCTACAAGACAACCTCTGTCATCAACCACAGGAAGGGCCGAGATTGCATTATCTTCCATAATGAGAGCTGCACTGGAAAGGTTTTCATAGGGATGGGATGTCAAAATATCCCGTGACAGTATTTTTTCGATGGAACTTATCTTGTTGGCAACAGCCCTTGTGATATCCCAGGAAGTTACTATACCAGTAATACGGCCACTTGCTTCCAGAATCGGAATATGTGTTGCATTTTTCAAAATCATTAATTGCGCCGCCTCTTCCAGCGTGCACCCTTCATGGAGAGTCGACACGTCCTCCGACATGACATCTCCCACAGTAAGATGGCCCAGGAAAGTGGATAGAAGATAATTTAATTGCCCTTTTTCTAGCAAAAAGGCATCATGACCAAAATGGGAAATGAGTTTACGATACTGCACATTTATATCATTGGAACCCAACGCCTGAACTATTTCCTCGGACTGATAAGAAGGATAAAGCCAATCCGAAGAGATAGAAATAATCATAAATTCTGATTCTATATTGCTGAAACTTTTTGCAAGGGAAAAACCATTACTTAGATCAAAATTGTCAACTGCTCCGGTAAGATAGAGATAGGAATTAGGGTCAAAACGGCTGGTAAAAGTGTCACCCTGATGATGTAGATAACTCTCCACCTGGAACATTTCGTTTTCCCTGATATCCCTCCCAAACTTATCATGCATGGAATCATCGCTCAGGTAAGTGATGTGTCCGATCATGCGTGCAAGGGAAAGGCCCTGTTTGGGCAATTCCCCACCATAATAATCCCCATCATTCCAGTAGGGGTCTCGTATTATTGCCTGTCTTGCAACCTCATTAAAGGCAATCTGCTGGGGCGAGGAAATTGCCGTGGATGCAAGTACAATGGCTTTTTTCATGAAATCCGGGTAGGAAACGGTCCACTGCAGAACCTGCATGCCTCCCATGGAACCCCCTGCTATGGCATAAAGGCCGGAAATACCCAGATTATTAAGCAATGTGTGTTGCAGGTTTACCATATCTTCAATAGTGATACGGGGAAAAGACAGGCCATACGGCAGACCGGATTGGGAATTGGTGGAGGCCGGGCCTGTGGTTCCCTTACATCCCCCGAGGACGTTAGAGCATATTACAAAATATTTAGTGGTATCAAAAGATTTCCCGGGCCCGATTACAATATCCCACCAGCCCGGTTTTTTATCCTCTTCATGCCAGCCAGCAGCATGAGCATCCCCGGTTAGCGCATGACATATAAGAATTACATTGGATTTATCAGAATTAAGTTTGCCATAGGTCTCATAAGCTATGGAAACCTCTGCCAGTTCATCACCACTCACAAGCCGGAAGGGTTCTTTTAGACGATGATGTTTTGTTTCCACATAACCTACGGACCTTTCGGTCATACATCCACCTCGTTCAACGCCTGGTCAAGGTCTGCTATCAGGTCTTTTGCATCCTCGATACCAATGGACAAACGGATGTAATCAGGCGTAACACTGGTACTTGCCTGTTCTTCCGGTGTCAGCTGCTGATGGGTGGTGGAAGCGGGGTGGACAACAAGGCTCTTTGCATCCCCGATATTGGCAAGATGGGAGAACAGCTCAAGATTTTCAATGAATTGTTTACCGGCTTCAAGTCCTCCCTTGATGCCGAATCCAACTATCGGTCCGAAACCTCCTTTGAGATATCTTGCAGCCCTTTCATGACTGATATGATCATCAAATCCCGGATAATTCACCCATGCAACTTTCGGATGGTCTTTTAGAAAACGTGCGATCTCAAATGCATTTTCAGAATGCTTTTTCACACGCAAGAAAAGGGTCTCCAGTCCTTGCAGGAAAAGGAACGAATTAAAAGGACTTACTGCTGCTCCCAAATCCCTTAACCACTGGACCCGGGCCTTCAGGACAAAAGCAACGTTACCCATTTCCGGAACATCCTTGAACGCATCCCAGTACACAAGACCGTGGTAGCTCGGATCGGGTTCTGTGAACTCAGGGAATTTGCCGTTATCCCAGTCGAAATTGCCTGAATCGATAATGACACCTCCCAGGGAAGTACCGTGGCCACAGACATACTTGGTGGCGGAGAGGACAACTATATCGGCCCCGTGTTCAATGGGTTTAACAAGTCCGACACCCACAGTATTGTCCACTACCAGCGGCATGCCTGCCTCATGGGCAATGGCTGCAATTGCTTCAAAATCCGGTACATCGAGTTTGGGATTTCCTATGGATTCGATATACACAGCCCGTGTATTCTCATTTATAGCCTGCCTGAAAGCTTCCGGATTAGTGGAATCCACAAAGGTTGTGCTCCGTCCCAATTTGGGGAAGGTATGATTGAATAACTGGTATGTCCCACCATAGAGATTATCAGCAGCCACTATCTCATCACCCAGACGGGTAATTGTCAGCAGGGCAAGGGAAATGGCAGACATTCCGGAGGAAACAGCCAGGGAACCAGTACCACCTTCAATAGCAGCCATCCTTTTTTCAAAGACATCGCTGGTAGGATTCATCAGGCGAGTGTAAATATTGCCAAATTCCTTCAGGGCAAAAAGATTTGCCGCATGTTCTGTATCATCAAAGACATAGGCTGTTGTCTGGTAGATCGGAACAGCCCTTGAACCCGTGGTTGGATCCGGTTCCTGTCCTGCATGTATGGAAAGGGTCTCCGGATTATAATTATTTGATCTGCTCATTGTTTACACCTCAATTGACATTAAGGTTATATTTTACTGCTATTTCCTTAAATGCATCTGAAAGATAGTCTATCTTTTCCCTGCTGAGGCCATAGGTATTCAGTTTCCATACCCTGGTAGCGCCCGGGAACGCCCGGATAGTCCTTTTTTGAAATTTCGCCAGTCGGAAAAAACATAGCATGGATTTTTCAGATGAAAATTATAAAGAGGTGATAAAGGCACCCATATGGTGCCTGCAATTCACAATGGTGAATTAACAATTGTGATTTGTCCTTCTTTATAGATATACTTTTTGGGAAATAAACAAAAAAAGGTAAAGTCACTCCTGATCGGCAGGACAGGCATCATCCGCCCTGAGCTGGCGGCAAATGTCACAGAACCTGTGAGAGAGATCATCAACCACACCCTCCTGGATATCGACCGCCAGACTGGCTATGGAAACTTTTATTTCGTCATCAAATTCTATCCTGTAACCTCTTTTTTTAGTAAGATACTGGGAAACCGCTGAAGGAGCCATCCCGAAAAGCCTGGCCACTTCCTGCTGGGTCACACCGTTATCCACCAGTTCTTTTGCAAGGGCAGCCCTGATAGCAGGCAGGACATCCCATACCACAACCTGACACGGAGTTTCAATTTTCATATTCTCACGCTTCATTTTCTATTGATATTAACCTACAGGTATATCACTATTGTGAAATAAACCTATTAAACATAGAATACAAAATAACCAGAAAATGAAAAAGGAAACGACAATAAAATTTTGGAGGAAAACCGATGCTTGATGATACTGAAAAAGAACTGTACAGCCGCCAGATAATGATGTTCGGTGAAGATGGCCAGGAGAAACTTAAAAATGCAACCGTACTGGTAGCCGGCTGTGGCGGCCTGGGTTCACCAATTATGCATTACCTTGCCGTTGCCGGTATAGGCCATATCCGGTTTATCGATAAGGACACTGTCGAACGAAGCAATCTCAACCGACAAATACTGCACTGGCATCGGGATATAGGAAAATCCAAAAGCCAGTCTGCTGAAGAAAAACTTGCAGAACTTAATCCCGGTATCAGGCTGGAAGCTTTCAATACAGAAATCAATGCTGAAAACGTAGATGAATTGATACAGGGAGCAGACATAATCATAGATGCACTGGATAACTATGAAACACGAATGTTGCTCAACAGGGCTGCAATCCGGCAATCAGTACCCCTGGTCCACGGTGCCGTCCATGGATTCCACGGGCAACTCACCACAGTCATTCCGGGAAAAACACCCTGCATCGAATGTCTGATCCCTGAAAAACCCCCGAAAGAAGTATTTCCAATCATCGGTTGCACTGCGGGTGTCGTGGGAACCATGCAGGCAAATGAGGCCATAAAGTACCTCCTTGATGAGGAGGGATTGCATACCGGACACATTGTTATGTGGGACGGTAAAAATGGGACACTGGAGAAAATGAAAATCTGTCGCAGGTCAGACTGTCCTGAATGCGGCCATCTTTAAGGAAGAACATGCCTGATAATAAGTTAAAGGAACTGGAAAGGATCATAAAAGACACCGGCCCCATGGCAATTCTTTTTTCCGGTGGTGTGGACAGCAGCCTGCTTGCAGTTGTGGCCAGGAAAGTACTGGTAAAAGATTACATCTGCATCCTTCTGGATTCACCCCTTATCCCGAGGAGTGCAGTTAACAGTGCCAGAAAAATTGCAGATGAAAACAGTTTAGAATTTCACGTACTGAATTTTAATCCCCTGAAATACCAGGACATACTTAATAATTCAAAGGATAGATGTTATCATTGTAAAAAAAAGATCATAAATACTGCAAGAAAATATGCATCTACCCTTGGGTTTACAATTGTTGCCGATGGAACCAATGTATCGGATACACATACATTACGACCTGGTCTTGCTGCTTGCAGGGAAGAAGGGATATTCCATCCATTCGTTTCTGCAGGCATCAGTAAAGCGGATATCAGGCAAATTGCCAGACAGGAAAAATATGATTTTTGGGACCTGCCTTCGTCTGCCTGCCTGGCCTCACGTATACCCTATGGCGAAATGCTGGACCGTGGAAAACTTGGAAAAGTTGAACAGGGAGAAGATATTCTGCACAGAAGGGGATTTTTACAATGCCGGATGAGGTTGCATGACGGGGGAACCCTTGCCCGTATAGAGGTCCCCGCAGAACAAATACCGAAAATTGTCCTGAAAAAAGATGAACTGGTCAGACAACTGAAAACTACAGGGATCACCCATGTCTGCCTGGACCTTAAAGGTTACAGAAGCGGCAGCATGGATGAGACCTGAGATCAGCGTTGTTTGTACTTGCGACAGCTGTTCACAAAATCATCTACCGGGAATGAGCCGGGGTGGGCATGCATGTAACTTGCCACTGAATTGTGTTCATAGATACCATCCATACCATCAACAATTCCTTTGCCACGCTCCATAGTGTAAGCCAGGCGGCTGTCAGACGCACAATCTGTTACAGAGTAATGGAATTCATGACCTCGTACTTCTCCCCTGAATATGGGGGAATTAGCATGTCCTTTGGTGTAGCCCAGTGCCTGCAATTTTTTCGTCATGACGGTCTCGGCAGGAAAAAGATCAGCCAGTTTATAGACCCTGTCCTCTATTTCATAGGATGTGCAGAGATATTGCAGACCGCCACATTCCCCATAGATTGGCATCCCATCTGCTGAAAGGTCCTTTAGTTTGTGAGTTGTCCGCGACTTTTCAAGTTCTGCTATGTGGAGTTCGGGATACCCGCCTCCGAAGTACATGCCGTCCACATCAGGGATTTCACCTTCAAGCGGACTGAAGAATTTGATTTCAGCCCCGGACCTGCGGAAAGAGTCCAGCATGTCCTGATAGTAGAAACAAAAAGCACTGTCCATTGCAACGCCTATTGTCACATCGGCCTCCTTGTCGGGTATGCATTCCTCAGGGGCAGCCGGGAGAGGTTCGTTTGCCAGGGATAGCACACTATCCAGATCAATGTTCTCTTCAATGAAATTACCCAGTTTTTCCAGATCATAATCCCGCTCATCAGCCATGTGCAAACCAAGATGGCGGGAAGGGACGGTCAGGTCCTGGTTACGGGGCAGGGCACCAACTACCGGCACATCTCCCAGGGCATCCCTGATCATTTGAGCATGTCTGGGACTTCCCACGCGGTTGAGAACCACACCATCGATACGTACATCACTGTCAAATTCAGAGTAGCCTTTGATGAGAGCCGCAGCACTTCTGGACATGCCGTGCACATTGACTACAAGGATCACAGGAACACCCAGGGATTTGGCCACATGAGCCGAACTTGCAAGATCGGAGGAATTCATTCCGTCAAAAAGACCCATGACGCCTTCAACGACCCCTATATCCGCATCATTATAACTGCAATGAAAACTCTGCCTGACACCTTCTTCACCCATCATGAACGTATCAAGGTTCCTTGAAGGCCTCCCACAGATTGCGGTATGATGAGTGGGATCGATGTAATCCGGCCCCACCTTATAGGGCTGGACGTGCATTCCCCGACGGGTCAGGGCCGCCATGATACCCATGGAAACGGTTGTTTTACCAACTCCGCTGTGTGTGCCTGCAATAACTATTGATTTTTTCATGGGACAAGTTGGTTTGATTTGGTATTTAAAATATGGGGCAGTAAGCTTCACTGTTACCGGATAAACTTAAGTTTATATACCCCCTTCACCATCCCAAATTAAACACCAATTACCGATATAGCATGACTCCTGAAAAACAGCTCACAGATTCCTACGGACGCACTATAAAGAGCCTCAGAATATCGATTACTGACAGGTGTAATCTCAATTGTATTTATTGCCACAATGAGGGTAATATGAAAGTGGCAGATGAAATGTCAGCCCAGAAAATATCTGGTATCATCAAAGCAGCCAGTCTGTATGGAGTGGACAGGGTGAAATTTTCCGGCGGAGAGCCGCTTGTCCGCAGGGATTTCGAGGATATACTGAAAAGCCTGCCCCCATTGAAGGATGTATCTGCAACTACCAACGGGATACTGCTGGAAGAGAGAGCCCGGAGTCTCAGGGATGCAGGATTGGACCGGATAAATGTAAGTTTGGATAGTGTTGATGACAAAAACTACAGTTTGATTACTGCAGCAAATCCAGGTGATGTATATAAAGTACTCAGGGGAATCGAAAAAGCAATCGAAGTTGGCCTTACTCCTGTAAAACTGAACATGGTAATGCTCAAAGGGATCAATGAAGACAAAATCGACCAGATGCTTGAATTTGTCCGTAAACACAAAGGCAATATCATACTACAACTCATACAGCTAATGGATTTCCAGGATGTTGTAAAATATCAGGTTGACGTGGAAGGAATTGAAAAACAGCTTGAAGAAAGGGCCGATGAAGTCCGGGTACGTAAAATGCACCGCCGCAAAAAGTACATCATCGACGGTGCTGAAGTTGAAGTAGTAAGACCCATCGACAATACTGAATTCTGTGCCAATTGCAACCGTCTGCGTGTGACAGCCGACGGGAAACTCAAACCATGCCTGTTGGTTAATGATAATCTTGTGGATACAAAAGGTGCAAATTCAGAAGATATTCCACGATTGCTGGAGGAAGTTGTGAAAAAAAGGGTGCCTTATTACAGAGGAACGTAACTGAAAGATAACAGGTAAGATTGTTACCTGAAATTTATCTCGATATCCTCCTCAAATGCATCATTCACATGTGAGATCAATTTCGATTTTGTATTTTCCAGCTGCTCTTTCAGGGATTCCAGATGTTTTGTTTCATCTTCCAGTTTATCCTGTATGGAAGCCAGTGCATCTTGCTTTTTTGAAATATCCTTCTCCATGGAGGTTTTCTGGCGATACACATCCATCCGGTCCAATTGGCCCCTTAACTGCTTGAGCCTGTTATCGTATTTCTTTTTATCCTCATACAAGGATGTGAGAGAAGATAAAGTTTTTATTGAATGTACCTGTTCAAGGGTCTTATCTTTCTTTTTATCCTTCAGACCAAGTGAATCATCTTTTAGCCTCATAATCAACTCATCATAGAGTGGATCCAGATTGTGATCCAGCGCTGAGACAGGATCTTTCATGACAATACCAAGTATATTGCGCACTTGTGGCGATAGGGTATGAATTCCATTTTCATCCTGCTTTTTCATTCTGGATAATGCCTTGGACAATGGGGTGAACATTCGTTTAATATCAGCTTCTACATTCAGGACCTGTTGCCTGACATCGTCAATTTCACTGTTAATTGCTTCTGCCCGTGGATATTCAGAACCTTCAATCAACTCTTCAAGATCTGATTTTGCATCCCGCAGCTTTTCATCCAGGGAGGTATACTTATTCTCTAATTCCTGAATTTTATCCCGACGATCTATTATTTCAGATTCCAGATTATGGATATCTTCAATGTCTTCAAATACATTGCTGATCATTTCCAGCTTATTCCGGGGCTTTTCAATTGTCGAAAATAAATCACTTAAAGCATGGTTAAGGTTTGCAAGGTCACCGTTTATTTTGTTATATTCAGCTGGATAGAGGCTTTTTGCATAAAGCATGCTTTTCGGGTATTGTCCAGAAAAGTATCCATATGGGAAACCGATTCAATATAGAAGGTATAGGCCTCCTCTATAGAATTGTCGTGAGGGACAATAATTTTCTCATCGAGTATATCCAGATTATCAACAATAACATCCCGATTTGAATCTCCGATTTTATCCATTTTCTTATCAGCTGATTCAATCGGTGTTGCGGCCAGGAAGGCCTTTTTGTCGACCCTGAGCTGCTCAAGATTATTGTCAACTACGGAGTAAATATCACTTATAAGGGGTTTTACAGAGTTAGCCTCCCTTTCATATCTGGTTTTACTCCATTCACGGAGATTTTCAAATTCCAGATGTAATTCTTCAGGCTCATCCTTACTCTTACCAAATAGTTTCTTGAGGAAATCCATATATTCAGATGAAAAAACACGGTGATTTCTTAAAAAGATTCTGCATGAAGAAGAATTGAAACATAAATATTAAATCAACTCCCGGACATCAGGTTCAAATTAGAATCTCTAATACATAAAGAGAAGGATACGAAGAAAAATAAATATTGGAAACCATTCTATATGCACAAAAGGGAAGTGTCAAAAATGAAAGTCGAACTCAATGTTGATGGTAAAAATATAGAAATAAACGATTTTGTTCAGAAATTCCTGGGAAAAACTGCAGCCGCGTCTGCAGAAAGTCTGCATGGTGTCGACCCGACCTGGAAAGATATCGACATCCATATCAAAAAATAATCAAAGTAATTTTTCTATTTCCGAATTGTCCACCCGGGAAGTTGAATCCAGACTCAGAGGTGTTATAGATATGTGCCCCTTCTGGATAACTGCATGCACATCGGTACCTTCTTCACCCTCTGGTATGATGTCACCTGCCAGCCAGTAATACGGCCTGCCCCTGGGATCATGACGCTCCTCCACTTCCATATTGAAAAACTTCCTTGCAAGACGGGTTATCTCAATCTCGGTATCTTCTTCCACATCATGCGGCAGGTTTACATTCAAAACATCCACATTTTCAGGCATTCCATGTTCCAGAACTTTTTTTGCGATCCGGTTTACTACCTTGATACCAACCTCAAAATCATGTTCATAGTCCCTTAAATCATCGAATTTAAGTCCCTGTTCTATGACCTGAATGGAAACCGCAATTGCCGGGATACCATAACTTGCACCTTCCAGAGCTGCACCTACGGTGCCTGAGGTAGTGGCGGTATCAGTACTGATATTTTCCCCGATATTGAATCCCGATACAATCAGGTCGGGTTTTTCCTTCATAACCGAAAAGATCCCCAGTATCACTGAATCCGTGGGAGTGCCTCCTATTGCATGAGCTTCAACGCCATCAATCTTTGTACGGTTGATTCGCAGGGGTTCAAAAATAGAAATTGACCGCCCTACACCGCTTTGCTGGAAAGCCGGTGCAGCAATCGTCACATCGCCCAGTGAATCCACACTTTTGTAAGCAGCACGTATACCAGCGGAATACACACCGTCATCATTGGTCAGCAGAATTTTTTTCGACATGAAAAGCCAGATTGATCTTAAGGGTTTTAAAGGTAATGAATTGAATAAATCAGTAATTTCTCCACTTGGAATATTCAGCGACAAAGCATTCGATGATATCTTCCCGTGTCAGATTCTCTATATCACATTCATGGACAGTACCGTTGCGAAGTAATATTTCCACCTTACGGATACGTGGCTGCTCTTCATCTGCATGTTCAGGAAAAGCAAAGCCAGCCTTCTTGTAGGCCCGCCCTCTTATCTCAAAATAAAATTCCTCAACCTGTTCATCGGGGTTTTTATCGGAAGGGGCATAAACGGTCAGAGAGGCAGAATTCATTCCGGTATCATCCACATTAACCTCAACATTTCTGCCATATTTTTCAATTTCCTTTTTCAGGTCGTCATAGGCAGGAAATACCACATGTTTGAAAAAATCCCTCATATTGAGTTCTGCAAACCTGACATTCATTCCCTGCGTAGTTATTTCCCCGGAATTTTTCTTTTCCGTCTGGAAAATATCCCGCAATTTTTTTTCCCACATGTTCATTTGGATCCCCCACTGAAAAGTTCTCTTACCAGTTGTTTAGCTTTTTCCGGCGGTTTTTTTTCCGAATCTATAACCCTATAACCATCAGATTCGGCTTTTAGTCCCTTCGATATACTGTAACACATCAGAATTAAAACTACACAGAACGGCAGAGCCGTGGTAAGAGCAGCTGTCTGCAACCCCACAAGTCCCCCGGTCAACAGGAGAACAGCTGCAACAGCACCCTGAAGCAGGGACCAGAACAATCTCAGAGGGATTGCCGGTTTGGGATCTCCTCCTGAGGAAAGGATGGAAATCACAAGAGAACCCGAATCAGAAGACGTGACAAAGAAAGTCATTACAACAATCGTTGCAAGAGCCGAACTTAGCAATGAACCCGGTAATTTATCTAACAGGACATAAAGGGCTGTCGGAATACTTGTCTGGACGGCATTTATAATACCTCCATTGCCAAAAACCTCCATATGAATTGCCGTGTTACCAAAGACGATAATCCAGATGAAAGTTACAATTGCAGGAGCAAGCAGTACTCCCCTGATAAATTCCCTGATTGTACGGCCCCGCGATATACGTGCAATGAACATGCCAACAAAAGGTGACCAGGAGATCCACCAACCCCAGTAGAACATGGTCCACATTTTCTGCCATTCCAGGCCAGTGAACGCATCGGTCTGGAATGTAAGATAAACAATGTTTTGCAAATAGTAACCTATACTTTGTACATATGAACTCAAAAGGAAAACAGAGGGACCGACGATAAAGACGAATATGACAAGGGTAAGACCCAGCAGGATATTGACCTGACTCAATATACGTATTCCCCTGTTCAGACCCGACATCACAGAAGTAGTGGCTGCAAGAGTTATGAATACAATCAGCAATATCTGGTTATTTATAGACACCGACATCAGGCCAAGATAATCCATTCCTGCATTAATCTGCATTACACCCAGACCCAGTGAAGTGGCAACACCAAACAATGTGCCAAAGATGGCCAGCACTTCTACAATGTTTCCACGTATTCCATATATCCTGTCACCAAACAATGGATACATTGTAGAGCGAATGGTCAGCGGCATATCGTGCCTGTAGGAAAAATATGCAAGGGAAAGCCCCACAACAATATATATTGCCCAGGCATGGAGCCCCCAGTGGAAAAAAGTGAGATTCATCGCTTCAACTGCTGCTTCAATTGTACCCGGTGCGGCATCCCGCGGTGAAGCGAGATGAAGAATTGGTTCTGCAACACTATAGAAAAGCAGCCCTATGCCCATACCCGCACTGAAAAGCATTGCAAACCAGGTAGTATCCTTATATTCCGGCCGATCCGAATCCTTGCCCAGCCTGATGGAACCATAGGGACTGAAATATAGCCAGATAACAAATAGGAGGAAAAATGCAACTGAGAGAATGTAGAACCAGCCAAAATTTACTACAATCGTATTTTGTAACGTTCCAAAAATTTCAGATAACCTTTCTGTAAAAAAGACGCCCATGACCACAAAAAATAATACCAGAACTGCCGATACATAAAAAACATGAGGATTTATCTGAAACCCGGGACTTGCTTTTATCTGCATGTTGCCTCCGACCTATAATGTACTGGTACAGAGACAAATTACAAAAAGTTGTGATTATATATTTACTGATTCATGCAAAAAGAAGGGAAGGAAAGGAAAGAAGGAGTTCAATCATTCAGGGAAAATGGAGTTACTAACTTTGCATAATTCACTTCGTGAATATTCTCATTTTCGGAAATGTCACCCACAAACTGGGCTCCATTGACTTCATAGTCACCCATTCCATACGTAGTTTCAAATTATTCTTCCGCTGTAACAGGATCACAGAGATATATTTGGAGCTCACCATTTGAATCAAGGAATACAGACGGATGAACACCGGTTTTTTCATAATCTTCTACTGCACCCCTGAAAACCATTGACATGTAATTGATAGTCTGCATTAATATCATCTCCTCAATAAAAGTAACTACTTATGGACATTCATATAATCCAAATGTACACAAATTGGTCAAAAAAGAGCGTATTGATGGATGTCTGTGTTCAAAAAATATGATATAATAAATATAAATATCGAATAATAACTGATTGAGAAGTGTATATATGAGAAATATTTTTAAACATGGGGGCATTAGGCATAAGAATCTAAGGCTCTATTGTTACGATTAACTATTCAATTTGGGATTATTATGCTTGAAGAGGAATACGATATAAATTTCTTCTACGAAAACGGTTTTATCAGAAAACAGTGCCAAAAATGTGGCAGTTATTTCTGGACCCGTGACAGAGACAGGGATACATGCGGAGATGCACCCTGTGACCCATATTCATTCATCGGCAACCCCGTCTTCAAGAAAAGTTTAATCTTGCACAGATGAGGGAGTTTTATCTTAGTTACTTTGAGAAAAATGGACACACACGTATTGAAAGATATCCTGTGATAGCACGCTGGAGAAATGATATCTATCTGACTATCGCCTCCATAGCAGATTTCCAGCCCTTTGTAACTTCCGGACAGGTTGCCCCTCCTGCAAACCCACTCACCATATCACAACCATGCATTCGTCTTTCTGACCTGGATGCGGTAGGAAGAAGTGGCCGCCATCTGACTACCTTTGAGATGATGGCACATCACGCATTCAACAAAACGGATAATGAGATCTACTGGAAAGACCGGACAGTACAGCTCTGTGACGGCCTGCTCAACGAGCTTGGAGTAGATCCCTATGCTGTAACCTATAAAGAAGAACCGTGGGCAGGTGGCGGAAACGCCGGTGCCTGTGTTGAAGTTCTCATAGGTGGTCTGGAAGTGGCAACCCTTGTGTTTATGAATCTCCAGCAATCCAAAGACGGAGATATCGTGATTAAAGGTGATACTTACAGGAAAATGGACAATTACATAGTGGACACAGGCTATGGTTTGGAAAGGCTGGTATGGGCATCCCAGGGAACCCCTACTGTATACGATGCCATATTCCCGGAGGTTGTTGGGGAACTCATGGAACTGGCAGGTGTGGAGCATCGGCTGGAAGATGAGGATTATGCAAATATTTTATCCCAGAACGCCCGGCTTGCAGGCCTGATGGATGTAAGCGAAAAAGCAAACCTGCTGGAATTGCGCAAACTGGTAGCTTCAAACATAGGAATTACTGCTGACAAACTGGGCACCATAATGGAGCCCGTGGAAACGGCATATGCCATTGCAGACCATGCCCGTTGTATAACATTCATGCTGGGTGACGGAATTATACCTTCAAATGTCAAAGCAGGATACCTTGCAAGACTTGTGATCAGACGCACAATGAAGATGATGCAGGACCTTGATATCAAAATCCCGTTATCAGATATTATACAGATGCATATCAACCATCTCCCTGAATACCCTGAATTCGCCGACAGATTTGATGTAATAAACGATATACTGGATAATGAAGAAAAGAAATTCCAGGAAACCCTGCAGCGCGGGAAGAAACTCATACAAAAATCTGCAAAACACTACAAAAAGAAGGGAGAAAAAATGCCTCTTGACACTGTTATTGACATGTATGACAGTCATGGCATACCAGCTGAGATATCCAAAGAAGCTGCATCTGAAGTTGGAGTGGAAGTCGAACTACCCGATAATTTTTACTCCCTTGTAGCTGAACGCCACAGCAAATCCGTACAGAAAGAGGAAAAAGAAATCCCCTATGCAGATCGTCTCAAGAAACTCCCTCCTACAAAACGTCTTTTCTACGATGAACCAAACCGAATGGAATTTGAAGCTGTTGTTCTTGATGTTTTTGACAATAATATAGTGCTTGACAGCACGCTTCTCTATCCGGAAGGAGGGGGACAGCCGCCAGACCATGGCACATTCATGGTAGATGATGCCTTACTCAAAGTGATTGATGTCCAGATATTTAACGGGGTGGTCATCCATACCATAGAAGAGATCGAAAATGAACTTCATATTCGAAAAGGTGATATGGTTACGGGTAAAGTGGATGTTAAGCGTCGCATGGCACATGCAAGAAATCATACTGCAACCCATATAATAAATGATGCAGCGCGACAGGTGCTGGGAGAACATATCTGGCAGGCGGGTGCACAGAAATTCGCCGACCGTGCAAGGCTTGATATTTCCCATTACAAAAGGATTGTTCCTGAAGAAATCAATGAGATTGAGATGATTGCAAACCAGATGGTAATGGAGAACAAGCGAGTAATAAGCGAGTGGATGGATCGCAGTATCGCCGAAAAAAGATATGGATTTAGCCTTTACCAGGGTGGAGTACCACCAGGCGATCGTATTCGTGTACTGCATGTAGGAAGCGATATTGAAGCCTGCGCAGGAACCCACTGCACCTTTACCGGACAGGTCGGCACCATCAAGATTCTGAAGACAGAACGGATACAGGACGGAGTAGAACGTATTGAATATGCAGCCGGCGAAGCTGCTGTTGTAGCTTTGCAGGCAAGGGATAAACTCCTCAGAAGTTCTGCAGAAACTTTGAGGGTATCTACCGAACAACTACCGTCAACCATTGAACGTTTCTTCTCTGAATGGAAAGAATTTAAGAAAGAAAACACCCGGCTCAAGAAAGAACTGGCAGAGTCCCGCGTAAACCACTTAATTGAAAATGCTGAACATCTAAAGGATATTCGCTTTATACATTCAAGAGTCGACGGTGCAGATGCAGATGAACTTACCCGAATGGCAGGAGAACTTGCTTCAAGTGATGATATTGTTGCATTACTCATAAGTGATTATGAAGGTGTCAAGATCGCAGCTGCTGCCGGTGACAGTGCAGTATCAAAAGGGGTTAACGTAGGAAACATCGTACGTGAAATAGCAAGTCTAACCGGCGGAGGTGGAGGAGGTAAACCTTCGATGGCACGTGGCGGAGGTCAGGATAGTTCAAAGATTGAAGAAGGTCTTGCGCTGGGTCGCCGGATGATAGAAGACCAACTCCGGGATTAATCAAAAATGTTTGGGATTTATTATGATGTGAACAGAAGTCCCAAACATTAATATTCTAAAACGCCAAATAGAGATATCAGGAGGAGTAGAGGGAAATGTCCGGCGAAGATACCGCAGAGATTATGGATACTTTTCGTGAAGGACTTGCCGACAAAACTACTGTTTTTCTGGCTCCTGCAAGCGTATCCAGTGAAAGGTTAATCTATTTTTATATTCATTCCATACTCGAAAATGATGATCAAAAGAATATAATATGGCTCTGTCTGAAAAACTCAAGAGACAAGATAATAGCTAATTTTAGAGATTATGGGATGGGAATTGAAGACTATCTGGGCAGAATGTGGTTTATAGATATTGAAGACCCTTCAAAAGAGAAAAAAGAAAATACCCTTTACTATTCTTCCCAGACCGATTATATGAAAATAGGGTCACATACCTCTAAACTTTTTTCTGAAATGCCCGGGTCAACAATGGTTGTTGATGACATGAATATCCTGTCAAAGGACAATCTCCAGGTCGTTGAAAATTTCCTGAAATATGTCATGTCAAATGTCCACCAGCATGAAGGAAGCGCTGTATCAATGCTCAATAAAGGTTCCGCTGGTGAAAAAGAAGGAACTTTGGTATCCTTTTTCGATGTTGTAATAGATGCCTCGGATACCGGAGAGATGCATGTTGAGATGGGAATGAAAAGTCTTGATGTGAAATACGTGGTGGAAAAGGGAAAAATAGATCTATACTATATCCAGAAAAAGATCAAAAAAGAAAGGCTAAACATACTTATTGTGGATGATGAACCCGATATTCCCGATCTTTTGAAATTGTCCCTAAAAGATGAACCCTACGATTTTTCAGTTGCATATAACGGGAAAGATGCCATCGAAATTGCAAGAGAAGAACTTCCCGACCTTATATTACTGGATATAATGATGCCTGATATGGACGGTTATGAGGTCGTTGAGACCCTGAAAAAGAAAAGGGACACAAGAGACATTGCAATAATCATGATTACAGCCAAAACAAAAGTAGATGACAAACTAAAGGGAATGGAACTGGGTATTGATGATTATATTTCAAAACCCTTTGACAAAAGAGAAGTTAATGCCCGTATAAAGATGGTTATGAAACGTTTTGGCTGGAAGCCCCCGGAAGAAAATGAATAATTTACTAAACTTTCCTTTTGTAGCTTTTGTGATTGGAATATTATAATTACAACCATCAAAAACATTAATTTTTTAAACACTGGTAACCGGCATCCCAATGCAGCCATATCTGAAAAAAGTACCCAGGTGACTGAATGAAAAAAGAAAAATCATTATATCGCAACCCATATCTTATAGCATTACTCTATATCATTGCAATTCTTTTTCTGTATACAGCATACCGTGATCTGATAGCTATAGCTGTTGGCGGGATATTTATAACCATTTTTGGCCTGATGTACGGAGTGCAGGAACATGACAGAGATCTTATATTTTACTCCGGTCTATTTTTATCCGCATCAATCGTGGCAATAATCATAGCAGGTACCTTTGTTTCACTCATTGCATAACTTAAATTGAGCTCACAAATCATACTTTGCGATCATGCTATTCTATAGAAGCCAGTGTTACACATAAGCAAACCTTTAATATAAGATTAGACAAGATGTTGTTCGAGATTTGCCGGATATACACACATTATGCCATCCGGTACTGAATATCAAACTTATTTATCATAATTATCGGAGTGTCCTGATGACGATCCCTAAAGAATATAACCCCCAAGAAGTGGAAAAAAGATGGCAGAATGCCTGGGACATGTCAATGTACCATTTTGATTGGGAAGATGAGAATAAACCCCAGTATATAATAGATACACCTCCTCCCTATCCTACGGGCAATTTCCATATCGGAAACTCCCTTAACTGGTGTTACATCGATTTTGTTGCACGATACAAACGCATGCAGGGATTCAATGTTATGTTCCCACAGGGATGGGACTGTCATGGCCTTCCCACCGAAGTGAAGGTGGAAGAGATACACAACATTACTAAAAACCAGGTCCCAAGAGCTGAATTCAGGGAGCTCTGCGAAGAACTTACAATTGGAAATATAGAGAAAATGCGCCAGACAATGCGCATGCTGGGTTTTTCGGTGGATTGGAGTAACGAATTCATCACAATGAAACCTGAATACTTCGTGAAAACACAGCGCTCCTTTGTCCAGATGCAAAAACAGGGACGTATCTATCAGGCCGACCATCCGGTGAACTGGTGTCCGCGCTGCGAAACAGCTATTGCCTTTGCGGAAGTCGAATATGAAACAAGGGACACAAAACTGAATTACCTGAACTTTGATAAAGTCAAAATCGCCACCACAAGACCTGAATTGTTGGCTGCCTGTGTGGCTGTGGCAATCAATCCCGATGATGAAAGGTATAAAGAAAACATTGGTGAAAATGTAAAAGTACCTTTATTTGATCACGAAGTGCCTGTAATCGCAGACAAAGAGGTCGATCCCGAATTCGGTACAGGTGTGGTAATGATATGCACCTTCGGTGACAAACAGGATGTACGCTGGTGGATCGAGCACAACCTACCCCTGCGCAAAGCTATTGACCGGAATGGCTTTATGACAGGTGTTGCCGGCAAATATGAAGGAATGAAATCTTCAGAATGCAAAGATGCAATCATCAGGGATCTCAAAGAGCAGGGTTACCTGTACGATCAGGACAGCCTTGACCAGAATGTGGGAATGTGCTGGCGGTGCAACACACCGATAGAGATCCTTTCTGAAAGGCAATGGTTTGTCAAAATTGAAAATGATAAAATCCTTGAGACTGCAAATGAGATCAACTGGATTCCCGACTACATGAAGATACGTCTGGAGAACTGGACAAACACCATGGAATGGGATTGGTGCATATCCAGACAGCGTATTTTTGCCGCCCCTATCCCTGTGTGGTACTGCAAAAAGTGTGGAAAATCCCTGATTGCAGAAGAGAACTGGTTGCCCCTTGATCCCACACAGACAAAACCTCCAATACCCTGTGAATGTGGTTCAACTGATTTTGAAGCTGAAGAAGATGTACTGGATACCTGGATGGACTCATCCCTGACAGCCCTGCATGTTACAGGCTGGCTTACAGATCATGAAATGAGATCACCTGCACAGCTGCGACCCCAGGGCCACGATATTATCCGCACGTGGGCATTTTACAGCATACTGCGCTCCAAAGCTCTTCAGGATTCCAAACCCTGGGACTCTATAATGATAAATGGTATGGTACTCGGAGAAGACGGACACAAGATGAGCAAATCCCGGGGCAACATTATATCTCCGGAAGAGGTCGTTGACCAGTACAGCTCTGATGCTTTCCGCCAGTGGGCTGCAATCGGAGGTTCTACGGGTTCTGATGTAATGTTTAGATGGAAAGATGTGGTGTCAGGATCCAGATACTTTAACAAAATGTGGAGTATCTTCCGCTTTTCAATGTCCCATCTGGAAGAAGTACTACCCGACATCCCTGAAGTTGCCACATCCAGCCTGGGCACAGTTGATCGCTGGCTGCTCAGCAAACTCAACAGGCTGATCATTTCAGTAACCGAAAATATGGATAACTACCAGTTCGATGAAGCCTACAAATCCATACGCGGATTTGCCTGGGAAACTCTGGCGGACAACTATATAGAACTTGTCAAAGCCAGACTATATGGAGAGGATGAAGCTTCAAAGAAAGCAGCCCGCTACACCCTCTACACAACCCTGGAAACTCTGACCCGCATGCTTGCACCCTTTGCGCCTTTCTTTGCAGAGGAAGTTTATTCCCATATTTCTACAGGCAGCGTCCACCAAACAAAATGGCCTTCTGCACACAGGGAAATGATCGATGAAACTTCTGAGAAGCAGGGCGAAATAATAAAAGACCTCGCAAGCAGTATACGCAGATATAAATCCGATTCAGGGATGGCTCTGAATGCTCCCTTAAAGAAGATCGAGATATATTCTGTAATGGATGATGTTACAGACCTTGAGGGAGCTACAAATTCTGCAGTGGAAGTTATAGAAGGAAAACCCGAATTTGAACATGTGCCTGTGGATGTGAAACCCAACATGGGAATCATCGGACCAAAATTCCGCAAACAGGCTGGTAGTATCATCGCTACTCTGAAAAACATGGATGCATCCAGGGTTGCACAGATGAAGGAGTCTGGATCCATTGATATTGAGGTTGATGGAGAAAAAATAAGTCTGGAACCTGAAAGTGTGGAAATAATAAAGGAAGTCACATCTGCAGGCAGGACAGTGGATGTCCTTGAGGTCAGCGATGTAATAGCCGTAATATTACGCTGATTTCGCTATTTATTTATTGGAGTACTCCCCTTGTTTCTATGAGGGAGTACAAATGGTATATAATACTATATTAATAACTACCGACGGTTCCGAAAATGCCCGAAAAGCAGTGCAATCGGGAATAGATTTAGCAAGTGCATGTGGTTCAAAGGTCTATGCACTTTATGTAATGGAAATGAATCCCGTAGGCATTACCAGGGAAGCAATACACAGGGACTGGAAAGCGGCAATGCAGGTTTCCCTTCCAGAACATATATCTCCGGCCCAGTGGCGCGAATTTGCAAAAATTGCCGACGAAAACTGGAAAATAGAACGCAAGAAACATCTCGAGGAAAAAGCAGAAAATATTCTTTCCTACGTCGAGGAAGTCGGGAAAAATAAGGGTGTAGATGTCGAAAAAATACATCTCGAAGGCAAACCGGCAAAAGAAATCCTTGATTTTGCCTCTGATAAGAACGTAGACCTGATTGTTATGGGCACGTTAGGCATGGGTTCTGACGGGACATTCCGGCTGGGGCGTGTAGCAGAAAGAGTAATCCATAATGCCGGCTGTGATGTAATGTCGGTCAGGTGAAGCCTGCAAGGTTACTGTATATATTCCACACACCATGAGTTACAAAATCCACTGCAAGAGCTGCAAGGAAGAGCCCGAGCAGCCTGGTGATAACATGTGCTCCGGTGTATCCTATTAATTTATAGAGACGGCGGGAATAATATAGAGTCACAAAGCATATACCGAATGTCAGCAGGATTGCCAGCAATACCACCAGTTTATAGGTAATTAAAGGGGATGTACCCGAAAGCACGACTACGGTTGTGATTGTGGCAGGCCCTGTCATCAATGGAAGGGCTATGGGGAATATCCAGACATCATCACGGCTGAGGGATTCATGAATTTCCTCTTCCGTTACACTTTCCCCGGATACTTTTGAAAGCAGCATATCAAAAGCTACCTTGAACAACAATATTCCACCAGCCACCCTCAGGGAGTCTACGCTAATCCCGAAAACATTGAGGATGCTGTGACCGGTAACGGCAAAGAAAATGCATATCGCACAGGCAAGAAGGGTTGCACGGGTTGCTATACTGTTTTTTTCTTCCTGTGTCATGCTGCTTGTTAGTGAGATGAACGTTACGACTACTCCGATCGGACTCACGATAACGAAGATGCTTACAAAGGAGTAGATAAAGAATGATACAACGTCCATATCCGGCCACTATAGCAATCTGGTATTTAAAAGTGATCCTAAATAAGTTAGTTAATTAACATCATTTTCACTGACAGATTCTTTACTTTCTGGTAAACCGTAGGATTTTTTGTCCTCAATCTCACAGGACTCGGATTCCATGATTTCCACCATTTTGTTATAATCCTCAAGAACGCTGTCCATGATGGAACGGAGGTGTTCAAGCACCTTGGAGTGAAGTAGACCTTCTGGAGATGATTCCATTTCTCCCGGTTCCGGAGCTTTTTCCAGTGCCTCAACAATCTGCTCTATGTTGCCCAAGCGATCCTTTATAGAAGACCAATTATTTTGCTGGATTTCGGCAGTTTCTTCGGGAAGGCAGGAAATTTGTTTTTCCACTTTTGCCTTTTTATTATCAAAATATTCCAGCGTATTTCGGGCCTTTTCCAGCATTTTAGCCTCTATAGCCTTATCGAAAATAATTTCTTCGGTGGATACTTCGGGAATGTAGTTCCTATCAGGCCGGTATTCCTCCTCATTTTCCCTGTTTTCCCGCAGAGGAGGAATGAATCTTTTGCCATTCTTCATGACCCTCTGGTTCATGAAGGTAGGAGATACAATTTCAATATCCATCCTGTGAAGGGAATCCAGCACTTCCTTCTTAAAATTAGAACGGTCAGTTAGCAAGGCTTTAGTCTCTTTCAGCAGACCTCCCACCTTGTAGGTAACGGAAAAATCCCCCAGCTCAAGAACATGTACGAAAGGATCCTCCAGGCCTGCCTCATCAGCCGCCTTGAGTAGGGCTTTTTCAATATCCTGCCGGCATACATCATATCCCAGTGAAACATTAGTAGAGATTATAGTTCCCGACGAGCGTATGGTAGTCAGGGGATTGGACATTATTTTCAGATTTGGCACGGTGATCAGGTCACGATCTTCTGACTGAATGCGTGTATAGAGGATGGTTTTGTCCGTCACCCTGCCAAAAATATCACCACTTCTTATGTAATCCCCCACATTGAATGGTTTGGTGAGCCGGACCATTATACCGGACATTCCATTTGAAACAAAAGTGGTAGAAGAAAGAGCTACCGTAGCACCAACAATAATACCTATCGCACTTACAATGATCTGTTTTGAATCACTGGATATCGGCAGGGAAAAGATAACCAGCATCATACCCAAGAATGTTATAAGGGTAAAGAAAAGATTCCGTATGAAAGTGTCACCTTTGAAAATCAAAGATTTCTTAAAAAGATACTGGAGCAGCAGGATCACCAGCGATGTCAATATAACTATGACTATCGTCGAATAAAAATGATCGACCCCTACTGAGATACAGTATTCCCCCTTTGATACTGGAAATAATCAATATTAGGTATAAGTCTGTATTTACTTATACCTATACCTAAAATCGATCAGTTAATTCGTTCGACTATTCGCAGGGCCATATCCACAACATCTGTAGCATTCTTACCAAGCAGTCTTATCATGGGTTCTTTCCCGACATCGCCTTCATCATATATGATTTCAGGAACCTCACCGTATTTTTCTATTGCATAAGCCGTGCCCCAATCCATTGTGCTCACCTCAGAAGGTTCGTCCTTGCGTTCAAAAGAAGCAATGCCAAAGCCCATCTGGCTGCAGGCAGCAAGTACCTCCTTGCTGTACTTAACATTCAGGCATGCCCTGATTTCAGGATTGGAATGTATAGCAGCAAGTACCACACTTCCAACATGTTTACTGGCACCAAACCCAACACAACCTGATGCCACAGGCTTGCCTTTTGAACGGGTTATACGACCATGTACACCGGCTACATCGGATATTGTTTCCGCCTCCGGAGTTGCCATAGCAATATTGCATCCTACCTCGGGGATAAGTTTTGAAAGAGCCTTTTCCGAAAGCAGGATATCCAGGGCCTCGGTAGTATTTACAAAAGTATGGTATTTTGCAGCCGAATTACGCAGAAAAGCAAGTGGGTCTACCGGGGATACACCCATCCCTGCAACGGTACTTCTGGCTATAGCATTTTCTACAAATCTTTTGGCACACCTTGCAGCCTCGGGTACTCTCAATTCATTTGAGAGATAAACAAGCAAAGCCGCTGAATAGGTACACCCAGAACCATGAGTTCCCCCTTCAACAAATCGGCTTGATATTGTTGTAAATGTGTCATTGTGGGATTCATAGACCAGATCCGAAGCATCAAAATGGCCTCCTGTGATTATTACATTATCCACACCGATCTTTGCTATCCTGCGAGCTGCTTTCTGCCCATCTTCCCAGGTGTTTATCGTAACTCCTGACAGGGCTTTTGCCTCATATATATTGGGAGTTACAACAAAAGCCAGAGGCAACAATTTTTCCTTCAGGATACTGAGTGCAGATTCTGCAAGCAAGGTGCCTCCGGCCTCGGCAGTCATTACCGGATCCACAACCAGTTTAAGACGATGCTTCTTTACCTCAGATGCAACCACATCGATAATTTCAGGAGAAGAAAGCATTCCTGTTTTTGCCCACTTTACATCCATATCCGTACATACCGCATAAATCTGAGAGGATATATGGGATAGAGGCACCTCCGTTGAATCCTGCAGTCCCATTGTGTTCTGGGAGGTGATGCATGTAACGGCGCATGTGGGATGCATCCCCAGTGCCGAAAAGGTACGAATGTCTGCTTCTATGCCGGCACCTCCGCCGGAATCCGAACCTGCTATCGTAAGGGCTACCTTTGTATTGCTCATATAATTTCACCTGATGATAATTTCTTTGACTGATGCAGAATATCTGCGATAGCTTTATATATAGTATTTGCACCATGAGAGATTTACATTATTACATGCAAACATCCAATTAAATTCGTTTGGGTAAATTAGATTTAAATATTTATACCTACGGGGCAATTCAATATGGGAAACAGACCTCTGGATATACTGAACAACGCATTAAACACAGCCGTAATCGTAAGATTGAAAGGTGCACGAGAATTTCGTGGAACACTTCAGGGATATGACGTTCACATGAATCTGGTACTGGATGAAGCTGAAGAAATCAAGGAAGGAGAAATAGTCCGCAAGATTGGCAGCGTTGTTGTCCGTGGCGATAATGTTGTATATGTATCTCCGTAACCTATAAGAATAATCAGGGCAATCAATGGTACCCTTCAGAATACTGATTACTACCATCCATATTACAAGGTGATAAATAATGTCAAAAGGTACTCCCTCAAGAGGAAAAAGACAGAAACGTACACATGCTAAATGCAGACGTTGCGGTAGCGTATCTCTTAACATCCATACCAAACAGTGCACATCATGCGGATTTGGTAAGACCTCACGTATGAGAAGTTACAAGTGGCAGCGCAAGTGCAAATACTGATCACTCTTATTCTTTTGCTGAGGTGCAAATGAAAGAAGAATGCGGTGTTGTAGGGGTTTTACTGGATGATACAAAATCCCAATCAAAAACCGTCGCACTTCAGATTTACTATTCTCTCTATGCACTACAGCACAGGGGTCAGGAATCCACCGGCATTACTGTTTACAATGGTGGTTCAACCCATACCCTGAAGGGGATGGGGCTTGTCCCGGAAGTTTATGCAAGGGAAGACATTGTTAAACTTGTAGGTCATGTGGGTATCGGTCATGTCCGCTATTCCACAACTGGCCAGTCGCGCATAGAAAATTGCCAGCCCCTTATTGTGAATTACAAAAGTGGTACTGTAGCTATTGCTCATAATGGCAACCTGATAAACGGCAGCGACCTGCGGGACGAACTGGAATCAGAAGGCAGGATTTTCATAACCGATTCTGACACCGAAGTTGTTGCCCACCTTCTGGTCAAGGAACTGCTAAAACACGGACCTGTAGAGTCTATCAAGAATGTGATGAAAAGGCTTGAGGGGTCATATTCCCTTGTCATAATGATCGATGATCTCCTGATAGCCGCCAGGGACCCCCTTGGAATCAAACCTCTCTGCATAGGAAAAACTGACCTTGGGCTGGTAGTTGCATCCGAAAGTGTGGCCATTGATACATTAAACGGCAAACTTATCCGGGATGTTAAACCAGGCGAGATCGTTGTATTAAAAGATGGTGAAGTGGAAAGTCATCAGGTATACAATACCACACATGCAGCACATTGTGTTTTTGAATACATCTATTTTGCAAGACCTGACTCTGTAATTGATGGACAGCTCGTCTACAAAGTAAGGGAACGTATTGGCAGGGAACTCGCAAAAGAACATTCTGTTGAAGCAGATATTATTTCCCCTGTCCCGGATTCGGGTATTACTTCTGCTGTCGGATATTCCAGGGAATCCAAAATCCAGTATCAGGAAGGTTTAATGAAAAACCGCTATATTGGCAGGACCTTTATTCTTCCAGGCCAGGAAATGAGGGAAATCGCTGTCAGGCTCAAGATGAACACGATTGCAGAAAACATAGAGGACAAGAAGGTAGTACTCATCGATGATAGTGTTGTAAGGGGAACTACTTCCCGAAGAATCATCAATATGATCAAAGACTCAGGTGCCAGAGAAGTACACGCCAGAATTGGGAGTCCCGCTATAATTGCCCCCTGCTATATGGGTATTGATATGGCTACCCGTGAGGAATTAATTGCGGCCAACAACAAAGTGGAAAATATTTGTAATACCATAAACGCAGATTCCCTTGGCTATCTAAGTGTCGATGGGCTGGTCAGAGCCATAGGTCTTGACAAAGAAGATCTCTGTATGGGATGTCTGACAGAAGTATATCCACTGGAAATCCCCGGGGAAAATGCCAGTGCAGGCAAACCCGGCTTAATCAATTCTAAACCTTTTTGCTTTTCTTACAAATGCAGGATACAAAAGCAAACCTGCATAACCCAGAATAATACCTGCTATAACATCCGAAGGATAATGTACACCCACCACTATCCGGCTGATACCCATCGTTATGGCAATTATCCAGAACAAATAACCTGATTTGCCTGAAACCGGCTGCAAAAAACTGGCGGTTCCAAAAGCCAGTGCTGTGTGACTGCTGGGAAAAGAATAACCGGCTGCATCCACAAGGATACGTCCGGTTTCTGGCCTGGGAACCATGAATAATGATTTCAGCGCAAAAACTACCGCCCAAACCGCAAACAAAAGTGTCAAGTAGTAGGCTGCACAGGGTTTACCTTTAAATATATATAGAAATGCAGCGATTAACAACCATATAAACAGGTTTCCCGCTATTGCCAGGGGAACCATGATAAAATCAAGAGCCTGAATGGAATTTATGTAATGAAATAATTGTAAATCAAATTCCTAAAATGGCATTGGAAGAAGATTGTAAACCACATATAAACATTTTTGCAGGATAGTAGCTGTGAAAACATGCAAAATAATTCAAATTCCTGGGACTTCTGGATTGACAGGGGAGGTACCTTCACCGATATAGTGGCCCTAAAACCGGATGGAGAACTCCTGACACACAAACTCCTATCCGACAATCCCGAACAATACGAAGATGCTGCTATAGAAGGAATGCGACAGGTGTTGAATCTCGAAAAAGATGAAACCCTTCCTGCAGAAAAAATTGTATCTATCCGCATGGGAACCACTGTAGGAACGAATGCACTGCTTGAGCGCAGGGGAGAGCCTACAGTACTTGTAATAACGGAAAGGTTCAGGAACATCCTGAAAATCGGATACCAGAACCGCCCCTGTATATTTGCACTTGAAATCAAAAAACCCGAAGTACTCTATGAGGAAGTTATTGAAGCCAGACAAAGATACAGCTCTGACGGAACAATAGTTACTCCTCTGAACTGTGAGGACATTAAAGAGAAGCTTGTGGAACATTACCATAAAGGCTACCGCTCTGTCGCAGTTGCTCTTATGCATTCGTTTCGCTATCCTGCTCACGAAGAGCAAATAGAAAAGATTGCACATGATGTAGGATATACCAATATTTCCCTCTCCCATCGCACAAGCCCGTTAAGCAAACTGGTTGCCCGGGCAGAAACAACCGTTGTGGATGCATACCTGTCCCCGGTGCTGGAACATTATGTAAATCTGGTACGCAACAAACTCAATGACCAGAAAAACCCGACTGATCTTTTCTTCATGCAATCCAGCGGCGGCCTGGTAGACGGAGACAGTTTCCGGGGCAAAGACAGTATTCTTTCGGGTCCTGCCGGCGGTATCGTAGGATCGGCAGAAGTCTGCAGGATGGCAGGGTTTGACCGCGTAATCAGTTTTGATATGGGAGGAACATCCACCGATGTAGCCCATTACAGTGGAGAAATGGAACGAACCCTCGAATCAACTGTCTCAGGAACACATCTGCACACTCCCATGCTGAAAATACATACTGTTGCCGCAGGCGGTGGATCAATCCTGCATTTTGAAGATGGGAGGTTCCAGGCAGGACCCGATTCTGCGGGGGCCGATCCCGGACCCGCCTGTTACAGGAAAGGAGGGCCACTTACCGTTACTGACTGTAACGTAATGCTGGGCAAGATCAGTCCACATAATTTCCCCCGGATTTTCGGTGAAAATGCGGATTTACCCCTTGACAGGGACATTGTTGTGGAAAATTTTCGTGAACTTGCAGAAGAAATAAAGCTGCAAACCGGCAAAAGCATGAAACCGGAAGAAGTTGCCGAAGGTTTCCTGAAAGTGGCAGTGGAAAATATGGCTAATGCCATCAAGCATATTTCGGTGAAAAGAGGATATCATCTTGAAGATTACATTCTCTGTTGTTTCGGAGGCGCGGGAGCCCAACATGCGGGCCTAGTGGCTGATTCTCTGGGTATTGGAAAAATACTGATTCATCCCTTTGCAGGAGTACTATCAGCCTACGGGATGGGACTTGCAGACAGACGGATAATCGAGGAGAAAGCCCTGGAAAAGTACCTTGAAGAAGGGATTGAAAAGGAACTGGCAGGTGTCACAAAGAACCTTTCTGAAAAAGGAATGGAACGTATGCTTGCCACAGGTGACAGGAATATTGACATTGAAACCGTGGAAAGGGTCCGCCTGAAATATGAAGGTACTGAAACAACTTTTGATGTGCCATGCGGCCCTATAGACGAAATGACAAAAATGTTTCACAACCTGCACATCGAACGTTTTGGTTTTGTAAGCGAAAATAGAAAACTGGTAGTGGATTCTGCTTATGTGGAAATTATTGGCAGGAACCAGACACCTGCAGAAACCACCCATTTATTAACAGATAAAAATCCAGAGCCTGCATCTTCAAAGGAAGTTTACATGGAAGGGAAATGGCACCGGATACCTTTGTTCACAAGGGATGTTCTCAAACCCGGCAATCGGATTACCGGTCCTGCCTTAATCATGGAAGATACAACTACCATTGTACTGGAAAGTAAATGGCAGGCTTCCATAACAGAACACAATCATTTGCTGCTGGAAAAAAAGATAACAAAACCCAAGCCGGATATTGGTACTGAAGTCGATCCCGTTATGCTTGAGATATTCAATAACCGTTTCATGTCAGTAGCCGAACAAATGGGATACAGGTTGCGCAATGCAGCCCATTCGGTGAATATAAAGGAGAGACTGGATTTCTCCTGTGCAATCTTTGATGGCAGCGGTAACCTTGTTGCAAATGCGCCCCACATCCCGGTACATCTGGGCTCAATGGAAGATGCAGTAAAAGAGGTAATCCGCAACCATGAAAATGATTTCAGCGAAGGTGATACCTACATTCTCAATTCCCCCTATCATGGAGGGACCCACCTCCCTGATATAACCGCAGTTTCCCCGCTTATTAGCAACGGAAAACCACAATTTTATGTAGCATCCAGAGGCCACCATGCGGATATCGGCGGGATCGCTCCGGGTTCCATGCCACCATTAAGCAAGAGGATCGAGGAAGAAGGAGTTCTTATTGAAGAATTCAAACTTACAGAGCAGGGAAAATTCCGGGAAGAAGAATTAGTTGAACTTTTCAAGCAGGCAACATATCCCCCTCGAAACCCCGACCAGAACATCGCAGATCTCAAAGCACAGATTGCTGCCAACCAGAAAGGAATAGAAGAACTCCGCAAACTTGTTGATACCTATTCCCTGAAAACCATTACTGCATACATGCAACACGTACAGGATAATGCTGAAATGGCAGTGGAAAAAGTGATTGATGTTTTAGAAGATGGAGACTTCGAGTACATACTGGATGATGACAGTAAAATTGCAGTAGGGTTAAGAATTGACAGGGATAACACAAAAGCAATTATCGATTTTACACACACTTCACCTCAAACAAAAAGTAATTTCAATGCACCGTCTGCAGTCTGCAAAGCTGCGGTACTTTATGTATTCAGGACACTTGTGCAGGATGATATTCCGCTCAACTCGGGCTGTCTCAGGCCTATTACGATAATCATTCCCGAAAATTCAATGCTTAATCCTTCATATCCTGCAGCTGTTGTGGCCGGCAATGTCGAAACTTCCCAATACATTGTAGATTGCCTCTACGGAGCCCTCGGTATACTTGCACCGTCCCAGGGAACAATGAATAATTTCACGTTCGGCAATGACAGATTCCAGTATTATGAGACCATCTGCGGAGGGGCGGGAGCAGGCAATGGTTTTGATGGAGAAGATGCGGTTCAGACACACATGACTAATTCCCTGATTACAGACCCCGAAATAATGGAATTACGTTTTCCTGTCAGAATAGAAGAATTCAGTATTCGAAGGGGTAGCGGAGGAGCGGGAAAATTTCAGGGAGGCAACGGTGTGGTCAGAAAGATACGTTTTCTCAAAAAAATGAAGGCAGCAATTCTTTCAAGCCACAGGAAATATCCGCCAAAGGGAATGGCAGGCGGAGAGACTGCAAGCACCGGCGAAAACATCTTAAAAAGGAAGAAAGGGGAAACTATTGAACTTTCAGCCGCTGATGAAGTAGAAGTGGAAGAAGGAGATGTATTCATGATTAAAACTCCTGGAGGAGGAGGCTATGGAAACAGGGAATGAAAAAAACTGGCCCCTTCCAGTACCGGTCCATATACCTGCTGATGGTGAATCGGGTTGTTTCTGGGAAGACAGAAAAGACCGCCACCACTGTGGCATTGACCTTTATGCAGAAAAAGGAACCCCGGTTTTTGCCATAGAGGAGGGAGAAGTTGTAGAAATTGGAATAATGACCTCTTCCTCAATGATAGAGTACTGGAATGAAACCTACCATCTAATAGTACGGGGAAATTCCGGGACATATTACAAATACGGGGAAATGGGCATGACCATTCCGGAAAAAAGTTCAAGGGTCAAAAAATATGACCAGATTGGAGAGGTTGGACAGGTACTAAACCCTGCAATGATAGATAGCACATCACCCCGGTACATCCAGGCACTCAAAGAAAAAAATCCTGCCATGTTGCATCTTGAAATATGGGAAAAATACCCTGTTACAGATCATAAATTGTACCTGGGAGGCAACTGGTTCAGTTCCAAAAAACCGCCAGGCCTCCTGAACCCCCTGCATTATTTGCATAAATGAAATCAATTGATAAGATATTAATATTATTGAATTTCATGGTAAAGGCATGCCAGAGGAAGACGAAACCTGCCAGGTGAATGTAAAGGGGGTTTACCTCATGAAAATGGATGAGGGAATAGCACCAACTGTCATCCTCGAAGGTCCGGCCGGAAAATAATGCCGATTTATATCGGGCATCTGGAAGCCCTGTCCATAAATAATGCATTGAACAGTGAGACGACACCTCGTCCAATGACCCATGACCTTTTAATGTCCATCCTCTCAAGAATGGAAGGCAAAGTTGAAAGCGTGTTTATTGATGAAAAGACAGAAGGAGTATTTTTCGCCCGTCTGACTTTGAGCAAAAACGATGTTAAAATGGAATTCGATGCAAGACCCAGTGATTGTATCGCCCTTGCTCTGCGAGCAGATGTTCCAATCAATATCAAAGATGAAATCCTGGAAAACGATACCATAAGTCCTGATAAACTGGATGGCGCGAAATCATTCGAATCTCTCCTATAACTGGCTCAAAAGTAAGAAGCAAGCGTTGTCTGAGACGATACTTCCTGTAACCCGGCAACCCTGACTCCAATCCTGCGAATGGCCGATTTGTTTTCCTCAAGGAAGGTTTTTAGCAATTTGTCCAGATGTTGTCCCAGAATTTCTTTTTCAGCAACCGCTCTCTGGAGGGTATGGTTACGAGTTTGGGTTTTGAAACCAGATGTGATCACAATCAGTGTAACCTGACGGAAGGAAACACCTCTTTCGATGGTCTTTTTAATCACATCGTCGGCAAGGTTATCCAGAACTGGCATTATCAAATCGTAATCCGATGAATTTTCCGGCAAAGTGGCTATCCTGCCAATTTGCTCACTTCCTTCCCTTTGCCTGACAGGAGACTCATCAATCCCCTGTGCAGCCTTTTTGAGCCATTAACCTTTCTTTTTACCAAAAGCATCTATGAGAGACACAATGTCCGAAGAAGCAAGTTGCCCCACTGATTTTATGCCCATTTTTTCAAGCCTGGCGGCTGTGACATCCCCTACACCCCAGAGTTGAGAGGGAGTCCGATCTTCCAGAAATGAGTTTACATCATGTTGTGAGATGACAGTAAGCCCATCGGTTTATTTTCAGAGGATGCCATTTTGGCAATGAGTTTGTTGGGCCCAATGCCCACAGAACATGTCAGCTGTTCTTTTTCCAGAATCTTTTGCTTAATATCTTCACCCAATTTAAGGGCACATTCAAAATCACCGTTACAGTTTGCCGTAACTTCGATGAATGCCTCATCTATACTTATCTGCTCAAAGGATTCATCACTATCCGCATGAGAGCGCAGTACTTCCATGATACTGTCAGAAACTTCAGTGTAAAACTCTTTCCTTACAGGAAGAAAAGCCGCATCAGGATTCAGTTTAATGGCCCTGGAACAGGGCATACCGGATTTTATACCGTATTCGCGGGCAGTATAATTGGAAGTACTTACCGAGCCTCCGTGCTCCCCCCTACCCGAATACATACAGACCACCACAGGCCTGCCCCTAAGGGAAGGATCTTCACGCTCCTCGATAGCAGCATAAAAGTAGTCCATATCCACATGGACAACAATACGTGACATGATAAAAAGAGAGGTTTTTTAGATTTGTATAGTTTGTGGAAAAAATAGATTCTCATTAATTTTTCACATATCGATAGGAATAAAATGAACTATACAGAGATATCAAACCAAACTGGAGGGACAGAAATGATGTACAACACATTCTCCACATGCGGGCTTGCGGGCAAAACACACGTTCCTGCCATGTAATATAAGGGTCAGGGAAAAATCATCCCACTCATTCCTGTCAACAAGCTCCATCAGGTCCTTTTCAATTTTGACAGGATCCTTATTTTCAGTAAAACCCAGTCTTGTAGCAAGACGTTTGACGTGGGTGTCCACAGCAATACCCGCTTTTACACCAAAACCTCTTGTAAGCACTATATTGGCAGTTTTGCGAGCTACCCCAGGCAGTTCTAATAGATCTTCCATCGTGGATGGAACTTCACCCCCGAAATCCTCGATGATAACTCTGGCACTCTGTTGCAGGTGTTTGGCCTTGTTGCGGTAAAAACCTGTGGAATAAATGTCCTTTTCCAGTTCACTGATGTCCGCATCCGCATAATCAAAAACCGAACGGTATTTCTTGAACAACTCACTAGTAACTTTATTGATCTGCACATCCGTACTCTGGGCTGAAAGAATAGTGGCTACAAGCAGTTCCAGAGGGTTTTTGAAATGCAGAGCAGGCTGTGGATCAGGATACTCCTTTTTAAGAAGTTGCCATATTTGAGGGAAATTAGAAAGATTACTGGCTGTCATAGAAAAAGAAAATAAGATTCAGGCTTATTCAAGCCCGAAATCTTCAATGTTTTTATCTGCAAGTGCCTGGATCAGTTTGAGTTGTTCCTCTGCGCCTTCCATTTTGAAAAGATGTTTGAACCTTTTCTGCATCTTGAGATAATCCTCGACAGGCTTTTTCTGTTTGCCTATCTTGCGCACCTTTGTAACTTCACCATTCTCCATTTCATACAGCGGCCACAGACCGGTCTGTACTGCCAGTTTTGCAACTTCCACAGTCTTGGAAGTGTCAAAACCCCAACCTGTGGTACAGGGCGCATGGGCATGAATGTAGGTTGGGCCTTCAATCTCGGTTGCTTTCTTGATCTTCTTGATCATATCCTTGGGATAACCCAGGGAAGTTGTAGCAATGTATGGAGAACCATGAGCTGCCATTATTGCAGGCATGTTCTTCTTGGGTCTGGGGTTACCATAGGAAATCTTTCCGGCAGGGCTTGTTGTGGTAGACGCATCAAAGGGTGTAGCACCACTTCTCTGCACACCGGTATTCATGTATGCCTCATTATCAATACATACATAGGTAATATCATCCCCCCTCTCAAAGGCACCGGAAATGGATCTCATTCCGATATCAAGAGTAGCTCCATCTCCTGCCAGGGCAATTACCTTGGTGTCACCTTTCTTACCCATTGCTTTAAGGGCAGCCTCCACACCCGAAGCCACAGCCCCTGTATTCTCGAAAAGGGAATGAATCCAGGGAACCTCCCAGGAGGTCTCGGGGTAAGGAGTACTCATAACTTCCAGACAGCCAGTAGGTGATATAACAACACAGTCTTCCCCTGCGGCCATAAGGGTAAACTTGGCCACCATTGCGTCGCAACAACCTGCACAACCACGGTGTCCTGATGTAAACAATGATTTCACAACAATTCCTCCTTCAGATCAGCATATTTGCTCTCAGTATTGATACCCGAAGAGATTATGCCTTTAGCTTCCTCCACTATATCCTCAATGGTCTTTTCGGGTATGTCACGACCACCGTGTCCGATCATCCGGCCCACTATCGGGACATCAACCTTAGTATTATACAGGCTTGCCTTGGTCTCGGTAAACAGGGATCCTTCATTGAGTCCCAGGGAGATATTCTTGTCAAGTGCGACAACAACCTTTGCATCCTTGATAGCATTCTTTATTGCTTCTGCAGGGAATGGCCTGAAAGTCCTTACTTTAAGCAAACCGGCCTTTACTCCTTTTGCACGGAGTTTATCCACGACATCCCTGATGGTTCCCACAAGTGAACCCATAGCCATAAGGATTATATCAGCATCTTCTGTTTCATATTCGTCGATAAGGCCACCATAGTACCTTCCAAATATTTCATAGAACTCATTGGCAGCTTCTTCTATCTTGGGCAGGGCATTATCCATTGCCTGTTGCTGCAGGTACCTGAATTCGGTATATGCAGTCGGGTCTGCAAAGGCACCGAAGGTCAGCGGGTTTTTAGGATCGAGAGTAAATTCCGGTTCATAAGCAGGCAGATATTCATCCACAAGATCCTGTTCCAGCAAGACCAGGGGCTCATAAACATGAGACAGGATGAAACCGTCCATACAGGTCATTGCAGGCATCATTACATCCTTATCTTCTGCAACCTTGTAAGCCTGGGCAGTCATATCCGAGATTTCCTGCAGATCCTCGGCATACATCTGGATCCAGCCGGTATCACGCTGGGAAATTGAATCCTGATGATCGTTCCAGATATTAATAGGAGCACTTACCGCGCGGTTTGCGATGGTCATAACGACTGGCAGGCGCATTCCTGATACGTTGAAAAGCACCTCATGCATCAGTTCCAGGCCCTGGGAGGTGGTGGCCGAATAACACCTGGCACCTGCTGCTGCAGATCCCACAAGGGCCGAAAGGGCGGAGAACTCGGATTCCACGTTTATGTATTCACAGTTGGAAATTTCACCATCAGCCATAAACTGGGAAAGATCCTCCACAATATGAGTCTGTGGTGTGATAGGATATGCGGAAATAACATTTGGTCTGCATACCTTCACAGCATGGGCCACTGCATAGGAACCTTCAGCCACATCCATCTTATCCTTGTCAAGGGTACGTATGACAGTCATTTATTTCTCCTCCAGTACCATTTCTATGGCATCTTTGGGGCATTCATTGGCACAGATTCCGCATCCTTTGCAGTAATCATAATCAAATTCAAAGAATCCATCGTCCCGGGGCAGTACTGCCATATCAGGACAGAGCAATTCACATAATTTACATTTGATACATTTATCGTAGTCATAGACAGGCCTGAAAGTTCTCCAGGCACCGGTCTTGTTTACCCTCGTGGTACCGGGTTCACAGACTCCTCCGAGTTGTATACTCATTATTTATCCTCCGCCATCAAGTCATAGGCTTTCTGCACAGCCTCTGCATTTTTCTCTCCGATCTTACCTGAGAAACGCCCCTTTACCGCATTAACAATGGAGCTGGCCCTGACCTCGCCCGTTGCACCTGCAAAAGCTCCTAAAAGAACAGTATTGACAATAGGCCTGCCAATTACATCAAGAGCGATTTTTGTTGCATTAACGGTCATTATACGGGCATTGGTGTCAAGATCGAAATCTTCCGGCGCGAAATCAGAATTAATAATTATAATACCATCATCCTTTGCCCCACTTTCAACATCCACTACCTCAATAAGTGTGGGATCCTGAACAATTATGTAATCTGGTTCATAGATCTGGCTCCTGAGCCTGATAGGAGCATCGCTGATCCTTGTGAATGCCTGTACTGGTGCTCCACGTCTTTCGACACCAAAGGCCGGGAATGCCTGACTGAACTGGCCATCCTCAAAAGCGGCTCCTGCCAGTAGTTCGGCTGCTGTAACCGAACCCTGTCCGCCTCGACCATGTATTCTTATTTCTTTCATCTGTATTCTCCGTAACAAACGTAATGGACATATAATTGTAGATAGCGGATACGAACCCGCATGCATCAACAATTACGTTTGGATGGTAATTGGAATAAATGCAATGTTTAATTGTGTAGAATAGCTAATTCCTATTTAGTTTTTCGGTGATAACAGATAACAAAAACTTACATTAAATATCTCAAAAGAACAATTAGGCCTCCCTGCATAGCATTTCCATCCTGGAAATAATACCCTCACTACTCTTTACGTTCTGGATGGATTTGCGAAAAGATCTGGAACCTGCAAGGCCTCTGGTAAACCACGCAGAATGTGCTGCCAGATTTACTTTTTTGTCCAAACCGTAGGCTTCCAGTAGTTTCAGATATTCCTCCAGACTGCTTTTTCGCTGATCACAATCGGCAGGAGGAAACTTAATGCCGCTTTCAAGAAATGCCGCTATCCTTGAGAAGATATCAGGATCCCCCATGGCTGCCCGCCCTATCATAAGACCGTCACATCCCGTATATTCAAGAATCTGGGCAGCAAAAGCACCGTGCCGTATATCCCCGTTTGCAATAACAGGAATTGATAACTTTTCTTTAATCCTGCGAGCGTACAAATGATCCGCCACCCCCGAATATTGTTGCATGGCAGTCCTTCCATGGACTGTTATGGCTGAAACACCGGCATTTTCAAGCCTTGATGCAAGTTCTACAGTCTGTGACACATCCCTGAATACGCGTATCTTTACAGTCACCGGCACAGTTACTGATTCTACTACACACTGTATAATATTTTCCAGCACATCCGGATTTTCCATAAGCATTGAACCCGCACCCGTTTTCCGGATTCTGGGAGACGGGCAGCCCGCATTTATATCAATAATTGAGGGAGATGTTTCATTTTCAATCAGGCAGGCAGCTTTTGCCATAGAAACCGGCGATCTGCCAAATATCTGGACACCAAATATACCCTCATCCGGACAACTTAACGCCATATGATGTGATTTTGCATTGTCGTGCAGTATCGCCTCGGAATTTATCATCTCGGTAAAAGCAAAAGATGCACCCCTGCGCCTGCAAACTACCCGGTAGGCAAGATTGGTAACCTCTGCCATTGGAGCAAGTAAAAGGTTTCCTCCAAGCCTTACCTTTCCGATTTGCATGATATGTCCTATGGGATAACGATATATAAATAATAACATATCATAGGGCAGGAGAGGAGAAGCAACTCATGAAAATAATAGCCTTTGTAGGAATGCCCGCCTCCGGGAAATCCGAAGCCTCAAAAGTGATCCGTAATATGGGACTTAACGTAATCAATATGGGAGATGTGATCCGGGAAGAGGTCAAGCACCGCCAGCTCGATCCAACAGACAGCAACACGGGAATGGTAGCCAATGACCTGAGGGACAAAGAAGGCATGGATGCAGTTGCCAGGAGATGTATCCCGAAAATCAAACAAAAAGATAAAGATGTTGTTGTGATCGATGGTGTCCGCGGGATTGCAGAAGTAGAAACTTTCAAGAAGGAATTTGGAAAGGAATTTTCATTAATTGCTATAAGCAGCCCTATTGAAAACCGGTTTGAGCGTGTGCGTAAAAGATGCAGAAGCGATGATATGCAAAAATCGAAGATTTGAAAATAAGGGATGAAAGGGAAATGAAATGGGGAATGGGCCAGGCAATGGAAACGGCCGATGTAACCATTGACAACACTGCAAGTCTCAAAGAATTCAGACAACACGTAAAAGATACGGTGGAAAGAATAAATGGCCAGCGTTAAGTTTTGGGCCCGTATAAATCCAACAGAGGATGCCTCAAAGGTATGTGGGGCACTTACAAGAATTAGTGGTCTTACACCCTGTTTAGATGATAATATCGCAGTTATAGATTGCAACCATCGTGACCTCCAAATCTTCCACCGCCTGCTGCGGGATGAAGAAATTCTCGACACTGCAAGATCCGTTCTCGAAAAGGGAATACAAAGCCCGGAAGAAAAAATAAGTTTCATGCTCAATAAACAGGTTGCTTTTGTGGGACGCATCAGTTTTCCTGCAGGAGAAGAGGAGTTAGGGTCGATCCATGTGGAAATTGAATGCAATGAAGGGGAACTGGAAGATATAATTAACTGGTTAGTACCTCCCACAGAAGAAGGAAAACCTGTTTATGAAAAGGAAATGCCTCCATTAAGAGAAGGTGAGTAAGTTGCCACCAGCAATCGGATTTTCTGCAAGAGCAGGCGGAGAAAAACCACTTGAATGGGCTTATGAACTGGAAGAGATGGGATATTCAGCAATCGAACTTGTACAGGAAGGAACGCAGAAAATTACTGCTGAAAACATTGACAGGGTGCAACAGATAAAGGATACAACAAACCTGACCTTCACGATACACCTGCCATTTTCTGACATAAACCTTGCAACCCTCAATCCCGGCATACATAAAGAAATTATAAGGCAGATGGGACATTGCCTGCACATGGCATCAGGTCTTGCTGAAATCGCAGTAATCCATCCTGGTTATCTCTCCCCTGAAGGAGCATTATACCCCGAAAAGGCCTGGGATAATACGATAAAATCCCTGAAAGAGATAAGCACGATTGCAGGGGAAGAAGGAATTATGCTCGCACTGGAGAATATGCCAGATATGCCTCACATATTCGGAAAATACCCTGCTGAGATACTGGAAATAATAGAAAAGGTTGATTCGGATAATATTGGCATGACACTTGATATCGGCCATGCCAATACAATGGGTCTGCTTGATGAATTTCTGGATTCCTGCAGGGAAGTAATGGTCCATTCCCACATACATGACAACCATGAAAAAAGGGATGAACACCTCCCTCTTGGAAAGGGTTGCATTGACTGGAAAAAAGTATTTGACAGGGCCGACGGTTATGAAGGGTTGTTCATTACAGAGATGAAAAATCTGGAAAATGGAACCGAATGCATGGAATATCTAAAATCAAATCTTATTCTTTAACTCTTCCGTGCCTTGTATCCACATCATCCATCCTATCCAATAATTTACGTATTGCAGTCCGAATAGCATCCGACTGACTCACGAATTTCCTATCTACCCCTACGTGACAATTAAGATCATCAAGCAACTGCTGGGGGATATCCACACTAACCTTGGGCATAAATCTCACTCTCCTGTGAATTTTATATAAGATAATAACCGATAATACATATAAACGACTCGTTGAATACGGGCCTAAGAGAATAAATTGGCATACGTTCAATTATGCTTATAAATAAGGGGGAAGTTTTATTCCAACAGCCGGATATAACATATTTTTGGGGTTTTACAAAATTGTAAGCTCAATATTGAAACCTATAGAAGAAAAGCCAGACACAAAGGACTCCGATATTGAGTGGGATGTATCACACAAGCATCTCAAGCCCGGGGAAAATATCACAATAACGGGCAATACTAAGCCCGACACACGCATAAACATGATCGTGAGATTTAATGTTGCAGTTGCGGTACATGATGGCAGGTACAGCCATGATTTCCGGAAAGTGCACATTCCAGAAGGACCGAATGAATTTAAAGTCCAAACAAGACCTGTTAAAAACATGACATTTACCGTTAAAATGTTGATGCCTTTCCGACAACACAGGGATGCTGAAGAGTCAGTGGCCACATACATAGACACAAATGTGCCTTCCGGCACCTTCAATATAAACATCAGTGGGGATGCACAGGAAAATACCGAAACGATCCAGATGGATGTGAAGGCCTCACAGGTCATCCGAGCCGATCCTGAAGGTAATATTAGTTATACGTATGATACAACCCCATTTCGTCCTGGAATCGTTGAGATCGAAATCGGCAATGATAAAAAAGAAGTAGAACTTATAGGGGAAGATTGAACTTCCCTTATAAATTATTATTTTGACATCAAAGCAATGAATCTGCTCGATTCCATCACAGGAACACTGTCTATTTCGCAGATATCGGACCATGGAAGGTTGAAAGCCGCATAGGCTTCTGCATCATCACATTCGTAGAGGATGAAATAACGTCCTCCTGTAAGGTCAACCCACTGTTTGATTATATTGATACCTGCAGGTGGTTTTAGTTCCTTGAAGTGTTCAATTACCTTGTCGCTGAGAGTAGGTTCCCATGTACTAACATCCATATATAACATATTTTCAAATCCTCCTTTACAGTTAGGAATGAGATAGATGGCTAACTATCACCCCACGGAACCCCATTCCTTATCAATAAATATTAAGAAAGTAGTATATAGGTTTTGTTGTTTGGCCTATTTTTAATCCAAAATCGAAGAAAGAAAAATATTGAATATTATTTGGAAAATTGCAAAGAATAACAAAATAGGCGGGCCGGAAGGGATTTGAACCCTCGGCCTATGGATTAAGAGTCCATCGCTCTGCCTGACTAAGCTACCGGCCCATTTGTGCGGCCCTTCATAGGTATTACCTGAATATATACGTTTCGGCAAAAAGATAAAACAAAAACAGTACATAGCACTATTAGGAAGTAATTTATCGCTAAATGAAGTGGGGAGTTATAGTGGGAGAAATGGATAAATCAAAACAATATCCTACGGATATGTATTCCACCCTTGTCAAAAAAAGTAATGATGGGATAATAATAATCCAGGATGAGGCCATAATATTTGCAAACCCCAAGTTCAGGGAGATTCTCGATATACATCCGAAGAACTTAAGGGAATGAATTTCAAAAATATTTTTCCTGCTGAAAGCATCAATATGATCAGCGAACGATATCATCGCAGGCTCAAAAAGGACCCCAATATTCCTGAAAGATATGAAACCGAAATGCTCAGCAAACAAGGATTAAGGGTTCCTGTAGAGATCAGTGCATCTTACATAGAACACGACAACATGCCTGCTGACATGGCAATAATCAGAGATATAACAGAGAGAAGGGATGCAGAAAAAAGATTTGAACAATATGCCAAAAGCCTTGAAAAAAACTACCATGTCAAAGAGCTATTCGGGGACATAGTAAGTCACGATCTGAAAAATCCTGCAGGAGTAATTAAGGGTTACTCACAGTTGCTGATCGAAGGGGAAGAGGACGCAGAAAAAAAGAAGATGGCCATTACTATCAACCGGAACATAAACAGGATACTGGAACTTATTGAAAATGCGTCTGTTTTTGTAAAACTTGATACACTCACAGACATCAAATTCGAAAAAGCAGACCTTGCCATGATGTTGCAAAAAGTTGCAAATGAATATGCAGAAGAAATTCAAGAAAAAGAAGTTGACCTGAAAATAAATGTCAGTGGACAATACCCTGCAAACATCCACAAATCAATTGAGGAAGCATTTTCCAATCTCCTTTCAAATGCAATAAAATACGGGCCTGCAAAGGGCCAAATAACCATCGATATAATAAAAGATAATGGCATGTGGAAGATACGTTTTATCGATGAGGGAGAAGGAGTACCCGATGAGAAAAAAGAACTCATATTTGAAAGATTCGAAAGAGCAGGATCATCTGTCAGTATAAAAGGAACCGGGCTTGGACTTGCAATTGTAAAAAAGATAATGGAACTACATGGCGGCCAGACAGGTGTTGAGGACAGGCAAGATAGAAAGGGGAGCATTTTCTGGGCCACCATCCCCCGTGCCTGATCAGGCGTGTTTTACCACACATTTATGCAGACCGGTAACCTCCACAATATCACTGTTATCCGGACTCTGAATTATCATCTGTCCCTTGCGAAGATAAGGAATCCTTTTTTCAAATTCCAGTGGAACATTTAATGCATTTATGGCATTGTCGTTTGAGAGATTGAGAATAATCCGGCTATTAATCTGCTTGAGCACGGTGTCATCGATGTCCTGTGGGTCCTGAGTAATCAGGAAAAGACCAAGTGTTTCCTTGCGCCCCTGCCTTGCTGCATCTGCGAATCTGGAAACAATACGTCTTGAATGAGCCGACATCGCACCGGAAAGATACCTGTGTGCTTCATCAAGAGCCAGTAATACAGGGGTTTTCTTAACAGAATCATTGCCTGATGTGCTGAGTTTGTTATCCACTACAATCGTCATCAAGGTGAGAGTAATGAGATCCCTGATACGGCTGTTATTTATATATTCAGTCGGGAAAACACTGACCCTGCCCGGCTTGAAAACCTCATCAAGTATTTCGGTTATCGGTTTTGCCGGCTGGTCGAATACCCTGCTGAAAGAGCGGTTCTTGACCTTACGCACAATGGCATCATAGGAAGATTCATGGATTTTCCCGCTATCCACATAAACAGAACGTGTGCCTTCATCCGCAATGAAACCTGTAAATCCCTGATAGGTATGATTTGCAGGAGTCTTGAAATAATCCTCAAGCAACAGCTCAAGGCCTATATACTGGTTTTCCGTCAATTCAGCTGCTGATATCAACCAGGAATTATTCCTCACAAGTTCGAAAGGAATTGTAAATTCCATTTGTTGTGCACGGGATTTACCCGGATAGGACTGGCCGTCCACACTTGCCAGGAATGTCCTTGTATCCTGATGGCCTCCATGCAAGACGTCCTCTTCTGCAAAGGTCACTTCATCGGCATATCCTATATCCGCATTATCCTCAAACAACTGGGAATATTCATCCTGTGGATCCATTATCACAAGACACGGGTTTTTCTTCCTGCCCTGCTCACCCCTTACAATGTACTGGTTATCCGATGCCAGGAATTGACGCAGAATATTCTTTGTAAGAAAGGTTTTCCCCGTACCGGTACTTCCGCACACCAGCATATGACGGAACATAAGCGGATCACCCATTGAATAATCATTGCGCAGATAGTAGGCAACTGTTGGAGGAGAAGCATGTGTCCTGACAAGTTCACCCCCCACACTCAAATGTCCCAGAAAAATACCTTCGGTAGGAATGTTGAGACCTGTCTGGATCTTGAGTTTTTCAGAAACCGGTAGTATTGGAGTATTGGGACGGGGAAGCCTGTCGGCCATGCGACGCATTAGGCCTGCCTTTACGGGAGACAGGATACATAGAGGGTCAAGATATGCAAGGAATTTGTAATCTATCTCATTGGTATTATTGGCCTTTAACATGCGCCGGGAATGCAACTCTGTCGCATCATCCACTTCAAATTCCTGCAGGTACTGCAGTTTCCAGACCCTTGCAAACAGATCTTCATCTCCGTAGGGAACCAGTACATATGTACCAAGCCTGACATTCGGCCTGTGCGAAGAAGTAATATAACCAGTAAGCCGTGCACCTGATTCAGTTATTTCAAGTGGGTCAATTCCTGTTGTAATTGTACCCAGCGCATTATCAAAGGATGATCCATCCGGATTATCCACTGTATCAGGAACATATTCCTCAAAATCTTCAACCGGTTCTTTCGAGGATACACGGTCCCCCTTATCACCTGTGGCATAAGCAAGTATGTCGTCATCATTATCCATCTGTATCACTCCAGCGTATATCGTTGTATTTCGTATCAACCCTGAGTTTATTGAATTGCCCCAGAATCTGTTTCCTTTCTTTTTTGCGTATCTTTGCTATCGAATCCACCTTGGAGAGGGTCGGTGGGATACCGCCTATTGAAATGTCATATAATACTTTGCGGGTGAGCAGGTGCCTCATATCATCATCTTTTGTCAGACCATAAGGAGATTCTACTTTAAAAAGAACATTCATAGCAGGAACATAGATCACAAAAAATGTCAATGCATAATCCTCTGCATCATATTTGTGGGAAAGAGAACTATCCATCAAAGGACTTGTGGTCTGGAGCATATTCTCATAGAACTGGTTGGGTTGCATGAACCAGTTTGTATAAGTAATGCAATTGCGTGAGTCTTCAGCAGAAGGATAGAGGACATTTTTGAAAAACTGGGCATCTACCAGCCAGGGTATATCCAGCTCCTTTTCCTGCTTTTTTAGCGTTTGTACGATCTGCATATCTTCAGGATTTTTCACAAATCCTACCAGTGGAAGACTATTATCCATTGCGTGGTCCATGATATCAATGTAATTTTGCAGGATTTTCAATGCCGAAGGATCATACCTTATTCTGACTTCTTCAGAAGGCACAACCATCCAGTACATTAATTGTTTGGGGTATATGGGGCCATCCATTATGAAAAAATCCCCTTTTGCAAAAATATCTTTCATCCAGAGAATATGTTCGGATTCGGAAAGGTAAAGAGCAATATTGTGAACGAGGCGTTTTTCCCTGGTCTCCAGCAGACCTGCCTCAATTTTTACCAGACGGCTTCTGCCATTGCCCCTATCAAATAATTTCCAGTCCTGCGAGGTGTTGATAGTAACATTTGCAGAAGAGGAGTAAGTAGCAGCAACAATTGTTCTTTTGGAATGGATGTCAAGATCAGTCGGCGAGGAAGCCATTGCACAATGACAGAAATCCAGTGCAAGCCCCGAATCAAAGAGAAAAGTGTTGGTACTTCCACTATCAGATGAAAGAGTTCTTTCAACAGGGTCTTTCGATTGTGACATACGGGCCATATCTACCTTTCCCCTGTATAACCTCCCGATAGATTTCAAAACAATTCTGGAGCCGTATTTTAGTTCTTTTAAAAAATCAAGAAGATCAGTAGCATCGCTGTCTTCATCTTCCTGCTCTACATCCATTTCAATACCGGATGCGATTTCTTGTATGGCTTTTATGTGAATCGGTTCAAGTGACATTTAGTGTTAAATGAGGTGCCCAACAATATATAATTATTCACATAGACTGGAATTTTCAGCAGATAGCGCCACTTTTCATAGAAAAAATTATCACCATAAAGTATAAAAAGAATTAGGGCATTTATCGTTTGGATTCCAAACGATTATTCCCTGTTTAATATTGAAGTATGTTTACAAAAAAAGATTGGTATAATCTTTTACTAAATAACCTATTAAAAAAAGAGGGGTTATTTTTATTTCTGAGGAAAGAACGAAGAAAATTATAGTCAGCAACTTAACAAAGATATTTGGTAAGAATCCAAACAAAGCTTTGTCCTATGTTGAAGAAGGTCTTTCAAAAGATGAAATTTTCAACAAGACTGGTCATACAGTAGGCCTGTATGATGTGAGTTTTGATGTTTCTGAAGGAGAAATTTTTGTACTTATGGGCCTTTCCGGTTCCGGTAAGTCAACCCTTCTGCGGTGTCTAAACCGACTCATAGAACCCACATCCGGATCGATAACTATTAGCGATGAGGATGTTACAAAGGCCTCCAGTGAGAGACTCAGGTTGATAAGGGAAAAACAGATCAGCATGGTCTTCCAGAATTTCGCCCTTTTGCCACACAGAACCATCATCGATAATGTTGCCTATGGTCTTGAAATACAGGATTACTCAAAGGATGAGAGACATGAAAAGGCAGCAGTCGCAATCGAAACTGTTGGGCTGAAAGGCCATGAGTCCAGTAAACCATCCCAGTTGAGTGGTGGTATGCAGCAGAGGGTCGGACTTGCAAGAGCCCTTGCAACAGACCCGGAAATCCTCTTAATGGATGAAGCATTCAGTGCCCTTGACCCGCTTATCCGCAGTGAGATGCAGGATGAGTTGCTTGAACTTGAGGAAAAGATGCAGAAAACAATTGTTTTCGTATCACATGACCTTGATGAGGCCCTCAAACTCGGTGACCGTATTGCCTTGATGAAAGATGGAGAAATTGCCCAGATCGGGACTGCCGAAGAGATTCTCACAAACCCTGCGAACGATTATGTATCCAAGTTCGTTGCCGGTGTGGACAAAACAAAGATCCTTACTGCTGAGAATGTAATGAAGAGGCCTGACCCGGTTGTATCACTCAAATCTGGCCTACAAGTTGCCCTGAAACTCATGGAAAAGCACGGCATATCCTCCATATACGTAGTGGATAAAGCCAAGCGCCTTCAGGGATTCCTGAAAGTCGATGATGCTGTACGAGCACAGAAAGCCGGAAAAACCATGGAAGATGTCGTCATAAAAGAGTTCCCGAAAACTACAATCGATACTCCACTTCAGGACCTCATATCAATCCGGGCAGAAACTGACCAGCCAATTGCAGTTGTTAATGAAAATGAAAAGCTTGTAGGTGTGATAGTCAGAGGCAGTATTCTTGCTGCACTTAAGACCACAGAAGAAGATGATGAAGAACAAGAGGAGGAGGAGGCAGAACAATGATAGTACCACAACTCCCTATAGGCAGTGTTGTCGAATCTGCAGTCTACTGGATTAGTGATACTTTTGGCTTCATCCTTGATGCATTCAGTGCTCTCTTTGGGTTTGTCATTGATATTTTCAAAGATGTACTGATGGCAATGCCACCTCTGTTGTTTGTTGTGCTGATTGCAGCCATTGCATACGTAGTTGGGCGAAAGGATTGGAAACTTGCTTTAGGCACTGCCCTTGGATTCATAGTGATACTGAGTATGGACCTTTGGGAATATTCCATGGAAACAATCGCTCTTGTAATTTCGTCTGCTGCACTGGCCCTAATAATAGGTATTCCGCTGGGTATACTTGCAGCAAAGAGCGAGACTCTTTACAAGGTACTGAGACCTATTCTGGATCTTATGCAAACCATGCCTTCATTTGTTTATCTTATCCCGGCAGTTATCTTCTTTGGACTCGGTAACGTGCCAGGTATGATTGCAACCGTTGTGTTCTCCATGCCCCCTGCAATCAGGCTTACAACCCTTGGAATTACCCAGGTGCCTACAGAACTTGTAGAAGTTGCCGACGCTTTTGGTTCAACCTCATGGCAAAAACTTATCAAGGTCGAAATACCTGTATCTTTGAAGACAATAATGGCCGGTGTTAACCAATGTATAATGCTTGCCCTTTCAATGGTCGTTATTGCTTCAATGATCGGAGCCCGTGGCCTTGGATACCAGGTATTGATAGGAATCCAGAGGGTTGATATAGGAGTTGGATTCGAAGCAGGACTTGGAATTGTCATAATCGCTATTGTTCTTGATAGGCTTACACAGCACCTTACACCAAAGTAAGTGCTAAAGCCTTCATTCTTTTTATCCAATTAACACAGGAGGAATATAGAAAATGGATAATAAATATAAAGCAGTAATAGTAGGAATTTTGTTAGTGCTTTCTCTCTTTGCCGCTGGTTGTGCCCAGCAGGGAGACGAAGGTGAAGAAACCGATAATGGTGCAGATGAGCAAAAAACCACGAGTATCGGCTATGTTATGTGGGATGGTGAAATTGCCAGTACCAACGTAATGAAAGAGGTCCTTGAACAGGCCGGTTACGAAGTAGAAATAATCGCTGTTGATGCAGGACCACTGTACCAGGGACTTGCAGATGGCCAGTTTGACTTTACAACATCCGCATGGCTTCCAAAAACCCAGGCAAATTACTGGGAGCAGTATGGAGACCAGGTGGATCGTGTCGCAGTAAACCTTGAAGACTGCAAACTCAGTCTTGTAGTACCAACTTACATGGAAGACATTAACTCCATTGAAGACCTGAATGCAAACAAGGAGAAGTTCAATGGAAAGATCACCGGTATTGACCCCGGTGCAGGTATTATGCAGAACACAGAAGATGCAATTGAAATGTATGACCTGGACTATACTCTTGAAGCCAGCAGCAGTGCTGGAATGGCATCTGCACTTGACGGTGCTTACAGAGACGAGGAACCAATTGTTGTCACCCTCTGGACACCTCACTGGGCATTCGGCAGATATGACCTGAAGATGCTGGATGATCCACAGCAGGCCTACGGAGAAGCAGATAATGTAGAGACCCTTGCAAGACAGGGACTCGAGGAAGAAAAACCTGAACTCTATGCAATCATCAGCAGATTCAATTGGAGCCATGATGAGATTCAGACCGTAATGGCTGATATGGAATCTGGCATGGATGCCGAAGACGCCGCTGCAAAGTGGGTCGAAAACAATCCTGACAGAGTTAACGAATGGATTGGAACTGAATAAGGGTAATTTACCCTTATTCCTGTTTTTTTAATCGTTCCAACCATCCTTATAATAAGCAAACAGGAATGATAGCTTGAGATATAATGTTTTGAAAGTATTAAGGAGATAATCCTCACCTCTTTTTCCGCAACCTTTAATAACCAGCATTCCCTCTAAAGTAATCCACATATTCAAATAATCAATATAATAGAGAGTGATAATTATGGGCAAGACAGGAAGTATTGAATGGGTAAAAATAAAAGGACGCAAAGGCAACACAATCAAAGTTAAAAAAGCCAGAGCTAACAAGGCACACACTGCACCTGCACAGAGATATTCTTCTGCAGGTACAAAGAGGAGATTCAAAAGAAGATCCCAAAAAGCCATTGTTGGCTGATTTTCTTTTTTTTTATTATACTAATTTTTAGAATATAATTTTCAATAGGCTAACCGATATTCCCCTTGCAGTAATATTTATATAGAACCACAAACATGTACAAACAACCTGTATAATACAGGGAATATCAATTTGATGTATATAATACGGAGGTAAAAGTAATGGCAGGACAGATGGCTGGCGGACAGCCAATTTTTATTTTAAGAGACGGAAATCAGAGAACCAGGGGCAGGGATGCCCAGAGCAACAACATAATGGCTGCAAAAGCTGTGGCTGAAGCTGTCAGGACCACACTCGGACCAAAGGGAATGGACAAGATGCTTGTAGACTCCCTTGGTGACGTAGTGATTACAAATGACGGTGCAACCATACTCAAGGAAATGGACATCGAGCACCCTGCTGCCAAGATGATCGTTGAGGTAGCCAAGACTCAGGATGATGAAGTAGGAGACGGAACAACCACTGCTGCTGTGATCACCGGTGAACTGCTCAAAAAAGCAGAGGACATGATCGAGCAGGATGTACATCCAACAATCATCGCATCCGGATACAGGATGGCAGCTGAGAAAGCTGGCGAATTGCTCAAGGGACTTGCACAGAAAGTTACAATCGATAACAAGGACACCCTGATAAACATCTCCAATACTGCCATGACAGGAAAGGGTGCCGAGGCTTCCAAAGATGTACTCAGCGAAATCGCCGTATCCGCTGTCGCAAGCATTGCAGACAAGACTGATGGCGAAAACATCGACATCGACAACATAAAGGTCGAAAAGAAAGTCGGTGGCAGCATCGAGGATTCAGAACTCATTGAAGGAATGATCCTTGACAAAGAGCGTGTACATTCCAACATGCCAAAGAAAGTCACCGATGCAAAGATTGCACTTATCAACAGTGCCATCGAACTCAAAGAAACTGAAGTCGACGCGGAAATATCCATCACCTCACCTGACCAGCTCCAGTCCTTCCTGGACCAGGAAGAAAAGATGCTCAAAGGCCTTGTAGACGAAGTCGTCGCAAGCGGTGCAAACGTTGTCTTCTGTCAGAAAGGTATTGATGACATGGCACAGCACTTCCTTGCCAAGGAAGGAATCTTTGCAGTCAGACGTGTCAAAAAGAGTGACATGGAAAAACTCGTACGTTCCACCGGCGGTAAACTGGTTACCAACATCGAGGAAATGACCGCAGACGATCTTGGAAAGACCGAGACCGTGGAAGAAAGAAAGATTGCTGGCGACAACATGGTCTTTATTACCGGCTGTGTCAACCCAAGATCCGTATCCATCCTCCTGCGCGGCGGAACCGAACATGTAGTCGACAATATTGAAAGAGCACTCCATGATGCTCTGCGCGTAGTCGGCGTAGCCATAGAGGATGAAAAACTCGTATCCGGCGGCGGCGGTCCAGAAGTAGAAGTGGCCCTTCAGCTGCAGGATTACGCATCATCCCTAAGCGGCAGGGAACAGCTGGCAGTTAAAGCATTCGCAGAATCCCTTGAAGTTATCCCAAGGACCCTTGCAGAAAACGCAGGTCTGGACCCAATCGACATGCTTGTAGAACTTCGCTCCCACCATGAGAAAGGCGCCAAGACCGCCGGTCTTGATGTCTACAGTGGAAAAGTCATTGACATGTGGGACGCAGGTGTCGTTGAACCCCTGAGAATAAAGACCCAGGCAATCAATGCTGCAGCAGAAGCATCCGTAATGATCCTGAGGATCGACGATGTAATTGCATCCTCCAACCCATCCCCATCAAGCGGCGGTGGCGAAGGCGGCATGCCACCAGGCATGGGCGGCGGAATGCCACCAGGCATGGGCGGCGGAATGCCACCAGGTATGGGCGGTATGCCACCAGGCATGGGCGGAATGTAATTTGAGACAAAACATATGATGTATAGCTTTCAAGGCTATGCATCAACTTCTTTTTTTGTTTATTTTTCCAAATAATAATTCAGATTCTACGTTATTATTTCTGGATTACTTGTAATCAAGACTATTCATGAGATCAATCACTGAGTGTAATTAATATATCAACACGATCAACTCTTTCCCCTTTCCCTTGCTATCCAAAGAGACATTCCAAATGCAATCAAAGTAAACATTCCACTAAAACCGGGAACTTTATATGAAGATTGCTTGGGCTCATCAGTTTCTGCATCCTTCAGGTAATAGTAAACTTCACCGCCACCAGTATCGATATAAAAGGTAGTGGCAGCGGGGCCTGTTATATAAGTCACAACCCAGAAAGGATGTGAATCCCGGAATACAACATGGATGTCAATCGGAGATACCGATGAATTCATCTCCTTTGCAGATATATGGAGTGCCTGTTCCTTATCCACGGATACCTGTAACTCATTGAATGTCTTGACCCATCTGATATTACCTTTTTGTTCCATGAACATAAGTTCCCTGAAAACATCCCTGTTGGCTACAAGATAAACAAGTGAAGAAGTCTGGTTCATGTCTGTGGGTATTTCTTTCCATTTCCGTGGATCATGGGAGTTGATAAAAGAAATTATTGTATCATTATCTTCAGCCTCAGGATGAGCAGCGAAAAAATCATCCAGCGGACCCGCAGGTTCGAAAGGAATTGTCTCATTCATCCCGATCTGCCGGACCCATACAATTTCTCTTTTCCATTTTTCATCTCTTCCTTTGCTTATTTCAAGAAATACTAATTTTTTCGAACATTTCTCTTTTGGAATTATGTATTTGTACCTATGAGTTCGATTTATATAGGCAATTTGATAATCACTTATCCCACATGCGTTTATAAAATCCATGATTTCTTGATTTTCTTCTATCAAATACATATGTTGCAAACGAAAGATTTCTGCTCGACTAAAACCATCTCCAGGAGGGGGAGTGAGATCTTCGGCAAACGCAGGCGTAACTACCAATGTTATTATAATTAGATAGGCTACGATTAGTTCTATTTTTTTCATGCATACACCCAGAGGAAAAAGTGTAGATAAGATAGCTTCATCGTTGAAATAAACACGAATAAACACAGAAGTTTCAGATCTGTGTTTATTCAGGATTTACTATGTATTTTGGGCTCTGTAGAAATCCTCATTTGAATAATTACTGAAACTGTAATATCCAATATATGACTGAATCAAAGCTTTCAATCTATACTAACAGTAGAACCATTTTATCTTATCTCTGTAACTGTCTCAACGACTACTCCTTTTTCTTCATCAATTAAGAAATCAATTATCTTGTTTCCTGATCTAATTCTTAAAGCAGGAGCACATCCTGGGCCGTCATAATCCTCTGGAGTTGGATGACAGGAATAAACCACACCCATAATTGTTCCTCCTTCCTGAATTACCTGTCTCGCACGGATGTCATTGAGTGCAATCTTGGCTATATTAGAAGGATCTGTTTTGAGCCATTCAGACTCCGATTTATCATAAGGTGGAAGTACTTCAATCGCAGAGTAATTAATATCTAAATCCTCCACTTCTTCATTTACAGATGTATCAACACCATTTGATATCTGAGAAGATTTTTCAACTGATTCAGGGCCTATACATCCAGCGAAGCTACTGATAAGCAAAAAAATAGTCAGACAAATAACATTAAATTTAATATTTTTAGTACAAACAAAATCTGTAAACAAGTTCTTTTCCTCCGATATTCTCTTTGTCTACTTTATTTTTTAATTTTATAATTAGCAAAAATATAAGAGATAATGAAATTATTTTTATCTTCATTACCTTGAATATATTAATTTATTTTAAATTTATGTTCTCAATTTGACTTGAGATGATGAATAAATGACAACATCTAATCCGCAAATCACTATTGGTCTGACATTACAGGCACAATGCTTCATATATACAGGATTGCCAGATAAATGGCATTTTCCTGAGTTCAATCAATTAATCCCTCTGACAAAAATTACCATCCAGAACAGAAAACAACATATCGAAAGAATGTTGTACTCTATTTCTTTTCTTGCTGCAAAATATCCTACCAGACCACCCAGTATAGCAAGGATTCCAAAATAAGCAAATGTCTTTGTACTGATAAACTCACCTGATACGATTAAGCCAAAATATATGTCAAGAAAAAGCCCGACTACAGGTATCACTCCAATAATAACGGACCCGATCTCATCTCCTGTAAGCAATCCATATATGATGGGAGCTAACGGTAAAAGGAGCATACCGAAAAACACAACCGGAAAGGCCAGTAAGTCCCCAATTATTGGGCGCAATGCGTCTCCCAGATAATCTATTCTAGTTGTAATAATAATGACTACTGAAGATATGATTATTGGAAGTATTAATTTTTTGAAATGTATCATTTTTTCACCAAAATTAAAAAATAAAACGGTGGATTGAACCACTTCCTGAATACTATTCAATTTCCATTTATCACGGTCGAGTTCCCATCGCTTTTATCATAATTACTTCATCGCCATAATTGGAAGTTTCAGCTATGATTTTCCAAGCGGGATAATATGTAATTTCATCTTTGTATCCATAGGGATAATAATCAAAGAGATCAAAATAAACGAGTTCAACATCCACTATTTTAATCCTTCCCAATGATGACATAGGATAATCACCTGTATCTGTGACGAAGTTACCGTTTTTCACCTGATGGAGAATGTGCTCATCTGAATAATCTATCCTTACCTGTTCAATAGAATTTAATCTACCTGTATTGATACTGGTTTTTGTTATATTATGATTAGTAACAAGGAAACAAATATCATCAGCAGAACTGCCACATTCCTCAATAGAGTCCTCGAAATCAACATACAGGACACTCGAGGAAGCATTGCCCTGAAATATCGGTAACTTATCTGTTGGTATTGCAGGAACTTCTGTATTCAGGCTGACTCTCTGATTTTGCAGGATTGCCCACAACTGGCCAATTTTTGTAAGCGGGATGTACTCTAGAGACAAGCCTTCCTCCATTTCTTCTATAGTCGGGTAATAATTGAAGGCACTATAAAGCGGGGAAAATACTGTGGAAATGATTATCAATATGATTAAAACTTGAATTGCAATCTTTTTCTTCCTCTGCATGTAATCACCTTCAAAAAAGGGAATAGAGGATTATTTAGCCACCCCACCTACAATTCTCGTTACGTTATCACCATTGCGGTTAACACCTCTGAATATCCACACTGGTTCATAATACTCCTGTTCACTATCCGGAGTAGCTGAGAAATAACCAAGTTCTATCTTGTGAATCTCAACCGCAGGACTGGTTTCTCCTACAGGATTTCTCATAATCTGGCCTGCTTTCAGTTTCTCTATAGCTTCCTCCCCACTTATCACTTCCATTGTTCCAATTTCTTCCAACATTCTCCAGCTTTTGGAGAAATACGTTATTTCACCATTTTCCCCAAGTGAAATAGTAATGGTGTCACCAGGACCCACAACAGGCATCCCATTTATGTTTCTTTTATAGGTGACTTCGGTCATTACAGGATACTCGGCCTCCACAACCGGCTCTCCACTACTCTTATTGATCTGTTTAAGGTAGAGTGATTCCACACCATAAAAATAAGCATCTTCAGGGAGCCCTCCGTGCTTTTGAATAAACTGGCTGGCAATTTCCAGAGATTCTTTTTCAGACAGAATGGAATCTTTTGTATCCATTATATCTGGACTACTTTTTTCTTCTAGTTCTTCGTAAAGCACTTTGTAGAAAGGAAGTTGTCCCGTGGTTGCAGGTATTTGGGTATTTATTATGATGTCTTCCGTTTGCCCCAAACTTGCAACCGAGTCATTGTCATCGGTTGCCACAAAAATTAAACCTGCCATTGCAGCCACGACTAATAACATAACTCCGAAATATTTGTAATTCATGCTCAACACTCCCATGAAAGATAACAATAGCTAGAATCGTCAGGATATTCATCTGCCTCCATATCACCTTGCCCATGAAGATGATCAGTGTTCCATTGATCTATGTTATCAGTAATGATTGCAGCAGTTACATCTGTATCATAGGTATCTTTTGTTGCTTTATAGAATGAAGTTGTCATTTTGTAATCATTGATAATTGTGTTTGTGAAGAATCTATCTATTAGCGAAGTTGATACCGTTGATTCCGTCGTGAATCCCATAATACCATGCGAATATCTTAAGGCATCTGCCCAGTCATCTTCATCGGCTAAGATGTGACAGCTGTGAAGAAATACCCATTCATTATCCTGATCCCATTTATCAGCAACATCCTGTGCTCTTACATCTTAAATGTTAATGCCCGGCAACCAATTACGTAATGCTAATTCTGTACCGATGTCATCTACCCCATGGCCAAAATGAAAATGAAAATCTGCTTCATCTAAACCTTTGTATCCACTGTTGCTTGTCCCGAAATCCGATTCATCCACATTATATTCACTTTCGTGGAATTCCTCGGTCCATCCTGCAACATCATGCAGCCAATATTCAACTCTTTCATATTCATTTTGACCCCATGGATCAAGGTCACCTAAGATTACATATTCGTCAATAGTAGTTACTGAATATTCATATGCACTTGCAGTAGATATTGTTAAAATGTTAATACATATGAATAACACCAATACGCCACTCATTCTTTTGTTCATGTCTTTACCTCATTTGTTCAATTTACCCCGAGGCAAAGCTACGCTTATATACTGTAAACATCAAACTTGAGCCTGCCTTTGGGCCAATGTGGAGTTCTGGCTGGTTAACATTCATCGGAACTCCACATTGCAAACTCTCATTCGATGTTAAACTATATATTATTTGTCATAATTCAACTAAATATGAGTGATTAATATTAATCACTTTGATTTACAACTGAAATCGCTGAAACAGATATATTCCTGAAAAACCAGAATATTTGAAAGCACCAGTGCTTCCCATCAGGTGCTACAAGATTGTCAAAGCTACTACAAAAGATGAAATAATCAATAAAATGAATGTGATTAGCCGATTAATGTTCCTGTTGCGTGCATAATCTTGGGAATGTGAGCAACAATAACAATATTATAACCCGACTTGACAGTCAACGTCGGGTTATAGGATAATAATTGAAATAGCTATAAAGTGGAATGAATGCAAGAGAAGATACAATTAAGTCAAGTCAAGAAAATGTTATCAGGTTTTTTCTCCTTTGCATTTCTTCACCCTAAATAAGAAATAGAGGTTTACTCTTTCACATAGATGGCTGCCCTTCCCACCAAAATACTTCGATTTCTTACCCCTCAACATCATCAATGCCAACAAATACGATTCTTTCATTTTCTTCCAATTCATTTTCAAGTTTTCTTGCACTATCGTATCTAATGTCATCATCAAATCGCACATAGCACTGAACAGATTGATTCAATTGCAGACCGTGTTTATTAAGTATCTCAAGGAAATCCTCATCGACTATAACTTCATTTGAAACCGTAATTATGTAATAATCTCCTTTTGCAATAACATACCTTGATTCAGTCCAGTTTTCTACTTTTGCAAATTCATACATTAGAGGTAATCTTTCAGTTTTGTCAACCATCAGGTAATAGCTTATTTCCGTGTTATAGTTCAGTTCATATTCTGTACCCAAATCATAATCTCCAAGAATTTGCCTCATTTCCGGTTCTGTAACCCCCTCTTCAAACCAGACGGACAATCCACCCGCCATTATTTCATTTTCATTTATTGTATAAGGGCTATAGTCAAAATTAGCAATCAAAACTTTATTGTACCCCTCAAGATCGTCTTCAATTCGTTTCAAAGTATTGTAATCAACATCAACGGTAGGTTTTTTCTTATCACCAAAACGAAGATAACACTGGACTCCGGTTTTAAGTTGCAAATTATGCTCTTCCAATGCATTCATGAAATCTGTATTCTCTTTTACTTCTTTTCCAAAAAGAATTACACAAGAGTTTGATTTTTCAACTATCTCCATATTCACAGACTGGTTTTCAAGATTCTCAAGTTTGTTCCTTAACACCAACATCTCATCATTGTCTGCCACAATGTAGCGTTTTTCCCATAGATAATCAATATTGTATTCAAGTTTATAGTCTATGGGCAGGCCATAGTCTTCAAAATTCTCCCTGGCTTCAATCTCAGTAACGTCTTCCTCAAAAATAACAAACATGCCGGCTACTTCTGTGTCATCTGAAGGTAGAAAGCTATTTGAGGGTAGAAAGAGGATAACTGCCCCAACAATCATCATTGTGATCAACAAAAGAATATTCTTCCCCATTTTGAAACCTCTTCTAAAAAGAAAAAGGAAGGACAATTAGTCCTTCACAAATATGTGGTTTACTACATTTCCCCATATTTCTAAGCGATTTGATCCTGAATTGACTGGCCAGGGGTCATTTATGGAAATATATCTTATTCCATAATCTTGGTATCCGATGCAGGCTCTTGCATGCCCTGTCACTGCACTTTTTAAGGGTCTTTCATTATTAATCTCTGAAACTACGTCATTAAAATCGGGTGTGTCATCATGATATGATCCGTCTTTATCCAATCCATTTGAAGCCTTGTAATAAGTTAATTGCTCAGAATTAGTGCAACCGCCTGTATCACCGTCCATTATCCCAAAAATGTAATCTTGCGTATGTGTTACTCCATAATATTTGGCAATCATTTGTGCAGTTGCAGGAGCACAATAATAACTCTCTTCCTGTCCGTATAATGGCACATCGAGTTCTTTTGAACCAATTCTTGGAAGGTCCTTTTGTGCATCAGTGTAAGGTTGTTGCATTAATTCTATAACTTCAGAGCTACTGTCCCATTTAGCTACATTTTCTCCTGCTTTGTCCTCTGAAATACTGTCATACACAGACCAGATACCCGGTTCATTTTCAGTTGGTTCTTTATCTGGTATTAGTTCAAGGGAATATGCATCTACAATTACTCTATGTTTGTTTCCTGTAGCTTTGTCAATTACTAAACTCATTGCCCCGAATTTAGGATAACTGTATACAACCATTCTGGTTGATTGGATTTCCCCGGATGGGTATTTGTCGTTGGCAATTTCAATCGATTTTTCCATTGCCTTATTTTGATCGAAAGGCCTGGGATCAAATTCGAAAGCCTGAACTGGATAACCGAGAGTCTTGTTAGCATTTACCTCAATTCTACCTATCAATTGTTTGCTATCATATACAGAAAACAGGTAATGTAGCTTTTTGCCGTCTATATCGTAAAATTCAACTGGTTGGGGATCAATATCTGCATCCTTCCAATCTTCAAATTCCAGCGCACCAATTGCAGAAAAATAAGCCACATGAGCATCTGCATGTTCAAGAGCCTTTTTTGCACTGACATCGTAATTCTCGTCTGACTGTGCACCCATTGCTGGCACTATCGTGAATATAAGGAATAGCGCCATCAGCAGGGTACTTATCCGTACTAAATTATTCTTCTTCATTTTATTTACCTCGTTTGTTCAATTCTATTCCCGAGGTAAAGCTACGCTTATATACTGTAAACAGCAAACTTGAGCCTGCCTCTGGGCCAATGTGGAGTTCAGGCTGGTTAACATTCATCGGAACTCCACATTGTAAACTCTCATTTGACGTGATCGTATATATTACTTGTTATAATTCAATTAAATATGAGTGATTAATATTAATCACTTTGATTAACAACTGGAGTCCCTGAAAATAACTTTCTGAAAAACCAGAACTGCAAAAACAGACCCTCAACAAGATGACAGAGAAGAATTCCCTCTTCATTGTTGCCCCTTAAAATTGAAACTTAATTCCAACAGGACAATGGTCCGAACCAGTCACTTCCCTTAAAATAGAAGCCTCGGTTACATTCAGCTCCATATCATCACTTACAAAGAAATAGTCCAATCTCCATCCGACATTACGATCCCTTGCTCTGGTCTTCAAGTCCCACCAGGTATAGTTACCTTCCCCTTCATTAAAAAGCCTGAAAGTGTCGACAAAACCATGAGAGAGGAACTTATCTATCCATTCCCTTTCGACAGGAAGGAAACCGGAACGTTTTTCGTTCTGTTTTGGTCTTGCAATATCAATCGCTTTGTGAGCAGTGTTCAGGTCTCCGCATACGACTACAGAATAACCCTCCTGTCTTAATTCCTGTGTATATTCCAGGAAAGCCTCATAGAAATCCATTTTATACTGAAGTCGCTCATCCGAAGAATTACCATTGGGAAAGTAAATATTGAAAAGTACAAAATCATCATAGAAGGCGATTAAAATCCTTCCTTCATGGTCGAAACGGTTTATGCCAAAACCATAACGAACTTCTTGTGGCTGGACCTTACTGTAAAGGGCAACCCCGCTATAACCTTTCCTTTCAGCCGCACTGAAATAACTGTAATAATCATCTATGCGCCTGACATTCGGCGGCAGCTGGGAAGGGCGGGCTTTTGTCTCCTGCAAACACAGGATATCAGGTGATTCAGAATCTAACCATTCCAGAAATCCTTTTTTAGCAACTGCACGTAAACCATTGACATTCCAGGAAAGCAGTCGCAGATTTATTCCCCCTCATTTTTTGCAGGAGAAATACCTATATCGACAGCCCGAATAGTAGCAATTACTTCATCCCCTTCATCGATATCCAGATCTTCCAAATCCTTTTCTCCCATTATAGAAGTTAATACTGCAGACTCAAATTCAATTTGAATTCTGGAGATGCCATCAGAAGATTCTACTTGCCTGACCTTACAGGCAATATTGTTGATCTCACCAACATTTTCAGAGGATAAATCCTCCTCCACCATCCTGTCAACATAATCCCGATTCAGCTCATATTGATTTATCAGATCCCTTCCATACTCTGTAAGAAAAGTACCCTGCTCCTTACCTCCTCTTACAGTCCTTACAACATCATGTCCGATTCTCAAATTCATCTTCTTCAATATGTTCCAGGCATGTTTATAGGAGATCTGGAGCTTTTCACAGGCTTTTTTCAGGGATTTTTCTTCATCTATAGCTTTCAGGAGACGTACCTTACCGGCACCAATCACAGGTTTGCCTTCATGTGTCAGCCATACTTTTGTACGGGTTTCCAGAATATCAACCCCTAATGCATTTTATTACATCATCTGCAGGATAGTTCAGACGAATAATACGGGTTCTGCCCCGCATACCTTCACCTGAAAACGAAACATCCAGATAATGTGAATCTTTTAATTTATTCACCAACCCATAAAACCGGGTATATCCCAATTCATTATTGCCATTGAAAAGTTCGTAAAGTTCGCCTGCTTTGATTTCATCATTTTCCGCCACAAGCCGCAAGATCTCTTTTTCATTTTCTGAAAGGGAGGATATGTTACGCCTCAGATGCAAAAGACGTGATGATTCATAGGCCTTATCCACATCATCCTCTGAAATGTTTTTGCTTGCCCTTTTTTCTGCATTCAGGCCCGATCTCTTGAGTAGATCGATACCAACACGCAGATCACCGGTCACATCGACATAGTTCACTATTTTCTCTCTGACTTGATCCGGAACTACTTCCGGATAAAAAGCCAGCTGGATTCGGGAAGAAATGATGTCTCCTATTTCGTCATAAGAATAAGGAGGAAATTCAATCTCTTCAGGCAGGAATACAGAACTCACCTTTGGATCAAACCTGTAAAGTTTTCCCGTATCACTTACAATTGCAATCACACCCATTTTCACACCGGGATACTGTTCATGGGCTCGCAGTATGGAATACATGATCTCATCGGCATGTCCGCCGTGGAACAAATAATTGATATCATCCAGACACACCACCATTGCCCTGTCCTTTTCGATAAGTTTCAGGACTATCTTTTCAAAAAGTTTCCTGAAGGCTACTCCTGAAGACGGAGGATCTATATTGAAAAGTTTGCGATATATGCGTGAAACAACAGCAAAGCGAGTGGAATCCATCTGGCAATTGATCTTAACCAGGACCACATCCGAGGTATGTGCTTCTATTTCTTCAAAAACCTTCAATACAGCACTGGTTTTTCCGGTGCCCGGGGGACCATAAACAAGACAATTAATAGGTCTCATACCTTTTACTGCAGGCTTTAAACTATAGATGAGAGATTGTAACTGAGAATCCCGGTGCATAAATTGTTCGGGAAGATAATCCAGCTCCAGTACGATGGGATCTCTGAAAATTGTCTCATCCCAGAGAAGCATATTATTTTTCATATACCTGACTCCTTAACCTATTATCAAATTCCCCTGTAAATATAATAGCTTTTTTGCAGGGCAATTTGGAATCCTTTATATATTTGCTCACCTATGGGTGATTGGTTAACTTATGAAATGCAGGAGAGGAAGACCAAAATGCCCCCGCAGGATAAGGGCAGAGCCCAATATTATGTGCTTTAAACCCTGCGGCATACCAAGGTCTGAAGTTGAGGTAGTAGAACTCGCATTTGAGGAACTGGAGGCCATCCGGCTTGTGGATGTGGATGAGCTGACACAGGAAGAAGCAGCCCTTGAGATGGGAATTTCCAGAAGGGCTTTCTGGGAAGAACTGAAAAATGCGAGGAAAAAAGTCGCCAGAGCTCTTGTTGAAGGGCAGGCCATAGATATCAAAGGTGGAAATTACATTACTGAATAAATGGAGTCATTAAAATGAGTCAGAACATACAGTCAGCTGAAAGTCTGGTAAATTCCAAAGTTGAAGAGCCAAAACTCGTATCGAATCTGCGCGGAATAAAAAACAAGCTAATGGTAATGAGTGGCAAAGGCGGGGTAGGAAAGAGTACCGTTTCCGCAAATCTCGCTGCAGTCCTTGCCAGACGCGGGAAAAGGGTCGGGCTGCTTGACAGTGATATTCATGGACCAAGTATTCCCACAATGTTTGGAATTGCTGACAAGAGACCTGAAGTAGGAGATAAGGGGATCCTGCCTGTACAGGTTGCCGATAACCTCAAGGTTATGTCCATAGGTTTATTACTGGACGATCAGGATTCCCCTGTGGTCTGGAGAGGGCCTGCCAAGATGGCAGCCATAAAACAGTTCCTTGAAGAAGTTGACTGGGGAGTGCTGGACTACCTGATCATAGACCTGCCTCCGGGCACAGGAGATGAACCATTGAGTATAGTACAGTTGCTGGGCAAGGTCGACGGTGCCATCGTTGTCACAACTCCCCAGGATGTAGCACTTACAAGTGTAAGGAAATCCCTGAAATTTACAGAAATGCTGGAAGTACCCGTTATCGGAATGGTCGAAAACATGAGCGGTGTAATCTGCCCCCACTGCAATGAAGAAATACAGATCTTTGGCGGTGAATCTGTAGAAAAGGCTGCAAAAGATTTTAACACGCCCATACTTGCCACATTGCCTATCGAACCCGATGTTTCATCATCAGGGGACAAAGGAGATGTATATGTTAATGATGATAAATCCATCTGGAAAGAAAAGTTCGATTTAATCGTTAATTCAGTGGAAGAAAAGTTCAACTAATCTTCCATTCTATTTTTAAAGGCCAGGGGATTTTTATGGAAAATAAAGAGATAAGTGACAAACTCAAGGAAATACTGCAACTAAGATACGAACCAGTAGCCGTGAAGTTGGTTAAAAAGAGCGAAGATATTCCTGCAGACTTTAACCAACCCGAGAAGAAAACCCGCCATTGCCAGTCTATCATGAAAGCAAGGGCAAGCGAATGTCTTGTGATCCCGGCAGATAAACATGCATGCGTGGTGGGCGGTTCCAGTCTGGGACTTTTAGAAACACCTGACAATGTAAGAAGCGGGGAATTCCACTCCAAAATCGGCATGTTCGATACACCTGAAGCAGCTGCTAAGATGATAGAGGAACGGGCAGAATTCGAAGAATGTTCCATGCAGGCAACAGTAGTTTGCCCTCTTGAAAAGGCTGACTTTAAGCCCGATGTAGTAGTCCTGATCGACCTTCCGGAAACCCTTTACTGGATTGTACCAGCGTTTACTTTTGAAAAGGGAGGAAGGGTAACCCTGAGCACAGCACCGTTCCAGGCCACCTGTGTGGATTCAACTATAATTCCCATCCAGACCGGAGATGTAAATTTTTCCATGGGATGTTTCGGATGTCGCAGGACAACCGATATAGGCAGGAATGAAATGCTTGTGGGAATTCCGGGCCCAATTCTTGAAAATATAGTAGAGCATCTTGAAAAACTCTATGAAAAGCCTATCAAGAAAGCCAGGGGATTGTAAGATTCAGGCAAAGGATACTAAATATAACGATGCAACAAGAAGAGGGCTTGATTGGCTGGATGAAAATCAGCCTGTGACCCTCAAGGAATATGCCAGAAGCACAACAGCCAGATACCTCTGGGGCAGGGGATACACCCTTACAGCCACCCTCATAAAAGAGATTCACAGGCCACAATCTTTCAGGGAAATTTGCAGAGGTGTATCAGCCCTTGCCACAATGGGGATTTATTATCCTGCAGTTACCCATTATATCAAAACCAAACAAAAAGATAGCAAATTAGAAGATATATATGATAGAACTTATGCCCTGATTGCTCTTGCAGATCTCGAAGTGTCCTGCCCCGGCGAATGCCAGAGAATCATAAAGGATTTTGATAGTACATGGGAACATCCCGGCACAACTGCATTGATAATAATTAGCCTCATGAAACAATCAGAACTGACAGGAACAGACCACACTGATTTTATCCGGAAAAAATCCGACTGGTTATTGTCCCGGATGCAGGAAAATGGTGGCTGGAAGTTCATAGCAACCAGCAATCTTGTTATGCAGGCACTTATAATGGCCGGTCGCTCAGGTGAGATAGGCCAATCTATAAAGTGGTTACTAAAAGAACAAAATGATAACGGTAGCTGGGGCAAAAATAACGGAGATATTACGGCTACTGCACAGTCATTGATTACTCTTGCTCTGTATATCGATGCTTAAAACAGAAGGGCTAAAATACAAGCCATCTATAATATTGAAAACATGAATGAAGACAATGAGAACAACATGAAATTCCATCCACAGAGCAATACCTACATTCTACGGAAAAAATCCTATTTTGAGCAAAATGTAAGCCTGGATGGAAATCTCATTACAGGACCAGATACTAATTTCTGGAAAAACCTGAAAGTGCCGGCAACGTAGAACTGGGCAAGGGTACAGTTATCAGGGGAAGCCTCCATGCACAAGAAGTGATACTGGGGCCTGATTGCAGGGTTGACGGAGACATTCATGCCAGCAGGAATGCGACCGTGCTTGATCGTTGTACAATCAGTGGCCACGCCACTACAGATGGCTGGATGAAGGTTAGGCCTGGTTGCAGTATAAAGTTTGTAAGGGCAAAAAAAGAACTGGAACTTGTTGGTAAAGTCAATGTTGAAAGTATAGAATCAGGTACGAAAGTAATCGTACATCCAGAATGAGTTATTTATTTTCTTCAGCGAGCATTTTCAGCAGACTGTTACGCAGTTTATTTGCGGAGGTACTTGTCCTGTCCCTGGGCCGGGGCAGATCAACATCAACCATTTCCTTTATTCGCCCGGGGCGGGAAGTCATAACAGCAATCCTGTCGGAGAGATAAACTGCTTCATCCACACTGTGTGTTACAAAAAGAATTGTTATCTTTTTAGATTCCCATATCTGTAACAGTTCCTGCTGGAGTTTATTGCGTGTCTGGGCATCAAGGGATCCAAAAGGCTCATCCATAAGTAAAACCGCCGGATCATTTGCAAGGGCTCTGACAATAGCGATCCTTTGGCGCATTCCCCCTGAAAGTTCGTAAGGATAACTGTCCCTGAACTGTTCAAGGCCTACAAGCCTCAGATATTCTTCAGCAATCTTCCTGGATTCTTTCCTATCCATACCACTCATATCCAGGCCGAAGGTCACATTATCCATGACTGTACGCCAGGGGAACAGGGAGTATTCCTGAAAGACCATACCCCTGCGTGGATCGGGAGAGGTTATTGTTTCGCCATCCAGCAGGATCCTGCCTGAATCAGCCCTGTCAAGGCCGGCAACAATTCGCAATAAAGTGGTTTTTCCGCAACCTGATGGGCCAATGATACAGACAAATTCACCATCCTTTTCCTCAAAGTTCACATCCTTGAGGGCATCGGTAGCCTCCCCTTTATCCTTCTCAAAACTCTGTCCCACATTCTCAATCACAAGTCGGCCCATTTAAACAACGACTCCTTTTCTCCATTTGAGCAATTTTCCGTCAACATACCAGCGGAAAACACGATCTATCAACAATCCCAAAAAGCCCAGAATGAGCATGTAGACCAGCACAAAATCCATCTGATGCAAATAATAGTGCCACCATATCTTGTATCCCAGACCGTTTTTACTGACACCAAACATCTCAGCTGCTACCAGACACATCCAGCCAACACCCATGGCAATTCTTATGCCTGCAGCTATAGAGGGCAGTGAATAGGGTAGTGCAATATAACGAATAAGAGAGGTGCTTTTCATGCAACCCAGTACCTTGCCGGCTTCTACATAAACTTTTGAAACGCTCTTGAAACCGGTCAATGTATTGATAATAATCGGGAAAACAGCCCCTACAAAAACTACAAATCCGGCAGATATGTGAGTCAGGCCAAACCACACGATTGCAAAGGGAATCCATGCAAGAGGAGGAATCGGACGCACAATCTCAATCAGGGGATCTGCTACCCTGTCTGCATTATGGAACCACCCCATTGCAATCCCGATTGGAATTCCTATTACCAGAGCCGAAAGGATGCCTATTCCAAAATGCAGCAGGCTTATCGCAAGATCGGTTAACAGAACTCCCTTTTCGATTATTTTGATGAAAGCATAAACTACATCTGTAAAACTTGGAAGAATGAAGGTATTCCCGATAACAAAATCAGCTATAAGTTGCCATATTATAATGGCTGTTACCAGAGAAATGATTTCTATGCCTTTTTTTTGAAACCGGTTTGGTTTTCATGATTCCTCCGGAAATGTGTGGAGGAATTGCCTCCACTTCCGGCGACCTATTATCAACAGGTCTTTAAAAAGGTTGCTGTTTATTTTACTCAGTTATGGCCATTTCATAGAAACTCATGTCGAATATATCTTCCTGAGTGAATTCTTCATTGACATAACCAAGTTCATACTGGACCTGTGCATAATCCACAGTGGAATCTGCTATTATGGCAGGATCAGCAATCCACTGGCCATCCCATTCATCTATAGAAGTACGGACCACATTAACATCCCATCCCTGTTTATCTGCAAATATCTGTGCAGCTTCATCCTGATTGTCAAGATTATAATCTGTGGCTTTTATGTGGGTTTCTACAATCTCGGTTACCATGTCAGGATGATTGCGTATCAGGTTTCCACTTACAACAAGTACACAGCATGAGTGGTTGGGCAGCATTTCCCCTGAGGGTACAACTGACCTGCCGTTGTCTTCCTGCTCAATCAGAGTTGGAGCAGGATGGGGAAGGAATGCAGCATCAATCTGGCCTGCGGAAATTGCAGAGATAGCATCACCGGGACCCATCGGTTTTATATCAACATCTTTGTCCGGATCAATACCGTTATCTTTCAACCAGTTACGCAGAATGGTATCCTGAATTGTACCCGGTGGGAACGTTGCAATGTCTAATCCTTTGAGATCTTCGGGACTTTCATAGGAAAATTCAGGACGCAATACAAGATCAGAACCCTGGGAATTTACGCCTGCAACTACTTTGGCATCAAGACCATTGCTCAAGGCTAATACGAATGGTGCAGCGCCGACATAGGCCACATCCAGGTCGCCTGCAAGCATTGCCTGCATTTCAGGAGCACCGGTCGGGAATTCATATTCATTCACTTCTTCCACACCATAGGAAGCAAGATCCTCTTCCCACCATCCTTTTTCCCTTGCTGTCATATAGGAAAGCTGATGGGTACTGGGTTGGTAACCTATGTTAAGAGTGCTCACGTCTGCCGCCTCTTCTGTACCATCTCCATCCTGAGAAGCACAGCCTGCAAGGAAGACAGCACCTGCCACTACAAGCATGAGGATTAGTATTTTACTGATTTTTTTCATCATGATCCACCTGTTTATATTTATCACTATAGTCTACTATATAGTCAATTTTGTAAATGTCACCGAGACATTATTTAAAACTTGCCTTTTACCGTCATATTATGTCCTAAAAGTATTAATACACCATCCATCATTCCCTTTAAATGCTATAAATAAATGGAGATAGGAAAATGAGTATTGCAGACAAAGTTATCGAATCAGCATTTGAATCCGATGAAGCGTTCCAGCATACTTTACTGAAGGTCATCAAGGAGGACCTGGGCCTTACAGCGATAGAATTTTCCGAGCATTCCTCCATTCCACCAAGTACCCTTTACAAACTTATGTCCGGCAACCGGGAACCCAATTTACGCACGATGCGCCAGATCGTGAAAACCATAAAGAAACTCGAAGGCCATGAGGGCGGAGAATTCATAGCTGTTATAGCATCCGGCCGGTACTGGATAATATTAAAGAGACAAAAAGGAAAATTCACGGAAACCTGTGCACCATACGAGAATATGCGGCTACCTCCATGGAAGAAGCGATCATTGCGGCTGTGCGGGCAGAAAGGGAAGGGGCAAGGGCACTTGTATGCGCACCTATTGTAAGTCCTACGGTGGAAAAAATCATCAAAATACCTGTATCTACCATTATGCCAAAGGACAGCCTTCTCGAAGCAATCGAGAATGTGGCACTAAAAATGGAAATGGAATGAAAAAAAAGATAAGAGCGCTTTTCTAAGCGCTCCTATTCTGGCTTTACCTGCCCAGCATGGAACGCAGGGATTCTGCGATCTCAGCGAATTTGGCAGTTCCACCTGTGGCAAATACGTAGGCTGCACCTCCACCAACTACAAGGAGAAGGCCACCAAGGACATACAATACAATACTGGTTCCCTCTTCCACATCCATGGTTGTTGACAGGCCGCCTGCTTCCACAAGATAGGTCCCCGGCTCACCTGCAGTAGAGGTGAATTCAACGGTTGTGGAATTGTTCTGTCCGAGGGTTATTTCCTGACTATCTGTCACATTGTCATTAATCGATAACTCGACCGTGTAACTGCCCTCTGCATTACCCGTGTTGATCGAGTCAAGCATTACCGTGAATTCCTCTCCGGCAGTGGCAGGCAATGGCTCGATTCTCAGATTACTGAATTCGAAATTTGCTGCCAGTTCATTGACCTTGATGTTCAATTCTGCATCAAGGTATCCATCCACCCTGGCTTCCAGCTTGTGGGTACCGGGCTCTTTTGGATTGTAAGATATAATGCCGTCCTCATCAGTCTCACCCAGGGATTGACCATCAAAGAATACCTCGGCATCCTCCAGTGGTTCTGAACCTATTGCCTTGACCACAGAGATGGTTATCGGCGTACCCTCAAAGACTTCCTCCGGGGAAACTTCGATACTGATCTTCTTACTTTCATCCTCAGGAGATATTACTTCAAAGTTACCTTTTGATGAAACATAACCTTCCTTTTCAGCAGTTGCAGTAAATTTACCGGCATCATCAGCATCATACTCGAAAACACCTTCATCTGAGGTAGTTCCGACCTTTTCATCATCAATGAGTATCGATGCATCCCTGATAGAAGCCCCACGGGAGGTTACTGTGAAAGTGATTTCCTCACCTTCGACAACGGTAGTTGGCTCGATATCAATGTCCAGAGATTCATCGGGTTCGGTTTCCACTTCAACGAATGGGTAGTAACGAATATTGTCATTGTCATCGGCAACCTTGAACTTGATTTCACCCATGATGTCAATGGTGTCTCCTTCATCAAGATCGATGTCATCTTCATTTTCAAGGACAATGCTTCCAGTTGTACTTTCAACTGTCATTACACCAAAGTCGTCTCCGTCTTCGACTTCCAGGTAATCCTCGGATATCTGGAATATACCTTCAACAAACACAGCACTGGTTTCAGTACCACTGAATACCTCATTGAAATGGACAACGATTATCGGTACATCATCCTCATCACCGACATCTTTCTCATAGACATAATCTTCATTGGAGGATACTATAGCCGACTCAACGTCATCTCCGTCCTTGGTCAATTCAAGCATTACACTTTCACCATTAACATCTATCTGCTGAATGTTGAGGGCATAACCTTCTTCCAGTATCAGGGAAGAGCCGGTATAGACCGATTTTTCATCGTCATCGTCTATAAGGACCTTTGAAAGCTGGCCGTTGGACATGAGACTTATATCGTCATCTGTTATGTCATCACTTGTATCATCAGAGTAGCCGGCGAAGTATTTCTCAGCCATGAAACCTATAACATTGTATTTACCCCAAGGACCATATTCAAACTCGACATCTATAGGAGTGGATTTATAAACCAGATTACCTGCGTCTATATTCCGGTCATCATAATTAGTCACATTGAAAGACTCACTTCTTAATCCTTCATCGATATCATAATAGAACCCTTCAAAATTAAGAGGCGTCCAGCTGAATCCTTCATCTTCAGCAATAGTACCCCTGAGTTCATAGGTGCCGGGTTCTGACATATCAACAAAGGGTGCAAATCTCAATACATCATTATCGTCTGCTACTATGAATTTGAGTTTACCCATGATGTCAATAATATCACCTTCTTCAAGATCAATGTCATCTTCATTTAACATCTTGATTTCATTAGCGCCAACGTTGTCAATTTCCATCTCACCAAAATCATCCCCTTCATCGATTTCCACATAATCATCGGAAATCTGGAAAATACCGTCAATAAAGACAGCATTTGTCTCAGTGCCGCTGAATATGTCATCAATGTGTACGGCAATTACAGGGACATCATCCACGCCTCCAAGATCCTTTTCATAAACATAGGTTTCATCGGAGGAAAGGATTGCATCATCCACCTCATCTCCATCTTGAGTGAGGCTTATCCATACACTGTCCCCGTTTACGTCCACCTGCTGGATATTGAGGTTGTAACCTTCCTCAAGAGCCAGAGATGATCCGGAGTAGACAGATTCATCGTCATCCGTATCCATCAGAACCTTTGATAGGATGCCATCTGACATCAGACTGAGAGTATACGGATCATCAGCATCAAACTCAGTAGAATTATAGCCGGCAAAATATCTCTCTGCCATGAAGCCTATGATCTGGTAATTGTCCCAGTCATTGTACTCAAATTCCTTGGATACAGGCTCGGTACTATACACAAGGTCATTTTCTTCGATCTCCCGACCATCAACATCAATCGTAATTGTCATAGACTCGGAAGTGTCGCCTGTGTCAAGGTCATAGTAGAAGCCGGAGAAACTGCGGCCATCCCATATGTAAGTATTGGCTTGCCCTTCGCCTTCAACCCATATGCGGTCTCCCCAGTTAGAAATTGTTGTGAAACTGTCTATAGATGAATTATCGTAGACACTTGTATTACTGGCATTGTAGGCATACACACTGTAATAATATTTCGTAGATCCATTCAGATCTGAAATGGTCTCATTGTGAATTGTGGAATCATTAAACCAACCTGACCTTTCAGAAAGATCTGAAGAAGTTCCGTAAGCAATTCTGGTCGGTGCATCACTCTGATTAACTACATAATTTATCGTAGCGCTGTCGCCACCAATATTGGATGCCGATCTATCGGAAATTGAAGGTGCGGTTGGGGAAACAGTCTCAAAACTGTCAATTGTTGTATTAAAGACAAGACTATCGTTTGTGCCATTGTGAGCATAGACACTATAGTAATATGTTGTACCTTCAAGTAAACCTGATAACGAAATACTGCGACTGCTGGAAGTACTGTTGTCCCAAACAGACCAATCGAAAGGGGAAAGGTCAGGGGAAGTACTGTAAGCGATGCGCGTAGAAGCATTACTCTGATTTACATTGAAATTTACTGTAGCGTTATTAGTATCAATGTCTGAAACTGAAAACGATGAGACATTCGGTGCCGACTCTGCAGCCGCCACTCCGCAACCCATTCCAATAATCATCAATCCTATCAATAAAATCTTAAATCCGGTTTTCATACCATAATCTCCTTTGTATAATCATATCTGTTCAGATGTCCCTATATGTAAATAACCTTTTCGATTAATAGCAAAGTTTGCCCTATCTTTGCCAATTAAATTAATACCTTCATCAATGCCAACAGTTTCTCCTACAACAGTTAAATAAGATTCGGCCTGTAACGCCTTGAAATTATTCCTTGGAATAGTCACCAATAACTCGAAATCCCCGCCTGAATACAGCGCCAGTTCCAGGGCTTCCTGCTTGCTTGAAGCAATCTCATAAACACGCCTGTCTATTGGCAGGGAATCTTCCCTCAGGACAAAACCCACCTCATTGACCGATGCAAGATCATACAGCGACAGTGCCAGCCCGTCACTGGTATCCATGGCAGAGGTCACAGCACCGCTTTTTGCAAGCATCCTGCCCTCGCCAATCCGGGGTACGGGTTCCAGCAGGGGTTTCATGAATTCACCATCAACATCAATATTTTTCAGATAGGCTTCCAGGGCTGCCCCGGCTGCCCCAAGCGTGCCGGTAACACATACAACATCGCCTGGTTTTGCCCCTTTGCGGGTGAGAAGTTCTTCTTTGGAAACCCTGCCCAGGGCAGTTCCTGTGATAGTAAGTTCCTCATGGGAATCCACATCCCCTCCGATTACAGAAGTTTCGCAGAATTCTGCACAATCCCGCATTCCCCGGGCAATTTCCCCGGCGTCCTCCAGAGACATGTTTTGGGGATAGCCCACCGCCGCAAGCAAACCCAGAGGCTGGCCACCCATTGCAGCAATATCACTGAAATTCACCGCAGCAGCCATCCAGCCGATCTGCCAGGGGGTCATCGTATCGGGAAAATCAGTCTTCTGGTGCAACATGTCCGTAGTAACTACAAGGTACTCCCCGCCAAATTCAAGGACCGCACAATCATCATCTCCGGCAGGCACCTTTAATTCATCTTTTCCCCTGCCAAAAACTGAAGCCAGCTGTGCGATAAATGCGCGTTCATCAATATCCTTTATCGTTGATACCATGGAAACCTCCGGAAATATCCAATGCCTGCCTTCGCATTATATCAGCAATACGAATGTTAAGGTTCACGAAATCAGAAGGCATCGGAAAAAGCCAGAAAGCACACCTGCAGATCAAGTACCTGCAGGACAGGCAATGATTCAGCGGGTATGCTTCTCATAAACATACCTTATAAAAGGTACTGCCGGCACATATAAAGAACTTACTTAAGCTACAGACTGGTTTGAAGTTATTTTTTCAGTACCATTTTTGCCTGTACGTATACAGACATTATTCAGGAAAGAAGTTGCAGCATAACCCAGGGATAAAAGTTCATCCCGGCTCAAGGGAGACAAATCCCTCAGGTTCCTGTCCATTGAATGTTCCGTTTCGCCCTGCTGGATAAAATAGGGAATATCCCTGCCAGCACATTTTACAATAGAAGAAGCAAGCGATTCAATATCCTCGGGACTATCCATAAAACCCGGCAGCACAGTTGTCCTTAATTCCTGCAGGAGTTTGTTCTCTGCAGCCAGTTTTATGGAACGTTGCACATTATTCACAGCATCTGCCGGTGAAATTGTCACAGCAGGATAGGAACCATAACCAATCATCCTGCCATAATCCTCGGCATTTTCAAGAGAGGCTTTAACATCGATGAAAACCCCATCAACCAATTCATTTTCAATAAGGCCTTCCAGAACATCAGCGTGTACACCATTGGTATGTATCCCGACCAGAAGTCCCATATCCCGGGCAATCTGAGCGATTCCGGAAACTGCCTGCTCCTGTTGCAGAGGTTCACCACCGGAGATTACCACAGAACTCACAAAGGGACGGGAAGTTTCCATTAACTGTTTTATCTGGGAACTTTCAACCAGCTCTGAACCATTCAAAATAGAATAGTTCTGGCAGTAGGGACACCTGAAAGGACAGCCCCTTAAAAAGAAAACTACGGAGGCCCTGCCCGGCCAATCGAGGGTAGAAAGGGGGACATAGTCCCCGAAATTTACCTCGAAATCTTTAACGCATGTCCGGGGAGCCATATCTCATCCTGTCCGCAAGTTCTTGTTTCTTGGCAGCATTCCATCCACCTACAGACTGGATATAACCGGTAACCCTGGAAAGTTGTTCCACATTATCTGAATCACAATTCTCACAACGGTCCTGCAATCCGGACATCATATGGAAATCATTCATACAGACAGTCATATCCTTTGTAAAAGCAAAGTAGCCAGTCTGGGTGTTGCGTGCAAGATGCATGGTAAAGTCTTTCAGTCCCTTTGCATCGGGAGAACCTTCACCAAGCCAGATGTGCATGATATTACCCCCATCAACAATAGGGAAGAACACATGCTCCACATTGATCCGCTCCATCAGGGACAGGTCTGCGCCCGGTGGTGCATGTGTACCATTGGTGTAATACACAGGCAGGTCATGTGTCTCCCTGAGACTGGAAAGTGAGGATTCCACATCTCCCTTGAGAACCGAAGCAGCCTTTTCCCTGTACTCATCATGAAGCAGGTCTGAAACACCAAATCTCTGACAGGTAGTTTCAGCAGGCGTCCGTGCAAGAGCTATCTCTATCCCGTGTTCCTCTGAAATCTTGCGGGCATGCATTTCCATTTCTGTCATTGCCCTGACTGCAACCTTGAAAGCCTCTTTTGACTCATGCATCTGGGAACCTGTATGGTACTGGACCATCTCATTGATACCCACCACACCGATGGTAAACACAAGACCATCCATATCAACAGCAACAGTACCTTTCTTGCCGGTAACCGGGTCCTTGGGCTGCTGGGTGGCAAAAGGCATCCTGCCGGATTCAATGATAGGAGTCATCCATTTGAGTTTGGTCTGGAACACCTCAATTGCCCTGTCCATCAAACCTTTAAGCTTCGCGAATAGTTCCTCATCATCACCCTTTGCCTCGTAGGCAGCCCTTGGGCAGTTCAGGGAAACAACCTGCCAGGAACCCATGGAAAAGTGTTTTCCATCCGTGAAGTTGAGCTTTTCATCAAATTCATCATCATCTTCTGCATTTGCAGAAAACTGATAGGCACAGCACTGGTAACAGGAGATTCCTTCCCCTGCTCCCCTGTAAGGAGGAAGCTGGTTATCAAAGTAAGGAGTGCCAAATTTGGCAGTAAGTTCGAATGTCAGGTTATAAAGATCATCATAGGTCGGAAGTTCTGGATGGGCACGATTGAACATCTCGTCCTCTTCCATGAAATCAGGCTCAATGGAGATCTCCGGTTTGGGGAAATTAAAGGGTTTACCCCAGTAATCACCTTCAAGCATGACATTCATAAGCGCCTGGAAACCAAGACGGACCTCTCTTTCATAATCACCATAAACCCTTACGTCACTACCATCAGAACCATCCCAGACACGTCCGCGGTAGACTACAGGTTTATCTCTCCAGAGTTTTGGAACCCCGGGAGAAAGCTGTACGGAGGAAAAGACAAGCTGTCCTCCCCGGGCCACCATCATCTGAGTCATCTCATAAACGAACATCTGCATCAGCTGGTCGATCTCCTTGTAGGACTTACCCTCTAAAAAGGGGGCAAGGAACGTAAGGAAGTTATAAAATCCCTGACCACCGGCAAAATTAGTCTGGGCACTACCCAGAGCTTTTACTGCATGAAGAACTGCAACTTCAGCTTTCATTGCAGGACCGGCAACACTGGCCTTGACACCGGAACCATCCGGCATGAGACCATAATAGAAGAAATATCTCAAATCCCAATCCTGACAGAAAGCCCGGGTTCCCATGTATTCCAGGTCATGGATATGCAGATCACCATTCAGGTGAAGATCGGAAAGTTTGGGTGGTAGAAGTAAAAGATATTGTTCCTTGGAAATTTTGTCGGCTTTTTTCTTGTGGGAGGTTTCCGCATTCTCCTGGAGATTGGCATTTTCATTGGCTTCAAACCCGGTACCCATATCGATCTCGCAGGCATCATAAACAGGAGTACCTACCCTGGTGGAAATATTACGCCATTCCACCTCATTGCGCTCAATCAGGACCATATTAACAACTTCCCTGATGAGTGGGCCGGATAGGAACTTGAGATTCATACTACGAATCCTTTTTTCCGTTTCCTTTGCTATATCAATAGCCTCATCCCGGGTGATAGCCGGCGTACCATGGAAACGTTCACTGAGAGAGGTTTCTTTTAGCAGCTGGTTTACAACGATATTGCGGTCCCATTCAACCATATGTCCGTCAGTGTTCCTGACTTTAGGCATTATTGAAACAAAACTCCCGTCAAGAGTCTGCTGTCGTGGAGATGATTCGAACGTTGAGTCAACAATATTGGACGAAGGGATGGTGTCCTCAGAGGCACCGCTTATATCCGTATTTTTCCCTTTCCTTTCAATTTCTTCTGCCATAGTATCCATATTAAGCCCCCATTTAATTTAGCAAATCCTGAAGGACATCCATATCCACATCACTACCTTTGAATAGATTGTCAGATGTAAGGAATTCATCCTTTATCTGCAATACAGGTGCTTCACTTGTAAAGACACCATTTATGCGCAGTTCTGTAAGTGCTTCCGCAGAGTTCATATCTGCTTCTTCAAACTGTATATTATTCTCTTTTAGCGTCGCTTTCAGACGGGCACATTTCGGGCAGACATCGGTGGTATAGATAATAATTTCAGACATAATACTCCATCCTCATAACAATAAACACCATCAGGAGAGCCAGAGAAGATAGAAAGGAATCAACAAGCATGAATCCGGTTTTGATTTCCCCTAAACGACTGACTTCCCACAGTGAGTAGATACGAAATAGGATTCATTCATTTATAATGCTTTTTCAGCCTATATCTGAATACACTGAAATGTGCCTGGTAACAAATATGATATACAATAAAATAATCTAAATGTTTTGAATTTATTGTATTATCCGATCTGGTAACAAACAAATAAGAACGTTTCCAAAAGATGTATAACCTAAACACCAATAATAGCAGTAACTTGAACCAATTGAGGTGTACAATATAACCGACTTACTTACATCAGGGTGCAAACCCATTGATGAACTGCTTGGAGGCGGGTTCGAAGCAGGAATTGTGACCCAGATATATGGAGAATCCGGAAGCGGAAAGACAAACCTCTGTCTCCAGCTTGCGGTCCATTGTGTAAAGAATGAGAAAAAAGCAATTCTTGTTGATACTGAAGCAATCTCCCCGGAACGGTTCAGGCAGATAGCAGGTGAAAATGCCAGGGAAATTGCCCAGAATATAATCATCTACGAGCCCCACAGTTTCGAGGAACAGTATTCTGCAATCCACGAGATAGAAAAAATAAGTGCCCAGAACATCGGACTTATAATTGTGGACTCAGCAACTGCGTATTACCGATTTGGCCTTGAAGATGAAGAGAAAAGTATCCGTACTCGCAGAGAACTTGCCAATCAGATAGGCTATCTCCACGGCCTGGCCCGCAAGAGAGGAATTGTAGTTGTTATTACAAATCAGGTCTATTCAGACATAGGCACGGGCAAACTGAAACCTGTGGGTGGCAGTACGGTCGAACACATGTCAAAAACCATAATTCAGCTTGAGCGTACAGGCGAGAACAAAAGAAAAGCCAACCTGCTCAAACATCGCTCCCGTCCGGAAGGATTGAGCAGGGAATTCATAATAACCCAGGAAGGGCTGGAGTAAAATAAGAATATTTACTCCAGATACGGAGACTGGGCAAGCACCGACATCCCATTATCCGAAATATTAAGCACACGCACCTCATTGATTGTGTTTGAGCCCCTCAGTTTCATAACAAAGATGGTACGCTGGAGATTATTACCCACCCTGACACGTTCCAGTTTGATAACTGAATCGGCACCATATTCCACCATCTCATCAAGGTCAAACATCTTGCCTACTGAAATGACAGAAGTTACATCACGGCTGCGCAGGACACCAAACACATCATCTATGAGGGTCCTAAGTTTGTAATTTGACTCAATGGCAAGGAAAAGGGCCTCAATTGAATCAATGAATACCCTCTGAGGCTGCACATCATCTATTTTGCTTTCAATTAGCTTTTTGAAACTCTTGATAAGCTCTGAGGGTGCGATTTCCACACTTTTCTGGAGACGAAGCCCCGGATCGGTTATATCGACAAAAGAAAGCAGGCCGTCATCCTCAAGTTTCTTGAAATCCCAGTCAAAGGATGCTTTCATTTCCCGAACAATGGATTTGGATTCTTCCGATGTGATTATACACATCACCTTCTCCCCGTTCTTTGCCCCCTCATAAATGAACTGAGATCCAAAAATTGTTTTACCGGTACCTGATTTCCCGGAAACAACGTTTGCAGTACCTTTAAAGTACCCGCCTTTGAGCATCTCATCCAGTCCCTTAACACCAGTACTAACCCTTTCAGGAATTGTCGTCTCTTCCATTTGAAACACCTTGTGAACCACACCACACTTATGCATGATGCTTCCTGCTTCATACCTTTTCCTAACGAAAAACAAGTCCACAGGCTCTACCCGTAGTCCCTACGGTGTTTTAAATATATTAAGTTTACTTGGTTATCGTAAACTTATGCATTACATTATGTAATTAATATTTTTATATTTTTTGTACGCATTCATCCCCCTAGCTTACGCAAGGGGGGGGGGGTATTCTGCTTTTTTGATAAATATCTCACAATGTAATCAGAACATAATATCAAAAATATCCATCTGTGATTTATCACAATGGGATTTATTTACGTATAAAATAAGGGATTCCTGATATAAAAATTCATGTATCTTCCCAGGAAGTGAACAAAAAACCACTTTCATCAGAAGCATCCGGTTCTGCGACAACTTCAAGCAACACCTCACTGAAAAGTAATTTTTCCAGTGTTCGTGTAACATAACTGCGTTGCTGATGTTTACTTATATCCTCTCCAATACGCAGGTCTGAATCAACCTGTACCCTCCACAGTGCCAATCGGAAATTTTCAGGATCCTGTAGATCCATAGTATAGAATTTTTCAAGGAAAAAAGGAAGAATTAAAGGATTATCCAGAACTTCACACAACAAGAGATATTCTTCAGCAAAAGAATTTGTGATCTCCGGGTTCTGTGTACCCACAATCAGCCCTAATGTATCCAGAGAATAATCCTTGCCCTTAATATTGACACAATTTGTCATAGAGAACCCCGAATTATTTACTCTGTCTTTTTTCCAGAATGCCAGTGCAGCGCTGCAGGTCCTCTGCAGTATTAACATTCAGGGCTACTTCAGGATCTTCAAGAAGATAATTATAATATTCCTGCTCCTCCCGTATTTTGCTTCCGTCAAGGATATTTATCCCGGTGGGGACTATGAGGTTTCCACTCCAGTTGAAAACGGTATCCGGACGCAAACCTACCTTTTTACACAGGGAAAGGGGTATAAATACCGACATTGAAGGTTTTCCACACCTGTAATATTCCTCCACAATGGAATCGATAAGACTGGCTGTTATAAGGGGCAGGTCGGACATGATTACCATCAGGGGTTCTGCAACTTTTGCCTGTTCCACAGCATAAACCATATCGCCAACATAATTATCGCCTGCAGTATCAATGGTTTCGACATCACCCCCATAACAATTTAGTACAACTTCTTCGGTGTGAGGTGTAAAAGGAGACACTGTCACATAAACATCACCAATGCTCTCTGACTCCTCCAGGGCATCCACAACATAACATATCATGGGCTTACCCAGAATATCGACACAGGGTTTCTCGCCCATACCCAGACGCAAACCCTGCCCACCGGCCATTATAAAAGCATCCATGAAAGACCTCCGTAACCTGTATTGATAGCCATTATTGCAAGAGTGATGGCAATCAGGGAAGTAAGCCTGGCAATTTCATTGGCGGTACCGATACAATCCCCGTTGACTCCACCAAAATGCCTGTTGGAAACATTGAGAACTCCAAAAGCCCCCAATATGGCTGCCACAAAACCTATCAAACCAATTAAACCCAGCCCGAGAACAGATACAATACCACCCATTATCAGGCCAGCCAGATATTTACCGCCGTGTGTTTTGTCGATCACCATGGAACCCAGGCCTTCATGGATCGATTTGCCAAAAGCTGCTATTGTGAGCATACCCTGTTTGGCACCGATTTCCGCCACAAGCAGGGACAGGGGCAAAAGTGCCCACTGTGGCAGCGATGATAGGGACCCTGTCATGTATATCTGCTGCTGAAGAGAGGAAATACTGGCATATAGCAAAACCAGGCCTATGACACAATATGCCACCCCGCCTATACCCAGCGACATATCCTTAAGGGCACTGATCTTCTTTTCAAGAGAGCCGTGAGCCGTACACCCGTCACCAAAATCAGACAGTCCGTCCAGGTGATTGAGACCTGTTAGATAGTAAATAAAAACAATAACCAGGGCTGCGGAAATATTGGCGGGAAATACATACTCCACAATTCCTGTAAACATGCCAATCAAAAGACCCAGTATGATACCCGTAAAAACAAACAGATAACTTCGTTTAACCAGTTCATCAAGGCCTTCCATGGTAATTCCCACGGGAATTGTCGATAAGAAACCAAAACCCGTCCTGACTGCGAGTAGAAATCCGCTCATCCGGCTATCACACCACCGCCGAGTTTTCCATCATCTTCTTTTTTAGAGTTGTCAATCTCTGCCATTCCCCTGGTATACATATTGGCAGAAACGCCTCCGATAAGTCCGCCGATGACATCATCCATGAAAGGACCGAGTTCTGCAAGTATACCCGGTTTTTGTTTGTCGAACCTGACAAACTCAAACATTCCCTTGTCCCCACTGATATATTTGGAAATGCTCATCCCCAGTACCTCATCGGCTATCAGGAAGGTCAGGTCCCTTTCATAGGAATCGCGACTTATGTTAGGCAGTGTACCATTGCGACCCTCTCTTTCAAGCAGGATACCGGAATAGATCAGCATGCAAAGGTTGGGATCGGAAATCGCAAGACGAAGTTCCCTTATAAAAAGGGCTTCTGCCTTTTCACGTGTCTCTATTCCGGGGTGAGGTGTGTAAAGTCCCATTGAAGCTTCCACAAGTGCCTCTTCAGTAATACCCTCTTCCTTCAGGATATCCATAATATCATAAGTATAACCGGTATCAGCTTCTTCGGGCTGTTCTCCTTTTGTATTCCTGGATTCTACATCAGACATTTTCATAGTATCACTTTGAGCATATTATATAAATTTCCATATAAAGATTGTAAATACATAAATTACAAGTGAAAAGCACGCTATAGATATAAGAGCGGCTCCTTCTACAAGCCGGTTTGCCCTTTTAATAGATTCCGCACCCGGGGATGCAAGTCCCTCTCCCAGTACATAAACTCCCGGTTTTTCCAGTTTGACACCTACAGCCCCTGCCACTGCTGCCATTGGATATCCTGAATTTGGAGAATCCGGAACCTTGCAATCATCATTTGAGCAGGAGCATGCGCCAGAAAGGTCAAAAGACATAGTTTTTGGCAGGATGTTCAGGAAAAATGCAGATACCCAGATGAAAAACAGGGAGATCCGGGCAGGAATCCAGTTAAGTACATCATCCAGCTTTGCCGAGAAGAACCCAACTTCCCTGTGTGCCTCATCCCGGTAGCCAACCATGGAATCAAGGGTACTTACAGCTTTAAAGGCATAAGCTGCTATCAGACCGAAGGGACCTGCTACAGAATAATAGAGCAGGGGAGAGAGAATAGAATCTACATAATTCTCGGACACGGTTTCTATGGCAGCAGAAGATACATGAGAGCCACCAAGTTTTGATGTGTCCCTGCTTACATACATGGAAAGTTGCCTCCTGGCCTCTTCCAGGGCCCCCACTTCCAGAGATGATGCAACTTCCTCTCCGGCAAATAACAATCTGCGGATAGCAAAAGTGCTTTTGAGGAAATAGGCTTCAATAACTATACCCACAAGTTCAGGAACCACGGATTGACTCGACACTAAAAGTACAATATAGGCAATAAGGGATGCAAAAAGAATGCATGAAAGACCCATGAAAACACCATAGGCTTTTCTTCCCGATGAAGGAATGTGCTTTTTGAAAATGCCAATCAGTGTCCCGATCCAGACCACCGGGTGCAGGCGAGCCGGAGGTTCCCCAACTGCAAGATCAATTAACACAGCAAATAAAAGCACATAAATCATATGCATATAACCGGCAAAAATAAAATCCATCATAATAAGGGCTCCATTACCTCATCCCAGGCCTTTTTGAGTTTGTCCTCCATCTCTCCCTCGCCTTTGAGGACATCAAGGAGTTCCTGGACAGTTGGTTTTTGGTGAACCAGGCCACATTTTTCACAACTCCACACCTTTCCTCCGCTTGAGCGACAGACCCACCTGCCTCCTGTGCGCTCATCCCCACAGGGATAAAAGGGACAGAAGCAGAAAGTGCAATCCTGCCCTTTGAAATGGCAGGGATAATAGGGACATACCCTGTTCGCACCAAGAGGCCTGACAGGTTCTTCGTCCAGTATCTGGTTAAGATTCTCCATGGCACTATCCCGGGCACTGTCAACTACAACTGTCCCTATAGCTTCCACAAGCCTATCAGTATCCTCTTTAGGCCTCACCGAGACCCTGATAAAATTACGGTCCATGGAATAAAAGTCGGAACAATCCCTTACAAGAAGACCCTTTTCAGCTAGCCTGTGAGTCAATTCAACCGAATCTAGGCTTGCAGCGCTTACATCCACAAGGACAAAGGATGTATTACTTTCATGCGTTTTGAATTTCCGCACCTTACTTAAACGCTCCACAAGGTAGCCGCGGTTTTCCCGGACGAATTGTCTGGAAGCAGTTAGATAACCATTCGCAATATCGGAAGGCATATCCAACAGAGACAGAGCAACTACTTCATCCATTGCACCTATATTGCAGCAGTTGCAGACCCTGTTCAGAATCGTTGCAAAATCCACATCAGTAATACCAAAAGCAATCCCTGCTCCGGGAAGCGAAAAGGTGTATTTCAGGGAACGGATCACTAAAAGATTGGTATCATGAGATACTTCATCCGCCAAAGTGGCAGATGTATCCGTTAGGTCTAACAGACTTTCATCAACCACCAGCAGGGTAGAATGATCATTACAGCGTTGCAGAAGAGAAATTAAATCCGTTTTTGAGTAAAGCTGGCCGGAAAGATTATCCGGATTGGTAAGGAGAATAATCTTTGCCTTTTTAAGCAAACCTGAAGATATGTTTCTTAAATTTTCCTCACAAACATAGTTCACTTCCCCACCACTGATTATACAATGTTTTTCATCGGCCGGATTCTGAGACCTGTTCAGAAGAACGGTATCCCCTGTTTCAATTACCGAGGAAAATACCATGCGTATTACATCTTCAACTCCCAGAGCAGGAACAATATTATCAGCAGCAATATTATTTCCAAAATATTTGGCAGCAATGGACCTTAATTCTGAATATTCATTATCAGGGAATTGGGAATACATGGATTCCACACGGGAAAAAATATCCTTCAGGCAGAATTTGCAATCCGGATAATCAAAGGGACTGCCCAGAGGATTGGATGTTGAACTGAAATCAATTATAGCTGTTTCACTAATACCTTTTTCCAGAGCAATTCTGTGCCCATCTTCTAAAGGTTTCCTGATTGATTCAATATCTTTTTTCCATAATCCCTTACCAGACACGTTAATCGAAATGAACTAATGAATAGAACCTATATTAAATTAATCAAATTGAGTTTCCTATGCTCCAAAATAATTAGTCCTGAAACATTATGTAAAGATAAAAAAGATAAATCTAGCCTTGATCATTTTCTGGCAAAGGTCAGATAACCGGTGTGGCCCACCCTTGACGGTGCGGGTCTTGTGCCTCTTTCGGATACAGACAACTCCCTTTCCAGGCATTCAAGGGTATGTACACTGTAAAATCCTGCCTTCACTGCTTCCAGATATACGGCTTTTGCCTGTTCAATAAAAGGCGAATAAACAACAAGGAAACCTCCGGCAATCAGGCTAGAACAGGCATACCTGACAGATTCTGCCGAATCTTTAATATCAAGTACTATAACATCGAAAAAATCACTGCCCTGCTTCATCACATCCACAATATCCCCGCAGCGAACTTCCACATTTGATAGGCCGGCCATGGACAAATTGGCCCGGCCATTCTCCACAAAATCCTCACGTATCTCATAGCTGATCACTTCCTTTGCTACAGAACCCAGATAAATGGCAAGAACACCGCTGCCTGTGCCGGCTTCGAGGACCCTGTCAGAAGAATTTATACCTGCATGGGAAATAATCTGGCCCACATCCTTGGGCATGATCGGTGCACCCGTGCGTTTTGCAAGCCTGAACATATCCGGGGCCCGGGGCCTGATCACAGAGAATTGCTGACCCATATGGGAGACAATGGTGCCACCGGGTTTTATATCCAGCAAATCAGCCGTCTCAACGATACCAAATTCACAGTGGAACTGTTTACCCGAAACTGTGGTCAGGTATTCCCGGAATTTGTCTTTATGACGGGTGCGCAAAAGCACCGTTTCATTTTCTTTCACATATACACCTCAGGGTTGTTGATAACGGCGTGCAGGAATAGTTACAATATCCCGGGGGATAGAGTGTTTATCCTGCCGGAGTATCTTTGTAAGCTCCCTGAATTCACGGCCGTAGGCTTCTGAAAGTTGTTTTCCATATTTAACTCCGTGCATCGTCAGGACATACTCATAGCGCTGGTGGAACCTGTTGTCCTTTTCATAATAACGCAGGTCTTCGTCCACAATGCCCATTGCCACGAGAAGCTGGATGTCCTCAAAAACCCTGTTGCTGTAAGGAAAACCATAGTCACGATGGAATCTATAGTCAAAGAGGTTGCGAAGTCTTGCATCTTCACTGAACCGCTGGACCATGCGATATATCCAGGTTATATTACGCAAACGGGGAATTGAGACAAAACCATCTTCCTCTTTCCAGAAAATGGAATTAACGGTATAGAACAACAAAATCAGCCCCTCTATGGGCAGGTAATTTTCCTGACGTATAAATCTCAGCAACTGAGGAGACAGGGTGTCAACAGTATAGCCTACAACATCCTTGAGCTGTGCAGCTTCTGGGCATCCGATACCATCAACAGGAGAAAAAACAACCAGTGACAGTTGCCTGGAAATTGCCCTGACCAGACCGTTTGCAAGGGCAGATTCATCGTAAAAGAAACTATCCTCACCGTTCACAACAACCCTTGTACTGCGAGGCACCCCACTGGCAACACTCAAATCTACAAAAACGTCCCCTATTCTCTTTTCAAGCTGCTCCTCGAACATCTTCTTGGCCACACCATGCCGGGTGATTGTAGACAGGGCCATTCGGGTTGCCGGGTTGAGAGTTTTCTGATTAAATCGCACAATAGGGTCACAGATATTTCCCGCAAGGACTGAACTGATAAGCCGTTGTGCTTGATCGCTGCCATATGTTTTTATGAAATAGATCAAGTCCGCATCATTATACTGTGTGAAAAACAAACCCGCCTCATTATTCACAGATTCTGCATCCTTCTTTTCCCCGAACACAGCCAGAGCATTTTCAAGAGCCCTCAATAACATAATTCTTGCAGACTGGGTATGAGGATGATGCACTATAGCATTATAGTGATGTGCACGGGCTATGAGCATTGATTCAGCAACCGTCAATGTCATATCTTCATCATAACTGCAGCCATCCTTTTTACCCAGTACGATATTGCCATTGCGGATGCTCAGGTTCTGTATAATCTGATCCACGTCTATCAATCCCAGGGATATGCCGGTGTGATAGGAATCACGAAGCAAAAAATCTATTCGATCCGCATCTATATCACCGGATATTAACTGTCCCAGATAGGGCTTTTCCAGAAAAGAAGTTTTACCTGTTGCCATGAGGGCGATTTGATCGAAAAAATCAACAGGATCCTGACCCAGCTCATCCTCAACTATTCTTGCAATATTACCGTTGTTTGCAAAACAATTCCTTATGACATATTCACTGAAAGCTTCGTGATTTTCCCTAATTATACCACCGTATTGTGGCTTAATGTCGGGATTGCGTTTTAGGACATCTTCCACGGCATGGGAATATGCAGAGTGACCTACATCGTGCAAAAGACCTGCAACCTCTACTTTCACTTTATCCTCTTGCGGCAGAGACAGGGCATCGGCCATCAGGGATGCCATATGCATGGTACCTAGGCTATGTTCAAACCTGCTGTGCTTTGCACCCGGATAAACGATATCAACAAGACCGAGCTGCTGGATGGAACGTAACCTCTGCACCTGAGGAGTTTCCACCAGTTCCTTTTGGAGAGGAGTCAACAGGATAGTTTTATGCACAGGATCATGAATAGCCCTTGAACTGACCATGGATGTGTATTTAGGTGGAAGATATATATAAAGGTGTAAAATATCTCAACCAGACTTAATTAATTATCATCAGAGTGAAACATAATGAGAACAATTCAATGGAATGCTGAAAATTCTACCGTGAGAATGATCGATCAGACCCTGTTGCCTGTCGAATACAGGGAAATCGAATGTGAAAATCTGGCCCAGCTGTGTGAAGCAATCAAATCCTTGCGGGTCAGGGGAGCACCCGCATTGGCAGCAGCAGGTGCCTATGGTATTGCCCTTGCCAGCAAACTCAGCAGTGCAAATGACATGGAAAGCCTCCTGGAAGACCTCAAAAATGCCGCACGGATCATCCTGGCTACCCGACCCACAGCTATAAACTTGGGATGGGGAGTACACCGGGTGATCAAAGCGGTCTCTGAAGCCTACGACACCGCAGGCATACGGGATATAGCTCTCAACGAAGCACAGGCCATTGCAGATGAAGATGTACAGATCAACAAAACTCTCGGCAAACATGGTGCTTCCCTGCTGGAAGATGGGGACACCGTAATGACCCACTGTAATGCCGGCAGACTGGCCTGTGTGGACTGGGGCACAGCCCTGGGGGTTGTACGCTCCGCTGTGGAACAGGGAAAAGATATCAATGTGATCGCATGCGAGACCCGGCCTTTGAACCAGGGAGGCCGGCTTACGACCTGGGAATTGATGCAGGACAACATCCCGGTCAAACTAATATCGGATTCCATGAGTGGTTATGTAATGCGCCACGAGCTTGTGGACAAGGTGATAGTCGGAGCAGACCGCGTTACAGAAGATGCTGTTTTCAACAAGATCGGAACCTACAACCATGCGATCGTGGCCATGGAACACGAAATTCCTTTCTATGTGGCAGCTCCTGCCTCAACATTTGATTTCAAGGGATGGGAAGACAGCGTGAAGATAGAGGAACGGGATCCTGATGAATTGCGCTACATGCAGGGAGTACAGATAGCACCTGAAGATGTACCGGTGATCAATCCTGCTTTTGATAGCACACCTATGGAGTATATTGAGGCGATAATTACAGAAAGAGGAATCTTCAGGCCACCATTTTTGATAGATGAAGTAAGGACCTGAGAGCGCAAACTTTTAACTCAATAGGCGAGAAATCCCTTTCCGTAAGGTAAGGGATGAAAGCCGTGGTATAATAACACAATTGCATAAGTTATTTATATCGTTCTACACAAAGCAATGGTTATCTATCACGTTTCATCGAATTTCTCACCTATAAAGCAGAACTTATAGGTAAACAAGTAGTTAAAATTGATGAAAGATATACGTCAAAAACATGTTATGTTTGTGGAAAACAACATGATATGCCATTATATAGACGTGATATGACATGTGATTGTGGTAACGTTATTGATAGAGATAGAAATAGTGCTATCAATATCATGATACGTTACCTATCCAATTATGCCACCTGGACAGGCTATGAACATTTTGCTCATAATCTACGACAAACAGGGTTATTGACATTTGATGTATCCCAAATACATCCTATGAATGATATAACAACTCGTAGGAATCTCCATGCGTAAGCGTGAAGTAGTTCAAAGTATAAAATACAATCAGGGTACAAGTAAACAAAAGGAAAGAGATGGAAGAATATGGGAAAAAAGAAACAGAGTGACAACGGATTGATGTCTTCTGCCGGTCTTATGAGATACTATGAAGAGGACAAAAGGGCAATCCACCTGGACCCAAAAGCAGTTATAGTCTTTGGATTGCTTTGTGGAGCTGCTGTTATTCTATTAAGTGCCAGTTATGGTACCTGGCCATAAAATGTAATCCATTATAAAGAAAAAGGGCATTCAGCCCTGTCTATATTTTTTAATCGTTTTAGAGATCTTCCTTGACGTGGTACTTCTGGATTCATTCTTATCCACCATGATGCGTCCGCTTTTCTCCCACCAGGAACGTGGATAAGCTTTGTCTTTTTGGACCTCTGGATTAAGATCCAGGGATGCAGCTGCCTTTTCCATCTCTTCCAGATTCGGCTCCTTTACTGAACTTTTCCGAGATATAATTCTTCCTTCATTCCTGCTTTTGGAACGATCTATGGAAGCCGGCCAGATTACAAGCCTGCCTTCATCTTTCATTAGCATGATCCATAGATTGGAAGTCATTAAATATAATTCTTGGTGATAGACCACCCCCAGATAAACCTAAAATAGTAAAGTGGCATCTAGTATAGCAAGTAGGAGAGTTTACAAATGGGCCTGTTCGGAACCAATGGAGTACGTGGAATAGCTAATGAATTCATTACACCTAAATTTGCAATAGACCTTGCCAGAAGTCTGGGGACCTATCTGGGAGTAGATAAGACCGTAGCAATCGGAAGAGATACGCGTATTTCAGGAGAGATGCTAAAAGCAGCTGCAATATCCGGTTTACTTTCAGCGGGTATAAAAGTTATCGACATTGGGACCTGCCCAACCCCGTCTGTCCAGTATTATGTGCGCGACCATGCAGATGCAGGGATTGTTATTACTGCATCCCACAACCCCCGGGAATACAACGGCATAAAACTTATAGACGCAGATGGTACCGAGTTTTCCAGGGAAGGGGAGAAAAAGGTCGAAAATATCTACTATAGCGGCGAATTCCACTCTGCTGACTGGAACCTGACAGGTGAACTGAACAGGGATTATAATGCCAATGATTACTACATCAATGGAATAATTTCATCGGTCAATTCCACAGAAATCAGTGCAAAGCGATTCCGGGTGGCCATAGATACAGGATGTGGCGCAGGTTCTCTCACACTACCCCTCTTATTGCGCAAACTGGGATGTGAGGTCATAACGATCAATGCCCAGCCGGATGGCACTTTCCCCTGGAGGAATCCCGAGCCAACACCCGATGTACTGGGAGAACTCAGGGATATTGTCAAAAACTACGATGCTGACCTGGGAGTTGCCCAGGATGGTGATGCAGACAGGGCAGTCTTCTTTGATGAAAATGGTACATTCATTGATGAAGAAATACTGCTTTCCATGATGGCAAAATATGTGACCTCCGGTAAAAAGGGCCCAATCGTGACACCGGTAAGTTCATCCCGGCGCATGCTGGACATTGCAGAAAAAGCAGACGTGGAACTTCACTGGACAGCTGTTGGATCCATTAATGTAGCACGCAGAATGATGGAAATAGACGCTGTTTTTGGCGGTGAGGGGAATGGAGGGCTTATTTTCCCCGAACACCAGCATTGCAGGGATGGAGCCATGGCCTGTGCCAAATTACTTGACATAATGGCAGCGGGAGTGAAACCTTCACAGATGGCTGCAAATGTTCCAGAATACCACAATGCCAAAACAAAGGTGAAATGTGGCGATCTTAAAAAGACACTTGAAAACGTAGCCAGCCGTGTACAGGGAGAGGGAATTGAGATTGATACCACTGATGGTTTCAAGATATGGTATGAAGACGGGTGGCTACTTATACGCCCTTCCGGCACCGAACCAATTGTCAGGGTCTTCGCCGAAGCTAAAACAGAGCAAAAGGCAAAAGAACTGCTGGAAAGAGGAGAAAAGATAGTACTGGATTCAATCCAGGATTAAACATCAGGGTTTGCCGCGGGATTCACCACAAATAATACCGGTGGCAATGAGATGTGCAACCCTCAAAGGTTCAGGGATATTGCTATGTGTGGCACTTAACTGGACTATCCGGGTGGCGGAAATTTCATCGATACCTGCACACTGGATGTAAACCGGCGTAGGGGAGTGAGAAGTTACCACCCGGGATATCCTGCCTGCCTTTTTTATTATCGCAAACCTTTCATCCGGGTATTCCAGGTGATAGAGAGCATTTTTTATATTCTCAAAATCAGGCAGCGAGCGCATCAGCACAATCACACCCATTCCTGTGGATTCATTTAAGCACACAATGTCAATCGGATTGAAACCCCCGTATGTGACTCCATCCAGCATTATCACACGAGCCTGATTCCTGTGTTTGCTGGCTGATATCATCCTTATTAATGAATCGGTAGCATCCATACCATCCCTGGTAATGTAGGTGGATAACACTCCATCAAGCCACATACCCCCTCTGAAAAAAGTCCCTACCACAAGTATACGGTCACTTACCAGAGCTGAATCATCAATACCCAGGATCCTTATTTCCGGTTTTATATGAAAAAGAGAAAAGGGTATACCCCCTTTTAAACAAACATTGCACCCGGATGCTCATTTACCTGAGGTTGCCGGGGCTTTAAGACCTTATCGATGGCATCCATAAAGTCAGTCATTGTCACACTATCACGATCATTGCGCACAGCAAACATACCGGCCTCGGTAGTCAGTGCATGCAGATCCGCACCACTTGTATTTTCTGTAAGGCTGGCAAGTTTATCAAAGTCCACATCCCGGGCAAGGGAAAGCCCTCTGGAATGAATTCTGAGGATCAAACTACGGGCTTCTTTATCCGGCATCTGAACCTCGACCATCCTATCAAAACGACCCGGACGGATTATGGCAGGATCCAGGATATCCACCCTGTTGGTGGCTGCAATTATGCGAATATCACCCCGATTCTCAAACCCATCCATCTCTGCGAGAAGTTGCATGAGAGTGCGCTGCACTTCCCTGTCAGCACCGTTGGTGTCACTCAGCCGGGTTGCTGCAATGGCATCGAGCTCATCTATGAAAATAATGCTGGGAGCTTTCTTTCTTGCCATATCGAAAACTTCCCTGACCAACCGGGAACCTTCACCAATGTACTTTTGCACAAGTTCCGAGCCCACAACACGGATAAAAGTTGCGTCAGTACGATGGGCTACCGCTTTTGCCATCATTGTTTTACCGGTGCCCGGCGGTCCGTGCAGGAGCACACCTTTAGGAGGTTCCACACCTACACGTTCAAAAGATTCGGGTTTAATGAGAGGTAGTTCGACACATTCGATAATATCCTGGATCTGATTATCCAATCCACCGATATCTTCATAGCTTATATCCTGGGATTCCAGGACTTCCATTGCTGAAACTTCCGGTTCTTCTGTCGAGGGAAGAACATCCACTATGGATAGGGTCTGCTGGTTCAGGGCAACCCTGACACCGGCAACCAATTTGGACTCATCTATATACTGGGAAACCCCTACCATGAACTGGGGCCCGGAACTGCTGCGTATCAATACTTTATTGGAATCAATGACATCAATAATATTTGCCACGATCAAAGGAACAGTCTTAAGTTTGTTAATCTCAGAGCGAAGTTTGCGAACTTCTCGCTCATACTTCACTTTCTGGGATTCAACATTCTTTTTTTCAGATTCAATCTGGTCGCACTGCTCTTTAAGTTTGCTGTTGCGGGATTCAAGTTGTTTCATCCTGTCCAGAAGGTACTTTGAAAAGTCTTCGTCTCCTTCAGAACCTATATAATCATATTCTGCTTCGGACATATTTTTAAATCCGTAATTCCCCTGATTTACCGTATCATCACTGGTTTCGTTCATATAGCTCCGAATAATATTTAAGTCCATAGGTATATAGCACTTCGAAAAGAGGCATGGCAGCTTCCATGTAAGAGATGATTTTTTATGCAGTGTGAAATATGTGGTGCAGAGATAAAAGGGGAGCCTTTTAAGATAAATGTCGAGGGAAGCGAACTCAACGCCTGCAACCGATGTTCACAATACGGAACATCAGTAAGCACCCGGAAACCGGTATCCAGAAAGAATGCTCCTGTGCGGCAGGGGATCAAAAAGAGTTCAAAACCCAAAAAGAACCCGGTAACTGCTCCTACAGAAGAACTCATAGACGAATACGAACAAACCATAAGAGAGGCCAGGGAAGCAAAGGGCCTTACCCAGGAAGAACTTGCTTCCAAGATAAAGGAAAAAGCATCCCTGATCAAAAAGATCGAGAAGGGAGACATCGTACCTGAAGATTCGGTACGTACAAAGATTGAACATGCCCTTGATATCGAACTCACCGAGAAAGTGGGAGAAGACGACTGGGATACAAATACCCTGAACAGGGGCACTACTCTTGGCGATATAGTAACCATCAAGAAAAAATGAAGTGATATGATGCACCTCGAAAATAAGAAAGTCGGTATAATAGGGACCGGCAAGATGGGGCAAAGCCTTCTTAGAGGCATAATACGTGCAGGAAAAGCAAAACCCGCAAATATCTATGCCAGCGATGTTTATGAACCTGCACTGCAGGCACTTAAAAGTGAACTTGGAATTAACGTATCAACAGACAATTTTGATACAGTGGATAATTCAGACCTCATCATTCTTGCGGTCAAGCCCCAGATACTGCGCAATGCACTGAGAGGTTTTGCAGACCATATAAACGAAAACAAACTCATAATTTCAATTGCAGCAGGGGTTCCTGCATCCACTATTGAAGAGGAATTGCATGAAGATACAAGAGTAATTCGTGTGATGCCAAACATTGCCGCAACCGTCGGTGAAGCGGCCTCTGCAGTCAGTGCGGGGAAAAACGCATCCGCAGAGGATGCTGAAGTTGCAATGGAAATATTTTCAAGCATGGGTTCTGCTGCCCTAGTTCCTGAACATCTCATGGATGCAGTTACAGGAGTTTCCGGGAGCGGCCCCGCATATATTTTCCCCATAATCGAGGCCTGGCGGATGGTGGTGTGCTTGAAGGACTTGACAGGGAAAGTGCACAAAAACTAGCAGCCCAGACAGTACTAGGCGCAGCAAAGATGGTCCTTGAAACAAAAAAACATCCAGCAGAGCTCAAGGACATGGTGACCTCTCCTGCAGGGACAACCATTCATGGTGTTCATGCACTTGAGAAAAACGGAGTAAGGGCGGCTTTCACAGATGCAGTGATGGCTTCTGCAAAACGCTCCCGTGAAATGGGGAAATAATTCCCCACCTTTCCTGAAACGATACAAAAATTGATATAGTTGTATGATTTAATTAATTACAAAGCCTTCAACGGGGGGTTTGTATGAAATCCTTTGCGGTAATCAGGGGAGAAGACAAAAACAAAGTCAGGATTGCGCTGCACGATTTGCAGCAATACGGGAGCATGAAGTTCAGCTCCTGTCCAAAACGTATCGAACCAAACTATGCAGATACTCTTCTTGTAAAGGTCGTGGGAGTACCCTTGCGTTCAAATTGTAAGTTTGCAGCACTTGTGGGTCTGGAAAATAATGCCGGCTCTGCGATAAACAAACTGAGGAAAATACATCCACCAGCCCATATTGTAATAATAAGCCCCAGGCACGATGCTTACGAAGAGTTAATGGATAATTCTGAAATCTATCCTGAATTCGAAATAAACAATTAATGCTTTTAAAAACCATTAAAAAAGTTTTCCTGCGAAAATTAAAGAAATGGGGCCGGGACCGAGAATCGAACTCAGATCGTAGCCTCCACAGGGCTACAGGATAACCGCTACCCTACCCCGGCACAGTTAATAATGCCCTACGCGAGAACATTTTATATATGTATTTCTCTTAAGTGAACTACCCCACGCTTACGCATGGTGCTTCTTGCTTCATACTTTGAACTATTGTTCACAAGTCCACAAGCCCTTTCCCTCGTTCCGAAGGTGATGGACTATGCTAGTGTCAATACTATTTAAACATTATGTTAAAGCAGGGGAAAAGCATTCATTCCCCCCTCCCTCAAAGAAGGATTCTTCTGCTCAATAAGATAAACTTTTCTCCATATCAATCTTTCAGACGGGAAATTGCAAGCTGTGCTGCCTTTTCACCTGAGAGAAGCATTCCTCCAAAAACCGGACCCATCCGGGGAGAACCTGCAACAGCATTGGCAGCCATACCTGTAACTATCAAACCAGGATAAACCTCCCGGGTATTTTCCATTACAAGACGCTCACCAATATCAGCCCACATTGGTTTTTCACCCACTACCTCCTTGCCACCAAAAGCTCCGGGGATCTTGCGCTGCACAGTATTGCAGACAGTAGCCTCATGGCCGGTTCCGTCAAGTACCAGGCGAGAACGGATTGTGAGGGGGTCTACATGAAGCCGGCCTATTTCAACTGCTGTCCAGTTAATAACAAGCCCGCATACCTCATCGTTATCCCGTATCATAACATCTTCAAAACTTACCAGATTGAATATTTCGACTCCTGCAGAAACCGCTGCACTTATGAGTTTACCTACAGTACCAACCGAGTTTGCCACATAGTAACCTTCTTCATATTCATGATATGGCACATCAAAATCATCAAGAATCCTGCGCGCTTCTTCCTGGACCACAATCCGCGGAAACATCATGCCACCGCCCCACATACCGCCTCCTACAGAGAGTTTCTTTTCAAAAAGTACAGTCTTTAGTCCTGCTTCTGCAAGATAACGGGCAGCAACGAGGTTTGCAGGACCCCCGCCTACCAGGGCCACATCAACATCAGTATAGTCCAGAAAAACATTGGTAAATTCTTCAACTATCGCTCGGGTAATAATTCTTTCATCAAGTTCCATTATCCTGCCTCAAATGCTGCTAATTCTCTCATTTGATAGGCCACATAGATATTAAAACTATTGGGATATAGGAAAAACAAGACCCGAGAGTATGAAAAATATTGAAATATCCCTGACAAAAAGTGCCAGATGCCTATTGAAAAGAGATTAGAAGAAGTTGTATTGTAATGAATGCAAGAGTAAAACCCTTGTAAATGTATTTTTATTCCATCGCTGAAGTCCCGGAATGATTACAATCAATTCTCGACATAAGATGAGATGGTTTGTTGGAAGTCATGTATGTCGATTGGTTTGGATATATAACCCGCACATCCTGCATTAATAAATTTCTTATCATCGCCCCTCATTGCATGTGCTGTCAATGCAACCACAGGCGTATCTTTTGTATTTTCAATCTCTTTGAATTTTTCCAGAACATCAAGCCCATCCATTTTGGGCAGCTGCATGTCAAGTAAGATGAGATCTAAAATATTTTTCTCTGCAACTTCAAGAGCCTGTGGACCGTCTTCTGCCTGCATTACTTCATACCCATAAGACTCAAGCAAATCCACTGTAAGTTCCATGTTCATTGGATTGTCTTCAACTACCAGAATTGTGGCCATTCTTAGTACCTCTAAATATGATTTGATAATTATCGATATAGCTGCCTATTCCCGGAAAATACCTGACTGGTTTGATCACAAACTTAAATTGTAAAGCTATTGTAGAGTATGTTTTCACATATATATAGTAATAGGCATACGAATCACCAAAATTAATTCGTATAGCCCCCTAAATCAAATTAATCGTTGCTAACAGAACCACCATGACGTCTATTTGAATCAAGATGTTTTATTATTTCGAGAAGATGATTACGAGTAACTATTGTGATACCCATCAAAAGAAATACATCCCAATACTGGTTAATTACATCGGAAAGAGCGACTCCATCATAGTTTTCATATGGCCCTAATTTTAATTTTACAGGAAAATCTTATGGATAAACTTTAATACTGCAACACGACCCATATGACCTAAAGGAGAAAATATGGCAAGATCCGCACAACGTCCCAGTCTGAAAAAAATACCCCAGGAAGCAATCGAGGCAAAAGAAGCTACTGCAGAAATTGTAATTTTGCAACCTATTGGTTATCCCCTCTGTGGAATTATTGAAGAATATCCACGCATCGAAGAACCCGAACTTTTCGAATGTTATGCAAGAATGCAATGGAATGGTTACATTGCCCGAAAAAACGATTACCTCTTTGATCACCGAATGTTCCCTGATTTTGCATACAGAATCCAGGAAGTAAGACCCGAAGCTACAATAATAGGCCAGTCCACAACAATCGTAGTAAATCAGGAAGAGAAAGAAAAAACGGATATTGAATATCCCGTGGAAATTGAATTTGATGATATCGTCGGACAGGTTAAAGCAAAACGCAAATGCAAGCTCATCGAGAGATATCTGGAAGAGCCCGAAAGATTTGGCAAGTGGGCACCCCGTAACATCCTGTTCCATGGACCAGCAGGTACAGGAAAGACCATGGTCGCAAAAGCCCTTGCAAATAAAACTGATGTGGCATTCCTCCCGGTCAAAGCCACACAACTTATAGGAGAATTTGTAGGAGAAGGCTCCCGCCAGATACATCAGCTGTATGAAAGAGCAGGCGAACTTGCACCCAGCATCATTTTCATAGACGAACTGGATGCCATTGCCCTTGACAGGCGATACCAGGAACTCAGGGGCGATGTAGCCGAGATCGTTAACGCCCTGCTCACAGAAATGGACGGCATCAGCCAGAGAGAAGGAGTATGCACAATCTGTGCCACAAACAGGACAGCAGTACTCGACGGGGCAGTAAGGAGCCGTTTTGAAGAGGAGATCGAGTTTGTACTTCCCGGCAAAGAGGAAAGAAAAGAAATAATCGAACTCAATCTACAGACATTCCCCATAAAAGCTGAAGCTAACCTGGGCGAGCTTGCAAAACTGACCAACGGCCTTTCAGGAAGAGACATTGTGGAAAAAGTCCTCAAAAGTGCCCTTCACCATGCAATAATAGACGACATGGAAAAAGTTGAAGCACATTATTTTGAAAAAACTGCGTCCGGGTTGCAGAAAAAAGAAACCAATACCCACCTTTATGCCTGAGAAGAGGTGACAAAATGACAGAAATAGAAGAATCAGACAGGTTCGAGTGCAAAGTTGTCAACATAATAAACAACCTGAAATGGAAAGGAGTAATGGTCAAAGAGATAAAAAGTGGAGGGAATGTTTATTTTGCCCGCACTGATCCAAAAAGGGATTTGAAACCCGGGGATACCCTATACCTGGGAGTCAGGGAATTACCCAGCCAGATGGAAGAGATGCAGGCCGAAGTTACCCTTTACGACAAAAATGATGAGAAAATCGATTGGACCTTCATTTAAAAGCACAGGATTTCTGTCCATTATTCCCTATAGGGAACTTCAAATTCCATCAGGTCATCTGCCACACAGGTATTTTCGAAAACTTCTTTTGCCTCCTCCAGAAGTACTGAAGAATCGTCAGTATATCTTGAACTGATATGGGTCAGGATGAGCCGCTTTACCTCTGCTTTTTGTGCCACGTCTGCAGCCTCTTTTGCTGTCGAATGCAATGATTCACGGGCCCAATCCGCTTTTTCCTGTGCAAGTGTTCCATCATGAATTAATACATCCGCTTTTTTACTTGCTTTAATAATTGCCTCACATGGACGGGTATCACCAGTATAGATGAGTTTACGCCCCCTGCGGCAGGGACCTATCACTTCATTGGGGTGGACCATCCTGCCATTTACTTCCACCGATTCACCTTTCTGGAGACGGGAAAATAGTGGGCCTACAGGTACACCCAGCTCTTCAGCACGACGGCGGTCAAATCTGCCCGGCCGTTCATTTTCCACAAGAGCATATGCAAGAGAAGGAACACTGTGCTCACTTTCAATGGCATTAATCACATAACCTTCCCGGTGAACAGTGTCCCCGGCTTCGAGAGGTACTGCTTTGACCTCAAAATTCAATCGGCAGTAGCCAAGTAGTGCTACCAGTTTTACAAATTGTTCCACCCAGGCAGGACCGTATATAGTCAGTGGAGCATCCCTGCCGTGGAAAGAAAGAGTTTGCAAAAGGCCGGGAATCCCCAGCACATGATCTGCATGGAAATGTGTTATGAATATAGAAAAGAGGGACATCATGCCAGTCCTGGCCCGCATCATTTGCTGCTGGGTACCCTCCCCACAATCAAAAAGGAGCAACTCCCCATCCCTGTTGACCAGAATAGAAGAGGGATTCCTGTTTACAGTTGGGAGAGCTCCCCCGGTACCAAGGAACACTACACGAAGCATAATAAACATCATAAGTAAAAGCCTTATTTATGATTATCCAAACTCGTGAGAAGTATATATTCGAAAGGTTCATATACAATATTACAATTAATGAACTCTCCTAATAGCAAAGCTTAGTATTATACTTAAATCACAAAACAGAGGTTCCAATCATGATATCCCAGGGAAGATCAAAGAGAACGGCCACAGCTGCCAAGAGAAAAACAGCACGCGGAAAGAGGAAATACGAAATCGGCAGTGAACCTGCAGAAACACATGTCGCAGAAACAAGAAGGAAATCCGTAAAGACCAGGGGCGGCTCCCACAAAGTAAAACTCCTTCAGGAAAAAATTGCCAATGTCACCGATCCCTCGACCGGAAAGACAGCAGTAGTTACAATAGAGAATGTTACCGATAACGAAGCCAACGAGCACTACGTCAGGCGTAACATACTCACAAAGGGCAGCATCATCAAGACCGAACTTGGAGATGCCAGGATCACCAGTCGTCCTGGCCAGGATGGCGTTGTCAACGCAATTCTTACAAAATAAACAAAAATACAGGTGGCTCAAAGAGCATGGACAGACAAACAAGGGATATATTGGAGATCCTGGAAAATGATGCCAGGGCAAGCCATGAAGATATCTCCGCCCTTGTTGACATGACTCCGGAAGAAGTCCAGAAGCGAATCCATCAGCTTGAAAAAGCAAAGATAATCCGCAAATATAAAACAGTGATTGACTGGGAACTTGCCGGGGAAGACTATGTCTATGCAATCATTGAACTGAAGGTAACACTGGAACGCAAACAGGGATACCAGGCCATCGCAGAGAGATTATACCGTTTCCCCGAAGTGCGTTCTGTCAGACTGCTTTCAGGAGAACATGACATAGCCCTCACAGTCCGTGGCAAATCCATGAAGCAGGTCGCTTTTTTCGTTGCAGAGAAAATAGCCACTCTGGAACAGGTGCATAATACCGCCACCCATTTCGTACTTAAGACCTACAAAGAAGACGGGTTGATTATGGAAGAGCCCGAACATGTAAAACGTCTGCCGGTTTCCCCCTAAAGGAGGTATGAGAACTGACAGACACTTCACGCTTTGTAGCCAGTTATCTGGACAGGGTACCCCCTTCAGGGATCCGCCGCTTTTTTGACATGGTCTCCGACAATGAAGACATTATATCCCTCGGAGTTGGAGAGCCCGATTATATTACTCCCTGGCACATCCGGGAAGCCTGCATTCATTCACTGGAACAGGGAGAAACGTCCTATACATCCAACTATGGACTTGTAGAACTCAGGGACGAAATATCCAGGACTTATACCCAGAAGCAAGGATTATACTATGATCCTACATCCGAAATACTGGTGACATCGGGAGTAAGTGAGGCACTGGACCTGGCGGTGCGTGCTATCACCGACCCGGGTGACGAGATCATAATTGTGGATCCCTCTTACGTTGCCTATGCACCTGCAATCATTTTTGCAGGTGGAAACCCTGTTCCCGTACAAACATGCAGGGAAGACAAATTCAAACTTACCTCCGAAAACCTGAAAAAAGCAATCACTCCAAAAACCAAAGCCATCCTGCTCAATTATCCAAACAATCCCACCGGGGCCGTGATGGATAAAAAGGAACTGGAACCCATCGCAGACATTGTGGAAGAACATGATATAATGGTCATCTCGGATGAAGTCTATGAAAGGATGACCTATGACGCACAGCATACATGTTTTGCCTCCCTTGATGGCATGAGGCAACGCACCATAGTCCTCAACGGGTTTTCCAAGGCATATTCGATGACCGGTTTTAGAATGGCCTATGCACTTGCCCCTGCACCGGTTTTAGCAGCCATGATGCGCATACACCAGTATAGCATGCTTTGTGCCCCCATAACCGCACAGGTAGGAGCGATAGAGGCCCTCAAGAATGGTGAAGAAGAAGTGGAGAAAATGGTCAATGAATATAACCGGCGGCGCAGACTTATTGTCAAAGGATTCAATGATATAGGCCTGAAATGCTTCAACCCGGGCGGGGCTTTTTACGCATTCCCATCAGTTGCGTCCACAGGCCTGACATCGGAACAATTTGCCGAAAGACTACTTGAACAGCAACAGGTGGTTACCATACCAGGAGATGTATTCGGCAGTGCAGGAAATGGATATCTCAGATGTGCCTATGCGGCCTCCAGGGAAAACATCAAAGAAGCTCTTGAGAGAATCGAGACTTTCATATCAAACATATAAAGCCCATTCCGTAAAGCAATTGTGAAGGAAAATCACTTCCCATCGCTTTTCTTATCCTTCACGTAAATCAACCGGTTATTGCTGGAATTATCCGCCCGGACTTCATCGATATCAAAAAGATCTATTGCCCGGGAAATATCCCACATTTTTTTGTAACCATAGTTACGAGGATCAAAATCCGGCTGTTTCTGCACAAGATTACTGCCCACATTGCCCAGGAAAGCCCAGCCACTTTCTTCAGCTGAATCTTCCACAGCATCCCTTAGCATTTTAACTAGCTTGCTGTCACCTTTGAGGCGGTTGGTGTCCCATTTTCCCGGGGCCTGCATTGGTGACTCAGATACTGTGCCTACTACATCTTCTTCTTTACGCAGGTTTTCCGTATATATGAACTTGTCACAAGCCGCAATAAAGGGTTTTGGAGTCTTGATTTCTCCGAAACCGTATACCTTGCGACCTGATTCCCTGATCCGGGATGAAAGGCGTGTGAAATCACTGTCACTAGAAACAATACAGAAACCATCCAGAGGCTCGGAATATAGCAGGTCCATCGCATCGATAATAAGGGAACTATCGGTAGCATTTTTCCCGTAAGTATAGCTGAATTGCTGTATCGGCTGGATGGAGTGTTCCAGGAGGCTATCCTTCCAATTTTTAAGGTTGGGACGTGTCCAGTCACCGTAAATCCGTTTTACGCTTGCAATCCCGTATTTGGCTATTTCCGAAAAAAGTCCCTCCACGATGGAAGGTTGTGCATTATCAGCATCGATAAGTACTGCCAGTTTCTTCTGTGCTGTATCGGCCTCCATTAATATTCCCCAAAAAGATAGTGCAAAATCCAGAGCTAATCAACCTAATAAATAACCCACTGAATTGATAAATATAACGAGTTCATATCCGTTTGTACTGTCGAACCAAACTAAATTCAGACATTAACAAACCATCCCTTCACCATATAAACAGAAATCCCAGCAAACAAAGCCAATAAACCTGCAAGCAAGAAAACAGTCTGCAGTCCAAAATAAAAATAAACCATCCCCATCAGGGCAGGAGACAAACTCATTCCCACATATTTTGTGGAATTATGAATGGAAAGTACGCCCCCTCTTACCTGAGGAGGGGATATGTGAACGATCATCCCGTCTATGACTGTCTGGGAAAGGCCATACCCGCAGCCAAAAAGGAACATAAGGGCAATGACAGGGAGTACAGAGTCCACCTGTGTCAGCAACAATATAGCAATACTTACAAGGAAAAAGCCAATACCTATCATTGAAATCATCTCAAACCTTGCAGCTATCTTACGTACATTTGAAGCCACAATAATAACTGCAATTCCCTGAAAAGCTAGCACAATTCCGGATTTATCTGCAGTATATCCGAAATATTCCTTAAGCATAAACGGCACATAAACTACCACTGAATACAGCAGGAAAAATGTCACAAACACCAGAAATATTGTGTAGGCCACACGGAAATCCCTCATTGCACCAAATGCATCCAGTAACCCTCTTTTATTGATTTCCAGATTATGGGGCCTTGTTTCGGGCAGATGGAAGAACATAATTACTGCAAAGGGCAGGGAAAGAGCATAGAACAGGAATGGATAATTCCAGCCGGCAATTGCCAGACCCCCTCCAATAAGAGGAGCCGCAATTATACCAATCGCTATCGTCGTACTGACCCGACCCATTGCGTGTAAACGTTCACTACCAGAATAAGCTTCTCCGATAATCAACATTGCAAGAGACATCATTCCGGCCACCCCCGCACCCTGCAAAAGTCTCAGAATCAGGAGGGTTTGCAAATTAGTGGCAAAAAAACTTGCCAGGCCCATTAAACCATATATCAAAAGGCAGGGCACCAGTACTTTTTTCCGATCCAGCCGGTCTACAAAATGGCCAATTATGAGAGTGAAAATTGCGGTGGAGATGGTATAGACTGAAATAACAAGCCCTATCTCACGGGATGTTGTATTTAGAGGCGCCACCATATCAGGCAAAACAGGAGCAAGAATTGCACCTCCTGCCATGGCAAAAAAGGCAGTGATACAAAGCAGCAGGAGATGACTTTTCCCGAATTTCATAGTTTACACCAAATACCAGAGGCAATAGCCACTGTTGCCAAACAGTTCTTCGTATAAATAAATGAGTGGGCCATCATGCAAAACACAGGAACGAAAAATCAAAATAGCAAAGAAAAACTCGCGGTATTGCCTGATTCACCCGGCAACTTTGGACATATCAGGAAAGGGCAATTGCTTGTCAAAAATGAAATTATTCCATATATGTGGATGATTATGACATTTCGTCCCCTACAAGTTCCTTATCAATTTTATTAATAAGATGGCTTACTTTATCATACCACTGGTCAACACTTTCCTGAAGCATTCGTCTGACCTCTGCAGGATTTACAGCCACATATTCATAAAAATAGCCACCTACATCAATGGTATGTGTTTCCCTGTAAACAAGTCCACAGGAGATCAGGTTCTGGAGAGAACGATAAGCTGTACTGCGTTCACGGCCCAGATGCTTCCCGAGTTTTTCAGCTGTCAGAGGGCCATTGGAAAGCAGAATTTTATAAGCCTTTAGATCCAGGTCTTTTAGGCCTAGAATACATTTGGCAACATCATCACATTCACAATTCGCTTTCAGCATTTCCGAAATTGAACCCGTCATTTTAAAACTCACCTGGAGCCCTATAAACAAAGTTGCACAGATTGTACAAAACCATAACAATCAAATCGTTAATTATATATATAGTTTTTCAGCAACGGTAGTCAAGTGCCCACTATAATACCAGAAAACGAAAGGTCCGATGAACCACTTGATACAGAGCGATTAATCTATCATCCGGACATGATACGTGCCAATGAATGGGTCCTCAATGAATATGAGGCACCTACACGCAAATTCTGCATATTCGTCCCCTGTTCTATGAGGAAACCCTATCATACGAGTCCATCCCACAGGATGTATGACAGGATCATTTTTGATCTGCTAAAGCCCGAAGATGTCCATATAGTAGTTTTTGGAACCTGTGGTGTAACTCCCCGGGAAATTGATAATGAATACCCTTTTACAGATTATAAATTCATGATGGGAAAATGCAATGTGGCAAAGATCAAGCGGGATTTTATAAGTATGGAAAGCAAAAGACTTGCAACATATCTCGAGAAGACCCGTGACAACTATAGCCACAGGATAGCCTACTGCACAGGCGACTTCAGGAAGGCAATGCTCAAGGGTCTTGAGAAGACGGATATTGAAGTAGATATTGCCCCCAGGCAAAAAACAATGGAGGAGCACATCCGCCCCAATAAGAGATTCATTTACGGCAGTCTGAGCCAGAAAGGCTATCTCCAGGACCTCTCTGATGCAATCACCGACAAACTGGGGATTGAAAGAAGGGTTGTGGGAATTGACCCCGAGTGTTCAGAAAACGATAATGACTGGTATCTTTTGTGAAGAGAACAGACATGCAACGTCAATTGCTGTATCACATCAATAAAATATACACAAAGAATAAATAAAAAGAGTTACCTTACCTACCATAACTCGCATGTTTATGCAAATAAACATTATAAAAATATTTAAAATACTATAAAGTGCAATGTGGTTAATGTGGATAATTTAGAATTTAATGCGCCCGTGAGCAAATCAAAAATATTTGAGGATATGATCCAGCAGTCCACAGATGCCATAATATATACTAATCCTGATTTTACCATTAATTTTGTAAACCGAACTGCAGAAGAGATGTTCGGATGGACCTTGCCTGAAATAAAAGGCAAACCAATAACAATCCTCCATGAGCAAGAGCTGACCTCGGAACAGAAAAAAGAAATGTTCTCAAACCTCTATTCAGGAGAGCCTCATGAGTTTGAAGGGATCAGGAAGCGCAAGGATGGAAGTACTTTTTATTGCCAGATAAAAATATCACCTCTTTTTACAGAAAAATCCAGAATATACGGATATCTGGGGAAAATAAGGGACATCACTGAAGAAAAACAGAATGAAGGCAGTTTGCTTAAAGAAATCGACCTTTTAACAGGCCTAATCGGCACTGCCAGAGTGATTGTGGCTGTTCTTGACAGGCAGGGAAAGATAGTATATTACAATCCCCATATGGAAAAACTCTCCGGCTACGAACTTAAGGAAGTAAAGGGAGAAGATTGGATTTCCAGATTCATACCTGAAAAAGAAAAGGAGAGGACCAGGTCTGTATTCAAAAAGGCGATTGCCGGCCATCCCAATGAAGGCAATGTCAACCCTATTGTCACAAAAGAAGGCAATGAAGTCATTGTCGATTGGTACGACACGGCATTAAAAGATGATGAAGGAGAAGTAACCGGCCTTCTTGCCATCGGAAATGACATTACACAAAAAGCCGAAGCTGAAGAAAAGTTAAAGACGATACATGAAAACATGCCCGGTGGCATCCTGATGATAGATCAGGATTACATCATAAAAGATGTAAACTACCGTACATGTGAGATTACAGGTTATAAAAGGGAAGAACTCGTCGGACAACTATGTGACATCGTTTGCCCCAAGGGATCCACCTCAAAAAATGCCCCATATGGGGAGAGGGACAGGAAGGATTCAGGGGAATGGATACCACAATAAAGTGCAAAAATGGAATAAAAAAACCCATATTGAAAAATGCACAGGAAATTTCCATAAAAGGGGATATATACATTCTGGAAATGTTTCAGGATATCTCAGAACGCAAAAATGCCGAAGAAAATGCCATCGAAGCAAAAAAGACTGCAGAAGAAGGGAACCAGGCCAAAAGTGAATTTCTGGCAAACATGAGCCATGAATTGAGAACTCCTTTAAATTCAATCATTGGATTTTCCGATATCCTGTCAAAAGAAGTAAAAGGTGAGCTCAATGATAACCAGAAGAAATATGTGTCCAACATTGCCAAAAGCGGCAATCACCTGCTAAGTCTGATAAATGATATTCTCGATATTTCAAAGATCGAGGCCGGACAAGAACAACTTGAATACAGTAGTTTTGAGCTGCATGAAGCATTGGATGAAATCAGCATACTCATCAAACCTCTCACGTCCAAAAAGAATATAGGCCTGCAAATGGAGTTACCTTCTGAAGATATCAGGGTTTATGCCGACAGGAAAAAGTTCAAACAGATTATGTACAACCTGCTGAGCAATGCAGCCAAGTTCACCCCGGATAAAGGAACAATTACAATTATTGCCAATCAAGAAAAGGATAAATTGAAAGTTGCAGTCTCGGACACCGGCATAGGCATACCCGAGAGCGAGCAGGCTACAATTTTTGAACCTTTCCAGCAGGCCAAATCCTCCAAATCCAGTGAACATAAGGGCACCGGACTGGGACTTCCCTTGTCAGGGAACTCGTGGAAATGCACGGCGGACAGGTCGGACTGAAAAGTGAGGTTGGTAAGGGAAGTACATTTACCTTCACGATCCCGGATAAACCGACTGCGGATTGATAATTAAAAATCGTATAAATTACAAACTGACATCTATCACTTCATCCCAGGCTTTTTTGAGGCTGATTTCAGTACCCCCATCTTCCATGAGAATGTTAAGCATCCTGTGTACAACATCCGAATTGTGGACAAGCACACAATCTTCACAGCTCCAGACCCTGCTACCTGTAGTGCTATCTATCCATTTGCCCCCCGTGCGCGTATCTTCACATGGGTAGAAGGGACAGAAACAAAAAGTACAGTCCTGACCTTCGAAATGACAGGGATAGTATTCACAGGTATTGCGGCTTGAAGAACAGCCGGAGGAGGCGCCTTTTATGGTTTCTTTCAGTTTTTCCTCAGCATAATCCTTACCGGATTCAGTAAGGACCTCTCCGATAGTATGGATCAGTATATCCGTTTCTTCAGGAGGCCGCACGGCAAGACGGATAAAATCGTTTTCCATCAGCGGGAAAGAACTGCAATCCCTTATAAGTACACCATGTCTTGCAAGTCTTTTCGTGAGTTCTACAGAATCCATTAGGAGCTCGGAGATATCCACAAGTATATAATTTACAGAACTTGAATGAGGATGGAAACCGTAGATATCACTCAGCCGATCTATAAGATAATCCCTGTATTCTGTTATCTTCTGGCGGGACACATTCAGGTATGTTGATTCCATACCGCCTTCCATACTCATTAGGGCACACCCCACCTCTTCAGCAAGAGAGCCCATATTCCAGGGCAGACGGGCCGTATTCAATTTTTCAGCCATTGCCTCAGATGCAACACCAAATCCCATACGTATACCCGGCAGTGCAAATGATTTGGTAAGTGACCTCATTACGAAAACATGATCATTGGAGATGGCAACATCAACAACGGTACTTGATATATCGGACAGTTCAATAAAAGCTTCATCAACAAAAAGCAGAGTATCTGTTTCTGCACAAAGCCCTGCAAGGCGCAGGATATCTTCCCTTGCAAGCAACTTACCGGTAGGGTTGTTGGGATTGCACACAAAAAGAATGCGTGCCGATTCCAGTGCATCCTCTGAAATGGAAAGCAGGGATTCTACCGGATAATATACAATCTTTGCACCGGCCACCCTGCATTGTTGCTCATATTCAGCAAAGGTAGGCTGGGGAATCATTACCTCATCCCCCTCGTTGAGAATACAGCCGGCAACAAGCCTGATAATTTCTGATGAACCATTACCGGGGACAAGGTTTACAGCATCTGCGCCCCCTCCTACAAAAAAGGCAGCTGCAGTTCTGTATTCAAGATAGCGATTATCAGGATATTGACCCATTCTTTCAAAGGAAGTGGCAAACAATTCCTGCAGGTCCATACCCCATTCAGGATTATCAAAAGGACTGCCCAGAGGATTTAAACTGGCACTTAAATCCACTATATCGGACAGAGGAGTGGAATACTGCTGTGAAGTCTTTCGGATAAGTCCGCCATGGGTTGAAGGAATTAACTCAAGTATATTTTCTTTGAAAGGGAGCATAAGTTTATCATCTGCCGGGCTTTAATTGGTGTTTTTCAAGATGCATGAAGTTATATAAAGCAATTTTTAGCAGCGAACTTATAATTAATATAATTTATGATAGAAAACTGTTATTCCCCATCACACACCCATAAAGTTAAATACAAATTCAAAGAAATAAAGCAGACTATCCTGTGGAAACCTGATCAGGTAGATCAAATGGACTCTAGATCCATTCAGCCGGGTTAGATTCCCGGGGTTTCCGCCAGTAAAATAGAAAGTGACGGTCTGGATATGTTGCAAAATTAGATGCCTCAGCAAATGTAGATGTCAAAAGTCGCCTCTATAGCCGGAGCAATCCCCTATGGAAAGGAAACCACTAGATTTACTTATAGACACCAACGGAGTGTGGCTCTCAAGGAACGGGTTACTTCATGGTGTAAAGAACTTCGAGGTGTCGAGGAACCATATTCATATCACTACTGACTGCGGAAGCCGCTTTACAGTACGTAATTCCAGAAGAAGTCGCTCTGCAAGGGCGCTACGCAACAATAAATATCGCAAAGCATGCAAAAACTGCAAACTTTCCGATGAGCGTATTACTCGTTTTGTCACAAAAGATTTCGGCAGGGGAAGCCAGGCACGTGTCGTCACCGCTCCAAAAACAAAAAAGAGCAAACCTCAAAAGGCAGCAGTGGTGAAATCTGTATCCAGCAAGGCAAATGAAATGCCGCCTGCTGCAAAAGAGGCAAAAAAAGAAAAGCCTGTAAAACCGGATTACACACCTGCCCAGAAAAAAAGAATTACAACGCTGCTTAGCCCTGCAGATGACCTTAGTTCAGTAAAAGAACTCCCCCCCTTCAAGGAGCTGGAGACAGAACTTGTCAAAAAGAGAAAGCAAGATCTGCGCCAGATGTATGAGAAGGATCGCAGACATCAGCTGGCCCAGCTTGAAAGGGATATTTCCCTCTTTTTAATAGAAAAGGGTTTCATGGAAGTACGCACTTCAGTCATGATCCCGGCTAAATTCATTGAAAGAATGGGAATCACTGAAGAAGATCCTCTCTACAGGCAGATATTCCGGGTGGATGAGAATACATGCCTGCGGCCCATGCTTGCCCCAGGATTATACAATTACCTGCACAATTTTGATAACATAATGCCCGACCCCCTCAAGATATTCGAGATAGGCACCTGCTACAGGAAGGAATCCGATGGCAAAGAACATCTTGAAGAGTTTACAATGATTAATTTTTGTCAGATGGGCTCGGGATGCACAAGAGAAAATCTGCTGAAAATTATTGATGACCTGCTCAAATATCTGAACATCGATTACGAAGTAATCTCGGATAATTGCATGGTGTATGGAGATACCATTGACATAATGCACGGAGATATGGAAATATCTTCAGCAGTTGTGGGACCCATTCCACAGGACCTCGACTGGGGAGTGAACAAACCCTGGATGGGTGCAGGAATGGGACTTGAAAGATTACTCAAGGTAAAGCACAAATACACAAACATCAAGCGTTCAAGCAGGTCTATATCATACTATAACGGAATTACAACCAATCTCAGGTGAATAATTTGTTTGAAAACATGGACAATGGACAGCTGGACAAATTTGCATCCTCAATAAATGAAGGATACCAGCTCAGGGACCAGGAGATAAGAGACCTGCTGGCCATAGAGGATGAAGAAGAGATGCAGAAGTTGTTCCATGTGGCACGCATGGTCCGTGATAACTTTTTTGGAAATAAGGTGTTCCTGTACAGTTTCGTGTATTTTTCAACATACTGTAAGAATCAGTGTTCGTTTTGCTATTATAACTGTAAGAACAATATCCACCGCTACAGGCTCACCCCCGATGAGATCGAAAAGGTCTGCGAGGCACTTGAAAATGATCCTGTCCACATGATAGACCTAACAATGGGAGAGGATCCTTATTATCACGATCATCCTGAAAGACTGGTCAGTGCTGTGCGGAAAGTAAAGGACAAACTTGGCCTTCCAATAATGATCTCCCCGGGTGTAGTGGGAAAAGATACCCTCAAGCAAATGTATGATAACGGGGCCGATTTCCTGGCACTTTACCAGGAAACATATGACCAAAAATTATACAACAAGCTCAGGGTAGGCCAGGTATGCGATCAGAGAATAAACTGCCGCCAGAATGCAAAAGAAATTGGTTACTGTGTAGAAGACGGAATCCTTACCGGAATTGAATCTGAAGCCGAATCAACCCTGATATCCCTCAAAGGCCTGCGTAAATCAAATACCAATATGGTACGTGTAATGACATTTGTACCTCAGGAAGGCACACCCCTGGCAAGCCGAGAGCCCGGAAGCAGCAAATCAGAACTAAAAATCATATCTATTCTAAGACTCATGTTCCCGGACAGGTTGATCCCTGCTTCCCTTGACCTTGAAGGCATGGAAGGTATGGTTTACCGGCTGAATGCGGGAGCAAACGTTGTGACATCCATCATTCCTTCCGGATCTACACTGGAAGGCGTAGTTAACTATGACAGGGAACTGACAGAACGCAACCGTGATGCATGGAGTGTGGTGGAAAAACTTCAGAGCATGGGAATGGAACCGGGAAAGCAGGAAGAGTTCAATCAGATACTGGGAAGGTAGAATGAAAACGATATGTCTGATTGGGGGCAAGCTACAGGGCTTCGAGGTTGCTTATCTTGCCAGGAAATCCGGGATACAGGTACATCTGATCGACAGGAAAAACCAGCCTCTGATACGTAATAGTGTGGATGAGCATTTTTGCTTCGATATTACAGAAAGACCAGAAAGGCTCATAGAATTATCCCGCCACTCAGATGCCATAATTCCGACAAATGAAAACCTTGATACCCTTCTCTTTTTGAAAAAAATAGAATCAGAACTATATTGCCCTCTTCTTTTCGATTTTGCCGCCTTTCATACCAGTATGGACAAAAGGCTTTCAAGGGAATATTTCAAATCGATCGATATACCCATTCCTTCAGAAAAACCCAAAAATCCACCTTATTTTGTAAAACCCCCATGTATGAGCAGCAGCAAAGGGGCACGCATAATTGACAACGACAGTGAAATGGCAAACATTGATGATTCGATGGTCATTGAAGAATATGTACCCGGACCGGTAGTTTCACTGGAAGTCGTGGGTGACGGGAGGAATTTCATGATCGGTCACCAGACACAGGTCCATATTGACCGGGAACATGATTGCCACAGGGTCACCCCGATGGAGACAGATGCAAATTTCAGGGAAATCGCATACCTGCTGGCCAGCAATCTGTGCCTTAAAGGAATCATGGATGTGGAAGCAATACTATCCCCTGAAGGAATCCGTGTTATTGAGATTGATGCACGGTTTCCCAGCCAGACACCTACCGTAGTATATCACAGTGTTGGTGTAAACCTGCTCGAATGGCTAATGGGAACTTTTGCAGGAAAAATAAAGGAAAATAATCCTCTTTCTGTTGGCAAACAATGTAACTATGAACACCTGATGGTATCTGATGGGAAACTTATCCCTGTTGGAGAACATATGCTTTCAGGCGGTGATGACTACCGGCTATTCCATGAATCAAACGGGTTGGAAATATTCAAATGTAAGGGGAAAAGACCAATCTATACCCTGATATCCAGTGGCACGACCCGGCATGAAATGTGTGATAAAAGAAAAAAAGCAATTCAACTCATCAAATCCGATATGAAGCAATAAAAGGAGGATTAATATGGCACTACTTACACCACAAGACCTAGAAGGACTTACAAAACAGCTTGAGTGCAATAACAATACTATCAAAAAAGCAACCGGAATGGACATTGCTGACATATGCAAACAAATATACGGCACAACTCTTGACGGAGAAAAGGTAGGTATTGTGCCCATGACTTCCGGCAACGGTATCATTACCAATTTTTCGTCATCCCTGCTTACGATAACCGAATATTTCGGCCTTGATGGTGCTGTAACCGAGCACCCTGACGTTACCGGGTACTATGAAGCTGTTTCCAGTGATGCCGACATAATACTGATGGCAGATGACCACATTTTTATTGCACATAATATGAGAAACGGCAAAATTGCAACCAATCATGTATGCACCGGAGTGGTTTATGCTGAAATCGCCTCCCGTTACAAATATGCCGACTCAAAAGATATACTTGTAATCGGCCTGGGAAGAGTTGGTTATGCCGGAGCACAACATCTCGTAAAAAGGGATTTCGATGTGTATGCCTATGACCCCGACCGGGAAACTATGGAAAAGGCCCGCAGAGAACTGGGCATCATACCCTATGATCCCGAAGAAGAACACAAGTTCTCCATGGTCCTGGAGGCTACACCAAACCCCAACACGATCTCTGAAGGCATGGTGGCAGAAAGATGCCTCGTGTCCACACCGGGAATCCCCTGTGGTTTACCTGAAGACATTGGGGAAAGAAACGAAATCGATCTGGTAATGGAACCTCTGATGATTGGCGTGGCTTCAATGCTTTATGCGGTAATGTAAGGGAAAGAGAACCCCTGCGATAAAAACAGGCATATTGATAGCGCTTTTTCATGAAAATTGAACATGAAAAGATATATATATGCTAAATGCGTAGCCAGATTACCTTTTAGAATAAAAATAAGTTTTAAGGAGTAAAGGTTATGGTTGAATATACACCCAAAGAGAGATTAGCACGCGTATTTGCAGGTAAAGAAGTAGACAGGATGCCTGCTATCTGTGCCACCCAGACAGGAACAGTCGAACAGATGGATGCAGTAGATGCTTACTGGCCAGAAGCTCATGAAGACCCTGTAAAAATGGCAGCATTGGCAGAAGCAGGACACACAGTTGTAGGATTTGAAGCAATACGTGTTCCTTTCGACATCACAGCAGAAGCAGAATTTTTCGGATGCGGAATCAAGCCAAGTACCAAGGAACAGCAGCCATCCGTAATCAGCCACATTGTCAGCAAGATCGAAGACGTCGAGCAATTCGAAGGATATAACGTTGAAGATGGCAGGATCGGAAATGTATCCAAGGCAGTCAAGATCCTCGCAGACAAATACGGTGACGAACTTCCAATCATCGGCAGTATGATCGGACCATTCTCCCTCGCACAGCACCTTAACGGTGACTCCTGGTTCATGAACATCATGACCGACCAGGAATTTGGCCTCAAACTCATGGAATTCACCACTGAGTTCTGCACACAGTACGCCCTCAAGCAGGTCGAGAACGGTGCCGACACCTTTGCAATCATTGATCCAACAGCCAGCTACCAGCTTATTGGTGCTGACTTCTACAAGACTTTCGTAGTTCCGTTCCACCAGAAGATTGTTGAAGCACTCCACGAAAAAGGTATACCATCCATCCTCCACATCTGCGGAGACACAACAAACGGACTTGCAATCATGGAAACCTGCGGCGTAGACGCAATCAGTGTAGACCAGAATGTCGACCCTGCAGCAGCAGTTGAGAATGTGGACAAGGCCCTCATATTAGGTAACCTCGACCCTGTAAGTGTCCTCTGGAACCAGGGCGAAGACAATGTCGAAGGTGTAAAGGAAGAATCCAAGAACGTTCTCGATGCAGGAGTACAGCTTCTCGCACCGGGTTGCGGTATTGTGAGCAAGACTCCTACCCAGAACCTTCAGGCAATGATCGAAGCAGCAAAGAACTGGACATACTAAGTCCAGTCTTTTTCTCTCTTTTTTCATAACTCCTATATTTGTTTGGCTTTTTACAGACCAGGAATGCTTACTGCAATATTTTTTTATTACATTATTCCATAAGATATTATTAGCTTATTATATGCAGCATAAGAGGTTTTCTATAATATCGTTTTGAGAAAGTTATATATAATTCCTCCTTTATGTGCTAAATATAGTAAATAAGAGGAATAACAATGAAAATCTGCATAACATCAAAAGGCAATGAACCCGATTTTGATATTGAGCCCCGTTTTGGTAGAGCACCTTATTTCATAATAACAAATACCGAAACCGGAGAATTTGAAACAAAGGAAAACACTGCAGCGGGTGCTACCGGGGGTGCCGGCATACAAGCTGCCCAGGACGTCGCAAAAATGCAGGCAGATGTTTTGATCACCGGCAATGTGGGACCTAATGCCTACGAAGTCCTTTCCACAGCAGGAATAGAAGTCGTAACTACTTCCGGCGTATCAGTAAAAGAAGCAGTTGAACAGTATAATAAAGGTACTCTGGAAAAGGTATCCGGTCCAACTGCCAAGGCACATGCAGGCATGGGTCGCGGACAGGGCAGAGGGGGAAGAAAATGAAAGTATGTATACCGGCAACCGAAAATAGTGGAATAGATTCACCTGTAGGGCAGCACTTTGGTAGAGTCCCTTATTACACAATATACGACAGTGAGACTGGCAAGGTAGATGTTCTGGAGAATACCAGTGAGCATATGGGTGGCGTTGGATTGCCTCCTGAATTACTCGCAAATGAAAGAGTTGAAACCATGCTCTGTGGAAGTCTAGGGTGGAAAGCCGTACAGTTGTTCGAACAGTTCGGCATCAAAGTTTTTGTAGGGGCACAGGGAAGCGTCAATGATGCCATCGAGGACTGGAAAAGTGACAGGCTCGAGCAAGCTGGTGCAAACAACTCCTGCAGTGGACATGACCACGAACACTGATGTGATTATATGGTAGAAAATAAATGGTTCCTGAAAGATGCTATTGTAGATACAGGCATGTGTACCCTTTGTGGGGCATGTGCTGCTGTTTGTCCGTATGATCTTATACGTTTTGATGAAAACGGACCATATCTTAAAGATGAATGCTACAGGAATGGCGAGGGAGCATGCAAAGATGTATGTCAGCGGGTAATGACCGATGCTTCCCGGATAGCACTTAATACTTTCAATTTCAAGGCAAAACCTCCCAGTGTATTGGGACAATACGAAAAAATAGTTTCCGCAAGAGCAACAGATGAGGCTCTCGCAGAAAAAGGACAGGATGGAGGCGCTGTCTCATCCCTTATTGCATATTGTATGGATAAGGGACTTATAGACGGAGCCATAACAACAGCTGGTTTTGCCAAACCTGCAGCAAACATAATTGGAAAGAGGGAAGAAATAACAACATCTCAGGGAGCAAAATATTCAACCGTCCCATTATTATCTACTCTCAGAAATGAAAAAGATAATTTCAACAAAGTAGCAGTCGTAGGAACTCCATGTCAAACCTATGGCGTCCGTAGAATGCAATATTTCAACGGGCTTAACGTGCACCCTGTAGAAAAAGGAATGGATGGAGAATTTGCCAATAATCCTACTATTGAATACACGATTGGCCTATTTTGCATGGAAAATTTCAATTATCACAAACTATCCGATTTCCTGGAAAAACAGGGAATCAAACTTAACGATATTAAAAAATATTCCATTCAACTTGATGAAATGATTATAACCACGGATGAGAAAAATATTGAGATCTCCCTGAAGGACCTTCAAGATTGTGTTTGGGATGGCTGTAAGATCTGCAGGGACGCAGTATCAAAGGTCGCTGATATTTCTGCAGGAAGCTCCGGGTCGTCAAAGGGGTGGACTACATTGATAGCCCGCAATGCCAAAGGATTAAAATTGCTTAATGATGCAAATGAAGCGGGTTATATTGAGATTTCAAATGAAGTAGATATTGAAATGACAAAAGAACTGGCACAATTCAAAATGAGAAAGTTCCGTCATGAACTTGACAAACGTCTCAATTCAGAGGAAAAAGTCAGCTACTACTGGGTTCGTGACTATCCGGGAGTAAGACCCGAAGCAAAAGGAACAAACTTTGTCAAGATAAAAACCGATTCCGGAATTACCACATACAAATATCTGGAAAAAGTTGCCAAACTTGCCGAAAAATATGGAGACGGTACACTGGAAATGACTACAAGGAAAAGTATCGAAATCCAGGGTGTCCCGGGGGAAAACATCGATGATCTTATGGCAGAAATATACGCTGAAGGATTGAAGACAATCGGAATGGGATATGCTACAGCATGCCCGGGAATGGATTATTGTCCCGAAGGGCTTGTGAGTACAAAGGAACTGGCCAACAAGCTAACAATGCATTTTGCTCAAAAATTGACACCCCATAAAATGAAAGTGGGGATTGCCGGTTGTCCGAATAGCTGTGTCCGTGTAAGAGAGCATGACATCGGCATAATGGGCCAGCTCAGACCGGTTATCGATGAAACAAAGTGCACAGGCTGTGGAAGATGTACCGAACTTTGCAAGTTTAATGCCATATCCATTGAGGGCAAAAAGGCAGTTATAAACCGGGATCTTTGTGGAAATTGTGGATGGTGTGTCAGAGGATGCCCCCATGAAGCTGCCCTGGAAGATAAACGCGGTTACTCTTTATGGATAGGAGGTAACGGTGCACGCCGTCCTACAGAGGGAGTATTGATCAAATCATTCTGTGACGAGGAAGAAATCATAGAGACGATCAATGATATAGCTAGAGCATTCATAAAATACCGCACAGATCCCGGTAAAGAAAGGTTAGGCAATATTATGGACAAAATCGGCCAGGGAACTTTTATCAAAGAAATCCTGAAAAACTGAAGTGAATAACTATGAAAATAACTGTGGCAAGCGGGAAAGGAGGAACTGGAAAAACAACAGTTGCTGTTAATTTCTTCCTTTCTGTTCCAAAAACCAGCCTCCTTGACTGTGATGTGGAGGAGCCAAATTCCAATCTGTTTTTACACAATGATCTTGAAAAAGTAAAAGAGGTTACTATACCAGTTCCTGTGATAGATGAGCAAAAATGCGAGCATTGCGGCAAATGTGCTGATTTTTGCAATTACAATGCGCTTGCAGCACTACCACAAAAAGTGATGGTTTTTTCCGATCTCTGTCATGGCTGTGGAGGCTGTAGCCTCGTCTGTCCCAATGATGCTATCAGTGAAACAGGACGCAACATAGGGAACATAGAGAGATCCTTTTCAGGACAGTTCCATACAGGACTTCTGAATATAGGAGAAGCAATGGCATCACCCCTGATAAAAGAACTCAAGAACTATGCAGGCGAAAATACAGTAATAATGGACGCTCCCCCGGGCACCGCATGTCCTATGATCACAACAGTTGAAGATACTGACTATTGCATCCTTGTTACCGAACCCACACCTTTTGGACTCAATGATCTGAAACTAGCAGCGGAAGTTGTCCGGGAAATGAAAATTCCTGCGGGAGTGATAATCAACCGTGCAGGAGTAGGGGATGGAGGTGTTGAAGAATATTGCCAGCAAGCCGGTTTACCAGTAATAATGGAAATTCCCTATGACCGCAGAATAGCTGAAGCTTATTCAGAAGGCATACCTTTTGTTGAAACAATGCCGCAGTGGAAAGAAAAATTCCTGCAGATGTTTGAAACTATAAAGGAGGCTGTTAGATGAAACAACTCACAGTAATCAGTGGCAAAGGAGGCACCGGCAAAACCACCCTCACCTCAGCCTTTGCAGCTCTTGCGGAAAATGCCACCATTGCAGACTGTGATGTCGATGCTGCAAATATGCACCTGCTGCTGCAACCTGAAATAATAAAAACCCATGATTTTACCGCATTACCTACCGCAATCATACACCCTGAACAGTGCACAGGATGTGGGCTATGTGTTGACCATTGCAGATTCGGGGCAATAAAGGAAGGTTTCAAAATCGATCCGTACATATGTGAAGGTTGTGGAGTATGCGAGTATGTCTGCCCTGCCGATGCGGTGACAATGGAATATAATAAGTGCGGGGAAGCCTATGAATCTAAAACCCGGTTCGGACCGCTTGTTCATGCCAAACTCGGAATAGGGGAAGAAGCCGGAGGAAAACTTGTCACACTTGTCAGGGAAATTGCAGAAAGGGTAGCTAAGGAGAACAATTCAGATACAATAATCATAGACGGACCGCCAGGTACCGGTTGCTCGGTAATTGCAGCTCTTGCGGGTGTGGACATTGCCCTTGTAGTCACCGAACCCACTGTAGCCGGAATCCATGATCTTAAAAGAGTGATAGAAGTGGCAGAACACTTCGATATACCATCTCTGGTTTGCATAAACAAATCCGATATAAACGACAGCAAAAGAAAAGAAATAGAAACTTTCTGCACCCAGAAAGGGATTAAAATTGCAGGCAAAATCCCTTATGATACAACCCCTACCGAGGCAATGGTACAGGGAAAAACAATTGTGGAATATACCGACAATTCTTTTGCAAAATGCGTCATAGAAGTATGGGAAGAAGTAAAAGAAGAGATGCAATCATGAAATGTGCAACCTGTCAGGAGAAGGAATGCCGCAACGGGAAAGATTGCAGCGGTGTTGCAGAAGATATCGAATATACCGGTGAAGACCTCGACTGTATGCAGGTTGCAGCTGCTATCGAAGGGCAATACTATATGCAAAAAACCCGGCTGGAAGAACTTATCCTGTTTGCCAGACAAATGGGTTACCAAAAACTGGGAATTGCTTTTTGTATCGGGCTGGCGAGTGAAGCCGCAACTATCACCCGAATCCTGGAAAAGGATTTTAAGGTTTATTCCACCTGCTGCAAGGTCTGTGGTATCCCGAAGGAAAAGTATGAACTTGAAAAGATCCAGCCGGATCAATTCGAGGTTACCTGTAACCCGAAGGGACAGGCCCTCTTACTTGCCAAAAAACAAACCGAGCTCAATATCATCGTCGGCCTCTGTATGGGCCATGACATTATATTTACCCGCCACAGTGAATCCCCGGTAACCACCCTGATTGTCAAGGATCGGGTGCTTGCACATAATCCTGCAGGTGCAATCTATTCCGGATATTACCTGCGTAAAAAATTCAATATGGAAGATTGAATATGGAACTTACCGTTGTTTATGATAATAATGCAGCCGAGGGTTTCCATGCAGGATGGGGATTTGCCTGCCTGATTCGACAGGGAGACACTACGCTTCTTTTTGATACGGGTTGGAACGGACCCGCCCTGCTGGAAAACCTTCAAAATGTGGGCGTGAAACCCTCTGACATAGACATACTTATCCTATCTCACCAGCACTGGGATCATATAGGAGGATTGTCTGCAATATTACATAATTCAGATGCCCTGGAAGTGTATGTACCCAGGGCATTCTCCCCAAATCTCAAAAAGGAAATAGCCAGATATGCCCATCTTATAGAAGTCACAAAATCCCGGCAGGTCTGCAAGGGAGTTTTTACCACCGGTCAACTGGGAAGCCGCATAAAAGAACAATCCCTTATCCTGCAATCTGAAGATGAATTGTATATTATAACCGGATGTGCCCATCCGGGACTGGGGAAAATAATCGATAACGCTGCAAAAATGGGTAATGTCACAGGTGTACTCGGAGGACTACACGACTTCAATGACATGGACACATTGGGCAAACTTTCATACATAGCAGCCGGGCACTGCACATCCCACCTGGATGAAATCAGACGCAAATATCCGGATAGATTTGCATACATCTATGCGGGATACTCCGTAGACATATGGCAATATGACAAGAAATATATCCTAAGATTTCTATAATGTTTGATGGGAGGATACGTATGTTATCAAAAATACCAATTGACCTTGATGCTGTAGAGGATGAGAACATAGATAAGGAAATCTTAAGGGCTGGCATTATAGCCGAACTTGATGCTATCAACCTCTATGAACAGATGGCCGAACTTGCTTCCAGCGAGGAGATCCGGGCAGTGCTGCTAGACATTGCAAAGGAAGAAAAAACCCATGTGGGGGAATTCCAGACCATGCTGCTTGAATACGATGATGAGCAGGGAGATGAACTGGAAGCAGGCAGGAAAGAAGTTGAAGAAGATATCCTTAAATAAAGGAACTTAAAGACTTTACCAATCCGGAGGTGGAGTGATGGAAATTATACCCACCGTCGGTCTTGATCCTTTTTTTATTTGATTTTTTGCAAAAACTCATCCTGTCTCTGATGATAGGTATAATCATCGGGATAGAAAGAGAACATCGAAGAGCAGAACATCCGGTTTTTGCAGGTGTGCGTACATATTCCCTGGCTGCTGTCACAGGCATGCTGGCAACAATTGCAGGAAAAACAATCGGCAATGATATTATAGTTGCTGCAGCCTTTTTGATAATAGCATGTAGTATTGCCCTGATATACCGTACCTACACAATGCGAGGCAAACTGGGCATGACAAGTGCCCTGTCTTTATTCTGCACCTTCCTGCTGGGAATACTGGTAGCAAATGGTAATTACCTGTTTGCTATTGCCGGTGGAGTTGCAATAACTTTCCTGACTATTGAAAAACGCCCCCTCCATTCTTTTGCCCAGAACCTTTCCAATGAAGATATCCTGAACAGCCTTCAGTTCCTTGCCGTGGCTTTCGTCCTGTATCCCCTCGTACCTGATGAAGAACTATGGGGTATTGTGGATCTTAAAGCCACAATCCTTATTGTCGTACTTGTGATGTTCATTGGATTTATCAGTTACATTTCCCTCAAACGCTTTGGAGCAGGAGGAGGTATACCCTATTCTGGATTGTTGGGAGGATTCGTGAGCAGTGAAGCCACTACTGCTGCCCTGGCATCAATAGCAAAGGAAAAAGCCGGACTTGTAAATGCCTTTTACATCGGCGTCCTTTTATCCAACCTTTCTATGTTCATCAGTAACCTGGTAATTGCCCTGATTGTAGATAATTCAGGCAAGACTACCCTGAATATGTTACCTCCGCAATTATTGATGATACTGGTAGTAATAGGGATTTTTTGGAAAAACAAGAACCTATCAAAGAAAATGGAAGAAACTCTTGACATTGGTTCACCCTTTGCCCTGAAGCCTGCACTGCGTTTTGGAGCAATCTTTCTGATATTACAGGTTTTTGCAACTTTTGCCAACGAATACGCGGGAACATACGGAACATATGTAACTGCGCTGGGAGGTGTGGCCAGCAGCTCGGCAGTAACAGCTTCCATGGCAAGCCTTGCAGTGAAGGGAGAAATTTCATACATCGTGGCTGCTGAGACCGCAGTTTTTGCCGGTATTGTGAGCACACTCAACAAGATCACCTACATCCGGATTGCAGGTGCTTTGGAACTTGAAAAAAGAGCCCGTATGACATTGATACTGTTATCTCTTGTGGGAATTATCGGGCTTGTTGTATGGGCATATGCAGATGTTAAACCTGTTTTCTGAGCAAAACCTCATAAGACTTAAATATATTTTTAACTCAACAGGCGAGAAGCCCCCTTCCGTAAGGTAGGGGATGAAAGCCGTGTTATAATAATATAATTGCATAAGTTATTTATAGTTATATTAACATTTATGCAACCCTATCCAATTATGCCACTTGGACAGGCTATGAGCATTTTGCTCATAATCTACGACAAACAGGGTTATTGACATTTGATGTATCCAAAATACATCCAATGAATGACATAACAACTCGTAGGAATCTCCATGCGTAAGCGTGGAGTAGTTCAATTAAACTCCAACCATGGAAAAGATAACAGGGCTTGAGCTTTCCCCGCGTAAAATAGAATATCTCAAATATATTCACCAGAGAAAAGAAAACGTACGCACCAATGAACTTTCAGCCCACCTTAAAGTAGATCCCTCTACAACAACCAAAACAATCAACGAACTTGCAGAGGAGGGATACGTCAACCATGTACCTTATCGTGGTGTGAAACTTACAGAAAAAGGGAAGGAATATGCTGCTTTTCTGATTCGCAGACACAGAATATTGAGCCTTATGCTCAAAAACTATGGCCTCTCACCTGAAGAAGCCTGCAGAGAGGTAAGCCGTTTTGAAAGCTTTGTTTCCCTTCAGGCTATCGATACCATATGCAGTACCATGGGCCATCCTACAATGGGAGTGTGTGGCAAAATAGAGCACCCCCACTGTGACGTATAAAATTTAAAGATTCAACTCCTTTATTCTGGAAAGGACCGCCAGAGCATCTTTTCTTTTGATATCCACTTCAGTGTCACGACAAAAACCAAGTAAACACACGGCCGTCTGTTCATCCAGCATTCCTTTGTCCCGGGCACTTTTTATTATGCCGTAATAGCTCCTTAGAGAATAATGGGTAGCTTTTGCAATGTCCAGCAGGAGAGCTTCCTGAACAGACGTAATAATTCCCTCATCCATAGCAGAGAGGAAGGTACACCGGATATTCACAAGCGGAGCAGAAATGGACTCATAGGTATCAGGGTTTGTGGCAACCGCCACCTCATCGTCATCTTCAATAACACCATCGCGGTACCATTCATAGATTTTACCCACACCTATCATCCCGTGGCGATCCATTTCGGATGCACGCAAAGCTCCCATGCTACACCCACCGACAATTGTTATATTTTTGCGCAGGGACTCCAGTATTTCCCTGTGACCGACTGCAGCCCTGTGGAAAAAATACCATCAATGATGCCGATCAAGTCATAACCCTGTTTTACAGCCTGTGTAACATCTCCGCGTTTAACAGGGCTGTGGACGGTGGCCCCACTGAGTTTTCCTGCTTCTTCTAGGCCTATACTGGTGCCGGCAAAAACGATTGTTTTCATACTTTTGGCCTGCGTTTCCAGGGTTTTTCCCTTTCAGGACCTTTTCTTTTGCCTACCAGACGAATCCTTTTACCAACCCTTTCACGATCAAGGGTGTATTGCTCAAAGCCGGGAATTACTACCCTGACTACAGGTATATTGATAGAACTGCGGCTCAAATCCACAACAATAACATTGCGAGCAATCTTTTCCAGATGGGACAGAACGGTATTGATGTTTCCTGCGGGTGTCGGGGAGGAAATGTCCTGCATATATGCCAGGGATATCTTATCCACACCTTCCTCATACCAGTAAACGTTCATCCTTCTCATACGTTCATAGCCAATCTTACGTACCAGGTCTTCCCGGGTTGTATCTTCACGTGCCCCGTGGATCTGGACAAGACGGGACTGTGCAGCCTCAGTAATAGCACGCATAACAGCAATCTCTGGTCTTAGATGAGAACCCGCCCCCATGACCAGTAGGGCTGGATCTTTCAGCTGTACATCATCCGTAGCAGCGACCACTGTTGTGACAGGAGTGTCATGTAGCAAACCCCAGAGACGAATATCCACACCACTATCCCTGAAGGCTTTGAGCATTTCGTAGGCCTGGCCGTCTTCCTCAGTTAGCACAAGTTCCATTCCCGGATTGCGGTTGAACTCGGCCATACTCAGAGCATCCCTTTCAATTACTTCCAGCAAACCGTGCAGGATGGCTTCTTCCATCACATTACCCGAGGCAAGTCCATTGGTATTGCTGCGGAAAAGATGTGCAGACATACCCGGAGCATCATAGGGATGATAAACAGCATTGGAAGGCACATATACCTCTTTTCCTGAAAGCAGGTCAAAACCTTCTGTCCATTCGATCAATGAAGAAGAATCAAGGGGTTGCGGCATCAGGAATTCTTCAGGATGAATCAGGCCATGCTGGACACCAGCTTCTTCCATTGTAGCCATGAATTCATCAGCAGCTACGTTTTCGTCAATGTCTGCATTCACCCCGTTGCGCTCTGCAAGACAGCGTTCGTAGCATTCCATAATCGTGGAGATGCGGGCCTGCTGCTGGTTCACTCCTTTACCGGAATAAACGGAGATGGCACCATCAGCAGCTGTGGGACGGATGCCTGAAAACACAGGGATTCCCAGCCGATCAAGATCAGTAATATTGGCAATACGGGTCACACCAATTGTATCTAGGCCGGCACTGGCCTTTTCCAGGGTTGCTTCACCATCCAGCACCCTCTGGCTATCTCCCGCATACTTTACAGAAGGATCAATGTTTATTATAGGCATGGAAGGGAAGTCTCCTGCATCGCTAATAATCCTTACGATAATAAATAGCACAAGGGCTGATTACGTTGCAATTAAGCCAATTTATTGGTAAATGTAAGAAAAAGTGAGACTTATATCACCAATGTAATGTATTTTCATAACCCGACCAATAACGATTAACAAATAAATATATATAGAAAGAACACCTAGAAAGTTGTTTAATATTCTAATATGCTGCTGATGCTTGAGGGGTCATGTATGGCAGCAGAGTATTGAAATTGAAGAAGACAGGAGGTTATACCATATGACAACTATAATGAAAAAACATGATATTTTGAGATGTGAAGAAAAGAAGGGAAAATGCTATTCAGTAGTCGGAGGACGTACAGAAGGCAAACTCAATGAAGATGATGAGGAACTCTACCACTTTATGGTAGGCGGGATGCAGGCCAAATAACCTGCAAAACCTATTTTACCCTTTATCAATAACATGCCTGCATGTATGACGTCGAAAATATACGTGCGGATTTTCCTGTATTAAAGGATAACATTTATCTGGACAATGCCGCCACCACCCAGACCCCGGTGCAAGCGGTAAGGGCCATGGAAGACTATTTCTTCAAGTATGCGGCAAACCACGGCAGGGGAGCCCATCACCTGGCCCGCCAGACCACTGATCATTTTGAAGATGCCAGAGAAACGATAGCTGATTTGCTGAACTGCCCGGCAGAAAATACCATTTTTACCAAGAATGCAACCGAAGGCCTTAATCTGATAGCCCAGGGCATAGACTGGCAAGAAGGAGACCATATAGTAACCACCCTGGTTGAACATCACTCAGACCTGCTCCCCTGGATGGAACTCAGGGAAAGGGGAGTCGAACTTACCATCATGGAGCCAGATAGTGAAGGGCATATTTCTGTGGAAGCCCTGGAGCAGCACATCCGCCCTTCCACACGCCTTGTTGCAATTACCCACATATCCAATTCCTTTGGTTCCATACAGGATGTACAAGGCATCTGCAAGCTTGCCCGGGACCACGAAAGTCTCTGCCTGATAGATGGTTCCCAATCCGCAGGGCACATGCCGGTGAACCTCAAAAAAATGGATTGTGATTTTTTCGTTGTCCCGGGACATAAAGGCTTGCTGGGCCCCCAGGGAACCGGTGTGACATACATTAAAGAACCGGAGTCAATCAAACCCCTCAATGTAGGAGGAGGAGCAGTAAGATCAGTTACCACCACAGGCTATGAACTGGAAGAAACACCTACCAGGTTTGAAGCCGGCACACCCAACATCCCGGGAGGAATCGGGCTGGGCAGGGCTGTGAAATATGTCCAGGAAATAGGTGTCAGCGACATCGAGAAACATGAAAGGCAACTGGCACAAAGTGCCGCACGCAGGCTTGCACAAATAGAAGGAGTGGAAGTATACGGCCCGCAAGACAGGGGTGCAGTCGTACCTTTCAATGTCCGGGGACTTAATCCCCATGATGTGGCAATGATACTGGATGAAACCCGGCAGATATGCCTGCGCAGCGGTTACCACTGTGCCATGCCGGGGATTGATTTCATGAAACTGGAAGGAACGGTGCGGGCATCCTTTGCCCTGTATAACACCGAAGAAGAAGTCGATGCCCTGGTGGAAACCGTTGAACAGATAACCACCCTGGCCTGATTTTATTCCATCATCAATCTGGTTAATGAAGCACGGGCATCCTTAATCTCATCCAGATCTACTTCAATGTGCTCATTGCTTACTGTAATCTTTACACTGTTACCACCGGTAGTACCGATTACAACGTGTGGGATATTGCCAAGCTGTGCAGAGACGGCATCCGGCTTATCTGTTGCAAGGAGAGCCCTGCCATGGGATTCGGAAAAGAGAAGTTCTTCTGCTGACATATCCCCCGCAATCTCAGAGAGATCCACTTCTACACCCACATTCCCACACATCTCACAAAGTGCAGCTGCAAGTCCACCCTGTGAAACATCGTGAGAAGCAGCGACTTTACCCGCCCTGATTGTTGTAATCAGAGACTCAACTATTGCCGCCATATCAGCCGGCACTTGCGGGACATTCCCTGCATTTGGACTACCCCTTACATTATAGTATTCTGAACCACCCAGTTCTGCTTTTGTGGTTCCTACAAGGATAACAGACTGGCCCGTCCCTGTAAATTGAGAAGATGGGACCGCGGAAACATCCTCAACTTCCCCCACAACACCTATTGCAGGAGTTGGCAGGATTGCAGTATGATGTTCCTCACTTTCGTTGTACAGGGAAACATTACCTCCTACCACCGGAATAGAAAGGTCACGTGCCGCATCAGCCAGTCCATTTATGGTGAACTTGAATTGCCAGTAGATATCAGGCTTTTCAGGATTGCCGAAGTTCAGGCAATCTACCAGGGCCAGGCCACGGCCGCCCTTTACAGCAAGGTTCATTGCATTTTCAGCAAGGGTTCCCTTCCCTCCTTCGTAAGGGTCAAGATAGGTATGTCTGGGATTGCAACCACATGACAAAGCAATCCCCTTTTCACCGATAATCCGCTGGATAGCAGAATCTTCTCCGGGCTTGGCTACTGTCCGTATCTGGACCTCATGATCATACTGGCGGTATATCCAGTCCTTTGAAGCCACATTGTGGGATGCAAGTACAGCAAGAACTGCCTGTTTCAGGTCCCCTGTTGCAGCCGGCACAGGATCTTTTTTGACTGTAAAGGGCGTGGAGGGACGCTCAAACGTGGGTGCACCTTCTGTTAATAAATGAATGGGAATATCCGTCTCAGTATTACCCTCAAATTCAACTGTAAAGTAAGTTCTCTCGGTCAATTCGCCAATGACAGCCCCGTTGAGATCATATTTTTCGGCAAGCTGGAGCATATAGTCCACATTTTCAGGTTCCACCTCGAAAAGGATACGCTCCTGGGATTCTGCGATCATAATCTCAAAGGCATTCATTCCTGCCTCTCGCTGTGGAACACGATCTGCATGTATATGAATACCCAGATCACCTTTGGAAGCCATTTCTGAAGAAGCACCTGCAAGGCCGGCAGCTCCTAGGTCACGGCAGGATTTTACGACACCTTCTGCAACCGCTTCAAGAGAGAGTTCAATAAGAAGTTTTTCAGTAAAAGGGTCACCTATCTGGATACTGGGCCGGTCCTCTGCCTCGGCGCTTTCGGACAGATCCCTGGAAGCAAAAGAGGCACCACCCAGGCCATCACGTCCGGTAGTAGAGCCAATAAGTACGATCTTATTACCTGCCTTTTGTGCCGTGGCAGTTACGAGCTGATCTTGACGGGCAAGCCCCACACATACAACATTCACCAGAGGATTGCCGCTGTAACGTTCATCAAAAAATGCCTCACCCCTAACAACCGGCACACCTATACAGTTACCATACCCCCCAATGCCTTCTATAATATGCTCAAACAGATACAGATTCTTAGGAGTGTTCAGGGGGCCGAAATAGAGCGGATCCATAAGGGCAATTGGCCGGGCACCCATGGAGATGATATCACGGACAATGCCCCCCACACCTGTAGCCGAGCCATTGTAGGGATCTACATAGGACGGATGATTATGGCTTTCCATACCCAGGGCAAGTACCCAGCCATCACCAAACCGCACAATTGCAGCATCATCACCAGGACCTATGATTACACGGTCACCGGTAGTTGTAAAACTCTTAAGCAGTGGGGCACTGGAGCGATAGGAGCAATGTTCACTCCAGAGATTGAGAAAACAACCCTGCTCCACATTATTCGGCTGCCGTCCCATTTTTTCTACAATGATCTTCAGGTCATCTTCAGGTAGCATGTGAGAACCTCATTAAATTGGAATGATGTACCCATAAATAGGGCATGTAAATAAACATTTCTTATGTATGGGTGTTTTCCAGGGACATCTGCTGCCCTACCTCAAGTCCATGTTTCTCCACGGAACCTGCAGGCATTTCAACCATATATCGGGTTGCATTTTTTGCGCGGGCAAAACCCAGCCATGGGCGAAGTGATTCAATTTGTGTTATACGATAATTCGAATCAAGGAAAAAAACATCCAGGGAGAAGGGGACAAAAAGCATATGTATGGAAAACTTGCACGGTTTGTTTATAGAAAAAAACATAGCATAATCCTGTGGGATATTCATCCTGAACATCAGACCAATTGTTCTTTTCAGTAATGTATCGGCCATGTCAACGTCTCTTGCAATCATTTTACCATTAACTTTTAATAGCATCGCATTTAACTTCTATTTGTCTGTATATAAATTATACAGACAACATAATACTAAATTTTCGGAGGAAAAACCAGAAGATGAGTTCAGAAATGTGCTCTGTTTGCGGATTGCCAAAAGAATTGTGTATCTGCGAAGAAGTGGCCAAAGAGCAACAGAGAATAACCGTAAAGGTAAACAGGCGAAGGTATGGAAAAGAAGTTACAGTAGTAGAAGGTTTTGATGCCAATGAAATTGACCTTCATGAACTTTCAACATACCTCAAATCAAAATTCGCCTGCGGTGGTACAGTACGTGGCAATGCCGTGGAGTTGCAGGGCAATCATCTTGGAAGGATGAAAGACGTTCTGGTCCAGAAAGGGTTTTCTCCCGATCAGATCAAGAATTAAAACTTTTTTCAATGACTAATTAAATGACAGAAATCCGAAAAACATCTGTCCCGGCAAAAGGAAGAAACACAAAATCTTTTTTGAGCCGGCCTTTTCAGTTACTTATAGAACCTTATCCTGCAGTAAAGAGAGGGATTAGTGTCATCTGAATAAAACCAACATAGAGGATACCATTAAATGAAACCTACCTGTGAAATAATGGTGCAAAGGGTATTGCCAGCCATCAGAGCCGTACTTGCACGTGAACTTATGAATGAACATAAGTGCACACAGCAACAGGTGGCCAACCTATTGGGCCTGTCAAGAGCCGCCGTATCCCAGTACGTCAGCGAGAAAAGAGGTGCAGAAGTAGGATTTTCTGAAAATACAAATGAAGAAATCCGTAAATTTGCCTTCTGCCTTGCAAAGGATGGCCTAACCCCCAAGCAAAAAGTAAAACGTATGTGTGAAGTATGCAAACACGTCCAGAAGTCCGGCTGGCTTTACAAGAATGCACCAGAAGTAGGATATTGTATCCTGTGCGGTGAAGATGATTGAAAAACCGGTGTATTGAATGTAAAGGGAAGGGACTTTGTGGAAGAGCGCGGTGCCCCATACTTGAAAAGTTCAGGGACGCCGCTAAATATTCCCCTCAAAAGCAAGGGGAAAAAACTATTTTTGGAGCATCTCCTCCTGCTGTATTTGTTGGTAGGTATGGCTATCCCGAGGTCAGTGCCGGACCCATGATACCTCCTTTACTGGAAAGTGAGGACGCTGCACAACTGGAGGACCCTCATGCACTACTTGGCATGGGAATTGACGATATCATACAAAAAAGGTGCCAGCTGGTACGGGCTAACACCACTGTCAAAGTAAAACAATTTGAAAAAAGCCGCCTGATAGAAAAAGCCCAGGAAATGGCACTTTCCCGCAAGCCTGTGGATACAGAAGTATTGCTCAGCAAACCTTTAAAGCCTGCCCAAAAATTCGATGGGATACTCACACCGATGGGGCCGGCCGGAAAAATGGAACGTTTTGATATCGCAGAAAATCCGAAAGTTCCTGATAAAGTTGACTACCTGAGTTATGATACCGATGTAAAGGCGACTGATGCTGCCCTGGAGCTTTATGGCCATGATATTGGCTGTGAACATATAACCCGACTTCTTTCCATCGGTTTGCTCGGACAGGAAAGAAAACTTGTCCCCACACGCTGGGCAATTACCGCCACAGATGATATGGTGGGCAAAGAACTGTCAAAAGGTTTACTGGATTACCCCGAAATAAAGGACATACAACTATACAGCGGAGGTAGCCATGGGAACCATTTCGAAATACTGTTGATACCCAGGAGTTATTCTTTTGAATTGTTGGAGTTGTGGATGGCACGTACGGTGTGGTCTGCAGACAAAGCCTGGATTGGGCAGGACATGGAAGGAACTTCAGGAAAGAAAGGATACTCACCCCTGGCAGGAGGCTATTATGCAGCCCGTCTGCCGGTTCTGGAAAAACTTGAGAGCATAAGAAAGCAGGCTGCAGTATTTGCAATCAGGGAGATTACTCCTGATTACTGGGCACCCCTGGGAGTATGGGTTGTCAGAGAAGCAGCACGCAATGCTCTTTCAACAGAGCCGGATACTTTGAAACTCTGGAAGAAGCACTGATGGATATGAAGACACGTATCAATACGCCTTTCTACCAGTGGAGAGAAAAATCAGAGCTTCTGCCTTATGTAAAGGAGCAAACAACGCTCTCAAGGTTTTTGTCATAAGCATCCACAGCCGGTATGCAGCAATAAAAAGGGTTAGAAAAAGAAAGAGGATGCAGCGGTGCCTGTCACTTGACTGAATTGATGAAGACAACCGCTTACAGCAAACAGGACTGGAAAATGCATCCAGCAGCCTGCCAGCAATGATATTTACAGTTCAATTTTCAAATATTTCGGGGACAAGGCGGCGCGCCAATTTTTCATAGGTGCCGGAGACATTACCCTTGTTAAACCTGAATACATCCTTATCCAGGGATTCACGGGTATCCGCATCCCAAAAACGACAGGTATCACAGGATATTTCGTCGGCAAGCACAATTTCACCGTTTGCCCAACCAAACTCAAGTTTGAAGTCAACGAGTAAAAGGCCCTGGTTTTCCATGTACGTTTTTAGAATGGAATTAATATTCAGGGCAAGTTCACGGATCTTTGCAATATCCTCACTTGTGGCTATCCCAAGGGCAAGGGCTATGTCCTCGTTCAGCATGGGATCCCCATATTCATCGCTCTTATAATCCATTACAAGCACGGCTTCTTTGAATTCGTCCCCTTCATTGAAAGGATATTTCCGGGTGATAGAACCTGCAGCTATGTTGCGTGGAATCACCTCAATAGGAATAATTTCCACTTTTTCGACAAGCATCCGTTCATCGTCAAACATCCCAAGATAATGGGTATTTATACCCTCATCCTCAAGCATCTCGAACAACTTGCGAGATATCTGGGCATTATAATATCCCTTTTTCTCAGCTTCACTTTTCTTCTTGCCATCAAAAGCGGTAAGACTGTCCCTGAAATGGGATACAAGTACTTCCGGATCATTCGTTGTATAGATGGTCTTGGCCTTTCCTGAGTATAGTTCTTCCTTGATCTGGATATCAGACATCATGCAATCTCCTTCCATAGTAGATACACAAAATCCAATATAAATCTATCACACCGTTTACACATGGTATAATACATAGTAATCTAAAGTAACACAAAATATTATTAATACGCAAGACTATTGAAATAAAGGTGATAACATGGAACAAGAACTTATGCGAATCGGAGTTTCCCTGCCCAATAACCTGCTGGAAAAGTTTGATTCCATTATAGAGCAGCGTGGTTACTCATCCCGGTCTGAAGGAATAAGGGATGCTATTCGAAGTTATATAAATTACCATGAATGGATGGGCGATATCAGTGGCAGGAGAGTTGGTACTATAACCCTGATCTATGATCATACAAAAAGGGGTTTGTCCAATGCCATTGCAGATGCACAACATGGTTACACAGACCTTATTAAAACTTCAATCCACATACACCTTGACCCTGATAACTGTATGGAAATCATAATCTTTGACGGGGACGGGGAGAAAATAAAGAAACTTGACGAAAATCTCATTTCCCTGAAAGGTGTCAAGTATGTCAAACTCAATACAACACCACCTGCGGAAAAATTGTGAAGAATAACATTAATTGAGCATATATCAGTAAAAAAGAATAATCCATAAATATGTCACTCAAGATACTCATATTTGTTTGCGGAGAAGGGCTTGGCCATACAGGCAGGTGCCTTGCAGCCGGCAGGGAATTATCCAGAGCAGGACATGAAGTGACCTGTGGTGCTTATGGCTATTCCGCACAGTTTCTGGCCGAGCATGGAATGAATGTAAAAGAGATCCCTCCCGAAATTCGACTTGTGGGAGAGAAAGGTTCTCTTAACCTGGGAAAATCCATAAAGGAAAGTATCAAGTTGGGACAGGTACCCGGCCTGTTCAATGTTCAAAGTCTTGTTGATGAAGAAAAACCGGATGTAATTCTTTCGGACAGTTATTACCTTGGAACTATAGCAGCCCTGAGAAGAAAGATACCTGTTGCATTGATGGTTAATCAATCCAATATGGAAATATTCTTTCAGGAGAATTATTTGTTCCAGGGCCTGGGGAAAATTGCAAAAGAATTCTACAACGGAATTTTCAAACGCGTGGATAGGACAATCATACCCGATTATCCACAACCAAATACAATCTGTGCTCTGAATCTCAACTTTGAAGATGAATCTACTTCAAAAGTGGAATACACTGGACCTCTACCTGCCAGAAATTATGGAGATGTAATAGCACAGGATCTGCCCAGACCTCATGTCCTTTCCCTCATAGGTGGTTTTGGTTACAGGGCACCTATTTTTCGCAGAATAATCGAAGCTGCCAGTATGGATAGCACTATCAAATATACACTACTCTCAGGCCCGGGTCTTGATAAAGAAGAACTACCCCCACTTCCTGATAATGCAGAACTTCTACCATTTATTCCCGACCAGTTCCCATATCTTAAAAGCTGCGACCTGGCAATTGCCCCTGGTGGCCATACAACGATGATGGAGGCTCTTGCCTATGGTGTGCCAATGTTGTCATTCCCTGACAGGGGGCATAGCGAACAGCAAAATAATGCAGAGGGACTTGAAGCTAAAGGATGTGGAAAGCAGATGGATTACAAGGCTTCAGCTTCTGAAATACTTGAATCTGTCAGAGAAGCCGTAAACGGCAAATACAGGGATAAAACAGAACAGATGAAAAAACTTGCCGATGAAATAAATGGACCTGAAAAGCTGAGAAAAATACTCGAAGATATGGCATACCAAAGATTATAAATGTCTGATATACATCTAGAGAATAGCCTCTGCATGCTGATTCCATAAAATCGTTACCAGCATGGCATCCAGCAAAAAATATCAGGTGCAAAGGATGAATAAGTTCGCAAAATGGCTTGCTGTTTCTTCAATAATCAGTATTGTAACAATAATAGGAGTATTCGTTTACACAATCGATCCTAAAACTACGGAGAGTCTTCACAATATCCGCCCACTTTACCTTGTTGCAGCTGCTGGCATTCATTTACTGGGATTTGCTATGTGGGGGATCCGGACTAAAATAATGGCTGGAGCCCTGGGGTACCACCTTGAAATCAAAAAGGCATTTGAAATTGTTATATCCAGCTCGTTCCTCGCAGCAATGACCCCTTCATCTGTAGGAGGAGAGCCCTTACGGATACATCTGCTTCAGAGTGACCGGATGCCTGTAGGAAGTGCTACTGCAGTCGTGCTTGGCGAAAGGGTACTGGATGCTATAATAATACTGACAGCAGCACCCTTTGCGCTATCCCTCTTTGGAGAAGTACTTGGAGGCGGCAAACTTGACAGTCTACTTATGTTTGGTCAATTATTCTTATTTTTCATACTTGCAATACTTCTATATGCAATCTGGAAGCCCCACTACACACGCAGATTTCTCCAGTGGATAATAAATAAATGCAGCAGACTCTTTGGAGACGATAAAAAACACATATTCTGCAATATATCTGAAAAAGTTGATACGGAACTTGAAGAGTTCCATTACAGTATTTTCTTTTTCCTGAAAGAGGGGAGACTGGGGTTAATCGCAGGAATATTATGCACATTTGCATTCTGGTTCATTGAATTTTCCATGTTGCCCGTACTTCTGATGGGTCTAAACCAGTATCCTTCACCAGTCATTGTTTATGCAGCCCAGGTTCTGCTGATGATTGTTATAATCATACCCGCTACACCTGGTTCCAGCGGAGTGGCGGAGATTGGGGCAACCACACTGTTTTCAGTTTTCGTGCCCACTTATATGCTGGGAATCGTTGTGGTGGCATGGAGGGCACTGACATTCTACCTGAATCTACTTGTCGGAGGCTTTGTGAGCTTCAAGATACTCAAGGATACCGTTGAAGTTGACGAACTTCTAAAATAATCCCCTTAGGGAGAAAAGCGCTTCCTGAAGCGCTTTAACACAGAACCCATACGACCTTTGATGTTATATTCAGTACCACAATAATCACATTGCATAACCGAATCAAAATTTATACGCCTGTTACACCCCACACAGGGCAGTGCCGGACCTTTTAATTTCCAGGCTATCATGGCGACAAGCCAGCGATAAAAGGCAAATAAATGCTCACTGTAGCGAAAGGCAATCATACAACATACAATAGCAAGCAATGTACCTCCTATAAGATCACTCAGCCAGTGAATCCCCAGATAGAGAATTGTGAAAAGAATTGTTGCCGTGGTAACAACTGCAAAAGCCTGATATCTGCGGGATTTTACATTATGCAGGACAATAATCATAGCCATTACAGAAAGAGCCGCATGGAGACTCGGGAAACAATTATTGAGTTTGGGATCCACAATACGAACACCTTCGGCTATGAAAGGACTCAGATTGTAAAGAAGCGGACTGACACCAGAAAGGGTATAACCGGTCACATGGACAGGGAACAATACGTAGAACGGAAATGCCAGCATGTAAATCAGGATGAAAGCCACCACAAATTCCTGAATGGCTTTGTGCCTTTGCAGATAAACCAGAAGCAGGAAAGTAAATACCATTAAAAAAGGAAACATTAAAAGGTAAAAAAAACCGCTTACATAAGTTAGCAGAGGAGTAGCAATTTCCTGGAGCAGGCTTACTGCATCACCTTCCATTATCATGATGTAACGAGCATAATTCTGGTTTGCCGGGATTCCAAGTAATGTGGCAGCAGTTGTTTGCATATGCACAAGTGCAAAAACAATTAGCAGGGGGATGGCATAAATAGCAACATCCACCACAAAATAGAAAAATCCTTTCATACTGCTGAATTCAGGACGTCTGTTTTCGACAGGCACAAAAAAAACATACCCAACAGTAACCATAAGAAATAATAATGGAATCATTACTATTGTCATTATATATTGAGATAACCATTGCCCGCTGAAGCTGGATATAATCTCAGAGAGCAAAAGCTGGATGAAAGAATACATATCCGACCTACCGGTTTTCAATATGCGAAGACTTATATATATATTTTAAGTAGCTGGCCATAAAGTCCATATTTCAAGTGAGAACAGGACAACCAACAATTTAGGGAAGAAATCGCCTTTAACCCGCAAAAAATATTAACGTTCAAAACATAGGTTAATTATTAAAATGGAGGGAAATTCATGCAATCTTTCATAGTGGAACATTACCTTGGAACCGAACTTGATATCTATTGTGGCGGACCAGATACCTTTAAAGGGACCGTGGAGGCCTGCGCAGACGGTGTGCTTACAATAAATAAGGACAACAAATACACCCATATAGCCATCGACAAGATCATAGCTGTCTGGGAAGAAAAGTGAACTACAAGCAGGCTCATGCCTGTACTTTTTTATGGAATAAAATATGCAACTTTATTGGTTTGCAAAAAAGGCAAACCTGAAACATTACTTTGATAAAGACAAGGTGAAAAATAGATGACAGGCAGTTGCCTGCCGGTTTGTGAAATAGAATTTTCAGACTACTTCTCCAAAAGCGAATTTCGAAAGGACTTTGGTTACCTTAATTGAAAGTTCATCGCCCACTTCTGTTTCGGGCACAAAAATGACAAAACCGTCAATACGAGCAATTCCGTCGCCTTTCTTGGCAATATCTTCAATCACAACATCGTAGGTTTCTCCAGATTCTACCGGAGCACTTGATTCAACACGTTCGAACAAACTAATACACATCCTTATTTAAGTTAGCCTTTCTAGAAGGCACAAATTAATAAATACACTTCACCTATATCAAACCTTTGCAAGAAGGAAAAACAGGGGCAGTACCATAAATATATATCATTTGGGAATTTAATAAGATAGACATATCAGTACAACATATTTTCGGGATGAACTAAATGGAAGAGTTACAGATAAAAGTGGAGAAAGCGCATCCTATCGATTTTGGCAGGGGTATAATACGACTTGATCCGAGTACCCTCCTGAGCCTGCAGATTTCCCCCGGAGACATTGTCCTAATCGAAGGAAAGCGCCAAACTACGGCAAAGGTATGGCGTGCTGACAGGCAGGATTGGGGACAGGGAATTGCCCGTATAGATGGTTATACACGACAGAATGCAGAAGTGGGGATTGGTGAGAGGATAACACTTAGTAAGGCAGAGCCAATACCCGCAGAAAAAGTACTCCTTGCACCTCCAGAGGGAATTGTCATGGAGTTTGGTGACAACACAAGTGCCGTGATCAAGCATAATATCCTGAAACGTCCCCTTGTAAAAGGTGACATTATTCCTATAATCAGTTCCATGGGGCAAACGACCCCGGGTAGTCAGGCCATTCCTCTAATAGCTGTTGAAACCGAGCCATCTGATGGCATACTTATCATCAATGAAAATACTGAGATCCAGCTCCAGCAGAAACCTGTAGTGGGTTATGAGGGAGCTGCCAGAGGTATCAACTACGAGGATATCGGCGGGCTTAGAACCGAAATTCAACGGGTACGTGAAATGATAGAACTTCCGTTGAAACATCACGAGCTTTTCCTGCGTCTTAATATAGACCCACCAAAGGGTGTTATTCTCTACGGACCACCCGGCACAGGGAAAACCCTGATAGCAAGAGCAGTTGCCAGCGAATCTAACGCCTATTTCATCAATATTGCCGGCCCGGAAATAATGGGAAAATATTATGGGGAAAGTGAGGAAAGGCTGCGAAAAATATTTGATGAAGCTGCGGAGAATGCACCTTCAATAATATTTATTGACGAAGTAGATTCCATTGCCCCAAAAAGGGAAGATGTTACCGGAGAAGTAGAAAGAAGGGTTGTAGCCCAGCTTCTCACCCTGATGGATGGAATGGATGAACGTAAACAGGTAGTTGTAATTGCAGCCACAAACAGGCTTGATTCTATTGACCCGGCCCTGCGCCGCCCTGGCAGATTTGACAGGGAAATCGAAATAGGTGTTCCGGATAGTGAAGACAGGCTCGAAACACTTCAGATCCACACTCGTGGAATGCCACTTAACGAAAATATCGATGAAGAATTTTTTGAGCACCTGGCAGAATATACCCAGGGTTTTGTGGGAGCCGACCTGTTAGCCCTTGTACAGGAAGCCTCCATGAGGGCACTCAGGAGATTGCTTCCTGACATCAATTTTCTCGACGAAGAGGAAATTCCACAGGAAATACTCGATAAACTGGAAGTCACCCCCGATGACTTCGAGGAAGCCCTGAAAGAAATTGAACCCTCGGCAATGAGGGAAGTTATGGTAGAAATACCATCTGTGGGCTGGGATGATGTTGGCGGGCTGGACCTGGCCAGGCAGGATATCAGCGAAGCAGTCGAATGGCCGCTTAAATGGCCCGATAAAATCAGCCAGATGGGAATAAAACCTCCCACCGGAATACTTTTATATGGCCCTCCGGGAACAGGCAAAACCCTGCTTGCCAAAGCTGTGGCAAACGAAACTAATGCCAATTTCATCAGTGTCAAAGGCCCCCAGATATTGTCCAAATACATGGGGGAATCTGAAAAAGCAATTCGTGATACTTTCAAAAAAGCACGACAGGTTGCACCCTGCATAATATTCTTTGATGAAATCGATGCTATCTCTTCGACAAGACAGGGTGGCAGTGATGGAGGCAGCCGGGTTTCCGAACAGGTTGTCAATCAGATGCTTACCGAGATGGATGGACTTGAACCCCTGAATGAGGTGGTTGTCATTGCGGCCACCAACAGGCCTGACCTTATTGATCCGGCATTACTGCGATCAGGAAGATTTGACAGGCTTGTAATGGTAGGAGCCGCCCCCGCAGATGGCAGGGAAAGAACATTCCAGATTCACACAATGGGTATACCCCTGGATAGTGATGTTGACATAAAGGAACTTGCCACAATGACTGAAGGATATGTTGGATCAGATATAGAGTCCATATGCAGGGAAGCAGCAATGTTATCCCTGAGAGAAAATTTCGATAATGAAAAGGTAAGCAAAAGACATTTCCTTTCAGCTATGGAAAAAGTAAAACCAACGGTCAATGAGGACATGATAGACTTCTACAACCGGGTTCAAGAAAAATTAAAGGGCGGATCTATCCGCAAGACAGACGCAGGATCATTTACAGGATATATTTGAAAAGGAGGTTATGAAAATGCCAAAGGTATTTGCAAAAAACCTATCCAACAAACAGGTCATGACAACAGACGGAACAGAAATTGGTATACTCGACAATATAGTAATGGAAGTCAAAACCGGCAAACTTGAAGACCTGATGGTCAAACCAGATATCGGGCTTGACACATCTAAATATGTTACCGACGGACAGTTTTTGAAGATACCCTTCAAAGCCGTGCGTTCGATCAAGGATTATATTGTTGTGGATAAACAGATAGCCACCAGTCTGGAGTGAACTACCCCCTCCTAATTAATGTGACTTTGTCACATTAATTTGAGGAGGGAGACTTCTCGCTTAATAAGTTAAAAGAAACTTTTTCGACGTAATATCTCAAGAGCCTCCACGGTACCTTCCCCAAAGGACGTGGAGGTCACAGTGTCTGCAATCAATTTAAGGCCGGGGTCAGCATTGGCTACCGCTATTCCGTAACCTGCTAGCTCAAGCATTTCCCGGTCATTTACGGAGTCGCCGATTGCAATAAAATCAGAAACATCCAGACCGGTCAGTGAAGCCATTTTTTCAAGTCCTGTGCCTTTATTGACCTTTTTGCTCTTTATATGCAGGGCAAATTGTGTGTCAATAACTTCTATAGAAAATCCTGCCCCTTCAAGACTTGTCTGTAAATCATCTGCATTGACATTGCGCCGCAAGGCTATTTCGGTTTTTCTCAGGTCACCATCAAGCCTAATCAGATCAAAATGACTGGAAAGATAGGAAAACGCTTTTTCACATTCCTCCATACTTTCAGAAATATGAGGTTTAGTATCGAATCCTGTGGATATGACACCACCGTTTTCAGAAATAACTTTACCTCCAAGGCCTATAAGCTTAGAAGTTGCTGCAGCATAGCAGAGTACATTTCCCGTGGCAAGAACTACCGGAATACCCAGATCCCTCAGATGTTCTGCTGCCAAAAAATGAAGACGGCGATCACTATAGGTGATCGTACCGTCAATATCTATTGCAAGTGCTTTGAATTTCATTATATTGCAATACGATTGTTTGATAATATAATTTTTCTCAGGCATCACAGAGACCATCGGTGGTAATACACGCAACCGCTTCTCCATCAGGCAGGCAAGGTGAATCCACGAGTTTCACAATCCTTTTATCACCTTTGGATTTGCGTATATAGAGTCTGAATGTGGCAGTATGTCCCAGGATATGGCCGCCAATCGGACGGGTTGGATCACCAAAGAATGCATCCGGTTTTGACATTACCTGATTGGTAACTATCACCGATGCATTGTTGAGATCACCAAAACGTTGGAGGTCATGCAGATGTTTGTTCAGTTTTTGCTGCCTGTCAGCCAGTGTCCCCCTGCCCACATACTCGGCCCTGAAGTGAGCTGTAAGGGAATCCACAATAACCAGCCTGACCGGTTTATCCGTATTTTTGAGATTGTTGGCCATTTCCATTGCTGCATCGACCAGAAGGATCTGGTGGTTAGAATTGTAAGCCCTTGCCACATGTATATTCTTCAAGAACTCGGCAGGGTCAAAATCCTGTTCAAATTTTTGCGAAAGACCTGCAACCATATGTTCAATACGTTCAGGACGGAACGTATTCTCTGTGTCTATAATTATGACTGAACCGTCAAGTCCGCCCATTTCCCTTGGCAACTGCGTATTAACCGCCAGTTGATGAGCTATCTGGGTCTTACCCGAACCAAATTCCCCATACATTTCGGTGATTGATTGGGTCTCTATCCCACCACCCATCAATTCATCGAATTCTTCGCAACCCGTGCGGAGTTTACCCACTTCCATGCGCCTCTGCATCACAAAATCTCCTGTTTCAAAACCACCGATATCAGCTGCACTGCGCGCAGCACTTATGATTTTGGCAGCTGTGGATTCACCAATCTCGGCAGTTGCCACAAGTTCGGAGGGGGAAGCAACTGCAACTGCTTCCACACTGTTATACCCCGCATCATTCAATTTCTGGGCTGTTGCCGGCCCTACATGATCAAGTTCTTCAAGCAAAATTTCACTCATATCTGATACTCCTTTAGGTGCACTGGTTTTCCCTCTTGTACACTGTACTTATGATGCTATCCTGCTGAACGTATTTATATGTAGTCAAAGCGAATTGAAAGTATTCAGGAACCCGATAATCTCCTTTCAAGTAACCTGTATTCTTTCATGAACATATACACTGCAAGCAGAACTGCCAGAAGATCCGAAACCGGGAACGCCATCCACACTCCGGTAGTACCAAAAAACCAGGGCAAAACAATTACAAGGGGAAGCAAAAACACCTGCCTGGCTGTTGAAAGAATGAAAGAAGGCCGTGCCTTACCCAGTGCCTGATACATACCACCACTCACAAACTGGATACCAAGCAGGGGGACCGCAAGGACCATGATCTTCGTAGCATCTGTACCTTCCTTTATAAGAGTTGCATCCGTTGTGAAAATCGAAAAAAGATAAGATGCGAAAAAGAACAACATTAAAAAACCCGCCACTGCAATCACAGATGAGATTATCACGGAGATACGCAATGTATCTGTTACCCTCTCGAATTTATGTGCCCCATAATTAAATCCAATTATCGGCTGCATACCCTGCAGCAGCCCTATCATCGGCATAAAGGAAAACATAAGCATGCGGTTAAAGATACCATAAATTGCAATCGAGACATCCCCACCATACAATGCCAGAATATTATTCACAACAACCACTATAGCACTAGTGGAAGAATTGCGTGCAAAAGGGGATGCTCCGATTGCAACCATTTCTCTGATTATGCCCTTATCCGGTCTCATAAAACCCGCATGGAACTGCAGGCTACTTTTACCCGACAGAAAATAATGTATCAGAAATATTGTTGTGGCAAACTGGGAGATGACAGTTGCAGCTGCAGCCCCCCTGATACCCATGTCAAGACCAAATATCAGGATGGGATCAAGTAAGATATTAAGTCCGGCCCCTATAAGCATTGTATACATAGCGACTTTGGCATTGCCTTCAGACCTCACCACATTATTGATAGCCTGGGCAAATGTGATTAAAGGAGTACCATAAAGTATAATTTGTAAATAATCCCGGGCAAAAGGCAATATTGTCGGTGTTGCTCCGAAGGCTTTGAGAATGGGCACAATAAAAATTGAACCGAAGATAAAGACCAGAAATCCCAGCGAAAGAGACAGACCGACCATATTACCAAAGGTACGTTCCGCACCTTCCAGATCATCGCCACCCAGTCGGCGGGAAATAATGGAAGAACCACCCAGGCCGATTGCCAGGGAAACAGCCATTGCTATCATTATTACAGGGAAACTGACAGCAATACCACCAATACCCTGGACACTTTCCCCTCCAAGGGCACGACCGACAAAAATAGTATCCACTATATTGTACAGTCCCATAACAACCATACCCACAGTGGCAGGGGCTGAAAGCCTGAAGAGCAGTTTGCCGACACTTTCCGCCCCGAGGGCACGGCTCTGCTCCTTCACTTACACGCCCTCACACAATTGGAAATGGCCCTCTCCAGCAAATTTCTGAATAGGGTTTTTTCCTCTTCTGAAAAACCAGCAAGCATACTTTCACTTCTTTTTTGCGAAAGCTGGCGGATAAAACGATGCATACGATGACCTTCCTCTGTAAGGTTTACCACCAATGCACGCCGATCTTTTGGATCCGGGGCCCTCTGCACATAACCCGCTTCCTCAAGTCTTTTCAGCGCCCTTGTGGCAGTGGCCCGGTTGACCATCAGCATGCGGGATAATTCTTCCGGACGAATCCCGTCAACATGATACAGAGCAAGCAAAAACCTGAATTGACCGCCGCCTATCCCATATATTTCCAGTTCCTGCGAAAGGTAACGCAGGTTATGCCGGTGAAGGCAGGCAATCATTGCTCCCAAACTGTGCACATGTTCGTCCTGATTCATAGCCGGGGGATGAAATTGGAGTTATATAATTGTTGCGTATGCAACTAATATTTACAAATATTTATCAACCGGGAAAACCTCACACAAACCATGCCAAAAACTGCTGTGGGAGGCACCTTCGAATACCTCCATGATGGTCATCGTAAACTTCTTCGCAGGGCTTTTGAAATCGCGGCGGGAGATTTACTTGACATCGGCCTAACATCCGACTCGATGGCAGAGAAAAAAGACAGGAAAATACCCTCCTATGCCACCCGTCTCAACCAGCTTGAAGATTATATTGCCAGCCTTAACATTCCTGATAAAAATTACCAGATCGAAAAACTGGAAGATCCTTTTGGCACCACCGTCAGTGGTGACTACAGATATATTGTGGTTTCCCCGGAAACATATGATGTTGCTGAAAAAATAAACAAACTCCGCAGGGAGGATGGAAGAGAGCAACTTGAAATTGTCAAAATTGGCTATGTCATGGCAGAGGATGAAAAACCCATATCATCAACCCGGATATCAAATGGCGAAATAGATATACATGGCCACCTGAGAGGAAAGTTTTAAAGGAAAAATACCTTATTTTCCTGCATGGGACGAGAATTTACAGACAGAGACATGGATATTTTTAACAAACTTGCCCCCGAAGCCGGCGGAAACAATATTTCACAGATGGGACATCCCTATCCGTTTATCCTCAGGCCGATTTCCCATCGTTTTGCCGAATCAGGAGAAGATTTCCGCAATCGACTGGAAAAACTGAAACGGGAAGATTTGGAATACCTGGCAGACCTTGCAATTGAGGGAAAAGAGGATGTCAGGGGGCTGGAAGATGAGGATATGGATTCTTTTTTCAGCGTTCTTGAGGGATTTTCACCTGAAAAACTCGAAGAACTCAAGGATAAGTTGGGGATGATCTGAATTGCCTCTCCTTTTCGGAACTGCCGGCACACCTCTTAGTGCCAAAGGCAGGGGAAGCGAAGGTGGCATCCGACGGGTAAAAGAGCTCGGGCTGGGTTGCATGGAACTGGAATTTGTAAGAGGAGTACGGATGAAAGAACCCACTGCGGAAAAAATTGCAGATACAGCCCGCAAAACAGGGATTGCCCTGAGTGTACATGCACCCTACTACATAAACCTGAATTCAAAAGAAGAGGAAAAAATCCAGGCCAGCATCAAACGCATCTATGATTCTGCCTACATAGGCACTATCTGTGGAGCCAGCTCAATAGTCTTCCATCCGGCCTACTACCATGAACAAAGTGGGAACACCGTTTTTTCAAAAGTGGAGACTCTGCTGGAAAAACTTGCAGGCCAACTTGAAGATGAGGGAATAGATGCGACCCTGCGCCCGGAAACCACGGGTAAGCCCAGCCAGTTTGGCAATCTGGAAGAAACCCTTGCCATTTCAGCAGGTATTGAAGGAGTCATGCCATGCATCGATTTTGCCCATTTGCACGCCCGCTCAAAGGGTCAGGAAAATAGTTATGCAGAATTCAGTGCAGTGCTGGAAATGGTCGAGGAATACCTGGGCAAGGAAGGCCTGAAAAATATGCACATGCATATTTCGGGAATCGAGTATACCGACAAAGGAGAAAAGAACCATCTTGTGCTCGAGGAATCAGACCTGAATTATTCAGAACTCATGCAGGCATTAAATGACTTCGGGGTGCAGGGACTTGTGATTTGTGAGAGTCCAAATCTAGAAGAGGATGCCCTGCTGCTACAGAAGACTTATGAAAATAAGTAAAGACCTGGCGGGACCTTTACTTATTATAATTTGCACAAACATCGAAGAAATTCATGAATAATTCCTCGCCTTTGTCCGTATGTGCAACCTCAGGGTGCCACTGGATACCGTACAGCGGTTTGTCTGGATGTTTCATCGCTTCGATAGCGCATATATCAGAGCGGGCAAGTTTTAGGAAACCCGGGGGTAGTTCTGTAACCTCATCTCCATGTGAAGCCCAAGTCGAAATGCGGGGACCAAGGCCTTTGAGAATATCATTCTCCTCCACAACCTCTACATCCACGGCAGCATATCCGCCATGGCTGCCGGCTCCTGTGGACCCTCCATAGGCATGTGCTATAAGCTGGTGACCCAGGCATATACCAAGTATAGGAATATCCAGTTCTTTTGCATATTGCTCATAGAGACCCCCTCTTTCCAGGGAAGGACCGCCACTAAAAATCAGCCCGTCCGGTTTTTCGGCAAGAATCTTCTCAACCGAAGTTGTGTTGGGTACAATACTTGTATCCATATCAAGATCCCTTACGGTCCTGTGAATAAGGTGACAGAATTGTCCGTGATTATTGATTACAAGGATTCTCAACTCTTCCATATCTGCCAGAAGGAGAACTGCATATATAAGCTTATTCCGGCAAAGTATCAACTTTCTTTATATACTCAAACGCTTATAGAAAATTATAAGGGAAAATTATAAATAGAGTTGAGTGATACCATGTCACATACTAACATGATAATTACGGAGGGGTAATATGCCAGAAATAGGAAAACAAATTCGAATTGAAAGAATAATGGACAGAGACAGCAGGAATATGGTTATCATACCTATGGACCACGGAATCACAGATGGACCAATAAAGGGATTGATCAACATAGCAGATTCCATAAACAGTGTTGCCGAAGGAGGAGCCAATGCCGTCCTTATGCAAAAAGGCATGATCCTCCACGGTCATAGAGGATATGGCCATGATGTAGGACTCATACTCCATATGAGTGCATCAACTTCACTGGGACCCGACCCCAATGACAAAGTGCTTGTCTGTACTGTAGAGGAGGCATCCCGCATGGGAGCAGATGCCGTATCCGTACACATCAATGTGGGATCGGAAACCGAATCCGAACAACTTAAGATACTGGGTCACATAGGAAGACAGTGTGACTACTGGGGTATACCCCTGATTGCTATGATGTACCCCCGGGGCAGAAAGGTCACAAACCCGAGGGATCCGCAGATGGTAGCCCACGCTGCACGTGTAGGAGCTGAACTTGGAGCTGACGTGATCAAGACTGTCTACACCGGAGACATTGAAAGTTTCTCCAGGGTTGTAGAAGGCTGCCCTGTACCCGTAGTAATTGCAGGTGGGCCAAAGACTAACACTGACAGGGAATTCCTGGAAATGATTCGTGAAGCAATGGATGCGGGTGCCCGTGGTGTTGCCATTGGCAGGAATGTGTTCCAACACCCAAGCCCCACCCGGATGACCCAGGCGATCACAGAGATCGCACACAAGAATAAAACAGTGGATGAAGCCCTCAAGCAACTTCAGTGAGGATACAAAATGAAAAAGCAGGTATGGATACGTGCCGATGAAGGCGACTGGGAAGAAAAGAAAGAACGAATAACAGGCGGCCTGGAATCAGGTGCCGACTGTGTTCTGGTAGAGGCAGAGGATGTAGATAAAGCAAAAGAGCTAGGAGACATCAAGATTGCTGCATTTACCGATAATGCGGATACTGCCGCAGACATAATAGTTATCGGTCGCGGAGGGGAAGGCGACGGGACACTTCCATTACCTGTGGATATGAGTAACTCCCGGGACTTTGAAAATCTGGCAACATTGAGACGCCAGAGAAAGAGTATCGCTGCCCTGGTTGTAATCCAGGACAAAAAATATGAGAAATTTGCCGCTGCAATAGGGACTGAATGTGACTACCTGATCGCTATCGGCACGGACTGGAAGGTCATCCCTCTGGAAAACCTCATAGCACAACTTCAGGACAAGGAAGTGAATATAATATCCGGTGTCAGAGACCCTGAGGAGGCAAAACTTGCGCTGGAGACTATGGAGCATGGGTCCGATGGCGTCCTGCTGGATACCGCAAATCCCGACACCCTGAATAAAACCGTAAAACTTGCAGAAGAAGCAGGTGTAGAGGGAGTTGACCTTGTACCTGCCACTATCACCAAAATAGAACCTGTGGGAATGGGTGACAGGGTTTGCGTGGATACCTGTAACCTGATGGAAAGAGGGGAAGGTATGCTTGTGGGATCCAAATCTGCCGGAATGTTCCTTGTGCATTCTGAATCCGAAGAAAGTCCCTATGTAGCATCCAGACCATTCAGGATTAATGCCGGAGCAGTTCATGCTTATGTTAAGATCGGTGACAAAACAAGATACCTATCCGAGCTGGAAGCAGGAGACGAAGTAACTATTGTAAATACAGAAGGCCAGCAACGTAAGGGAATTGTGGGGAGGGTCAAGATCGAACGTCGCCCCCTGATGCTTGTGGAAGCCCAATCCAAAGACGGCAATACAGTGAAAAATATCCTCCAGAACGCAGAAACAATAAAACTGGTTTCAACCAAGGGAAAACCGGTATCCATAGCCTCTCTGAAGGAAGGAGACGAGGTCCTGGTGCATATGGAAGATACTGGCAGGCATTTCGGGATGAAAGTCCAGGAAACCATCATAGAGAAATGAACATGACAGATTTTGTCGCCGGAAAAGATGTAAAAATTGTCGCATCCATTGACAGCGACCCTCTTTTACAGGCACGCATCGCCAAATTGCTTGGTGCGGATATTCTGGAAATCAGACTGGATTTGCTTGAGATAAAAGAGGCTTTGCAGGCAAAGAAATTATTCGACTTGCTGGATTCGCAGGGCGAATTACCCCGTATTGCAACCAATCGTGTACATTCCGAAGGCGGCAACTGGCAGGGACAAGAAGAGCAAAGAATAACCCTGCTGGAAGACCTGATTCCTTACGTGGATATGATCGATATCGAACGCAAAAGTCCCGATTGCCTTCGAAACCGTTTGGTAGAGGAGGCAAAATCACAGGGGACAAAGGCAATAATGTCCTCTCATTTCTTTGAGACCACACCTCCTCTAAAAGAGATGGTTGCTATCCTCAACGAATGCACGGATAAGGGAGCCGATATAGCCAAACTCGCCGTCATGCCTCAAAAACCCGAAGATATACTGGAGCTTTTCCATGCTGCATTGCAGGCAAAGGGAGAAGTTTGTGTTATTGCTATGGGGGAACTGGGACGTCACAGCAGGGTTGTTGCCTGCAGGTACGGTTCATTACTGACCTATGGCTGTGTGGAAAAACCGGTCGCTCCGGGACAGATCAGAATAGACCAGCTTAAAATGGCTCTGGAGACTATCGTATGAAACAAGTATTTGGTGTACTGGGAGACCCAATCGAACATTCCCTCTCCCCGGCAATGCACAATGCAGCGTTCAGTAAACTGGGAATGGATTGCGAATACCATGCATTCAGGGTCAGGCAAAAAAATCTCAAAGACGCTATCCTGGGAGCACAGGCAATGGGTTTTGGCGGCCTCAATATCACTGTGCCCCATAAAGAAAAAGCATTAGAATTTACAAACCCCGATTCACTGGCCCGCAGGATAGGGGCTGTCAACACCATATCATTCAATGATGATGGGATACGGGGACACAACACTGATGGACTGGGAGCTGAAATGGCTCTGCGGGAAGCAGGAGTGGGAATAAAATCCTCTAACGTAGTTCTTGTCGGTGCGGGGGGTGCTGCCCGTGCAATTGCCTTTCATTTCGCAGAAAAGGGAGCTTGTGTAACAATTGCAAACCGTACCCCTGAAAAGGCAGAAGTTCTTGCAGAGGATGTCGGTTGTAGTCATGCAGGACTGGAGGACCTAAAGGAACTGCTGCAAGACAGTGATATACTGATCAATGCCACGTCCGTGGGAATGCATCCTCATATTGATGCAACCATTGCCAGTCGGGAAATCCTGCATCCGGATTTGGCTGTTTTTGACATAGTTTACAATCCCCTGCAGACAAAACTGCTGCATCAAGCAGAGCTTGCGGGTGCCAAACCGATCGGCGGGGTTGCAATGCTTGTCCACCAGGGTGCTGAGGCTTTTAGGATATGGACAGGTCAAAAGCCACCGGTTGAAATCATGCGCAAGGCAGTACAGGAGGGCCTGGATTGAAAATACTCATTATTGGTGGTACGGGGGAAATGGGCCAGTGGTTTGCAACCTTTTTCAAAAAACGTGGTTATGAAGTATGGCTCAGTGGCCGCAGCGGAAAAATGGAAGTTGCCGAAAAACTCGGTGTGCATTTTACAGCCGAGCCTGACACTGTTATTCCTACATGTGACATTGTGATAATTTCAGTACCAATCAACATAACATCAACCATTATAGCACAGACTGCTCCTAAAATGAAAAAGGGAAGTTTGCTAATGGACCTGACATCGTTGAAGAAAAAACCTGTTGAGGCCATGAAAAAATATGTTCCTGAAAATGTAGAATTTCTGGGTACCCATCCAATGTTTGGGCCTTCTATTCCCTCCCTGCAGGGTCAGACTTTTATCCTCACCCCCGTAGAAGGCAGGTGTGATCAATGGTTTGACCATATATTCAACCTATTAAGTGAAGAAGAGGCGAGTATAGAAGTTATAACTCCCGATGAACATGATCACTTTGTATCCATTGTTCAGGGACTCACCCATTTTGCCTACATTACCATTGGCGCAACCATGCAAAAGCTGGATTTTGATGTGAAAGGCTCCCGGCGTTTCATGAGTCCTGTATATGATATAATGCTGGACTTTGTGGGGCGTATCCTGGGGCAAAACCCCGAACTTTATGCCCTCATCCAGATGGAGAATCCTGAAGTTATCCACGTACATGACGTGTTTATAGATCAATGCAGACATTTTTCTTCAATGGTACGTTCCCATGACACAGGGCAATTCTGTGAAGAAATGAAAGCAGCAGCCCTACATTTTGGCGACACAGCCTCTGCTTTCCGTCGCTCGGACAAACTCATAAACAGCAAGGTAGCCGAATTCGAGGAACTTGTACACTCCACAGGTCATGAAAAAGGACTTTTGCACATATATTCCAGAAAGATACATGTTGGAATTGTGAAAAAAGTTACTTCAAATAGTGTAACCCTTGAAGAGGGAAAAAAGGAACTGCAGCTAAAAATAGGTAACATAAGAATCCTGTCAGCAGATGAACTGAATCGCTGGAAAGAAAATAAACTCAAACCAACCCTGCGCGACATCTCTGTTTTCATTCCTCATTCAGCCAGACCTTTTACGATACAACAAATCCTGGATTGTCGCATAGATGGAGTGAAGGTCGAAACGATCGATACATATCTGCACAAAAAGGGCCCTAGCGCAACCTTCCGTTTGAACATACGCGGCGATCTGGATGCCTGTGAAATACACAGAGAAATGGAAGAATTATTGGAAGGCATGGGTTGTAGCCTGCGCAAGTAAAGCAATTATTTATGTCAGCAGCCACATATCCAATCGAAGATAGTGCAGGGTGATAGGTTGAAAAAACAAACACAAAAAAGCGGAGTGAAAGCTGCTTTCGGCAAAGATATTACCGAATATCTCAGGTTTTACAAAATGGGACTGGTTCTGGTCGCTGGGCTGGGCATATATCTCGGACTCCTGGGATTATACCTAATCATTGTTGATAATAACTATATTCCAGGCATTGCCCTATTTATTGCAGCCCTTCTCATATCCCCGCCACCTATCGGGATATCAAATATGATTATCAGGCATTTCAACATAGAACTTTCAATGGGATTAAAATTAGGAATAGCCACCTTGCTTATGTTTATTGCATGGTGGCAACTGGGTTTTTAAAGTTGGCTGACAAGATCTTCCAGGGCTGACCTGGGATCTTCTGCCTTTACTATACCTGATGCAAGCAAAACGCCTACAGAACCAAGATCCATTGCGGCGGTGAGGTCTTCTCCCCGGGAAATACCCGCCCCACACAAAACCTGAACATCAGGATTTATTCTTTTTACAGCTTCAACCGAGCCCCTCACTACATCCGGATCAGCCTGGGAAACCGGTACACCCGTACCAATGAGTTCGGGAGGTTCCACCGCAACATATTCCGGAGCCAGGGCTGCAGCTGCTGCTGTTGTGGGAATATTATTGGTACACACAATCGTGGTCAGGCCTTCGGCCTGGGCTGCACGCACAGATGCTTCAATATCTGCCAAGTTGAGCCTGCATTCGGAATGGTTGATAAGAGATCCCACCGCCCCTGCCTGTTGTACACAGGAGGCCATTACATGGCCGGTATTGCTACCCGGGGAAACACCATCCACATGCTGGGCATAGACAGGTACATCCACCTGTGAAGAAACCCTGTAGATGTCACAAAGCTGGGGAGCAACCCCAATGGTCACTCCCGCATCTGCGGCTACATCCCTGCAGGCAGCAGCAATTTTTACTGCTGCCTCACCTGTACCCTGTGAATAGGTTTTGAAGTTCACAACTATCAGGGGCGAGTCCATGGGAATCTCCTCAGAAATCAGTCATTACCCTGAACTGGTCTATCTCGGGCTTGTTCAGGCCTTCGACAAACTGCTCTGCAGACTGGCGTATATCCTTGGAATTGGTAATTGCACGTCCGACAACAAGGACATCCGCACCTGCCTTGAGAGCATCAGGGATCGTATGCACACGCACACCTCCGGCAACTGCCACAAGAATCTTAGGGGACAGTTCCTTGATAGCCTCAATGCTACCCCAGGCATAAGCGGTATCCTCTACATCGATAGCACGGTGAAGTTCCACAACATCAGGAAGCTCATTGAGTTTCTTGAGCACATCCATTGGATCTGGATGGTTGAGTGTGTCCATTACCGCATAGATTCCTGTCTTGTGGGCCTCTGCGATTGCCTTTTCAAGAGTTGGCACCGGTGCAAGGGCGGAAACCACAATTGCATCAGCTGTGGCATCTGCCACCATACGTGCCTCAAGATTACCGGTATCCAGTGTCTTCAGGTCAGCCACGATGAAAGCATCAGGTTTGACTTCACGCAGTTTGGTGATTACATCCACACCGTAACGTTTGATCAGAGGAGTTCCTGCTTCAAGGATGAGATGGTCACTCTTTGGCAGTTGTCTTACAACATTGAGCACTGCTTCCAGATTCGGATTATCCAGTGCTACCTGCAGGTATGGAGGGTCCCATAGCCTGGAAACCTTGAATCCCATAACTGCATGGGAAGCCTTGTCCTTTTCATCCAGTACAGTGTCTACGGCAGGGAAATTCTCCATTGCCCTTTTCAGTGCAAGTTTGGCCGCACCGTAATTATACCTGTAGATGCGATTGTAATCCAATGCCTGAGGGTGTATGAATACACTTGCCACGATCACAAGATCGTCTGCTTTTTCTTTGGGTACAATTCCTTCTTCCACGGCATCGGCAACCGCTTTTGAAACCGCTGCCTGTGCAGGACCAAATATCTGGGATGCCTGGTCCATATTCTTTACCGTTACCTTGGGAACGATGAGTGTGGAAGGTTTTGTGGGTAGGTTCGGCCTGATCACAGAAAGCAGGGGAGTATGTCCTGCGGATAACTGAGTCATACCGGTAGCAAAGGCCTGCCCAACAGGTCCTTCCTTATCACCGATCATAAGATCAATATGTGCGAGTTCGGGTTCCTCGCCAATAAGTGCTTCTCCAATTAACATCATACTCGATCAGCTGCTAGATTGGAATGAACGTATATATGATTTCTGATGAAATGAACTCAAACCGTATATACATAATTATTTATTTTTTGGGCAACTGATAGTGATATGTGCCGCAGAAAACTTATTTAATGATATCGGGCGACAAAAAGATAAAAAAAATGCATCTGTTGATCGCTTTTGTTGCAACATACTTTGCCATCTGGCTTCCTGACATACATGGCGTTTTAGGAATGGAAAATGTGAAAATTAGTTCCACACTGGTTTTCGGCACACTGAACGGACTGCTTCTTGGCCCGGTATATGGGGCCATTGTATCCCTAGCAGCTATTTCAGTCTATCGTATAGTGCATGTTGATATGCTGCTCAATAACCCATTCTATCTCATAAGCCCTCTATTCCTTGCAAGTGCCTCCCTTGTGGCGGGACTGGCAATCGCGGGGAATAAAAAGAAAGCAGTCATTCTCCCGTGCCTATTAATCGCAGCCTGGTTCGCAACAGGGGTAGGCAGAGAGGTTTTTTATTATCCCTGGTTACACATATTGTCTATTGTATTTTTCCTTACTTTTACCAGAATAGAAAACAAAATATCCTTTTTTTCCAAAAACAAAGGATATCTGTACCTTTTTGCATGTTCACTACTTGCCGTCTCCACAGACCATCTTGCAGGAAGCCTGTCAGCACTCTTTATTTTCGACCTTGGAAGCAGTATGTATAAAGAGGTAATATTTATTTACCCGCTTGAAAGGATATTAATTGCGACTATATCAGCTCTTATATTCTACGCTTTCATCGTTTGGATAAACCTGCTGAAAGCAAATGCCAGTGTACTGGACGAAAGAGAAGAACACAATGTCAAAGATGTAATGGATTATATCAATAGTGAAGTGAAAGACATAATTGAAAAAGAAAAATGAATTAATCACCGATACTGACCTTCAGCCTACCAATAGCACTGGAAAAAGGATGGGAAGGGTCTTCAACAGTAAATATTTTCGATAGGCCCTGTGTGGATACTTCACACATGCACGGAATAGAAGAAAGCACAGGTACTCCATATTTTTCACCCATTTGCAATGATTGTCCATTAAGACACATGTTCTCCACAATCCCACATTTTTTGCCCAGGGGAGTATATATTCCATCAATTGCCTGCTTTATATTTGTGAGGCAATATTCATTGGGTTTTATAACCATCAGGACATAATCACTGCCTGCCACCACATTGGCCGATGTAAAATCCACCCCGGGACTTGTATCCATAATTACAACGTCAAAACCTTCTTGTTGGAGATGCTTTTTGGATTGAATCAAGGCTTTGAGCGCATCTGATTGCCATTTCCGGTCTTTTGAAGAAAATTCCCTGATAGCGGATATGTCGGGATTTGAATAACCTACATAGAAACGGCCCTCTGAATTAATACTTTCTGAACCGTCCACTATTACTTCCCGTATGTTTTTCTTGTAATCAAGGATATCATTTATCCACTTACCCGAGGGAGGGAACATGCCATTGAATGTGCTGGGAGATTTCAGGTCCATATCAAGCAAACATACATCCTTACCTTCTTTTGCATAAGCACATGCAAGATTGATGGCAACACTTGTTTTTCCCGTCCCCCCACGTGGAGAGTGGACTGCAATTGTAAACGTATCTTTCATTTGATTTGCCTACATATTAATTATTTAATTAAATAAACCATCTCGTAACAAAGGTACAAATTCCTGATGGGAATACCTTTTACCTTAGAGTATAAAAGTCCAATTTTCACAATGAAGATGTAGTATACATTAATTGTTCTGGTGAATATTAATCAAAGTGATTAATATAATTTTTTCTCTACTTTGACATACATATGTTAAATGGATTGAACTGTAAAAAAGACTTTCCTGCCATCTCTGTGCTTATGTACATGACCCATACGTACAAGCTGATTGAGATAATTGCTTTCAACTGCTCTTTCCTTAGATGTTTTTTCTGATAGCTGTGCAGCAGTTGCGGTTCCCATTTCAAATAAAACGGTAGCTGTAGTGCGCAAATGATCCGGCAGGGAAAGAAGAGTCATTACATCGAGCTCATTTAACTCGTCTTCCTGCGAAACATGAGAAGAAGAATCCTGCTGGAATAACAGCCTGTCGAGCTTATCGTTGATTTCATTCAAAGCTACAAGAATATTGTTCATTTCAACTTCTGAAACCATATGGCCACCATAAATTGTATTCTGGTATTACAGTAATACTGTATTCCCGTAAAACTATAAAAAAGTACAGTATCCATGGAAAGAGTTAAAGATATTTTACCATATATGGACCTTCCAGTACATACCCCAGTTTCCGATAATATTCACGCACTCCGATCCCGCTGATAATACTGAGTTTTTCAAAACCTGCATCTTTTGCCATTTTCTCAGCCTCAGAAATCAACCTGAGACCATAACCTCTGTGCTGCCAGTCGTGGTCCTTTGCAGACCCACCCACAACAACCATTGAACCATAAACATGTAATTCCCGTACAAGAGCCGAATCATCAAGTTCAGGCCGATGTGGCTTGTTCGGAAACCTCAATCTTAAAAATCCAATCAAAATGTCCTGACTTACATCCTCAAACGAGAGGAAATGTTCCTGCCCACCGCAGGAAGAATAGGATTGCACCATAAATTCAATATCTTTTATTGAAGGTGGTCTTTCTTTCAGGATATTATGACCAACTTCCCTGCAACGTATACAATTGCATTTGCCACCTTTTTGCATAAGTCGCTGGCCTGCAAGCTGGCGAATATTACTCTTTTTCACACCGGCTAATATCTGCTGTGCAGGAATGTCCCGCTGGATACGTTGCAGCCGCACCCACTTTGGAAGCATTGATTTTATATCAGCAAGCAGTTCCACCGCCTCATCATCATAAAGGGGATCGTACTTGCCTGCCCTCCACATTTTTTCAAGCTCTGTACCTTCGGTTACAAGGGTGGGATAAATCTTCAGGAAATCCGGCATGAAGCGCGAATCACTGAACAGTTTTTTAAATCCCCGCAGGTCCCGCTCATTATCCGAACCAGGCAGCCGGGGCATCATATGGAACCCAACTTTCAGGCCACTATCGCGCAATATACGGTTAGCCTCAGCGGTGTCGGCAACTGTATGGCCCCGGCGCATCCTTGAAAGTACAAAATCGTATACACTTTGCACCCCGATTTCCACTTTTGTAGCACCAAAATCCAGAAGCCTATCCACTTCCACTGGAGATGTCCAGTCGGGGCGTGTCTCATATGTTATACCTATGTTGCGAACCGCAGAACTTTCATTGGCCTCCTGTACATCTTCAATAGGAATATAGCCGTAAACATTATGGACATTATCCCGCCATTGCTGCCCCTTAAAATCATTCATCGCCTCAAGACAACGTTTGGTAAACCATTCCTGATAATCCAGATTTCGGGATGTAAACGTACCTCCCATGACAATAAGTTCTGCCTTATCGACTTCGTGCCCGATTTCCTGCAACTGTTTCAGGCGTGCGTGCACTATCCTGTAGGGGTCATACTCATACTGTATGCCCCTCATGGCGGCAGGCTCCCTTCCCATATAACTCTGAGGAGACTCAAAAGCAGATGCAGGCCCACCGGGGCAGGGCACACAGACACCGTGAGGACAGGGGGCGGGAGATGTCATAACCGCTATAACGGCCACACCGGATATTGTCCTTACAGGTTTACGCCGCAGCCGGCTGCGCACAAACTCCTTTTCACTATCAGAAGCAGCGGCTATGACATCGGAATTACGAGGAAGCGTTGACAGGCCATATTGCCTGCTTATGTTCAATTTTTCCCTGTTGAACTGCACCTTATCCAATGTTAAATCTTCAAGAACCAGCTCAACAAGTTTCCTGCAGGCTTGAGCAAAATCACTCTCATCAGACATTGGCCATCTCCGTGACCAGTCGTTCAAGATGTATCCTGTCGTTAGCGGCACTCCTGACATTCAGATCGGCATCAGCAATCTTCAACAGGATTTGGGCCAGGATTTCAGGAGATTCACCGGCATCACCCACAACCCGATACAAATGCCTGACAATTTCCACTCCGGACATGCCGTCTTCAATAAGCATTTTATCAATCGCCTTACGTGCCTGGGGAAAATCCGCAGCTGAGATAGCTTCCTGAAGGGAAGAAATACCCGCGGGTACATCTTCCATTACTACTTCAAAAATTATATCTGCAGATAGTTTTTCACCGGGGTATTGGAGAGCGGCAGACTGGAAAAGTCGCAGAGCACAGTCCACGTTGCCTTTACAATGACGTGCAAGACCTCCAAGAGCCTCCGGGTCATAAGCAAGAGCCTCACGATCAGCAACACTGCCAAGGAAACCTACGAGTTCATCATCTGACACGTAGGTGAAAAATAATTCCAAACCGCGGGAGCGCAGAGGAGAGATGAGTCTTGAGGGCTGGGATGTGGAAAAGATGAACCTGCAGGTGCGACTGTAGCGTTCCATGATCCGGCGCAGGGCATGCTGGGCACTTTCATTGAGGGATTCCGCACTATCGACAAAGATAATCTTATAATCCGCATCAATTGAACCCATGCTGGCATATTCATTTACCAGCTCCTTAAATATCGAAATAACACTTGACCTGATCTTTTTGGGATCATCCGTCCCCAGAAAACGCACAAATCGCTTGTCCCTTACAAGATAACGTTTACCCTGGTCAAAAAAATCTGAGGCATTGAAATAGGTGAAGTTGTGCTCAAAAGTATCACCATAGATGCCTCTTGCAAGGGCAAATACAGCGGAGGCTTTTCCACTTCCTGCAGGCCCGTGGACTACAAGGTGTGGCAATTTCCCGGCAGATACCAGATGTTGCATTATTGATATTGCCTTTTCATTGCCTACAAAATCACCCAGGTCCTGTGGCCTGTATTTCAATGTCCAGAGATCTTTCATTGCCCCTCTCCTTTTTCCTGAAGCACTTCCTTTATCACCTTACCGTATACCGGACGGGCAATAAGTACACCGATCAATACACCGACAATGGTAGTTATGGCAAAACCTTTCAGGGCCCCAAAGCCCATGACAACCAGCGGCGACATTGCAATGATCGTGGTTGCAGCTGCTGCAAAGATTATGCTGAAAGCCCGGGCAATCCTTGAAAGGTAAACTTTTGTTGGTGGTAATTTACCCTCATAAAGCACCTCGTCAGTAATTATCACAAGGTGATCAATACCCGTACCTATCACTGCTATTATACCGGCAATGCTTGGAAGGTCAAGTTGCCATCCCACAGCTGCAGCAAAACCTAGGATCATGAGTACTTCACTAACAGAAGTGGCCACCATAGGCACAAGAATCTGTTTTTTACCATAACGCCTGAAGACCACACCGGCAACTGCAAGCATAGAAAGCAATCCTGCAATAATCGCTTGCATCTTGAACTGATCTCCCAGCGATGCATCGACCTGTCCGGAACCCATGAGTTTCACATTGACCGGCAGGGCTCCCGCACGCAAGTGTATCTGGAGTTGTTCGGCCTGTGCCTTACTTTCATTATCCGCACCTGTGGAAGCTTCCCAGGAATAAATTGGGTTCGTCCTTATACGAGATGCAGCTGAAGGGCTCAGCGGAGCACCGTATACTTCCTCATCATCAAGATACATGTAAAGCCAGTGAGAGTTGGGATCGTTTACTGCACCTGCCTCTATTGCAGCTTCTTGGAGAGCATTTGCCCCATCAAGGGTCAGCTTAAATGGAGTGTACCACTGTCCATCATGACGGGAGGGGACACCCACACTGGAAATATCGTCACCGTAGAGCACATGTTTGGTATTGTTGCCTTCGGTTTGCATCCGTATTTCAAATTTACCAGGTTTTTGGGCAATCTCCTTGGCAGTTGTAAGATCGATACCTGCAAAATCCATCAGTATGTATTCATCACCCACCGTACGTACCGGTATATCCTTCAGACCAAGGGCATTGAGTTTTTCACTGAGAATTTCTTTGGTAAGGTCCCGTGTCTCTGTGCGCACACCCTCACGATAGAGTTTGTCACCGTTTTCATCGGTCAGCAGAAAACCGCCAACATCAGATAATAAATTTTCAACATTTTCCTGTTCTGCTTTGGTCCTGATTTCATATTCCACACCGCCGGGAACTGCATAGGGAATTACCTCGGCATTGAGTTCCTCAGAGAGATATGTGGCTATCAGTTGTTGTTCTGTTGTATAAAGAGTAATTTCTGAAAGATTGCCTTCTCTACTTACTGAAGAATCACTCAGACCCAGTTGATTTAGCTGGGATTGGGTTACTGAAGCTTGTGTTTTTAGGGAAATAGTCGTTGTGGATTGCCCTTCAGAGGGTGGTATGACATTCACGACTTCAACCGGAGAGCCAACAATATTTTCGACAAGAGCACTTGCAGTCATTCCAGAGTCAACATTGGCCTGTATTACAGCACCCTGCAGGCTTACCTGTAACCAGGAACCCCCTTCAAGATCAAGTCCATAATCAAGGTTGGTATCAAAACCTTCATCTGTCGAATACCAGGGCTGGATTGCAACTAGAGAAAGCAGAAGGGCTATTATGAATATACGTACACGCCAATCACTTAACAGACTCTTTGGTTTTTCTTCACTCATGTCTTCACCCCCTTGGGGTTCTTATTCACATACCACCTGAGGATACCCGTATTCAACAACCAAGTATTCATCAGGTCAGCAAGTAGACCGAATATTAGTACAATGGAAATGTCAGATAAGAGGTTTATCTGTGAGACAGTTGAGGTCAGGACATAAGAATATGTGGAAACAATATACATAACCACCAGAGCTGCAAGGGTCGTGGTGGTCATCGTAATACCTGTATGCATTGCAAGGGATATTTTTTCATTTGCAGATCCACGTCGTTTGAGTACACGGGTTGTGAGTAAAATATCACTGTCAACAGAGTAACCAATAAGCATCAATAAAGCTGCAACTGTACCAAGGGATAGTTCAATTCCTGTGATATTCATGAATGCAGCGGCTATACTGATATCGGAAAATGCAGAAAGGACCACTGCTAAGGAGGGTATGGTGCTGCGGAAGATAAGGAAAACTACTATCGCCATGCCTATAAAGGACAGAACTACAGCCTGGAGGGCCTGTACCTGCAAATCTTTGCCGTAGACAGCGCCTACCTGCCGGATCTCTACGAAGGAATATGCAGATGTTATTTTCTTTTCAAGTTCCAGCTGTTCGTCATTCTCCATTGGACCAAACTGGAGTACTGCCCTTTGTCCGGTTTTACGTACATCGGCCAGAGAATAAGCTGAATAATCGGCCTCCAGTTTTTCTATAGGGTCGTCTGTCTGGAAGGAAATCATTGTTCCGCCCTTAAATTCCATACCCAGGTTCACAGGGGACCCGGATGTGGAATACACAAATACCATAATCAGTAAGGCTATTGCAAACACCGCAAGCGGTATAGTTACAAGTTGCCTCTCATTATGGCTTTTAATAAAGTTTTCAAGTTTATCAATAAACAGCGCCATAAATTGTATGCTCCGATAACATAGACTCAGAAGTCAAATTACACTTTTCCATACTATGAAGTAATATATACTATTTTCTTGTGTTATTGCTTTTTGGTGAAGGCTCCTGAAAACAGAATGATCGGAAAAGGGCTATTACATAACTAATATATACATCCCCACACCAACTCTGCAGGCATGCCATACAGACCATCTGTTGACGAATATTTTCTTGAAATAGCTACCGTAATAGCCAAAAGATCCACATGCCTTCGCAACCGGGTAGGAGCGGTCATCGTGCGGGATAAGCAAATCCTTTCCACCGGTTACAATGGCGCCCCTAGTAATATGGAACACTGCCTGGATATAGGATGTATCCGGCAAAAGAACAATATCGAATCAGGAACACGTCATGAGAAATGCCGGGCAGTGCATGCCGAACAGAATGCCATAATCCAGGCAGCCCTGCACGGAGCTGGAATAGAAGGGGCAACTCTCTACTGTACACACCAACCCTGTATTCTGTGTACTAAAATGATAATCAATTCCCGGATAAAACGGGTAGTTTACCTGACATCATATCCGGATACTGATGCTCTGGATTTCTTTAATGATGCAGGAGTGGAGATAATAAACCTGCCTGTATCAAGACTCCTTGAAGATGCGTAAAGCCTTCTTAATGAGATCCATATTGTCCGGCCGGTAAAGCTGGCGGGCAGATGTTTTTTCTTCGGTAAACAGGGGTATGCCCCGTACAACAACCACCGGATTACCTCCACTCCCTTCACCCATCAGCAGGTTTGCAGCAGCTGCCACTTCATCGGCAACCGCTTCTTCACTGATCTGCATTTCATAACCGAAAAGATCCTTTTTACCTCTCCAGTAATAAATGGGTGTAGCGTGATACAGCCCTATTGCAACACCTGTCTGGCCCAGTCTGAAAGCCCTGCCATTGGTATCAGTTACCACAACAGCAACCCTGCAACCTGTAATTTCTTCAACTCTCTGACCTATACTTCTGGCACTGGCATCCGCATCCTGGGGGAGATCGGCAAGTAAATCGTTCTCTACATTGGAATCATCCACTCCCGCATTGATACATACATGTGCTCTGTCGGATTGCACAAGCATTACAGGTGATTCGACAAAACACTCACTGCACCTATCCAGTACCGCCTGCACAAGCCGTGGGTCTTTATCATCCCTTTTGCCAATCCCGATTGCACAGGCAGAGGGCGTAATATCTTCAAGGGAAAACAGTTCATTTTCGGCTTTTGCAATGATGGTAGAAGCAATAACCAGCACATCGCCATCTTCCAGAGCGGCACGCTCACATATCATAGCCGCAATGTCGTCACCGGGTTTTACCAGAGGTATATCATCAACAGTAAAGGCTTCCATCCTCACCTTTTTTCAACTCCACAGGAAAATACAGCAGCTCATAAATAATACTAGCCCTATATATTAACCTGCGGCGATGATGAGAGTTACCCCCACCGAGCAAAGTATGAGGACAGAACTTAACTGATGCCGCAAAAAATTAAACCTCCCTGCAACCTGCAGAGAGGTAATATCACATTTAACTAATTTATTCGATTGAGATCTTCGGTTTTTCAGCTTCTTTGGTTTTTGGTAATGTGACCGTCAGCACCCCTTCCTCAAGTTTGGCCGTGGCGCCTTCCTCAGTCACAGAAGCCGGCAAAGAGACTGCCCTAGAGAAACTTGAATACCTGCGCTCTTTCTGGGAGTATCCTTCTTCCTCTTTCTCTTCTTCCTTTTTGCATGTTGCACTGATCTCAATCATGCCCTCGGATACACGGATGTCCACATCCTTCTTATTGACTCCAGGAAGATCTGTAGTTACTACTACGGAATCATCCTTCTCCTGGACATCCACCAGAGGAGCCAGAGTTTCACCACCCTTCCACTGTACCGAGGGTAAGAATTCCCTGAAAAGGTCGTTTAGGTAATCCTGTGTATGTTTTATCTCATCGAATGGATCCCATCTACTTACTGAAGGTGAATTTCCCCTGCGTATTAATCCTCTTTTCATATTATACCACTCCTGTTATTCCTTTTGTGGGAATAACAAGCAATTATTGTGTTTGTACTTCTATAAAAATATTGTGGTTATTCAAAGGGAAAGCATGGTATGTATCAGGTCGCAACCTTTGACAGTTGAAAGTACACCATCTGTTGCTGCATCTTCTGAGTAGGTTTTGACAATATCAGCATCCTGATTGAATGATGGATAGATCACAAAGGGCACCGGATCAGGTGTATGGGTTCTTACTGCAATTGGCGTAGGATGATCGGGAAGGACAAGTACGTTACACTTTTCTGACATCTTATCTATTCCTTCAAGGATGGTCCCAACAACTTTAGAATCAAAATCCTCGACTGCCTGTATCTTGGCTTCCAGACTACCCATATGTCCCGCTTCATCCGGAGCTTCCACGTGAACAAAAACAATGTCATGGTCCTTCAGGGATTCAAGGGCATATTCTGCCTTACCCACATAATTTGTATCAAGATATCCTGTAGCACCGGGAACTTCAATTACATCCATTCCTTCACAGATACCCAGACCCTTGATAAGATCCACTGCAGATATTACAGCTGCTTTTAATCCGTACATTTCTTCAAAAGAAGGCATCGAAGGAGAATAGCCCTGACCCCAGAACCATATGGAATTGGCAGGTCTCTTTCCTTCTTCAATGCGTTTTTTATTCACAGGATGCTCGGAAAGAATATCCCAGGATGCCCTGATCAATTCTTCCAGTTTTTCTGCTGAATCTCCCCTTGGCATGTGATCTGAAGCAGGGTTCTCAACCACATCATGAGGAGGAGTACAGATAGCATCCGCACCAAATTGTGCAACCATAAGATGGCGATAGCTGATCCCCGGATAAAAATGGATGTCGCCACCTAGTTCATCCTCAATTGCCTGCATGAGTTGACTTGCTTCTTCGGTGGAAATATGACCGGCACTGTGATCCAGTATATTGCCATTTTCAATTGTTATCAGGTTACAACGAAAAGCAACATCATTTTTATCCAGCTCAATTCCCATACTTGCTGCTTCTAAGGGAGCGCGTCCCGAATAATATTTGGCAGGATCATAACCCAGAACGGACATATTCGCCACATCGCTGCCTGCGGGCATCCCATCCGGAACATTGGTAGCCAGACCATTTATTCCCTCCAGCGCCATACGGTCCATGTTAGGAGTATCCGCAGCTTCTAATACAGTTTTGGCTCCAAGTTCTTTAATAGGATAATCTGCCATTCCGTCACCGATTAATACAATATGTTTCATACAAACACCTGCCATCTTTTTAAATACAAAACTGCCAATTATTCATAAGAAAATTAAAAATATAAGCATACGAGGGTGAGGACTAATGAAATATATACGTTTTGCAATTGGCGTCATTTGTGTATTCACAATCTTCTGTGGTTTTGCCAGTGCTGCAGAAGAAATGGAGGAACAAATCCAACATGCTGAAACCATAGTTTCAATCGGAGATGAAATCGAATTGGAACAGGGATACACAGCGGACATTGTCGATGTGAACAGTGACAATGGGGAACTCTGGCTCAAGCTCTACCTGAATGGAAAAAAGGTTGAGGGGGGTTTTGTCAAAGAGAATAATCCTTTCAGATACCTGAGGACAATAGAGGAAGAAGACGATGAAGAAACTGATTACCTGTTATTCAATTTCAGCCTGCAGGGTACCGAAAAAGAAAATGGAGAAACATCCTCTGAAATCCTGATTAAACAATATCGTGACCCGGAGATTGACCTCGATAAATATTTGGTATTGGATCAAACCACCTCTTTGGATATCGGGTCGGAAGTGGACCTCAAAGAAGATTACACCATTGAAGCCTCCAATCTTGACGAAAATACTGTTACTATTGCACTCAGGAAAAACGGCAATGTAGTAAAAGCAGAAGAAAATATGGAGGATGGAGATGTTTTTGCTTATACCCGTACAAACGGCGACCGGGTAATGACAATTTTTATGGGAAAAGTCGGAAGCATATTTGAAGGTGAAGATCGTGACGTTGTATTTCTGGAAAATGTAGCCCAGAGGACCGATGTAGACATAGGACCAGGAGCACAAATCGAGATCGATGTTCCAGCAAAGAATCCAGAAAATGAACAAATCATCATACACTACACTTTAAATGGCGATGCAGACACTGTGGAAGTGTATCTGGAAGGAGATCTCACTGACACAAGAGAGAACCTGGGTGAAGGTACCTATCCTGCAGCCATAGAAGAATTATCCAACGGTGAATACAATATAGAAGTAAAGGCAGTTACTTCCGACGGGGCAGTAGTCACTGAATCTGCTATATTAAAAGTGGGGCAAACGCAGGGAGAAAGAGAGAATGGAGAACAGGGACAAGATATTATTGATAAAGCACAGAATATAACCTCTGCTGCTGAAAATGCTGCCGATAAAATCAATGAAACTGCCACTGCTTTGGAAAAGGTTCCCGCACCGGGCACATTTTTTGCTATATTCATACTTCTGGGAGCATGGATGTGGTGCAGGAAGAGGTGACAATATTTATATGCGCTTCTTCCCTATAACAGCCAGAATTCACAAATCATCCAATAACGTGATACTAATATGAGATATGTAATGAAATTCGGCGGGACATCCATTGAAAATGGGGATAAGATTGGCCATGTCGCAGAATTACTGAAAGACTACAGGGAACAGGGCCACGAAATCGTGGCAGTGACCTCGGCTCTTGGTGGAGTCACCGATGGGCTGATGGAAATAGGTATTGATGCGTCCCATAAAGGCAAGGTTTCCCGGGTAAAGGAATTTATGGCAGACCTTGCAAAAAAACACTACGATGCAATTGAGATTGCATCGATGATGCCAGGATTGCCGATGAAACAATCCGCACGATCGATGCTCTTATCGATGAACTCGAAAAGGCACTCATTGGCATCTGCTATCTGGGAGAACTCTCCCCGCGTTCCACAGATTACATATCCTCCTATGGGGAAAGACTTGCAGCTCCTGTTGTTAGCGGAGCTGTGCAAAGCCAGGGAATTAATTCCAGTTCATTTACCGGTGGAGAGGCAGGAATTGTAACCAATAGTAAATATGGTTGTGCCAGACCTTTCGAAAAAACCTATGAAAATGTTGGCAACATCCTAAAAAGGGTCGTTGCAACATGTGTTCCTATAGTTACCGGTTTTATCGCAGAGAATGAAGAGGGAATCATTACAACCCTGGGACGCAGTGGCTCTGATTTCACTGCTTCGATTATAGGAGCTGCTATCGAAGCAGACGAGATCTGGTTATGGAAAGAGGTTCACGGCATAATGACCAGTGACCCCCGAATTGTGCCCGATGCACGTCCTATACCCCAGATATCCTATATTGAAGCAATGGAACTGTCCTATTTCGGTGCTAAGGTACTCCATCCCCGTACAATTGAACCTGCGATCAAGCATGGAATACCCGTGCGGGTGAAAAATACATTTGATCCTGATTTTGAAGGAACATTAATTGTTTCAGACCAGCGACTGCGCAAGGATGTAGTAAAAGCCGTGACCCTGATACAGTCAGTAGCCACAATAAACATCTCAGGGGCCGGGATGGTGGGTGCAATCGGTACAGCTGCCAGGGTATTTTCCATACTCGCCAATGCGGGAGTAAATATTCGAATGATCAGCCAGAGTTCCTCGGAAGCAAACATGTCATTCGTTGTGGATGAGGGGCATCTGGAAGATGCGGTAGCTGCCCTGAAATCAGAAATGAACCAGGATGTAATAGGGGACGTGGCTTGTGATCGGGACATCTGTGTGGTGGCTGTTGTCGGCGCCGGAATGGATGGTATCCCCGGTGTGGCAGGCAGGGTTTTTAATACACTGGGTACAGAGAAGATAAATGTGATAATGATAAGCCAGGGATCTTCCCAGCACAATATTTCATTCGTGGTCAGCTCCGGTGAAGCCGAAGAAGCAGTACGCCTGTTAAATCATGAGTTTGAACTCGGAGCATAAAGACAGAGGGATACAATGGACAAAAAACTTACCTACGCCGATTCAGGAGTTGATATCTACCAGGAAGAATCCACCATAGGCAACCTTACCGGCGGCATGACATACGCCAGGGAAGGCCTGGGAGCCCCGATGACAAGCATCGGGCATTACGCCGGCCTGATGGATTTTGGCGATTTTGCCCTTGCAATGGCTACTGATGGCGTGGGGTCCAAGGTACTGATTGCCAATGAGATGAAAAAATGGGACACCGTTGGAATTGACTGTATTGCCATGAATGTCAATGACCTGATCGCCATTGGTGCCGAACCGGTCAGTTTTGTGGATTACCTGGCAATCGAGAAACATTCTGATGAATTCGCACGGCAGATAGGCTTAGGGCTTGCAAAGGGAGCCGAGATCTCCCGGATGTCCATTTTGGGCGGAGAGACCGCAACCCTCCCCGAGATCGTGAAGGGGTTTGACCTTGCAGGCACATGCCTGGGAAAGGTGGACAAGGATGCCATTATTACAGGAGAGAAGGTCGCAGAAGGCGACGTGCTTGTGGGCGTACCCAGCAGCGGAGTCCACAGCAACGGCTATACCCTTGTGAGAAAGATCATTGAGAATTCTGAATATTCCTATCATGATCCTCTGCCCTATGACAGCTCCCGCACCATCGGCGAGGAACTGCTCACCCCCACACGGATTTACATGGAAGTGCTCGATGCAATCCGTAAGTGCGAGGTACACGGCCTGGCACACATCACCGGCAGCGGACTGCTGAAGTTGCGCAGGGTAAGCGAACTGGGATTTGATTTGACAGACCCCATCGAGCCACCACAGATTTTCCGTTTCCTCCAGAAGCAAGGCAATGTCGAGGAACTGGAGATGTATCGCACTTTCAATATGGGCATGGGCTTTTTGCTTATTGTCCCGCCACATGAGGCTACAAAAGTTGCAGAAATAGTCGACGGGAAAATTGTGGGCAGGATTACGGAAAAAGGTATCCGTGTAAAAGACCTAATTATTGAATGATCAACATGGCATGTATCAGTGACCTTCCCTATGAGATCTTGCTAAAGGGCGCATCCGTCAAGAAAAGTGAGGAATTTATTCGCGAAAACTGTGACGAGGTTTACCACGTCCCGGGTGGCTACAGTCTGGCAGGAGTGATGCTCAAAGGCGGCAAGACCATACCCATAGGCGTCAAGGGCAGTTCCATTTATTTCCAGTACGTCAAACCCTGCAAGGGATTGTTCGTCCTCAAACTGGATGATGCACAGGAAGAAATTGAAAAATTGAGGCAGGGAAACTACCAGTAATTACAATCTGGTACTCTTTCCCTGATCCACAGCACATCCCAGAAAATCCGCAGACGGGAATTCATGGACAGTTGTGGCAATGATCAGGCCCTCGCCGAACTCTTTTTTCACCATCACAGCCCGGCCCTGCTCATCTTTTAGAATTACTTCCCCATCGGCCCGTGAAAAGTAACCATCGCATTCCACAGGCTCCTGCGGCTCTGCAATAATACAGGGCATAGAATCATCCACAACCTCCAGCGAGGATTGCATATGCTCTTCCACATAGGACAGTTCAAAGGGCAACCAGTCATATTCATATTCCGGCATACAGGCCCCGAATACCACAAGCACACCGCCTTTTTTCACAAAATCGGCTATCTTGCGTCCCTTATTCTCAATACCTTTCGCCACCTTCGTATAGGCCGGATTGGCAAAACCGGTGGGCACCATCAGACATTTTGACGCAGGTAAAAACGGAGTGCCCAGTGAGTTGCCGTCCACCCGCAGGCATTCGTAGCCGTGTTCCTTGAACAGCTTTTCAAAAAGAATGGGAGTATCCCAGAGCAGCATTACGTCGGTCATGACTGGGAATTCTTAATCAGAGATTATAATTGTGACGGGGGATGGAGATAATGAATGAATTTATTGTTATTTGGCCTCAACTTCTCCATATGAAGGATCGCCATCTACATTTTCTTCACCAATCGGTTCATATATCAAAGTATCATCTTCATCAATAATTTCCACCCCATCAACGAATAAGGTATAATTTTCCTGATTTAAATTTGCAGTAATCTCTGTACCAGCATCAATTGTTGCCCCATTAATATACATATCTCCATTAGATTTAAGTTCAATCTTTTTATCAGTGCTGGTTATATTGGCATTCGTAGCGTTAAGTAGACCTGTTTTGCATCTATTTTAATATCTTCCTTAGCATCAATTGTTGCACCAACAATATACAAATCTTCTTCAGATTTAAGATCAATCTTTTTATCAGTGGTTATATTGGCACCCAGCTTAATACTGTTAGCTTCTATATTTATATCTGTACCTTCTTGATTAATATATTCAGTTTCTATTACAAGATCAACACTCGTGTTACTAAAAGATATTAAATCATCTTCTTCGTATGTAGTTTCCCCGTTGTCATATTGTCCATTTCCATTGGCATCATCATAAGCCACGTCACCGTCAGGAAGAGGATCGCCTCCACCATCATCTCCACCGTTACCACCATCATCAGCTCCACTATCCCCTATGGACCCATAGGCATCATAGATTACCAGACTGGAAGCGGTATGTACCAGTTTGGAAGGAACATTATCTTCGTCGATATCGTAATTTAACTGTGAAGAAGTATTGACCTCTATTACATCCCCCAGAGCCCATTCATTTGAAGAGTAATTGAACTGCGAAGAGTTCAGGGTCTCATAGGAACCATTCACATAGACCACAAGTTCAAGGTCATCCACATTAACAGTTTCCCCTCCGCTGTGGCGGAAATAGAGGGTATTGGTATCCTCATCGGCCCAGTGGTCGATGTCCACCCTGACATTATCGGGCCCGTCAAGAGAAGATAAAACAAAAGCAGCGGCTGCAGCGATTGCAATTACAATGATGCCGGTCAGCAGTATCTCACTGAAAACCTCTATGACCGCATCATCTTTTCTGGCAAAATCCTGCAGCTTTTTGATCATGATATGCTTTATGATATCATGAATATATTAATTTATCTTATATATTATACTGCATTGAGATAGCGTTTGGTTTCCCAGTCATGCACCTGTAATTTGTAGGCATCCCACTCGGCATAGGCAATCCGCAGCAGGTTCTCATGCACATGCGCACCCAATGCATCCCTGAGGAACTCGTCCTTTGCCAGATGATTGGCTGCATCCAGCAGGGTCGGGGGCAGGGTTTCGATATTCCTGTCTGCAAGACCCTTGGGAGTGAGATCATAAATATTCACATCGGTGCCTTCACCTGGATCGATCTCCTCTTTGATACCTTTCAAACCTGCAGCCAGGATTGCTGCAAAGGTCAGATAGGGATTACAGGAGGGATCGGGACTTCTCAGTTCCACACGGGTACTCTGGCCTCTGGCGGCAGGAATCCTGACAAGGGAACTGCGGTTCGGGCCGGACCAGGTAATGTACACCGGTGCTTCATAACCCGGCACCAGACGTTTATATGAATTGATCAATGGATTGGAAATTGCAGTGATACCTTTGATGTGTTCCAGGACCCCGCCGATGAAATGATAGGCCATTTGGTCCACTTCTTCCTCATCCTGTGGATCATAGAAAGCATTCTTGCCATCCTTGGAAAGAGAAAGGTTGACATGCATTCCTGAACCGTTTTCCGAAGTAAGGGGTTTGGGCATGAAAGTGGCATGCAGGCCATTGAGTTTTGCTATCGTACGGGTTACGTACCTGAAGGTAACCACATTGTCAGCAGTAGAGAGAGCGTCGTCATACTTGAAATCGATCTCATGCTGGCCGAAAGCAACTTCGTGATGGGCGGCCTCGATATTGAAGCCCAGATCGATCAAACCGAGAACAATCTCCCTGCGTATATCCTCTGCAAGGTCTGCAGGTGCAAATTCAAAGTAGCGTCCGAAATCATGGGGCTTGGTGGTTGCCTTGCCGTTTTCGACCTGGAAGAGGAAAAATTCCAGTTCAGGACCCACATTGAAAGAAAATCCCATTTCATGGGCCTCCTTCAGGACCCTGCGCAGGACATACCTGGGATCCCCTTCAAAGGGAGAGCCATCAGGCTTGCAGATATCACAAACCATACGGGCCACCACTCCCTTCCCCTGATCCCAGGGGAGCAGGGCAAAAGACCTCACATCGGGCCTAAGCACCATATCGGATTCGTCTATTCTCACAAATCCTTCAATTGACGAACCGTCAAAGGAAATGCCTGTTTCGAGGGCTTTTTAACCTGGCTCACAGGAATTTCCACATCTTTGACCACACCCTGTATATCGGTGAATTGTAGTCTGATGAATTTGATATTATTGTTCTCTATCGCGTTGTATACGTCTTCCTTGCTCTTAATGTTCATTAAATCGCCTTAATAGCTTTGTACGAACTATATGAATGTGTTTTTTAGGATTAATATTGTATATCATGTTTTTGGTAGGAAAAGATATAGTACTAATATAGCCGGTTTTACTCTTCTTTATCCTCAAAAATAAAGAATCCCATTTCTATCAAAAGTTTACATCTGAAAATAAAGTATGCAACTTTTTTGAAGGATAAAAATAATTTCAATGTTGAACTGCTTGAACAATATACAATACATTATGTAGCAAAAACATGCCTTAATGAAAGGTTATATATACAATAAGTAAAGTATTATTTACATAGTGATTTACGTGCAGACCAAAGATATAGGCATGTTAGTTATAGGGGCCATAATAGCCTTGATCGGAGTAGCAATTCACATCCTTGAACCAGGATGGATCATAAATCCAAGTGGAACTGGTGGCGCATTCGTAGGTGCAGGTGTTGCACTTATTGTAATCAGTATCCGTAGCATCAGACTCCAGAAAAAAGGAACCGTAGTTGAAGATGAAAGGATATTTCATATTGCTGAGAAAGCCAGTCACAAAACATTGACGATACTCATAATCCTCGAAGGTGTATTGATGGCATTTTTTGGAGTTACAGCATTCGATATCCAGGCATACCCCATTGTGTCTCTATTGTTTGCTATAACGATGTTGTCCTATGCTGGATTTTACTACTGCTACAAAAGACAAATGTAATTCCAGGATGGATATTGAATGAAGAACACACTAAAAGTCTGGAGAGCAAAGAAAGATATTACTCAGGAAGATCTGGCCAATAAGATGGAGGTGACTAGGCAAACCATCAATGCTATAGAACGTGGCAAATATGATCCAAGTATAAAATTGGCGTTCAAGATGGCACGATTCTTCGAATGCTCAATTGAAGATATTTTTCTTTACGAAGAATGATGTTAACGCATATGTTAACATCACGCCTACTTTTGCCATACACCCGCATCTAAACAAAAAAAAACAGATACCGATATCAAGATTATGCTTGATTATAAATATCCTTAATTTAGAGTCGAAATGCACCTTTATAGTCAGAGGGTGTACTTTATGGTCAAAGTCAACTACCCCTACCTTACGGAAGGAGACTACTGCTCGAAAAGTTGAAAACTTTGGAGGCAAACCCAGCATATGAGCAAACTTTAAATATTATAAAGTAGGTAAGCAATTGGCTACTGATGACAATCACCTAGTGAATAAAATAGGAAAATTTTGCCAATATGAGAAATCCACATTCATCACCTCAATAGAAGTAACTAATGACAAAACAGAAGATATTAAGGGAAAGTGAGAAACTTCGACTTATATCGGATACTGGTATGTAATTAGTTATTATATAATGAATGTATACAACCACATAAAAATTTGAAATATATAGGAGGTCAGGAAATGTCAACTGAAAATCCCTTTGAAAATTCCCGCAAGCAGTTAGCAAAATGTGCATCAATCCTAAAACTGGATGAGAATGTACACGAAATGCTCAGACATCCAATGAGAGAAATGCGTATCTCAATTCCGGTACACATGGATGATGGCTCTACAAAAGTGTTTGAGGGCTTCAGGATACAGTATAATGATGCAAGAGGTCCCACAAAAGGAGGAATACGTTTCCATCCGGAAGAGGATATCGACACAGTCAGGGCTCTTTCCGCATGGATGACCTGGAAATGCGCTGTTGTGGACATCCCCCTGGGAGGAGGAAAAGGTGGAGTTGTCTGTAATCCAAAAGATATGTCAGATGCAGAACTTGAAAGACTCAGCCGTCAATATATTGCAGGTATTACCCCCATAATTGGCCCCCGCAAGGACATCCCTGCTCCTGATGTCTACACCAACCCCCAGATCATGTCATGGATGATGGATGAATACTCCAAGATCTGCGGAATAAACCAACCCGGAATTGTCACTGGCAAACCATTGACAATCGGAGGCTCACTCGGCAGAGGAGATGCAACTGCAAGAGGTGGAATCTACACCATACGAGAAGCTGCAGAGAAACTGGGAATGAACCTTGAAGAAGCAACCGTCGCAATCCAGGGATATGGAAATGCCGGATACCATGCAGCAAATCTGGCAAAGGAGTTGTTCGGATCAAAAATCATAGCTATCAGTGACAGTAAAGGCGGTGTCATGAATAAAAACGGTATCGATCCAACCACTGCGTTTGAACACAAGACTAAGACGGGCTCTGTAGTGGACCTGCCCGACACAATGTCTGTTTCAAACGAAGAGCTGCTGGAACTTGACGTGGACATTCTGATACCTGCAGCGCTGGAGCATGTCATCACGGAAAAGAATGCAGACAAAATCCAGGCAAAAATTATCGCGGAACTTGCCAATGGTCCGACAACACCTGCAGCTGACGAAATCCTGTATGAAAGGGGAGTTCACATGATCCCTGACTTCCTGTGTAATGCAGGAGGAGTAACAGTCTCCTATTTCGAAATGGTGCAGAATTTCTATATGTACCAGTGGAGTGAAAAAAGGGTACACACACGTCTGGACAAGAAGATGACAGATGCATACGATGCCGTTTATGAGGCATCCCGGAGATACGAAATAGATATGAGAACAGCCGCATATGTCGTGGCCATCGAACGCGTGGTTACATCGATGAAAGACCGTGGCTGGATTTAACCACACTGATTGGATATACCTAAATGAAATGACCCGTTTTACAGGGTCTTTTCAATTTTTTAGTGATTATTACATATTCTGTTTTTACATAACTGGAGAATGTCTATGAGAATTGCAATTCTTGGTGGCACAGGTAATATTGGAAAAGGATTTGCTCTGCGATGGGGCCAGATACACGATATCATTATAGGTTCAAGAGATGAAGAAAGAGCAAAAACAAAAGCTTCTGAATATAATGAAATAATGGAAAAGCATGGTTTTGATGCATCATCCATAAAAGGAACAGACAATAAAAATGCTGCTGCTGAATCAGAGATTGTGGTTCTTGCAATCAGATACAGCAACGTAGAATCAATAATTGAACAGATCAAACCTGTGCTGAAAAACCAGATTGTGGTTTCAGTGGTCGTACCCATGGAAAAAGACAGCTGTTATATGATTCCGGACAGAGAGACCATTGAAATAGAGACCCAAGCGCGGGAAGATTATAAAACAAACTATTTCTGTTACAACAAACCACCATCCGGCAGTGCTGCAGAAGAAATTGCCGCAATGTTACCTCCGGGGGTAAGTCTTGTCTCTGCCTTTCACAATGTACCAGCCGCCAAACTTGCAGACCTGGACCTCAGGCTTGATTATGATATAGGAGTTTGCGGAAACGATATGAATACAAAGAAGGTGGTCTTCGATCTTGTAAGAGCCATACCGAATATGAACCCGGTAGATGTAGGTCCGTGTGAGACCTCCTTAATGGTGGAATCCCTCACCCCTTTGCTCATAAATATAGCTGTCAGAAATCAGAGAAGAGACATCGGAATTAAGTTCGTAGACTGAGAATTAACACCAAAACTGTACCAACGGTGGCTGAAAAAGGAATTGTAAGGAATTGAAAATAACCGAACCTTCCCCTTACTGGAGTCTTTATACAAATTTCACTCCCAGGCTATCCATTTTGTTCCTGGCTGCTATGTTTATCAGCAGGGGAGTGAGGGATTCGATCATGGAAGAGGCCTGTAAGGGACCTGCATCCAATGGTCGCAAATTTGGTATATCATCTGTGAGTTTGCAGACAACTTCTTTTGAAGCCATATCATTCCCACAAACAGCAATATCATAATCCAGTGCAAGAGAGAGATCTTCAAGATGTTTGGCAGGAACATTGTGAAAACCCGATACCAGTCGAATGTTTTGGGGAAGAAGTTGTGCAATTTCCTCGGCGGCACTCCCACCAGCAGGTTGTGTATAACAGAAATATTCCGCATTGTATGCAGAATCCCGTACATCAACTTCCATATGTTTTGCATCTGGAATGATGTAACAGCTGTCCTTTTCCATAGGAACAACCACAGAAACCACAATCTGGTCATGAAGCACGGGAGTAATGGTTTCAATAACAGATGAAACATGACGATACTTTATTGCAAGCAATACGACATCGGCCATTTGCGCAGCTGTTTTATTATCTACACCTTCAAAGGAAGCTTTCTTTCCAAGATCTTCCAGCCTACACCTGTACTCATTTGCCGCTGAAGCCGCCCTTTCTGCATTTCTTGAGCCAATGATGATATCGTGAAGACTGCCCCACCGCAGAGCAAAGCCTTTACCAATATGTCCCGTGCCGCCCAGTATCGCTATTTTCATGAACATTTCATCTCTCATAATAACGTTTATAACTATTGGTTGTCAGACGTCAGATATATAACGGAGAATGCTGGTACTCCTATTTGCGTATTGTAAGGTCCTTGCACAAGAATATGGCACAAGCCATTCGATGAGTGTACAGACAACCTCAGTACGCTACAAAAAGGAGACGGTGTGACATTACGCCTGTCACGAGGGTAACCGGGATGGACAGCGGATATTCCATAGGATGATATCCTGGAGTTAGTGCGTCGGGATACAGCATCGTTCTCCACAAAATATAATTGATGGAATAATATGCCAATCCGGGATGCCATACACACAAAGGGGAATGGTTGTATAATTGATTTTGAAATTAATCCCGGCTCCAGCAAACTGGTAGTTCCTTCAGGTTACAATACCTGGCGCAAAAGGGTTGAGGGTAAATTAACTGAACCCGCACAAAAAGGAAAAGCCAACGACCAGCTTATACAAGAGCTCAGTCATATATTCCAGATAAACATCTCCTCAATAACCATTGTATCCGGTGCAAAAACTACCAAGAAATCGGTACATCTTGAGAATGTGGGCCCAAAAGCAGCAGAAGATGTTCTGGAGCAATACCTGTGAGAGATAATATGCACAAAGTTACAAATGTCCTGATCCTGCTCAAAAGCATGATTTACGAAAGTACCGGTCCACTGGAGACCCTTAGGTTTGCAAAGCACTACAGTGAACAGGGCCTGAATGTAAATATAGTCCTTTTTGGCCCAATGGGAGTAATGCTTGCCAAGAAGGATAAAGCAGGAGCGTTGGAATACGACCAGAAAATCGATGAATGTATGAATCTGGGAGTGAACTTTATGTGTTGCAAACTGGGTTCTTCACTTGTAGGGCTCAAATATGAAGAAATGATACCGGGCATCGAAATGGTCGAACCTGAAGCTATTGCTGATACCATTCTGGAATTTAGCCAGAAACAACAACTTATTATTACGCTTTAAAAAAGATTACAGGGATTTGATATAATCCCTGACCTGCTGGGCAGTACCTTCAGCCTTGAAAGCCCCAAGGAACATGAGGGTTTCAGCATAGACCTTTGCATCAATGGCACGCCTTGTGTTCTCATCAACAGCATCTATGCGGTCAAAGAACTGCCTTACTGCATACTTGCTGAATTTGCCGAATATCTCATTATCACTCTTTTCAGCAGCTTTGCTGCGGAAATTCTCAATGGTCCATTTCCGGATGTCACTGAAAAGCTCAGGTTCATATATCCTGAACACTTCCCATACAATATTCTGGAAAAATGTGGCAACATTGCCCTTCAGTATATCCCCGTGTGGGAAATGCTCGTAAATGAGTTCCCTGGGAGTACCGGTAATCCCGTGCTGGGCGATCCTGACACTAAAGCCATTCTCTTTCAGGGCGTCAGCAACCGCAATAGTCTGTTCTATATCAACTGAAACCTGCTGGATGAGATTTCCATTTGTATCATAGGTGTTCCCATGGGCACTACCGTTTGCAATTGCGATCACATGTGGATATACACCGTTTTCATTAAGCGCTTTGATGAAGGTTACTGCTTCTTCAGGTTTGGTAAGTACCCTGCCGTTTTCATCCTCTCGGCCTATTTCACCAACCTCAACTTCAAGCCCATACTTACGACCACCCATTTTATCCTGGATATGATGGGCGATCTCTGTAGTTGCATCAATGTTCTGGGAGAGTTCTTCCCGGAGATTGCCACCCTGGAAATTGAAAAGATGGGATGCATCGATTGCAAAAGAGGTATATCCCGCATCAATCTGCCCACTTACAAGTTCCTTTGTGGATTCAATATCCTCAGGAGTGCCTTTCTTGATTCCAATATGATCGGCATGCAGAGACCATACATCCAGACCAACTTCATTGGCGGTTTTTTTGCACCGTTTTGAAAATTCAGCAGGGGTCATACCTGAATAACCACCGTCCAGATCGGATTCAGAACGGGCGAGTTCTACCATCAGGGGAGCATCTGCATCTTTGGCTGCTTTCATAATCCCACGCATAACAAGAGAGATACGCGGATTTGCAGCGAGGATTATAGTATCTTTATCCAGCAAACTGTTAAATAAATAGGAACTTGGCAACGGTTCGAATTTGGATTCACTCATAGATTTTAAACCTCATACTGTTTATATGATACCTACATGTAACTTGCAATTCATAATGATTTCTGTCCGGAATGCAAACACCATAAGGAATAAATATAAAAACTAGAATTTCTCACAAAAAAACGACAGGAGGAGAAAGATGGAAGAATTGCTTAAACTCAAGGACAAACTTGAAAAAATGACGTCTGCCGAACTCTATGAATATGTAAAGGAGAACTATCCTGAAAACCCCGATGCGGGCCTGGGAAAGAAAAACTGGTAATCCGCAGGGTATTGAACCTGGAAAGGGAAAAAATGAACAAGTGAGAGTGTACCTCTCAGAAACCACCGAGCATAGGCTTGATCACCAGTTTAAATATTACAAATCCCAAAAGGAAGATAACGATCAAAACAAGAATTGCGACCAAAAAGCATTCCCTGTTCAATTTCTCATTTTTATCTTTGCAAAAATGCATAGATATACCCCCGACAAAAGGGTAGTATCCAATAATATATCAACCTTCTGAAGAAGAAAAAGAGAGACCTTTTCAGGCCTCTTCGTCTATCAGGCGGGTACCAACTCCCATAATCCTGATTTTGGTTTCCATTGGGAAATCCCAACCTTCCGGCACAATCTCATCCTTCTTGACGTCAATTTCCACATGATCCGGGTCCAAGCCGGCGTCTTCCATGTATTGCATGACCATGGATTGTCCTGTTTCCCTGGCGTATTTTATAGCATCTTTATATTCATAGAAACTCTGTCGCCCTTTTTCAGAAAATACATAGTATTCCCAATCAGGAGCTGCCATGGAAGCAGGTCTTATAAGGAAATCAACCCTCCTTACACCTTTGGCTGCTAGGGCACCTGTGGCATTACCGACATCTGAATATTTTGGAACAATAATCTCGGCATCCAGAATACTTCCAAGTATATCCTTATAAGCAACCACGGGCCCACCGATAAGAACAACCGGGATATCAACCTTAAACTTTGTAGGACAATCGATATCGAATATTTTACGAATCTCCTCCCTTGGAATACCTTCCAGGAAAAAGGAAATCAGGTCTGAGGCCATATTCTTGGCAAAGGTTTCCTTGACATATCTGGCAAATTCCTCCCCGGTTCTCTTACACAGGGAACCCAGATATTCAGCACCTACCTCAGCTGCCTCCACATTGCGGGCGGTATAATCGCCAAGTACATGCAGAGCATCCGTGGAAGTAAAACCAATACACTGCACAAGCCTTTTCTGAATAAGACTATCCAGAATCCGGGTTGAGGGATACCGGCCCATACGACTGCGTAACTCCCGCAGAGAAGTAGGACTACTAGAGACGGAATCAAGCAATTCCTGCTCCAGGTCATTAAGGCCCATTGCTTCATATTCAGTACGTGTAAAAAAGGTCGTGGGCTGGAAATTCATGCCGATCAAAGTTTTGGTTGGCATGGGATTGATCTTGAGAAGTTCCAGGAAATCAGGATAGAGATCCGCTGCCCTGCAAAGGGGAATTACACGTCGCGGTCCAATATTCAATTTACCGTCCTTTACCCATATGTGACTGTCACCACCCATTGCTGAGGTTTCCATCTTAATAGCCTTGACACGGGTCTTCCATCCACCGACAACCGCTCCCATCTCACTCATTTCAGGAACGCCATCCTTTATAACGGATATATCGGTACTTGTACCTCCCACATCAATAACTGCGCATGAATCGTTTCCTGTCAAAAAGGAAGCTCCTACAAGACTTCCCGCAGGTCCCGAGAAAATAGATTCAATAGGCTTTTCCAGTGCACTTTTGATACCTATAACAGAGCCATCGCATTTGAGCATGAATATCTTCGGACTGATTCCTCTGGAAGTTACATCCTTTTCCACAGTGGACATGAATCTTTCTGTGATGGGCAATAGCTGAGCATTGAAAAAGGCAGTTGTTGCTCTTTCAAAGGCACCAAGATCCTGAGAAAGCTCGTGTGCGCATACCACTGGAAGACCTGTAGCCTCGCGGATTATCTGCTTGGCCCGGATTTCATGATCAGGGTTACGAATACTGAAAAAGGAAGAGATTGCAAAAGCTGCAACCTTGTCCTTTATTTTCACCGCAAATTCCCTGACTGCTTCCTCATCCAGGGGTTCTTTCTCTCCGCCATTATAGGTATGACCACCGGCAACTTTTACATAATGAGGAGTCGGAAGTTTTTCCTTGAGATCATAATTTCCGATCAAAAACAAACCAACGGGGAAACCCGTTCCTTCAAGGATCGTGTTTGTAGAAAGGGTTGTTGATACGGAAACTATCTTTACTTTCTTGAGTTTTTCCTGGTCGAGACCATCAATTGAGTTTTTTATCCCATCCAGAGGATCGGGATATGTTGTAAGTGCTTTATTTGAATCAAGAATACTATCAGTGTCATCATCCAGAAGAACAGAATCAGTATAAGTTCCTCCAGCATCTATTCCCAAACTGTATACCATGCCGGAACACCTCCAATATATTAGCAATTTATATGTACAAATCGGCTAAATTGAGTTATAAAAGGTTCCATAAATTCACGGCTACATAAAGATACCGCATTATCCTATCGGTGTGAACATTCTAAATAATGGCTCATGATAACGAAAATAGAGATAAGAGGTATAGAAAAGCAGCCAAATATTTAAAAGAAGAAATAACCTGCCAAAATGTATAAATCTTTGTCTATATATAGATAAAGCTGCAAACCATTTAACAAAGTGAGGGACGGGGCATGAATAAAAAAGAGGATTTTTAGTGGGAAAAATCACCTGTTTCCGAAAAAGAAAAGGAAAAAATCATACCGATCCCCCTTAAATCCAATCACTGGACAGAAGATAAACCAGATATGGATGATGCAGATATTGTTGTAGATGAATTTAAGGAAAGAATTGCCCGCATTATATCTGATAAGAGGGCAAAAGAGTGATATTCAAATTCCAGAAGCCAAGCAACAATACAAAAACCAACATAAGGGCCATCCAGTCATATTTTACCATTTTTAACTCAAAAAGGGATGTCCTGTAGTTGCCCTGATAACATCTGCTTTCCATTCCCATAGCTATATCATCCATCATCCTGAAGGCCCCCCTGAGCAAAGGTATCGCCAGTGAGACCAATCCTGAAATCCTTTTTTGCCTTCCCAGACCCCTGCACAGCTGTGCCTGATACACTTCTCTCAGAAACCTGTTCAAAACAGGAACCAAATGGATGGATAGGGACATCATGGTGGCAATTTCAAACGAAGTCACTCCTAAGATCTTACCCGGCAGAGGACGAAGTAGCCTTTCAATTCCCGCCGTCATGTGAGCAGGAGAAGTCGTAGCTGTCAACAGGGAGGCAAATTGTATTAAAAGAACAAAACGCCCTACAATCCTCAGGCCCTCAAAAAGGCCTGCTGATGTAGCAGAAAAACCATACATATCCATGAAACTATTCCCGGGTATCAGAAATAGCTGGAATATAAAAATTAATATTAAGAAGGGGGCAATTGGACGAAGGTTTCGCAGCAGTGCAATCCGCACAGACGAAAGATAGTACAAAACCATGAATAATGCAAATAGCAGGACCAGACCTGTAAGATGCAACCTGAAGATCAAAATGCTGATCAGCATCGTAGCTATTAGTTTTGTGCGGGGGTCAAGCTTGTGCAAGAAGGAATCTCCGGGAACAAAACTCAAAAAATAATCAGGCGTCATCCACATCTCCGATTTCTAATTTTTCCAATTGCTTGATTGCACTTTCCACTGTAAACGTAGCCGGGTTCACTGGTAAACCTCTTGCATGCAGCCTCTTCATCAAAGCGGTTATAGGCGGTAGAGGAAGACTATCATCCAAAAGGTACTGCTGTCTTTGGCCATCAAAACAAATTATTCCATCCCGCAGGTAGATAATTCGCGGAGCTACTTCAAGCAGTTTATCAAGATGATGAGAAATAACGATGATTCCTACTCCCATATTCTGCAAGGTCTGTATAATATGAGGGAGGCGCGTTTTTCCTTTTGTATCAAGCCCTGCAAGAGGTTCATCGAGCACCATATATCTGGGAGACTGGGCAATTATTCCTGCCAAAGACACCAGTTTCTGTTCCCCTCCACTAATCCCGAAGGGAGATACTTCAAGGAGGGATTTATCCAAACCCACTATATTTACTGCCTTGTTCACCTGTCTTTCAATATCCCTTCTATCAAAACCAAAATTTGAAGGACCAAAAGCAATATCATCATAAACCGTTTTTTCAAAGAGTTGCCTGGAAGAATGCTGAAACAGGACACCTACCATTTCCTTTACTTTTTTAGCACGAGATGGATAACCATCAATTTGCACAATACCACTGTCCGGTTCTAGCAGACCAACAAGCAGACGCAACAAGGTTGATTTACCCGCACCTACAGGCCCCGTCATGCCCACGATTTCACCGGGTTTTATGCACATGGATACATTTTGTAAGACTATATTTTGCCCGTATGAAAAATTCAAATTCTTGACTTCAATTGCCAGATAGATTCCTCCAGTGTATTAACATCAGGGTTTGAAACATCGATCTCCTTCAGACCATTCTCCCGCAGCCACAGGGCAAGTTCAGTAAGAGGAGGAATTGAAATACCGGGGTTTGACACAGCAGGGGAATCAAAAAACAAAGAGGATTTGCCATCATAAACAATTCTCCCCTTTTCAAAAGCTATAACCCTTCCTGCCAGATGCACTTCCTCCAGGTTGTGGGTGACCATTATTATCGTCTTGCCCTTTTCATGAAGTCTTGCAATTGTTGCAAGCACCTGTTGTTTTGAGAAAGGATCCAGCATGGATGTTACTTCGTCAAATATCACACATTCAGGCTCCATGACAAGGACACCTGCAAGGGCTGCAAGTTGCATCTGTCCTCCACTTAGTTGCAAAGGAGATTTGCCGGCCAGATGGGATATCCCCAGCTCTGCAAGTGAATAATCCGTTTTGTTGCGGATTAATGACGAAGGGCAGGCCAGGTTTTCAAGACCAAACGCCACATCTTCCTCTACAGTGGCACCTACGAACTGGGTGAGAGGGTTCTGGAAAACCATACCAATTTTCCTGCGTATAGCAGTTAGATTGGAGATCGTGCGTGTGTCCATATTCCACACTTTCACCATACCTTCATCCGGCAGCAGTAAACCATTCATATGCCTGACAAAGGTAGACTTACCACTACCATTACCACCCACTATAGCAACGAACTCACCGCTGTCAATCGACACACTAATGCTGTCAAGAGCACGTTGATTTTCCTTGAAACCAAAACTTAAATCCTTAATCTCTATCATACCAAAGATTCCGTCTTAAGATAGCGATAAATAATGGTCGCCGCTGCAATCTTGATGGCAACTCCCGGAATAAAGGGAGCAACACCTAATGCAAATGTTTCCTGCACCCCCAGGGATGCCACATACATCAGCTGGAAGTAGCCGGGAACGTAGATAGCAATCATACCGACAAGGAATATGGCAACCATACCGGCAATGGACCTGTTCTGGAAATTCTCAAAGAGGTAACCAATTACAAGAGCCGCCAGAATAAACCCTATGATATAGCCCCCTGTGGGACCAGCCAGCACACCAAGTCCGGAGCTGCCCCCTGAAAATACAGGCAAACCGACAATCCCGAGCAAAACATAGATGAACATACTCAGCATGCCCCACCGAGCACCCAACACCGCCCCTGCAAGAATTACAAATAATGTCTGCAGGGTAACAGGCACCATCCCCACCGGGATACTGATGTAAGCACCTACCGCAGTCATGGAAGCAAAAAGGGCAGCATAGACCATTTTCCTGACAGGAGAATCTGATAAATGATTGTTGTTAACCATATCCCATAAGTGGTTAACAATGTTTTTAAATTTTACCCTGAAAATAAATCACATTAAAAAAAATAGAAGGTGGTATAATCCACCTTATCTTACATATCCATGTCCATATCAGGCATTTCAGGTGCTGCCTGATTGGAGTGAGGGGATGCTGCAACAACGTCATCAATTCTAAGAACCATGACAGCTGCTTCTGTTCCGGCGTTAATTGCCTGTGTCTTGGCACGGAGTGGTTCGATTACATCGTTTTCCCACATGTCAACAATTTCACCGGTATATACATTAAGCCCCATTCTCTTGTTGCCTTCTTCGTGCTTGGAACGCAGTTCAACAAGTTTGTTTATTGGGTCATAGCCAGAGTTTTCAGCAAGGGTCTCAGGAATTACTTCAAATGCTTCTGCGAATTTGGCAACTGCAAGCTGTTCCCTGCCACTGAGGGAAGATGCATATTCACCAAGACGCATGGAAAGTTCTACTTCACAAGCTCCGCCACCTACGACGACCTTGCCGTCTTCCAGAGCCACAGCGACTACGTGAAGAGCATCGTCAACTGCATGCTGGAGAGAATCTACAACGTGCTGGGTACCACCATGAAGGATTATTGAAACAGCTTTCTTTTCCCTGCATCCTGTGACATAGGTCATCTTGTTGCCTTTTATATCACGTTCATCTACAAGTTCTGCAGAACCCAGGTCATCGGCAGCAATTTCATCGATATCCTGAATATTGGTTGCACCGGTAGCTTCACAGATACGATCCAGATCGCTCTTTTTGAGCCTCTTGGCGGCATAGACGCCAGCCTTTTCAAGGTAGTATTGTGCAAGATCATCGATTCCCTTCTGGCAGAATACAACATTTGCACCGGAATTCAGAATCTTGTCGGTCATCTGCTTGACCATCTTTTCTTCCTGGTCCAAAAACATCTGCATCTGGTCCGGGGAAGATATCTTGATCTCGGCATCCATTTCGGTCTTTTTGAATTCAATCGGGATACTGAGGACAAGGATCTTTGCATCCTCGATCTTTTCGGGCATGTTGGGATGTGTGCGGGATTTATCAAGGACGAGACCTTTTACCAACTTGGATTCACCGACACTTTCGCCAGCCTGTTTTTCTATCTTAATGTCACTTACATCTGCAACATAGCCATCATCCGTTTCTTCTCCTATGAGAGATACGGCTTCAACGGTAAGCTCTGAAAGCATTTCCTTGTGAGATTCGGCACCTTTGCCGGTTATTGCGGTATTTGCCACTTTTTTGAGAGATTCAGTATCATCACGGGAAATATCTATACTTGAATCTTTTACGATTTCAATCGCCTTTTTGGATGCCTGCCTGTAACCTGATGCAATAATAGTGGGGTGTACACCTTTTTTGAGAAGTTCCTCTGCCTTGGAAAGGAACTCACCGGCCAGTACGGCTGCTGTGGTCGTACCGTCTCCGACTTCATCATCCTGGGTCTTGGCCACCTCAACGATCATTTTGGCTGTGGGGTGTTCAATGTCCATTTCCTTGAGAATGGTTGCGCCATCATTGGTGATTACCACATCACCCATTGAATCCACAAGCATCTTGTCCATGCCCTTGGGACCAAGGGTAGTACGGACTGCGTTAGCAACTGCCTTGCCTGCCATAATGTTATTGCTCTGGGCATCTCTGCCCCTTGTTACCTGACTTCCATCTGCTAAAATGTATATCGGCTGTCCTGCCAAAATTTGACCTCCTTATATAATTATGATCCAGTAAATTGCATCAAGAAAAGAGCACTATGTACTCTCAACCTGTTCATTCTAGATGATTGAACTTCTATATAAACGTTGCTTGAACGAAGGAGAAAAAGAGCAGGATATTTACAGTGAACAGGCACAGATAAAGTAGTATCCTATAAAAAGGGAGGGGTCAAATCAGCGGCGACCCCAGAGAATGCTTACAACAAGAAGCATGCCTATCCCCAGGAAAATGCCAAACCCTGGCACACCTTCGGATGATTCTTCTCCAGCTTCGGGTGCTTCCTGCTCCACAGATTGCCTTACATCTTCAACCTCTTCAGAAAAACGCTCTCCTACAAGCATTGGATCTCCTTCATAACCAAGAGTTTCGAAATCCATCATACTTGTCTCGAGGTGACAATCACTACAATCAAGAGAGTGCTCAGCTGGTGGAACCTCATGGTTAATGCTCTCATAAAGGGATGTTTCCACGAATTCATATTCACCACTATAAGGCATATCTACATACTCCATTCCAGAAGCTGCGGCCTTATCCCAATCATATGTGGCCCAATAGGAATTTTCGCCACCAAACAAATCAGGTACTATCAGGTAGTTATACTCGGCGTCACTGATTTGTTTTGCCCTGTGAATCTTGAAGGGATAAATCTGTGAATCTGCATCATCCCTTGAACCCAGAGGCGCATTCATGACAGTCACTCCATCAGTGTTGATTGTATCTCCCAACTTATAGAGAGTTGAAGACCCATTGTACCAGGCATAACTTGGTGTCACATTCTTTTCCCAAACAAAGGAACCCTTTTTCTTGTGATAGGTAGCTTTACCATATTCATCCGTTGGTACAGGATCAATATCCTGTCCTGCCTGAGACCAATCCCAGTACATCTTGGTAGGTACTTCACGTGCATATTGAGGAATATGGCATGTCTGGCAGGCGATTGCATCAACGTGGCCGTCCAGACGTTCCTTATATTCACCAGCATGAGGAGTCTGGCCGTGACAGTCGGAACATTGCACGCGACATTCACTATCTGGCAGTCCGGCAAATCGTCCGGCTACATTATGGTCGCTTGTTTCATGGCAATTCTGGCATTTGAAATCCAGAAGGCCCATGTGCACATCTAATTCTGGAGATGGCTCACTGAGTGCAGAAGACATGTCACCATGTTTCACATTATCTCCGCCCCCACCATAGAAATGGCAGTTACCTCCACATGTATCCCTGGTGGGAGAACCTACACTTTGAGCGACCTCTGCAAGATCAACGGAAGTGTCCACGGCACCTGCGCCTGTTGGAATCTTCTTATATGTGCCTGTATTATCATGGCACACCAGACAATCGATGTTTGATGCATTGTTAAAATCAAAAGTGTCGTCTTCCCAGCCATAACCGGCATGACACGAAGTACATCGTGGTTCATTGGACGCAATGGCCACACAGAAATTATTTATAACCGTTCTTTTACCCATATCTTTATAAGCTTCTATCTCCCCACATTCACAATCACCGCAACTGGTCCATAACCAATGGGTTGAATTGAGCATGTCCTTTGCCTGTGGTTCATGGCAACCGATACATTCCTCCGTCACCTCAGGCCCACTATCGTAGGGTCCTTCAAGAAAACTATGGTTCATTTCAGTTGCACAGGCAATACCAGAGAGACAAAAAAGTGATATAAATAGAATTAAAATTACCTTCCCTCTCATATACATACAAACCTCCTTCATATATAGCAATATAGATATACTATATAATAAATTCAGACTGCTCCTATATAAAGACTAAGAACTGCGGATGAAAAACTGCTATTTAAAAATAAATAAAAATAGTTAAAGGACAACTGCATGGATATCAGACCTTAGTCCTACATTCCCTGCAAGTAAGATGTTTCCACAACCTTCAAACGATAAAGTGAGAACTAATAATAAAACCAACGTCAATTTTTGGTTATAAGGACAAGCAAGAAATATAGAATTATAAAATTATTAATTAGAATATTAGTAGAAATGACAACAAAAAAAGATACTCATAAGAGGCACCACCGCGGGGTTTTAATTAACTCCACACGGAAAAAGTGCCTCCGAAAAGTACAATGTACGTCCCGACTGAGACTTGAACTCAGGTCTAAGGCTCCGCAGGCCCCAAGGATATCCGCTACCCTACCGGGACACTCATTGACTTGGCTTCCTAATTATCTTCTCGAATATAAATGTTTGGTGGTAAAGCGTTAAACCACCAACAAAAGTTAAATCCATCAAGCATGTGATTGATAGAGCATGACAATGACTATAGGCCTTGCAGGAAAGCCAAATGCAGGCAAATCAACATTCTTCAAAGCCGCAACCATGGCAGAGGTGGATATAGCCAATTACCCCTTCACCACCATTGATGCCAATCGCGGGATTACCTACGTTCGCACAACCTGCCCGTGCATCGAGCGGGACAAGAGATGTGGTAACTGTGAAGACGGGATACGCTTTGTACCAATCGAGATCATCGATGTGGCCGGTCTTGTGCCAGATGCCCATCAGGGCCGCGGGCTGGGAAATGCCTTTCTGGACGAACTGAGCCAAGCCCAGGCAATAATTCACGTAATTGACGCCTCCGGAGCCACAGATATAGAAGGAAATCCGGGCGACATCGCCAGCCATGATCCCCTGGAAGACATCGATTTCCTCAACCGGGAAATAACCATGTGGATGAAAGGTATCCTGTGTCGCAACTGGGAACGCCTGGCACGCAAAATAAAAGCAGAGAATCTAAAGGTAGAGGAAGCAATCGCAAACCAGCTCATGGGAGCTGGGGTCTGTGAAGCACATGTGAACATAGCAATAGGCCAGCTCGACAAACGTGAATATATCAAATGGGAAGATGAAGATATGTGCCAGCTCTGCGAGTACATCCGACTGCTCAGCAAACCTGTCATCATCGCCGCGAACAAACTGGATGTAGCCCCACCGGAAAATGTAGACAACCTTGAAAAACTTGAGATGATAGTCGTACCCACAAGTGCTGCCGCAGAATTGGCCATCCGAAATGCGGCCAGTACCGGAGCAATTGATTACAAACCAGGTGATGAGGACTTTGCCATAGAGGAAAGCGACCTGAGTGAAAAACAGATAAAGGGACTGGAAAAGCTTAAAAATTTCGTGGTATCCCGCAAACCCCATGGATGTGGAGTACAGGAATGCATCAACAGGGCAGTCTTTGACCAGCTCGACCTAATTGTAGTCTACCCTGTAGAAGATGAAGGGCACTGGACCGACAAAAAAGGTCGCATGCTTCCTGATGCCTACCTGGTCAAAAAAGGATCCACTGCGCATGAACTTGCATACAAGGTGCATACCGACATTGGGGACCGTTTCCTATATGCTGTAGACGGGCGTAGCCGAATGAGACTCGGAGACAAATACGAACTCAAGGACGGAGATGTTATAAAGATAGTCTCAACCGCCAAATGAGATCTCAGAAGGAGGGCTTTGGATTGCTACATAAATTGTACGAAAAACATCTCCTGAAAAAAATACAACAGGAACATCAAAATCCACCTTCCTCCCTTGCAATAGTCCTGCCTGAAACAGATCTACTCCAAAAGAATAGTAGCCAAAAAACACTCCAATTCATAAACTGGTGCCAGGAGTTTGGCATCAAGAAAATCTATTTTAATGTGGATATTCTGGATGAAAAAGCCGATCTCAAAAGCAAGATGATTTACAGATTGGTACAGGTTATTGAAAGAATATGCGCCAAACTACCCCCTGAAACAGGCTATGACGTATATGGAGAAGACGGCAGTACATTACTCACAAAACCCGGAAAAGACCCCAGCATCATTTTTGTACTGGGATATGGAGGAAAAAAAGAGATTACCTCTTCTGTCAGGACAATTCTCTGTGATGTAGAAAAAGGAAACATAGAACCGGAAGATATTGATGAAAATATCCTGGAATCCCATCTGACAATAGAAGGAGAACCGGATTTGATAATACGCTCGGGGGGGAGACATCTTTCAGATTTCCTTATATGGCAATCCGTCTATTCAGAACTGTATTTCACCGATATTAACTGGAACCATTTCAGAAGGATTGATTTTTTGCGTATCATCAGGGATTTCCAGAAAAGGAAACGCCGCTATGGTAAATGAGGGAGTGTTTACATGGTAGCCTATGCCGTAATTGTCTGCACCAAATGCCGCTTGCAATGCCAGGTTGTAGAAGACCGGGGCCAAAAAAACATAAAATGCCAGAGATGTGGTGCAACCTTGCAGTTTCGTAAATTGAGGAAATTCCACAGGACAGAGATACTCGATGAAGCAATAGCGTCACGAACAGCTCTTCAGGCACAGATACAGGGATTCGATTCAAAAAAAGTCAGTCAGATATCAGATGCAAGCGTTGATCAGCTCCAGCCAAGTCCGCCTACTCAAAAAAAATCTGCAAATCCTTCTAAATATATCATGAATGCTCTTGAGAACCAGGAAAAAATTCAGATCAGACAGCTATTCCAAATGGCTGAAGATGCAGGTTTTGAGAGGGAAAAAATCGAAAAAACCCTTGATAAACTGAAAAATTCAGGAGATATCTACACTCCCGGCAAAGGATACCTGAAACTTGCCTGAACGAAAACATGCAAACAGGGTAGCATAAGTTATATTTAGGGAAAATACATAATAGGGTGGTTCAGACAAACCATTTTCAACCAGCCCTAAATAAAAATCCTGGATGTAAGGTATCAAAATGTCCGACAATACACTTGATATAATAGAACTTTTGTTGACGGCCCAGATATACAACCAGAACCAAGAATTGGATGTCAACGACCTTCCAAAACCTATAAGGAAGCACTACTGGAAAAAAGAGGCCAAAGGAGTACCCCGACCCATTCATGTATCCCTCACTGACGTGAATAAACTGTATGGAGAAAGTGAACCTAAAAAAGCCTTAAAGGGTCTTCCCTTCGTAGAAATCGATGAAGTTGGTTACAAGATCAAATTAACCTCTCTTGATATGGCCATTAGCTGGTTCGAAAAACAGGACACTTCCAGTCGCATTGAAGAAAACCCTGCACTGGCCTATTACTATGAGAAAGCTGAAAAAGAAGGAGTCAGCTACAGTAAAGCACGTGACAGCACCAAACCCAAGGAAGTAGACAGGGAATGGATAGAATCCCTCAAAGCCGAGGTAATGGAGGAAGAAGGCGGGGAAGATATGCTCAAACTGGCACAGCTCCTGGCCCCGGAGGATATACAGCAGGGCATGTCCGAACTAATCCTCACAAAAAAACAGGAATCCGAAGTTGACAAAATTGTCAAAGCCATCAAGTTTCGGGATTACCTGAAGGAAATTGGGCTGTACGATGTGGGCAAGGTATTGCTGGTTGGTCCCCCGGGTACAGGGAAAACATCAGTTGCAAGAGCGCTATCCGAAATGTTATCCATTCCTTTTGTTGAAGTTAAATTATCCATGATTACAGACCAGTATCTTGGTGAAACAGCAAAGAACATTGACAGGGTATTTGAACTGGCAAAAAAACTCAATCCCTGCATTCTTTTTGTGGATGAATTCGATTTTATTGCAAAAACCCGGACCTCGGATGAACATGCGGCCCTGAAAAGAGCTGTCAACACCCTTCTCAAGGCAATAGATGAAATAAGCCTAACAAGGGACGGAGTACTCCTGATCGCTGCTACCAACCATCCTCACATGCTGGATTCAGCTGCATGGAGGAGATTTGATGAAATACTTGAATTCCCCCTTCCGGATTACGACATGAGGAAAAATATCCTTGACATTGTCACAAGGCATATCAAGGGAGACTTTGACACTGCATCGATTGCCGAAATTACAGAAGGTTACAGTGGGTCCGACTTAAGAGTGGTAATCCGGGAGGGTGTTCTGGATGCACTGCTTGAAGAGCGTCGGGAACTCAATAACAAGGACCTTCTGGATGCGGTGGAATCATTCAACAGTCGTTCACATATAAAATCCGAGAGGTACCTCCAGCAGTATGACAGGGTGTCTTAAGTGAAAGTGACATTACTGGGCACAGGAGATGCTCCCGGTACACCGGTCATCGGTTGTAGTTGTCCCACCTGCCAGGATGGACAAAAGGGCGGGAAAAGCAACCGTCTCAGATGTTCTATCCTTGTAGAATCCAAGGAAGGGAAAATTTTGCTGGACACCGGGCCAGACCTGCGCCAGCAATTGCTTGAACACAATATAAAGCACGTGGACGGAGTGATATGGACCCACGGCCATTATGATCATTTTACCGGTTTTGGGGAATTCCACAGGGTGCAAAGAAAAGTAGATGTATACGGCCTTGCTGAAACTCTTGACTACATCCTGGAATATCTGGCTTTTTTGAAACCCAGGAGAAACAACGTTAAAATCAATGAGACCTTTGAAATTATCGGGCTTAGGATTACTCTTTTTGAAGTCAAGCACAGGCCGGTGAGCAATCCGGTAGGTGTACTTATAGAGGAAGATGGTAAAAAAGTGGTCTTCACGGGAGATTGCGAAAAGGAAATCCCACAAAAAAGTCTTGAAATGATTGACAGTCCAGACCTTTTAATCGCCGATGCAATTGTACCGGATTCAGATGTGTTGCATATCAAAAAACATATGGATGCAAAGGACGCACTGGAACTTGCCCAAAAAATAAAGGCAAAAAAAGTTGTTTTTACCCATATAAGCCACTTTTTCAAACCCCATTCTATCGCAGCACAGAAATTCCCAATGGGATACGACGGAATGCAGTTTGTAATATGACATTCAACGTTTTTTGTCTTTTCCCAGCCTTCTTCTGCAATCCGTATTGTTTCATTCAGTTTTCTACGATTTCTCAGGAAATTCCCGATGACCAGAAGCACGCCTGCACAAAGTATTGATGTACCGATCAGCAGGTTACGGGGTGCATCTTCTGAATAAAATTTGAGATGAAGAGTCTTAAACTTAATTTCTTCTTCCTCTTCTTCGTCGGAAGGCAAGAAACCTTTTGCCAGAGAAGACAATGATGAAGAAGTATTCTGACGCAGATTATTCCAGACAAGTACTTCCCTGCCCTGTTCATCGAAGTACCTGTAATCGGGTGCTGGCTCAACCTTCCCGATAAACTGGTTACCTGTTGTATACCCTTCTGGAAGGACCACCCTTACAGTGGAAAGGTGTGATGGCACATACATGAAATCCTGTCCCATAGGTACTTCCATTGTATAGGCCACAAACCCTGTAAGACTTTGATTGAAAGAAATTACCTGTTTAGTCTGCCCGGACTCGGATTCTTCAGAAAGGGTATAGTCTATTGAATCCGTTGTATCTGAGGTAGACAACTGTCTGACTGTTGCAGCGGGATTACCGTTATTTCCTCCCGGTTTGGCCACAATTACAATGTTTGAAAGGACATCAGAACCTGGATTTGTAATATCTTCCAGGGGAACTATCTCAAGACGATCTACATTCTCAAGTACATAAACAGCTTTTACAGGCGAATCGGGGAAAAGGTAGAAAGTAGTCGTATTAATTCCACACTCACATGAATCATTAGCAATGAACGGGTCCAGTGTATACTCCGATGCATTGGTTGTTTCAGCGGTTTCATCAACAGGTATCATGTCATCGATGCAACCACTAAGATAGATGGCTGAAGTGAGTATCAGAAATAGAACTACCACTTGTTTTTGCATTATACAATCCACCGATCGGTTATTTAAAAAAGTTATCGGTGTCCAAGAAAGGAAGGGATTGCCCCTTCACTCATTCTTCGACTACCGTAAGGAAAACACCCATACTTTCAAGAGCTGCAGCAACCTCGTTATAGGCTACATAGAGTTCCTTCTTCTGAACACCCATTTCCGATGCAGGAGGTTCCGAGGCAAACCAGATCTCTTTATCTGTGGTACCACGTGTTATGGATACGCAGGAAAGCATGTCCGCCTGCACAAGACGATATACTGAATCTACACCGGTAGGAGTTACCCAGGCAACATAGGAAGACCGCAGGGATTCAACAAACCTGTGCCAGTTCACGGAAGCCGAACTTTCCAGCCTGACATGCAGATGTGCTCTCTCACCGGCAAGTTGCTCATCGATTCTCTTGAGGAACTTCTGGAATTTGGGATCGTCGTCCTCAACTGTAACCGCTGCTTCAGCTGCCAGGTTCTTTGCCTCTTCCTTGAAGAAAGGAGCAAGATTGACAGCACTGGATGGTTTCGTAAGCAGGGATCCTCCGAAAAAGGCAACTGCGCTAAGGCCCATACCAGCAATAACACCGTGGTTCATCAGGACCGGGTGAACCGTCTGGAGATATGCAGGAGCCATTGGAGCTGTCATGTAAATATCATACACAATCAGGCTTATCTGGACAACTGCACCTACAATAAGGCCTGCCATGGCACCTTCCTTGGTAGCACGCTTCCAGTAAAGACCTCCCATCAATGGGAAGAAGTAGGAAGCACTGGCAATATATGTGGCTATATGAATAGCATCAAGGATACTGGTGATGAAAAACGAACCCACAGTAGCTGCAAGGACTATGAAAAGTACACTGAGCCTGTTAATCGCAAGCATCTGTTTCATGGTGGCATCCGGTTTAATGAAACGTTGATAGATATCACGGGACACACAGGATGCACCGGAAGTTGCAAAGGTATCAGTGCAGGACATAGCAGCAGCAGCCAGACCTATCGCACTCAGGGCAATAAAGAGCGGGGAAAAGTTTTCAAGCACAAAAACAAGCAATGCCGGTTCTGCCTGAGCCATTCCCATAGGGAAACCTGCAGCCGGTATTTCCGGATAAATGGAACTCAGAGCGATAGCAATTACCGCACAACCTGCAAATACAATTGTTATCAGGAGGGAACCCAGAAGCAGCCCATTACGCGCGGATTTGGAATCACGCGCAGCCCATACTTTCTGCCAGGGATCCTGCTCGGTGATCCAGCCGGGAACGATTGCAAACAAAAATATCAATACCATCGGAATTCCAACGGACAGCGGGTTCCACCAGCCAGAAGAGACATTGGAAAATAACTCGCCTGCATTGGCAGGGGCATCAACAGCACCACCTGTAGCTGCTCCTACAGCAACAATTGCGATGACTATCGTGAACACAGAGAGGAAAAGGAACTGTACTACATCAGTCCAGACAACCGCACTGAGACCACCTAAAGTCACATAAACAGAGACTGCCAGAGCAACAATCAGGGCTGCATACAATGGATCAAACCCATAGAATATCTCAAGTACCAGAGCAAAACCTTTGATATCAGCCACTGCAAAAAGGATCATGACGATGGTAATTATAATACCTATCGGCGCCCTGATTGCCGCACTGTAACGTTGCTCAAGTAATTCTGCCTGGGTTATTGCGGGCAGATTCTTTATCTTCTTCACAAAGATAGCAATTATCAGAAGAGCAAGAATGTTGGGAGCCACGAATCCCCATATCGAACCCATTCCCTGCAGCATAAAGAATGCAATAACTGCAAGCAGGCCTCCTGCCGTCAACCAGGACGCTGCTGAGGAGAATCCTACACCAATCGTCCCGATACGTCTGCCGGCAAGCCAGAAATCGGTTACTGTGTTTTGTTTTTTGGTAAAATACCAGCCTATACCGATCAGTCCAGCTAAGTAGACTGCCAATAAAATCAAGAATAATTGAGAACTTTCCATAATAGTACCTTCAATCTTATGAGGATTTACTAAATAGCATCGGCTTATTGACGATACATAGATGATTTACTATATAAATCTTTTAAAAAAAGCCCGCTGGCGACATCCATATAAGTTCCCTGTCAAAACAAAATGTTATGAAAATCATTACTCTTACAACAGATTTCAAGGACCTCTATCCTGCCTCCATGAAAGCGGTTATCCTGAACATGTGCGAGGACCCGACATTCATCGACCTGACACATGACATAAAACAGGGAGACATATTATCTGCGGCTTTTGCCCTTTACACCACCACACACTTTTCCCTTCACGTACAATCCATCTGGCGGTGGTGGACCCAGGAGTGGGTACCAGCAGAAAAGCCATTATTGTACGCGCAGCAAATCATTACTTTGTTGGACCGGATAACGGACTGCTTATCCCTGCTGCCCGACGGATTGGCGATATTGAAGTTTTCGAGATTGGAAAAAAAGCCATGCTGGACAAGATATCCAATACTTTCCATGGCAGGGATATATTCGCCCCTACAGCCGGTTTGCTGGCATCTGGCCATGAAGCAGAGGATATAGGCCAACCCATAGAAACCTTTGAAAAACTTAGTTTCGGAAAAGCCAATGCAGCTGTGGATAAACTTTATGGAAAAGTCCTATACATCGACAGTTTTGGAAATGTAATAACAAATATTCCGGCAAAGATGCTGGAAGACTTCGGCAAAACTGAAGAAAAGTTACTCGTGCAGGGAAATGTAGCGTCTTATTCCCCGACATATGGTAAAGTACAGAAGAATGAATTGCTGGTCCTTACAGGCAGCCATGACTTTCTGGAAATAGCTGTCAATGGTGGAAATGCTGCGCAAAGACTGGATATTACAGGTCATCCGGAAATTTGGGTAGAGAAATGATCACATCCATTCATAATGACGCAGCGCCTCCAGATTGTAATCATACAGTAAGCTGTTTTCAGCATAACCGAAGAAAAGACATTTATCGCATTCATTCACGGTTTTTGCCATGCTCGCTTTACTTGCCCCCCAGGCATTTTCCACACCCTGCCTGATATCAGCAAGAGGTTGGCGATGCACCCTGCATGTTTCCACCATGCCGTCACAACCCACATTCAGGATAATATCAGGAGCGTGGCATCTGAAAGACGGTTTTCTGTCACGTACCATTTTGAGATAGGTAAGGGAATTAATAATCGGATAGCCCTGTGATTTCATCTCTATCAGTGAATCCAGAGCTCTGCGATATGCCTCACGGTCTTTGACCTCCATGTTCTCCCATACACCATCCTTGATATTTTCAAATTCATACAGAGGTTCAAAAGATATCCTGGCACCAATCTCTGCTGCAAAGTACACAAGATCGGTTAGTTCATCCACGTTTTTAGAGCTTATAACACAATTCAACAGGACAGGACGTTCCATTATTTCAACACTTTTCTTGATCCCGGGAAGGATGCGGGATATATCGATGCCCCTTATCTCCCTGTAACTTTCCAGCCCGTCTACGGAAATGGAAAGGAAATCAAGGTTTGAAAGCTCCGGCAAGCGTTTTTCCAGAAGCAGACCGTTGGTTACCAGAGAAGTCATTATGCCTTTTGAATGAGCATGTTCCAGGATAGCAGGAAGGTCTTCTCGAAGCAGAGGTTCCGTTGTCCAGGCATTGTAGACACCTATACCAAAATCTGCAGCCTCATCAAGCATTTGAGCAATCTCTTCAAATGACATATCCGGTTTTTCTTCTTTCCAGTATTCACAGAAAGGACATTGCATATTGCAACGGGAAGTTATACCGTGTGACAGAACATAGGGGCGCCTACGTATTTTCATTTGCCATATCGGACGCAGGGCAGATACAATTGAGAAACGAGACATTGACCACTACCTTGTTGGTCAATACAGATAAAATCGACTGTTTTTTTAAAAAAGTAAAAAGGTGTCCGCCGTGGCGGACAAAGTAAGAAAATTATCCAAAGAGTGCACCAAGACCGGCCATGCCGCTCTCTTCTGATTCCTTTTCTTCCTCTTCTTCCTCAGCTTCCGCTGCCTCTTCTGTAGCTTCAGCAGGTGCTGCTGCCGGTGCTGCTGCCGGGGCTGCTGCAACTGCTGCGGTGCTCATAGCTTCTTCGATGTCTACATCTTCAAGAGCTGCAATGAGAGCTTTTGCACGTGCTTCGTCTACATCGGTACCTGCTGCCTCAAGGACAGCTTTTACTGCATCTTCAGTAACATCTTTTCCAGCGTTGTGGAGTAAAAGTGCTGCATATATATATTCCATTGTGAATCACCTGTAATTAATCTTAAATCTCATCCGAAAAGTGCTCCAAGACCGGCCATACCGCCCTCTTCTGCATCCTCTTCTTCCTCTTCTACTTCTTCCTCAGCTGCTTTCTCAGCAGGCTGTTCCTCAACTGTTGCAGCTGCACTTTGTGCTGCTGCACCCAGAACGGATTTGAGATCCTCGTCCACTGCATCTTCATTGTTTGCAGATACAGCAGCTGCGAGTGAAATCATCTGGGAATGTGCTTTTCCAAGCAGGGAATCCATGATCTCTGGTTCCAGTACTGTTGCATTGATACCAAGGTTCATTGCTTCGGAAGATGCCTTGGAGATCAAAGTACTGATTGTAGCGGTTGTTGGGTATGCTACATTGACTGCCAGATTGAACGCCTGTCTGGACGCTGCGGCAATATCGGAGAAGTATTTATCATTATCAACTGCCAGTACATCGGGAGTAAAGATAGAACCGTCTTCGAAAACTGCATGAAGGTCAAGTCCCACTTCTACAGGGAATATCTCAAGCCTTGCAAGCATTGAAGCAAGGTTCTGGGATACTACATTACCCTCTTCTGTAACAACCTTGTTTTCGCTGACTACAACTTTACCGCCATCGATTGATGCCGGGATTCCAGCACTCTGGAGATCTCCGAGAATGGGACCCGGCGGGAAACTGGTTGGACCTTTTTCCACCTTTATATCCTGAGGAGCAATCGCACCTGCCTTTATTGGCGAAGGGGTCTTGCTCTGCTCAAGCAACTTATAGAGTTTGAAAGGATTCTCATTGGTGAAAATTAGTGCACACTGTTGATTAAGATAATCAATCATTTCAGAACAATCTTTTGAGGAGCCTTCCAGTGCCCTGCTGACAAGAGAGTTCCTGGATACTTTGAGGACTGCCACATCTTTCAGTTCACGTCTCATAGCCTGGAGTTGTTTGGCCGGGATACCTCCCACACCTACAATACCAAACAATGGATATTTTTCTATGAGAGCCTTTATATCCTCTATTTCCTGTTTTTTCCATTGAGGGATATGTTCACTGTGGTGAAGCTCTTCTTCCATCATACCACCCTCAAAGATTTGCCCATTGTGGTTGTAACATAGATGGACTTGAGATTCTGTTTTCCTTTATCAAGTACAGACTCAACCCTGTTCACAATGATTTCAATGTTCTCTGCTATTCTTTCTGCATCCATGTCCCTTCTTCCCACTGCAACATGGAAAGTGAGTTTATCCTTGGAACGAATGCGAATAGAATTCTTAGAGGAATTTATCATGTCCGCCACTTTTTTATCTGGCGTAAGTGGGACAGGCATCTTACCTCTGGGACCGAGAATTGCACCAAGGGTTTTACCGATAAGTGGCATGTACTGCACTTCGGCAATGAAGAAATCACATTCATTAGCAATGGAACGTGCGCGACTTTTGTCATCTGCGAGGTCATTAATATCTTCCTCGGTGAAAACATAGTCACAGCCCGCTTCTTTTGCCAGAAGGCCTACTTCACCCTTTGCAAAAACAGCGATCTTAAGGTCCTTGCCAAGGCCATTGGGGAGAAGAATTTCTTCATCCACACGATATTTGGGCTGGCTCATGTCAAGGTTTTTTAAATTGATGGCAAGTTCCACACTTTCCGCAAAATTGCGCTGTGGGGATTCCTCAAATAACCTTTCGACTGTGTTTAATATAGATTCTTCTACCATACTGTACCTCCCGTAGTGATCATCAGCCGCAAAGGCCTCCTACGGAATGATTTATTGTCATCTATACGGGCTCACCAATATAGGACAATTATTTTTAAACCTATCGGTCAAATGAAAAGCATGGAGTTACCATGCTTCAGAGGCAAGTGCCTCATCAAATTTACCTTCATCAATTGCTTTCTGGCAATCCCGGGGATCCATTCCTTCACCGGTGACTCCCATTGGCACACATGTACCGAGAATTTCCTTGATGCCTGCTTTCATTTCATAGGAAAGGAGGTCGTCCTTTTTCATACGGGCTATCCTGGCAAGCTGAGTGATACTGAGATTTCCTACAATTTCACTGCTACCTTCTTCACCTGCACCTTTGCCTATTCCGGCTTCCTGAAGGACAAGGGCGGCTGTTGGAGGAGTACCTACTTCGATCTCCACGCTTTTGTCATCACCCACAATGACCTTTACAGGAACCTGCATTCCATTGTAATCACTGGTCTTTTCATTTATAGTGTCAACAACTTCCTTAATGTTCACACCCAATGGTCCGAGCGCCGGACCCAGTGGTGGACCCGGATTCGCTTTACCGCCGGGAACCAATGCTTCAACAACACTTGACATTAAATCATCACCTTTTGATTTTGATTGAATAATTATTTTTAATTAGCTTTACTCCTCTTCTTTGCGGAGTATTCTCACGGTATCCCCACGAATAGTGATGGGGATAGGTACCACAGCATCGAAAAGCTCGACAGTGATTTCTTCATGACCTTCATCGACACGCTTGACACGTGCTTTTTCTCCCTTGAAAGGACCTGAAGTAACCTCTATGATCGCGCCTTCCGTGATTCCTGTGACCGTCGGTTTGGGAGTCAGAAAATGCATGATCTCTTCCATGCTCGATTGACCCTTCACAACAGCCCTTGCGTGGGGAACTGTCTGAATAGCCTGTTCGACCTCACCTGAATTGGGAGATTCCACAAGTACATAACCCTTAAGCTCATCCGGTGCAAGAAGAGCCCGTATATCCAGATTGTCCTTTTTGGCCACTTTGGCCAGCATTCCGGCAACTGAGCGTTCTTGATTTGCAGTCGTCTTTATCACGAATATAGCGCTATCTTCACTCATAGAGTTACACCCATGTCGGCAATACGGTCAGCAAAATATAAACCACAAAGCCAACAAAGCCGATTGCTACAATCCCTGCACCTGTAACTTTTGAGATCATGAGGAACTCTTCCCGGGCAGGCTTTCTGGAAAGTTTCAGCACCCTGTAATAGGACTTCAGGATCTGGCTGACACTGCGATTGTTCATTGCTGATTTTAATATGTTCTCTGCCAAAATATCCACAACCGATAAACGTTGAATAATTGGTATGGAAGTAGTTAAAGTAAAATTATGCTATAAAACTATAGCGCCACTCACATAACCTTATATGTAAAATACCTTTCGACTGGAGGAATATGATATCCAAAATAGAAAATGCAGGAAATCATCCCACAAAGTCTATTCCATATCTCCTTGTAACGTTCTTTGCTCCGCCCGGGCCATATATTTGCGGTGATTTGACACCAGTCACAACTATCATTGTGCGCACTGTGTGTTCCAGATCCGGATCGACCTGTGCACCCCATATGAGTCTTGCGCCGGGGTCTATCCGGCTGTATACTTCCTGAACTACTCCTTCTGCTTCTGAAACAGTCATATCCTGACCACCGACAACATTGACAAGTGCAGATGTTGCACCGGAGATATCCACATCAAGAAGCGGACTGCGTAATGCTTTCTGTACGGATTCACTGGCCTTACTATCACCATCAGCCTCACCCAGACCGATCATGGCAACGCCACCGTTCTGCATGACGGTACGTACATCGGCAAAGTCAAGGTTAACAAGACCGGGTTTGGTAATCAGTTCGGTAATTCCCTTTACAGCCCTCATTAACACTTCATCGGAAACCTTGAATGCGGCCTGCAAAGGCAAACGTGGCACCACTTCCAGAAGTTTGTCATTGGGTACTACAATTACAGTATCTGCAACATCCCTGAGTCTTTCCAGTCCTGCTTCAGCATTGGTACGGCGCACCTCTCCCTCTACTGCAAAAGGCAGAGTTACAACAGCGATTGTAAGGGCACCTGCATCCCTGGCAGCCTCTGCGACAACGGCTGCGGAACCGGTTCCGGTACCTCCACCAAGCCCTGCTGTGATGAATACCATGTCGGTCCCATCGACCACTTCAGTAAGTTCATCAATACTTTCAAGTGCAGCATCCTCCCCAATTTGAGGTAGACTTCCAGCACCCAGACCACGGGTCTTTTTCTTGCCTATCAGTATCTTATTATCACAACTAACATTCAAGAGGTGTTGAGCATCAGTATTGAGGGCTACAAGTTGTGCTCCCTTAATCCCCTCATTTGTCATCCTCTGGACGCTGTTCGAACCTCCTCCGCCACATCCAATAACTTTAATATTGGTATGCATACCTTTCAAAACCGCTTCGATCTCCGCATTGACATCCTTCGGTCCCGATTCTTCGGCACTTACTTGTCTTTCGTCTGCTGAGCGAGCTAATGCCTCTTCAACAATGGATTTCATACTCAATTTCCTCCACGAGCACAAAGATAATCATGAATTCAACGAATCATATTTTTCAGGACAAGATCTTTTGTAATTGTCTCATGAACCATATCCGGATGGATAATATTTCCATCAACCTCAACAGGAATTCCCCTGGCAAGTTTACCAAACAGAGGTCCTCCGGGGACACCTATACTCTCCGCTTTTATCGGATTGAACTTCCGGTAGGTAAGATACAATATATTGTCCTCTCTAATATACTCAATTTCATAATGTTCTTTTAGTATTTTAATGCATTCATCTATAATCTGAGTCTGCAAGTCTTCTGCATCTTTCTTTTCAAATAACAGGAAAGAGCCCCTGTAAGTCCCGTTGTCCCTCTGCAGATATACAAGCGGAAATTTCTGCAGCATATCCAGAAAACCGTCCGGATTACTCTTCCAGGTATAGTGGACCAATCTCTCATCTATGACCAACTCAACTGGATCCGAGACTACATCAGGTGAAGAATGTTCCAGAACTTTTCGGAGAACATCTGTAAATAACGGTGGTGTAGTGGATTCTATATCCCTGGAGCGTACCAGAACATTCTTGAACATAGTCCAGGGGATATTTCCAATCTGCTGAATATCACTCTCCCTCAAAACCAGCAGCCCATTTTGCCGGGCAAGATTATTCAGATGCTCTTTGTCAGAAGAAGAAATGGCTTTTCTGTCCATATAGACAAAATCAGCACCTGATTTATCCACTGCCCGGGTAAAAAGGGATTCATCAACAAATTCCAGCTGGTAGGAAGGAATATTATGACCAAAGGTCACATTATTGTTAAGAACAATTTCTGATTGCCGGGCTGCATAATGTCCACCACCAAACCCCAGAGCTGTTGGCAACTTCCGGGGATTGAAGGTAAGTATGGCCCGGGAGAGTGCTTCTGCGGCCCTTTTGTCATCCCATTGTGCGGGACCACTGCCAATCTCTGCATATATAGAAGGAATTTGCAGGTCCGTGGGGCCGTGATGTGTGGATTCCATAGACACATCATAATCCATCCCTGTAGAATAGGACTGCAACTGCATCAGTAAAGGTTTAAGGGCAGAAGAATAAGCAATGGAAAGTTTTCCGGGATAGCCACCGAATTTTGCCTCCGAAGGATTGCCTGTAAAGTGGGCGGTAAGAAGTTTACGGCCATCATCACTTTTTATGTTTGGAAGCAAAAATGAAACATGAAGGAAGAAATCCAAGTTCTCCCAGTTTTTCGTCCAGGCCGTCCTGAAAGATATGATGGATGGAAACTTCTACAAGCAGGAACTTTCCGGATTCATATATACTGGTTATATCCTCATAAAGAGGCTCAAAGGATCGCTTTTCCCATTCATCCATTTCCAGAAGATGGGACATTATGTTCATACTCGCAGCATCCACTCTGGAGCATACAATCGTTGGTTTTGGAATTGACATTTGTGACATGATAACAGACCGATTTTAACTTACTTTGAAGCCATCCTTATACCTTACCTTTTTGCAAGCCAGTTCTTTTTCAGGTCAAACACCCATCTGCTGACACCACATGCTACATTCCCGCACCTTCGCACACCAATTATTTCGTAACCTGCGTCATGAAAGGTTTGTTTTGATTTTTCTATATCCTCTGCTACCTGAAAAGTATAGAAATGCATCATACCGCCTTCTTTCAAAAGAGGGGAGAGTAAAGAAAAGAAATGATCCTGCCCATAGGGAGTAGGAACTATGAGTCTGTCAAACTTCATGTCAAGAATAACCGGAATATCCCCCGCATCCGCATTTATGGGATAGATATGTCCCTTAAAGTTATTCAACCGTATATTCTCGGCCAGCCAGTGGCATGCATGCCGGTTCTTTTCGATACAAAAAACACGTACATCCCTTATAGCAGCAGGGATTACAAACGGACCCACCCCACAAAAGGGAACCAGTACATCTTCCCGGGGAAGAACCAGGGAGGTTACCCTGTGCCTCTCATAACCCAGCCGGGGGTTAAAAAATACTTCCGAGAGGTCCAAACTATAACGGTATTTGAATTCTCCGTGTGTAGTTACAGTACTGCCACCCAGCAAAATATCAAAATCTGAAACACGATGATCGCCTTTGACCCGGCTTACTTTGTTAAGAACTGTCCGGATATTACCTCTCATAGACACAACTTTTGTTGCAATCATTTCAGAATAGTCCCACAGTTCAGGAGGAATACTGACAATTGCAATGTCACCGACCACATCGAATCGATTAGGGATATATTCAATCAAGTCTGCAGGGATTTCCTTTTCCACGAGAGTTTTGAGGCTGTTTTGTCTCATCTTTTCCCTTGTTGCATTACACAATGATTATTTATTTAAATCAATTAATCCAATATTACCAGGAGGAGTGGATTTAATATGCCAGTTGCAAAATATAAAGGAGTCGTACTTGCAGATAGTAACGTTACCGAGAGAGTGGAAGGAAATCATTATTTCCCGCCGGAATCGGTCAATATGGAATATTTCAGAGACAGCGATACAGTAACTGTCTGCCCCTGGAAAGGCAAGGCCAGTTATTACGATATTATTCTCGAAGACAGCACACTGAAGGATGGTGCGTGGTATTACCCGCAACCAAAACCTGCAGCATCAAACATTAAAGGATACCTGGCCTTTGATACACGGGGCGGAGTGGAAATCACCGACTGATTCAAGCATTTTACACCCTGGATATGGAAATTCTGACCTGAGATTTGTTTAGAAGGATTTCAGGGATCGGATGTGCATGAATTCGTAGAAGCCAAAATCAGACAGCTCCCTGCCGACCCCGCTTTGCTTCATACCTCCAAAGGGCATGCATGCTTCCGGTTTGAAGAAACCGTTTATCCCGACAACTCCCGCCTGAATCCTTTTTCCGATTTCCAGCAGGTGAGCTGAATCACCTCCCCAGATACTTGCACCCAGCCCGTAGGGAGTGGCATTTGCAACCTTTATCGCTTCAGCTTCATCGTTCACGGAGATCAGAGGAGCAACGGGGCCAAACGTTTCCTGACGCATTACATCCATTTTATCAGTTATTCCGGAAAGCACAACCGGCGAATAGAAAAATCCTGCACCTTCAACCAGTCCACCGTCAAGTTCAACCTTTGCGCCTTTTTCAATGGAGTCTGCCACCTGAGAACCCAATCTGTGCATTTCTTCTGCCCTGACAAGAGGACCGATGTCTGTATCCTCTTCCAGCGGATCACCAACTTTCATACTACGTGTGTGCTCAATGAAGTGTCTTTTAAATTCCTCCATCAATGATTCTTCCACGACAAAACGCTTGGCAGCAATACAGGTTTGGCCTGTATTGATAAACCTTGCAGCCACCGCCGCCTTTGCAGCCTTTTGTACGTCAGCTCCTTCAAGGACAACGAAAGGATCGCTACCTCCGAGTTCAAGCACGTATTTTTTCAGGAATGAAGCCGCCTCCACAGCAACCCGGCGCCCGGCTTCAGTTCCTCCGGTAAAGGACACAGCTGCAATTTTGTCAGAGGAGATCAGGGAGGAAGCTGTCTTGCCATCAATCAGGAGAGTTTGGAATACACCTTTTGGTAATCCGGCCTGCTGCATTATTTCTTCGATTTTCAGGGCACATGCAGGTACACTGGATGAATGTTTGAGCAGGATAGTATTGCCACCGGCCAGAATATGGGAAGCCGCGCTGAGCACCTGCCAGAAGGGAAAATTCCAGGGTTTTATGCACAGAACCGGACCCATCGGTTCAAAGAATACACTGGAAGAGGTTGCATCGGTATCTTCCCCACGTGGCTCCATAAGAGAAGGTGTCCTGTCAGCATAGTAATCAAATGTCAGGGCACATTTTTCAATCTCGCCCAGCGACTGTTTGATGGGTTTTCCCATCTCCCGGGTGATCAGTTCTGCACACTCCTGCTTGCGCTGGCGCAAAACCTTCGCAACCTGCCGCAGATAATCACACCGCACATCAACATCAAGGGATTTCCACTCCAGAAATGACTGATATGAGTTCTCAAGGATTTCCCTGACATCTTCCGACCTGTGCATCGAAAAGGATTCCACCAGTTCCCCGGTTGATGGATTGATTGATTCCATGGATGGCATGCAGGAAAGTATGTATTTGCAATATAAGGAATTTTGCCAGCCTTTTAGTTCTTCTTGTTATTTATGTCACAGTACCTTCTGCTGGCTTCCGAGCCCAGACTGCGCCGATAATCCGATCGAACCTGCTTTCTGGAAGTCCTGACCATCAATTCTTCCACTTCCTCTTCATAAAGGCATTCTTCAGTATCATTGTTGTGATTCGGTGCATCGGACATGATTGATTCGATTTGATCCTGTGAAATATTATAGTTGCGGATAACATGAAAAAACTATTAAAACTGTACCTGAATTACAATACCTATAAATCCTTCCACATCCCATCCAAATAGCTATGCAGCAGTTACTCGACACGGCTGAAAAGATTCGGACAATGGAGATTCGCGGGGCAGGCAGGATTGCCGCTGCAGCTGCTAAGGCACTGCGGGATTATGTGGAAACGCTGGAAACCTCGTCCTTTGAAGAATTTGTATCGAAAGTAGAAAAAGCCAAATCCATTCTTATTGAAACCCGGCCCACAGCTGTCTCCCTGCCCAATGCGGTAATGCTGGCGGGCAGTTATGATGCAGAAACTGTGGAAAAAGCACGCAGCCAGATCCTGGATAACGCCACAGAATTTATCCGAAATGCAGACACCGCCCTTGATAACATAGGGGAGATTGGTGCAAAACGCCTCCGTGACGGGGATACCGTCATGACCCACTGTAATTCCCACGCAGCCATTGCAATCATAAAAACCGCCCAAAACCAGGGAAAAAGAATAAAAGTTTATGCAACCGAGTCCCGACCCCGCAGACAGGGGTTCATCACAATAAAAGAGCTCAGTGACGCCGGAATTGATACAACCCTCATCGTAGATTCCGCAGTGCGATATACAATGAAAAATGTGGACACTGTCATTGTGGGTGCAGATTCAATAACCGTAAATGGTGCTCTTGTTAATAAGATCGGTACATCCCAGCTGGCCCTGGCAGCCCATGAAGCCCGTGTCAACTTCATATCCGCAGCCGAGACCTACAAATTCAGCCCCTCTACCCTTTTTGGTAATCTGGTGGAAATCGAGGAACGTGACCCTGAAGAAGTCATTTCCAAAGACAAACTTGGCGACATGCCAGATGTAAAAATAAGCAATCCTGCCTTTGATGTCACACCATCAGAATACATCGACCTGATCGTGACCGAAGCGGGAGCTTTCCCCCCACAGATGGCTTATGTGATAATAAAAGAACACCTGGGCTGGAAACTGGAAAAAATGGGATAAATCAATCCCGTTTTCCCACAGCAGCCAGGTAAACCACGAAATGTTTGTTTCCGTCAAGGCCAAGCAGGGAATTCAGTTCATCATCCTTAAAAGCTGCAACTGCACAAACACCGCAATTTACTGCCTGCTCCTGTCATCCAATACACCTTCAATATGCAAGTTTGCCAAAGGGAGATTTCTCATAGTAATTCACAAAATGCTCGACCATGTTATCATTCTGTACTTCCGAGCCAAATAACAGGTTTGTGATAGAGGGTTTGTTCACATAGTAAATAGTGGGTTCTCCTTCAATTCCCCCCATATCAGCAGCCCTGTCGATAGCATCATACAAATTGCCGTACTCATCGATTAGCCCGATACGTTTGGCAGAGACACCTGTGTAGATACGCCCGTCTGCTATATCCTTCACTTCACTGACCGTCATATTGCGCCCCTGGGCCACATCCTGCACGAAAAGATTGTAGCTTTCCATTATTACACGATCTGCATACTCTTTCTCTTCGTCGGTTAAACCGCGCCATGTTCCGCCCATATCCTTGAACTCACCTGATTTAGCGACATAATGATCGATGCCTTCCTCCTCATAATAAGCAGACATATTACGGAAGGTCCAGATTACTCCTATACTACCCGTCATTGTATTTCGATTTGCAACTATCAGATCGGTACTTGAAGATACATGATAGGCAGCACTGGCAGCCACACCTCCCATGGAAGTTACAACCGGCACACCTGCCTGCTGGGCTTTTCTTATTTCCGTATTGATCTCTTCTGATGCAGCACCAGAACCACCACCACTGTTGACCCGCAACACAATGGCTTTTACGCTATCGTCATCAACTGCCTTCCGGATACTGGAACCGATATCCTCGGATGTAGCATACCCCAGTCCTGAAGGGACATAACCGGTTAGCATTGTACCCTGGATATAGATTACAGCCACCCTGTCATTATCGGGATAAAAATCCCCTCCGGCTGAATAATAGATTATTGCAAAACTCGAACCGATTATCAAAAACAGGACCGCAATAAGGGCGGCATACTTACCAACGTTACTTTTTTTTTCAGGCGGTGTCTGGGGAACATCCATCCGGCCTTTGCCGGGTTCATCGGTAGGGGAAATAGGAGGCGAACCGGATACAGGCTGTTCCTGCACAGACTCTTCATACGAATCATCTTCTAATTCCGTATAAAGGGATTTATCGCTGCCTGCAAGAAACCGCTCATTGCCCGATAAACTTTCGCCCTCATCATTATTGGTGGGATCGTTTTCGTTCATTGTTTTCCTCGATATAAAAGCAAATATTCCCCTGAATATTCAAATACCTTCTGACGCGCCTACCCTATTAAGACAGGGAGCGAAATGTATTTTATAATTGTACCCCATCCCATTGCAAACACATTATCACCAATAATATTGATACAAACGGAGAAATAACATGTCACGCTTCTCACCCGATAAACCCATACTTGTGACCTGTGGATTACCCTATGCCAACGGAATGGCCCACATCGGTCATCTAAGGACCTATATTCCTGCAGACATATTTGTACGGTCATTAAAAAAAATGGGCCATGAGGTTACATTTGTTTGTGGCTCGGATACCCATGGCACCCCCATCGTCTTCAATGCAGAGGAACAAAATACTACCCCCCAGGCCCTGATCAAGAAATACCATACCCATTTTGATGAGACATTCAAGTCAATGGGTATCGAATTCGATGCCTTCGGTACAACCGATGATCCAACAAACCATAACCGCACTCATGATATAGTGAACCGTTTAATAGAAAACGATTACGTATACCCCAAAACTATAGAAATTGCATATTGCGCCGGATGTAATCGATTCCTCCCCGACAGGTATGTGGAAGGAGAATGCCCGCACTGCGCAGAAAGTGCCCGGGGTGATGAATGTGATCAGGGATGTGGAAAACACCTCGAACCCGGAGAACTCAAAAATCCCGTCTGTACCATCTGTGGCGGGGTTGCCGAGTATAAGGAACAGGAACACTTCTTCTTCAAATTATCCCAGTTCAATGATTATTTGCTCGAATATCTTGACAAGCTTGACGGTACATCCAATGCCCGCAACTACGCCTTAGGATGGGTAAAACAGGGACTTGATGACTGGTGCATTACCCGCAATCTCGAATGGGGTGTCAAGTTCCCGGGGGGTGATGACCTGGTCGTCTATGTATGGGTGGATGCACCCATAGGGTATATCGCCTTCACCGAAGAATGGGCAAACGCAACCGGTAACAGCTGGGAAAAATACTGGAAGGATGATGGTGAAATAGTACATTTCATCGGTGGAGACATAATCTACCATCACTGTATATTCCTGCCTGCCATGCTCAAAGGTGCTGACTATTCACCCGCCTCATCTGTGGTAGCCTCGGGTATGGTAAAGATAGAGAACAAAACGTTCTCAAAAAGCCGTGGTTACGTTGTATGGGTCGGTGATGACTACATGGAACAGGGTTTTCACCAGGACCTGTTGCGTTATTATCTGGCAAGTTACACATCCCATACAAAAGAACTCAATTTCTCCTGGAAAGTATTCCAGGAAAAAACCAATACCGAACTTGTAGGAGTCTTCGGCAATTTCCTCTACCGCACATTGCTCTTTGCCTACAAGAACTTCAAGGCCATTCCGGAAGGAAAACTGGATGATGAAGTCATGGAAACCATCCAGAATACCATTGATGAAGCAAGTGAGGCAATGGAAAAGTATGAGTTCAAGAAATATGCAGACAGCGTGATGACCCTTGCTTCCTATGGAAATATCTATTTCCAGTACAGAGAACCCTGGAACCTGGTAAAAGAAGAAAAAGAAGAATGTGGCCGCGTACTCAAAAACTGCATGCAGATCGGCAAAGCCCTTACTCTGCTTTATGAACCCCTGATCCCTGAAAAGGCCGGAAATGCCTGGAAACAGCTCGGTATGGAGAGTGATGTACACACAGCACTCTACAGTCAGGGTACAGTGCCTGTTGAATCGGGTACACCCCTTAACAAACCCTCCATCCTCTTCAAGAAAATAGAGGATGAAACCATCGAAAAGATGGAAGCCATTGCATCACAGCGTGTCAAGGAAGCCAATGAAAAACAAAACCGCAAGAAAGGAGAACAAAAAATGACAGATAGCGAAGAAATCACCTTCGAAGATTTTGGTAAACTCGATATGCGTGTAGGAACCATTGTCGAAGCTGAAAAGGTCGAAAAGGCCGACAAATTACTCAGGCTGGAAGTTGATATCGGAGAAGAAACGCCACGCCAGATAGTTGCCGGAATTGCCCTGACCCATAGCCCCGAAGAAGTAAAGGACAGACAGGTAATCGTACTGGCCAATCTCAAACCCGCCAAGCTATGCGGTGTCAAATCTTTCGGTATGGTGCTTGCCGGAGTGGACGAAGACGGCGGTGCAATTCTGCTTGCACCGGAAAAAGAAGCAAAGAATGGAACCCGGATTGGATGATGGAGTTTACTCCATCACCAGTTCCAGATAGGATTTACGGATGGAATCTTCAGGTTTCAGGCCAAAATTTTCCATCATCGCAAAAATGCGTTTTTTACTTTCCTCCATATCAGCATCAGAGATTATCTCAAATTCGATGAACTGACCCAGGGAATCCACCTCGTCCAGACACAGGGTGATGTCGCCTATTTTGAAAACATCCCTCATCTTCTGGACCCTGGCAGTTTCTTTGAAACCAAGTCTTTCCAATATCTGTATCATGGCTTCGGCTTCCACATGAGTCTGGATTTCCTCACGACTTTTGGTTACTTCATCCAGTTTTTTACCCTTGTAGGTCAGGACCTGCCTGTCATTAACAGAACGTATACGCAAAGCTTCATCCGTTTCTGCAAAATCCCGGTGCGGAGCATTATAGTAAATATCAAAATGCTCCTCTGTCTCCAGGAATTTTGCATCAAGCCCCTCAAGAACTCCACGGGCATGAGACAGGTCGATACGGGATTTTACTTCTACCTCAAGCATCTCATCACGCCGGTGTAAATTTGGTACCGTAATGGAGCATACCCTTATCCCCGCTTTCACCGAGCTTGCGGAACACAGGCCTTACCTTCATACCGATATTCACATCCTCTGGTTGTGCTATGATCTGGGATGTAAGACGTGGGCCTTCTTCCAGTTTCACAATACCCAGCACATAGGGTGTCTGGTGTTCAAACCCTTCAGCTGCTGAATGGATTATCGTATATGTTACAAGTTCACCTTTGCCGCTGAACTTGTATTCCTCCATCTCCCCGTTCCTTCTGCAAAACGGACAGGTAGTCCTCGGAGGATAATAATAGTCATCACAGTTTCTACAATGGTTACCTACGAGATTATATCGCTGTACCTGCTGTCTCCAGAATCTTGCAACAGACATCTATAATCACCTCTCCCTGCCTAATATATGTACAAGTGCAGTCGCACCGGACCCTCCTACATTATGAGCCAGTCCGATCTTTGCACCTTCTACCTGTCTTTTCCCTGCCTCTCCGCGAAGCTGGTTGACAATTTCTGCAGCCTGTTTGATGCCTGTAGCACCCACTGGATGACCACATGCTTTCAAGCCACCTGAAGTGTTTACAGGGATCCTGCCGCCAATCGCTGTATTGCCTTCTTCAACAAATCTGCCGCCCTGTCCTTTCTTTACGAATCCAATATCTTCGATGGCACATATTTCTGCGATGGTGAAACAATCATGCACCTCTGCCACATCGATACCATCCGGCCCGATTCCTGCCATATCATAGGCTCGTTTTGCAGCATAGACACTCGCATCAAGAGTGGTAATGTCGCGGCGGTCATGCAGGGCAATAGTATCACTTGCCTGTCCGGACCCTTTTATATATATCGGAGTGTCGGTGTATTTGTGGGCTTCTTCGGCAGGAGCCAGCACAAGAGCGGCTGCTCCGTCAGTAATCGGAGAGCAATCAAAGATGTGTAAGGGGTCAGCGACCATTATGGAATTAAGCACTTTATCCACTGTGATATTATTCCTGTACTGGGCGATTGGATTATTGGTACCATTCTTGTGATTTTTCACAGCAACCTGTGCAAGCTGTTCACTGGTTGTTCCATATTGCTGCATATGCATGCGGGCTATCATGGCATACAGACCGGGGAAGGTGGCACCCATCATGCCCTCCCACTCCCGGTCAGCTGCTGCCGCAAGGGCTGAAGAAGCGCCAACTGCAGAAACGTCTGTCATTTTTTCAACGCCTGCAGCTACCACAATATCATTGTAACCAGATGCAACGGACTGTATTCCCTGCCTGAAGGCCAATCCCCCTGAAGCACAGGCGGCCTCCACACGGGTGGAAGGTACATGCAAACCGGCTGCCAGGCCGGAATAATCAGCGATCAGGGCACCGATGTGTTCCTGTTCAACAAACTGTCCGCCGCTCATATTACCGACAAACATACTGTCGATACTTTCTCCACCAACTCCGGCATCCCCAAGAGCTCCGACTCCGGCCTCAACAACTATGTCACGGAAAGAGCGCTCCCACATCTCACCGAATTTGGTAGTATAACTTCCGATAATTGCAACGTCTCTCATTTTTATCCCCTCATGCACGTCTTATCTTGCCTTTATGCTTTGCATACATTGCATAATCCATGTAGACAGGATTTGCAAGCAATTCCTCTACCCGGGGAGCTTTATCCCTTATCTTATCAATCTTGTCCGTTACCCTGAAACTGAAGGCATCTGCCCCTGCACCTGAACCAAAGGCTGTGGCAAATATCCTGTCTCCAGGCTGTGCCTGATCAAGAGTAGCTGCGATACCCATCAGGCATGAACCGGAATAAGTATTACCCAATCTTGTGACCACAAGACCGGGGGCAATTTTTTCCTTACTGAATCCCAGCATTTTTGCCACTCTGGAAGGGAACTTACCATTGGGTTGATGGAAAACTGCATAATCGTAGTCCTCAGCTGAAGTGCCAAGTTTATTCATCAGACCTTTTGCGGCACCCAGGACGTGTTTGAAATAACCGGGTTCTCCGGTGAAGCGTCCGCCGTGTTCGGGATAAGGCATACCTTCACGCCTCCAGAAATCAGGTGTATCGGTCGTGAAAGAATAGGTATCTTCGATAATTGCCACCATTTCTTCTTCCTTGTTGCCTATAATATAAGCCGCACCGCCAGCAGCAGCGGTATATTCCAGCGCATCCCCGGGTGCACCCTGTGATACGTCCGAACCTATTGCAAGCCCCAGATCTGCCATATCGGATTGCACCAATCCCATGCATGCCTGCATACCGGCGCTTCCTGCTTTACAGGCAAATTCAAGGTCCGCTGCAGTCATCTCAGGGGTCGCTTCCACCGCTTCAGCCACTATTGTACTGGTGGGTTTGACCGCATAGGGATGACTTTCAGATCCTGTATATATTGCCTCGATTCTGGAAGGATCAAGACTGCTGCGACAAATTGCAGCCCTTGCAGCCTCTACTGCAATTGTTACAGTATCCTCGTCCAGATCCGGGACGGATTTTTCATTCACCATGAGGCCTGCACTGAGTATATCTGCATTATCACCCCATACCTTTGCTATATCCTCCACTTTTATCCTGAATTTGGGGATATATGTACCGTATGAAACAATCCCTACGCTCATTGCTTAAATCACCTTTTGATCAAAAATAAATATCATTCCATTACCTGATATTGACTGTAGTGTTTTAATGCCTCGATCAATTCATCAAGGTCCATAGTCGTTGCCAGCAAAGGGATCCTGTCAACTTCTGCCATTTTTTTGGCCATTGGATCCACATCCCTGATACTAAGGCCATGCAGAACCACTGCTGCGGGTTTCAGGTTTGTGACCCTAATTGCTACCATAGGGGATTTCCCTGTAGACACTTTTGTGAATATCATGGCACGTTCTGTGCTCCATCCATAAAGTTTCTGGAATTCGTGGGAAGACAGTTCCAGAATTGCTTTCTTACTGTCTACCACCGTAAAACCATACAGGGGTTTTTCCACACCCCGGTTGGCCACATCCGCCTCGATAAGAGTGGCCAGTTTTGCAAGCTGCATTGGATATGTGTATTCGTAAGTTGCATAGACCGCTTTTGATACCTGATCACTGTACAGCATGCCTTCATAGGCGTGTATCTTGTGGCCTCCGCTTTCTGAATCAATATTTATCAGAGCATCCACAATCTTGCTGACGATAAGGGTTCCCGGAGACTTTCGCCTTCCACTTTCATAGTCACTTATCACAGATGGCGAAACACCCAGATATGACGATATATCAGTCTGGGCGATCTCGAAATTGAGTCTCCATTTTTCAGAGCCTCACCGGGCTTATCCGAAAGAGTGATCTCACCAGCCATCTTTTCTGCCAGGCGGTGACGTAAGTTTTCCTTTGATGCATCTTCGGTCATGTGCTACAATTACCTCAATACCAGCATGCATATATATTTAACGAATGTCGATTCGTCTATTGCCGACATCCGGATATTCATTTAACTTAAATATTATGCAATTTGTTAACTTCTAAATATGTGTGCAATGTTCTGTGAAACAAATTCCAATGTTTCGGAAGTAGTCCTCTACACGAAATGCCCCCGAAAGGTATACTTTGCCAGCAGGAATGAAACAATAGTAGATGATTTTAAAAAACCTTACATCCGCCATTTGCTACTAAAAGAACTGGCTCTTTCCTGTGCAGAGATTGCCAGATCAAAACAGGAAATACTCCCCCTGCTGCAAACACGGGTCGAAGAAATAGTACAGGAAATAATGACCATCTATTCTGACGAATTGGAGGACATTGATGAAAACCAATTCAAAGATGCTGTGGAAGATGTAAACGAAATGTTGCCTGCAATAGCAGCCAACTTAAAGAACCAATCTGATGAAGAAATGCTTGATTTAATAACACCCGTTGAAATCGAACCCCTGATGCATTCGGATAAATTAAACTTAAGTGGTGCACCATCGGCAATCGTCTTTCACGATGACCAGAAGATGCCTCTGCTAATAAAGAGCGGTAATGCCCCGGAGCAGGGTGTTTGGAAAAATGACCGGATACCTCTGGCAGCCTATGCCATACTTGCAGAAGAAAGATACGACCAAACGGTAAATTCCGCAGTGCTTTTTTATGCCTCCCAGGGTCAGGTAAGACCTGTGAAAATACGGCCAGCCGAGCGCAGGGAGGTGCTTAATATCCTCAAACGGATTGAAAAGATAAAAGACGGAAAAATGCCACAGGCAAAGAGGGGAAAACTGTGTGGATACTGTTCATACGAACAGATGTGCCAATCACAGGGCAATTCCCTGGCTTCAAAGTTCTTCTGAGAACGACCACAATATTATTTAACCAGTACAGGATTTCCAGCATAGATGTCACAACCTGTATTCCATGGAGATTTGCTGCTGCAATGGTGCCACAGCTGCAATGTACCGGTTCTTGGTAATAAGTGTGCCTGCGGGGATGAATGTGTTAAAGTAAATGTTACACCCCCGGGAGATATAAGACCGGCTTTTTGCACGATATCGAACACATAAACCGGATATCAAAACAACAATTCAACAACCCGCTTCTTGACAGGGACAGGGTAGTGCTGCTCAACAAGGCACCCTACGAAGACCGCATGGATGAGATTATTGTTGATGGCGAAGTAATTGCAAGCATACGTTATGAGATCGGCAAACTTGAATGGGTGCTCCTGCCCCGCCTGGAAGCCGGCCGCCGGATTCTGGCAGGCAAAGAAACCCTTACAGGTTACGTGACCATCGAGGAAGATGTGAAAAAATTCCTGCACAAAGGTGCAAACCTGCTTGCTCCGGGAGTACTGGATGCGGACCCTGGAATACAGAAAGAGGATGAGGTCATAATAATCACCCCTGCCGGAGAAGTCGTTGCCACCGGGCGTGCACGAATGGATGGCCGGGAAATGATGGAAGCCAAAAAAGGCACTGCGGTCAAACCCCGGTGGAAAGCGGATACGCCTTCAAAAGTCCATGACAGAAAACCTTCATGCTGGAGCGATGTTATCCGGGCAAACCAATCGATAATGGATGAGTCAATTGCAGAAGCCCACACCTTTATCCAGAAAACTGTTGAAAAAGAGGATCTTCCTATCTCCGTATCTTATTCCGGAGGCAAGGACAGTCTTGCAGTGGTCCAGCTTGTGGATGATTGCGTCAGAGATTATGAAATTATGTTTGCCGATACCGGGCTTGAATTCCCTGAAACACTGGACAACATCCGGCATGTGGGAGAATTATATTCAAAAGAGGTCAAATCCATAAGTGTGGGGGATGCCTTCTGGGAATCCATAGATGCATTCGGCCCACCTGCAGTGGAAATGCGGTGGTGCTGCAAAATATGCAAACTAGGCCCCCTAAGCCGGTTGATAAAGGAGAATTATGAGAAGGGCTGCCTGACCTTTGTAGGCCAGCGCAAATATGAATCCACCACCCGGGCCCGTAGTAATCGTGTCTGGAAAATCCCTGGGTGGGCAACCAGACCGCAGCCTCACCGATACAAGACTGGACTGCCCTGCACATCTGGCTCTACATATTCATGAATGAACTGCCCTACAACCCCCTCTATGAGAAAGGGTTTGACCGGATGGGATGCTGGCTGTGTCCCTCTTCTTCCCTGGGGGATTTGAAACGCCTGAAAAAGACCCATCCCCATTACGAAGAAAAACTGATGAACCATTTGTATGCCTATGCCGAGAAAAGCGGCATCGACAAGCAGTGGGCTGATTATGGGTTCTGGCGATGGAAATCCCTCCCCCCAACATAAAAAAAAATAGCCGAAGAACTGGGAATTAATACCGCTCCCACCAAATACGACCCTGAAAAATTGACATTTACCTCCAGTGTGGGCCATCGCCCCTGCACCACCGGGGAAATGACAGCTGAGGGAAGTTTCTCCACAGCTCTTGACATGGAAAAAATAAGGAAAAGCGGCATGTTGCTTGCTATCGGTGAGGTGAAATATACAGACGAGATAGCAATGATCACCCGGAAAAAAGATACAGCGCAGGTCTTTGCCACAGGTTCAGTAAGAGTCAGGGCATCTTCCAAAGCCGATGCCGGGAAACTCCTCAAGGATACGGAAAACTCCATACGTCGGGCTCTGGGCTGTACGGGTTGCGGGGTGTGTATCGGCAAATGTCCTCACAACGCAATCCGGATTGAAAACAAAATTGCCTATATAGGGGATAAGTGCACCCACTGCGGCAAATGTATAGAGGTCTGCCCTGTGGTGAAATTTGTACGGGACTGAAAAAAGCTGACATAGTTAAAGAGGAAGACATACATTTCTCTGTATGGAACTGACATGATCGATGGTTACATCGACACCATATGCAAGAGCCATGTTCTCTTTTGTAATTACTTCTTCAGCAGTCCCCTGGTCTATGAAATCATTCTCAAGCATTATCGCTACATTCTTAGAGCCTATAAAACCATGGTCCGGAAAGTGCGTGCTCATAATTACAGAAGTGCCCTGAGATGTTAGTCTTTCAATAAGGTTCAGAACATGTACCTGGTTCCCGAAATCCAAATGGGATGTCGGTTCATCCAGAAGCAAAATTTCCGGCTCCTGTGCCAGAGCCCTTGCAATCAGAGCAAGCTGTCTTTCGCCACCACTTACTTCTGTAACAGGCCTGTTCCTCAAATGAGATATCCCCACTTTATTGATGGCATTCTCAGCTATCTTGTGATCCTTTTTTCCAGGAGAGGAGAAGAAGGAAAGATGAGGTGCTCTTCCAAGCATTACAAAATCCAGTATAGAAAAGGGAAATACCGATTGATCTGACTGGGGAACGTAACCTATCTTTTGAGCAATCTCTGTTCTGCTCATCGAAGAGATGTCTTTTCCCTCAATAAAGACGCTGCCTTCACTTAATTTCAATACATTGCCGAGGCATTTTAGCAGTGTTGATTTACCAATCCCATTGGGACCAAGTATGCATAAAGTCTCACCCTTTTTTTAAAAAAAAGGAAATATCCTCAAATACATTCTCCTTGCCACCATACGAATATGAAGCATTGTCTACCCTTAATATCATGACCAACCAACCTTCTTTTTTTGTAAAATATAAGCAAAAAATGGCGCTCCTATCAATGCCGTAAGAACTCCCAGAGGAATTTCTATGCTCATTAATGTCCTTGCGAGATCATCTACGACCAAAAGAAAAGATGCACCGAGGAAAACTGACATTGGCAACAGTTTTTTGTAACTTGGACCAACCAGCATCCGTGCAATATGGGGTACGACAAGGCCTACCCATCCAATAATACCGCTGATACTAATTGCAGAAGTAGTGACCAGAGTAGCACAAATAACGACCAGTATTGTCATTTTCTTAGTATCTATACCCAGTGACCTGGCTTCTTCCTCTCCCAAAGAGATGACATTGATGCGCCATCCAATAAGAATAAGAACAAGCATGCCGGCAAGAATTGCAGGTGAAGCATACATCAGATCCTCGACCCTGACAGATGAGAGACTTCCCATGAGCCAGAATACCATCTCAGGAAGTTTATCATATGGATCTGCGACATATTTTACCAGTGAGGTCAAAGCAGTGAAAACTGCACCTACAATAATACCTGAAAGTACAAGAACCAGCGTGGCCGTTGTTTTGCAGGACTTACTGAGGCTGTAAGCTAGAAAAGCTGCAAGTATTCCAAAAGAAAATGCCATTAACTGGATAACAAATATATTCTCACTTATCAGGATACCCAGGCAGGCACCAAATCCAGCCCCTGAAGCCACTCCTAAAATATAGGGAGATACCAGCGGATTGCGGAAAAGGCCTTGAAAAGAAGCTCCGGATATAGATAATCCAGCCCCTACAAGCATAGCTGCAATTATCCTTGGAAGACGTATCTGAAATATGACAGTACCCACATTTGACGGCTCCACATTTCCTAATGATAGAAGCCAGAAAATAATGCTAGTCATTATAGTTTGTGGAGGAATTGAATACCTTCCCATAAAAAGGGAAAGTACAAAGAGAAATATCATAAGGAAAAATGCGAGGAATATCTGTGTATTACCCTCAGAGATTCTCTTATGAATCCCCAATTTCAAACCTGTGATTCTTCCAATATCATATGACATTTATATCTCATTTCCTAAAATCGGTTCGATAAAGTGGGATCATTGCCTGGATGAAACGCTGTAAAAAGACCTGTTGTGCCTTGAAGAATCAAAGGACACACCATAGAACCTTTTATAGAACTGATTTGCTTCTTTATCAATATCAAAATTAAAAACATCAGGATGTAACTTATTTGCTATGTACATCAGCCCCAATATCCATCTAGGACTTCCGAAATCCCATAATGGACGAAGACCGTATATCCTCCTGTTTTTTAAGGCATCTGCAGATAGACCATGTTTTTTACAATAGGCATATGAATCGGAAACGGGGTTGAAAGGAAGCCTGATATGAATATGAACTCAGGGTTCATCCCGGCAAATTCATTATGAGAAATACCAACCCCGGGTTTTCCCTCCCTGTCGATCAGCTTGTTTACACTTTCCCCGCCTGCAGCTTCAACAAGATTATTCTCAATTCGCTCCCCATTGAGTGCAAAAAGGGGATATCCCATACAATAATAGACCCGTGGCCTTTCAATGTCATTTGTCACAGACCGTATGAAATCCAGTTTCTCCCTCATATAAGCCACAAGTTCCATTCCTTCCTTTTTCCTGTCTGCAAGGGCGGCAAAATGTTCAATTACATCAAAATAGGAGTCAAGGTCCTGAGAACTGGTATGAAGCTGCTCCAAATATCCTGTTTCCATGACATTGGCCCATATTTCTGCAAGTTTATAATCATCTTTTACCCCAAGGCAGACAAGAATAGCATGGATCATCTCCAGCGCCCGGGTTATCCTGTATCCTCCCATAAATCCCGGTTCATGATGAGAAACTTCACTTACTTCTCCTCTGAAAAAGGCCGGATTCGAACACTCACATCCCCCCTGCGGCAGGTAGGATAAAGTACGGGAGCCCATGGGACCAAAAAACTCCCTCTGGAAAATGATTTTACTGCATTCTGGACATACCGTGTTCAAATGATCGGTACCCGGAGAATTGAAAAGATACACATAATTTAAGTGCTGGCTTAATTTGTCACACAGCACTTCACTTTCCCTTATCGTTGGTTCGATCTGAGGGGCTGCATCTCCAAAAGGTACAAACCTCATGACCTGAAACGGTATATCCCTTGAAAGGGAGGAAACAAATTTTGCAGTATTTATGACTTCATCCTCTGAACCCTTGATGTAAATGGTAGAAACCTCAACATGAACATCACTTTCTTTGAGTAATTTCAGATTCCTGAAAACTGGTCCCGAACCTCTGGCACCGCACGAAATATACCTTTCATCTGAATAACCCTTTATACCGATATTTACGAAATCTATCAAAGGGATTAGTTCTTTCAATGCGTTTTCTGTAAAATATCCGTTAGTGGAGCAACCGATCAAAAGATTGTTCTGCCTGGCCTTTTTAGCAAGGTCGCGGAATGTAAAATAGGAGACAGCCGGATCATTGAGACAAAAAACAATCCCTATGCAGTCTTCATCAAGGGCTTTATTGATAACATTCTCATTGCTAATTCCACTTTTTTTTATTAGTTGAAAGAAGACGGGATGCCAGGATCTCCGAGATGCAGCCTTCACATTTGAAATTGCAGCCAATGGTACAAACCTGCAGAAATTTACCCTGCGGATAGAAATGAAGGAGGGGAACGGTCTCAATGGAAACCGGAAACATTGTGAAGTAGGTGTTTGGAAATCTCTCGGTGATCTGACCATTTTTGTTGGTATACATACGACATTGGCCACTCTTTCCCTCTGCAAGATCGCAGCCGATTTCACATATGTTGCACTTCATAGGTTAGTCCACCTTATTGAAACATATCCAGAAACCAGATTCATCATCTATTATCCTGTAATGGTCAATTTCCGCAACATGCAGTGCTTTTTTAAAAGAATCCAGATTGGTCTTGTTCAATCGTTTTTCGACACACTGTGGCCATGTAGGGTCCCTTTTTTCCATGGCCTGTGTGATCTTTGACTTAAGTTCCGCTGTGCCGAAACCACCTCCAATATAGGCCATACCACCGGGTTTTAGCACACGATATATTTCCCTGAAAGCCTGGGGCACGTTCTGCCAGAAGAATAGAGAACCGCGGCTTACGACCAGATCAGCAAAACAATCGTCAAAAGGCATATCATGAATGTCACCGAAAATAGGGGTAACATTTGCATTCAAATCCCTTGATTCAATCTTTTTCTTTGCTATAGCGAGCATTTTTTCAGAAAAATCCATTGCATAGACCTTGCCATCGACAAACTTACTGAGGGCTATCGCAAGTGATGCAGGTCCGCTGCCCACATCTATGAATGTCCCGCTCATGATCTGGCATCTGTTGATTATCTGCTGTGAAATAACAGGATATATAGGAGCAAAGATATTGGCAGCAACATCTTCGAAATTTTCGGCATAATCATCATGAAACCCAACTTGACCAGTTATTTCATCTGTCATTTAATTGCACCTCCGTCTGAAACTATCGATAAAATTTTAATTTGCTGCGGCAGCCGGGTTCAATAACTCATCGATCTCATCTTCCGACAGTTCATAATGATAGAACTCTGAATAGAATTCCTTTACATGGCCCCTGAGATCAAGATCGTTGAACTCTTGAGGGTAGAGCACTTTAGCTGTCCAGGGAATACCAATTATCCTGTTAACACCCGGTGGCCTGTCAAACCAGCAAAAAGGAGCATCCGGGAAAAGATATACCTCATCGTTTTTTACCGCAGTGATGTCCTGCCAGAGAGGATCTTCATATACATTTTTGTAAAAAATTCGGTCACCTGTGATGATAACTTCGGGGTCCCATTGCAATACCTGTTCGATGGACACCACTGATCTTCCATAACCCTGTTCAATGGGACATTCTGCTACATTGACACCACCACATATCTCTATCAACTGACTGTGCGGAGAACCTTCCGGGTCCGTAAGCAGACCATTCGTGCCTTCTGCATAATAGACCCGTTTCCTTTCATCTTCAGGTATTTGTGAGACCTTTACAGTGACATTGTTAAGTGCTCTTTTGTAAAAAGAGATCAATTGACCTGCCCTCTCTTCTTCTCCGAGAACATTGCCCATGAATTTGATTGACTTTGCATATGCCATGGCATCAATTGTCGATTCAATACCCACAACCGGAATTGTACCGAATTTTTTCTGTCTTTCATTGATGGTAGAATTAACATCCCCTCCACTGTTGTAGCCTTCAAAGATGATATCGGGACCCATGGATATTATGGTTTCATAATTTCCATCCTGCTTACCAAACCAACCGCCAATCACAGGCAGGGTCTGATACTCAGGTTTCAGATATGTTTGCGACTCCTGAGGCATAGAATTCCAGCCTGCTAATTTATCAGGAGCCAGCATGTAGATTAGCATTGTTGCAGGAGGAGAAGTGGCAACTGCCCTGTCAACCTCAGCCGGGATTGCAACTGTCCTTCCCGCCATAACAGTTATCGATCTTGTGCCCTGCGCAGGAACTTCCTCTTGATCTACGCATGCACTTGTGCATACCGCAAACAAGATCACAAATATCAATAGAATATACCTGAATTTTTTATGCATGAGAGTTCCTCTATGGAGAAAGTGTCTTACTTTCATAACATGTAACGATATGTTCGGATGGACATAACGATACATAAAGTTTTCTTAATTCAGCCAGGTTACTACAGATTCCATAGAAATTTCTGACAGAATCCCGCATAACCAAGCTGGTTAATCTGAAAAAAAGCATGGAAAACTCAATCAGCCGGGCTCTGGGCTGTATGGTTTGCAGAGTATGTATCGGCAAATGTTCTCACAATGCAATCAGGATCAAAAAAATGCCCATATCGGTGAGGAATGCTAAACTGTGATAAATTTATCCTAGTGTTTCCTGTTGTGAATTTTGTAGGGGACTGAAAGGCTGATATTATAACCTATCATCAGTAATTTCAAAAAAATATTCAATTATTTTAGCCATTATGATTACCAAAATTACAGTGAAAAATAACCTCAAAAACATAAATTTCCAGCCTAAAAACTGAAACTCCATCAGTTCCTGTGGAATCTTCAGGCATGCCCACGCCGAGAGGAAGATTATGACATTGGATACACGAGCCCCTTTTTCCAGCAGATGAGATGCTATAGGGAAAGCAACATACAAGGGACCTGTAGGTAAAGAACCCAGGAAAAATGATAGAAACATACCCTTTATTCCAGCATATTTGCCAAGATATTTCTCTATCATATTATTAGAAACATATACTGAAAAAAGCCCCATTATCAACATAACTGCCGGGAGAATTAGAACCATTTCCATCGTATATTGCCAGAAATATTCAATTACACTCCCGGTTTTGGAAGGATATATTTTGAGAAACACAAAGGCAATCAACAATACAATTCCAAAAGAAATCCAATCTTTAAGGTTCTGCTGATTGCTGATCTGGGAACTTATTGCCATAAGGTTGCCTCCATTGCCACACCCACAATTAAAGCAATAACAATGGCAATAACAAAACTTATTCCATTTCGAAGCAGTGCAAATTTTTTGCCCAGTTGCCGGATTTCCAGAGGTAATGTAACCGTACCAATCATTGTCAAAGTCGTGATCAAAGCGGCCACTGCGGTATAAGATATACCTTTTTCGAGCAAAGAAGCGGCCAGAGGAAATGAAAGTATTGCGGGAATATGCATAATAGCCCCCGCAACCCCGATTAACAAAATACCGCCTAATCCTGACTGTTGCCCAATAAATCCGGATAAGTTTTCAGGGGAAACAAAACCAAGGAACAAAGCAATCACAATCAGTATGATCAATGTCACAGGCAGGATTTGCATGAAACCCTTAAATGCAATTTTGATTGAGAGAATTGCTTTTTCCCGGTCATCCATAAATGCAACTAGAATACCTGCCAGAGCCATAACATTAATGAGAAGGACAGCAGCATTCATGGTAGTGTCTTATTTCCTTTCCTGATTGATTTCCTGTATATTAATAATCCTCCTGAAACAACTACCAGAATTCCAAGGATCACTAACATCCATGTATTGCTGAGAACCTTATCCTTCAGGGAAGTTGCAGGCAACGTTTTAACTGAAATTTTCATGGTGTCTGATAATTGTGTTTCGCCCTCGTCATCCTCATAACGAATCTCACTATTTATGGAATGGTTCTTGGATATTGCCCCTCCATCAACATTCAAACTGAAAACCCCCTGTGCAGTACCTCCGGATTCAATATCACCGAGAAATGCTTGATCATCGGTTGTGCTGAAGGGTGTATATACGCTTATTTTAGCAGTAGCATCCTTTGCAGGAAGGTTTCCTGTATTTTTGTAGGTGACTTTTATTATACCTTCTTCACCGCTCCTGAGATCAGAAGTAACATTGATTACATCAAAATTTGCTTCCTTTTTGATAATTATGGGAATGGTGTGGTTCTGGGTTTTTGCTTCATACCACATCCCAATTTCGACATCTTTGATCTTTCCGTCAGCCGTAAGTTCATCACCGCTCACCTGTACGTTTTCCTGATAGCCATACACTGTCTTTAATACAAGAGAATAGGTCCCCGCCGGTGCATCATCAGCTATATCCACAATAAATTTAGGAAGGGATTGAGTTTGTTCACCTGAACGAAGTGTACCTGATTCCTGTGAACCGGATTTTACATCGATAAACGAGTGTGGTGAAAGGAGGATCGAAGTAATACCTATCGCTGTAATCTTTTCTGTTTCATAACCTCTCTCTATTGACTGGAGCTTTAGGTCCAGATTGTCGTCTGCTTCGTTTTTGATTTCAAAGCCGGTAATTGTACCCTTATTTGCAAGATTTATATTCAAATCATAAATATGACCACTTGAAAATTCATTATTTCCCAGTATACTTGCTTTTAGGTCAGGGCTGCCATAGGTAGTATAAAAATTATCCCCGAAATTGAAATTCTCAGACCTTTGGGGAGAGACGGTCCAGTAAATTGAGTCATCGTTTTCAATTTCTGAGACATTAAAACCAATGGATGTTCCAATGGCTGTTGAAGAGGAAAGAACAATAAATAAACATACAATTGCCAGTAATACAATGTTTCTACCGATCATTTCATACACCCTTATTATTTCTTTTATTTTTGACAGTATCCACTATCAAATAGATAATCAATGAGGTAATTATTATCAATGCAAGAGTAGAAAGGCTCATCCATTTATCAGAAGGTACTACTTCTATTTTTGAAACCAATATATTTGAATATTGGATTTTTTCATCGTCAAAATATTTCACACTGCTTGAGATAGAATAATTCTTTGGAATTACACCTCTCCCCGTTGAAAATTTGAAACTGGCGGTTACAGTTTCATTGGGTTTAACGTCACCAAGTGTGGCAATGGAATGTTCAATCTCCAATGGATCCATAGCAGTAAGTTTTACAGATGCATCCTCTGCCACATTCTCGCCGATGTTCCTATAGGCGATATTAATGACACCCCCGTCATCGACTGAAATGTTGCCCCGGGTATTTGTGATTTCAAAGTTTGGAGATTTTTCAATTTCTATGGGAAAAGTTATACTTGTATTGGCATTCTTATAATACGATATATAAGGTCTCTCAGTGGTATCCTGCAGAATTTCGTTATTTGTAACCGTCCTAACCTGGCTCTGATATTCATAAGACACCTGTAGATTGAGGGAATAGTTCCCTGCAGGTGCATTATTATCGATATCAATTGTATATCTTAAGGGATGCTCAAGAATCATACCGGGTTTTAAGGCCTTGATCGTATACACACTCGTTTCAGGTCTAATGTAGATATAGGGACTCGGGGATACAAGTTCTGCTTTGACGCCATGTGCCACCGTCCTCATTTTCTCTTTTTCCATTTCATTCTGGGCCAATTCAATATCCAGTGGGTCCTGTGGAACAACATTGATCTTTAAAGCTTGAATTATTCCTTTATTTGCAAGATTGATTTCTATGATTCTGGTTTCACCTTTTTCAACTTCAGGATTTGAAAGTAAAGAGCCATGTATATTCGGCACCCCGGAAGCTTCATAGTAATCTATTGTGTTGTGTGGGGGAATCGATGTGATTTCAGCAGAGGCTCCTGTGGAAATAGAAAACATCATTATCAAAAGGATTAAATGAATGGCTTTTTTCATAAATCAAGACTTCCTTTTCTTTTATCACGAATATTTTCCAGCAAAATCATAGTAGCCGGAAACACAAAAAAGGAGGATACAAGTGCAAGCAATACGATCAGTACTGTAATCATACCGAAATTTTGATTGATCAAAAAAGGAGAAACGATCAAAGCAGAGAATCCAAAAACTGTTGTCAGTCCGGATGTAACTATAGCTGATCCTATTTTTGTACTGGCTTCCCTCATAGCTTCAAAAGATGTTGCACCTTTCTCTTTTTCTTCATAGTATCTTTCCATTATGTGAATAGCATATTCCGTCCCGATTCCAAGAATCATAGCCCCGAGGGTAGCTGTCATGGGACTATAGGAAAGCCCGGAATAATACATAGCTCCCCCTGCCCATCCGATTACCATGAACATGGTTACAACAGGTACAAGAGCTTTCAACCAGTCCTTGTATACAAAAAGTAATCCGATAAAAATCATAAACACTCCCAGAAGTGTCATTGCGAATCTGCCTGTTGTAAGCGCATCAATAATTGCAGTAAAAACCACATTATTTCCGGTAATTGTAATTTCCGTATCCGGAGGAGATTGATACCACGCAATATCTTCCTCTAGATGCCCGATAAGATTTCCCAACCCTTCCCCATCCAGATCATTATTAACACTTAATTCCATCATGAGCAGATTATTTCCATGTAAATATGAAGCCTTCTGATTTTGCGGGATAGTATCATAGATTTTTGCAATTTCACTATTTGTATCCGGTATTGAGCCTGAATTCAGAGATTTTACAGCAGATACAATGCTTCTGGATCCATACACATGGCTACGTGAATCAACAATATAATCAGAGAAAGAATCCATCCATTTAATTAATTCAGGATTGGTGTTATCCCCGGTTTGAATAACCAGATATACACTTTCTCCTCTTTCAGTTATTTTATAAAAATTATCTATATGTATCAGAGCTTCCATATCCTGAGGCACAAATTCTTTTTCATCTGTTTGCACAGGAACAGACTGGTCTGCATACAATCCAAAAACACACAACGTTGCAGCAATTATAAGTATCGGCACCGGGTGATTCAACGTAAATACAGTTGTTTTATCAAGAAAACGTTCAATCATTGTAGGCTTTTGAGGTTTTGTATTGGTTTTATCATCAAAAGGAGAATTTCCAAAAGATTTTTTCTTATATTTTCTGGCTAAGATATGAATTACAGGAACCCCTACAAACTGAGCTGCTATATAGCACAGAAAAGTACCAATAAACAGCATTTTTCCAAAATCCCGTATCATGGGAACAGAAGATGTTAACAGGGATACAAAGCCCAATGCACTGATACTATATGCTATCAATATGGCAGGTGCAGTATGTTTGACCGTTTCTATAACTGCATCCTTCTCTGAATCCTGTGATGACAGTTCCTCTTCCAGCCGATTATGAAACTGGATTGTATAATCAATCCCCATACCGATAAGAATTGGAAATGCAGCCATGGACACCATTGTCATGGGAATGCCAATATAACCCATAGCACCAAATGTGTAAATAATTCCGACACCGACAATAAATATCGGTAAAACCCGCCATCTTACACCCCCAAATGTCATATAGAGGGCAATTATGATAAGAATGGCAGATGCACCAATCAGAGGGGGCATTGCCTGTCGTATCGCATTTTTCATTTCAATTGAAAATGCCTCTTCCCCTGTAACCACAACAGAGGTCGCCGGTGGGAAATCTGCATACAGAACGGATTTTTCTGTTTCACGCAAAATTTTTTCGAGTCTAACATCAGCAGTATTTCCGGATGTTTGTATAAGAAAAGTGTGTGAGTGTTGTCAGGAAGGAGAAGTTCAGTTTCCCCGTTTTCAGGCACTACAATATCTTTTTGATTTTCAGGAATTACCATGTTTCCTGTTTTTATGTAGTTTGCATTCTTGACCGCATCTGCTATGTGTAAAGTCTCAACAACTCCTGGTATATCGGAAATCTGTTGGTCCAATCTGTCAATAGCTTTTAAAACTTCAGGTGACCTGATATCCTCATCTTCTATCATTATTACTATCGAATGGGCACCCAGATAACGAAGATAAAGATTTTCATAATCCTGGTAGACTTTTGTATCTTTATCGACATAGGTTTCTGTACCGGTACTCATACCTATTTGTTGTGCTCCCTGAAAAGCAACAAAAATGAATAAGAATGCAATAAGGAGTATAATTAAAGGTCGTTTTTCAATAAAGAAACCCAATTTCTCAAATTTATCTTTAATTATAGCACCTCTTAAAAGTAAAATTGATACATTGCACCAGATTCATTCTTCTAGAAGGTAAGCAGAATATACTATAAAAATTAAACAGTTTCAGTAATGATACCGATTATCAATAGGTACAGCCTCTGATGTTTTACATTAATTAGGTTTCTGACAAAATCCCATATAACCAAACTAATTAACCTGAAAGATATAAAGTCGATAGCTACTTCCAACAATTTCACTCCAAAAGGACGTGTTAGTTTTTAGATTTTCAAGAGACAGATTTCCTGATCCACAACAACGTATGGGATATGATGCAAGTACATGGAAAACTCAATACGCTGAGCCCTAGGATATGAAGGATAAGGTATGTATCGGCAAATGTAACCGCAATGCAATCTGGATTGAAAACAAAATTGCCTATATAGGGGATAAGTGCACCCACTGCGGCAAATGTATCGAGGTCTGTCCTGTGGTGAAATTTTCTGAATAAGAACCTAATTTTATGGATGAAGATTCAGATAACACCATTTATTACAAGATACAGATAAGTTCCACCCAAAAATACAGCCAGCCAGAGAACCAATTCAATTCTCATATATTTTTTAGTCTTCCAGCTCCACCTATTTGTGACAAATATAGCTCCTAGCACCAATGCTATGGTGCCCAGTGAACCATGCACTACAACTGATGGTGAGATTGAACCTGTGCCAATTATAAAAAGGTAAGCAGAATAGGCCATATACAAGACAGATATTATTGCCAGAGAATAGCCAACATTGATTATCTTCCCATGTTTTGATATTCCTTCATTCATGGATGTGCTTTTTTTCAAAGCAATAAAACCTATAACAATCAGCAATAAGGCTACTATTTGTAAAATCAATGAAAACATACGAAGTTCAGACATTGTAAATCCAAGCATTATGACACCCCACTAAGTACCAAACTGAATTTCTTTTATACATAAATTTACCAGCCCAGAGCTTATAAGTTTTTGGAGAGCAATAGTTAGTAGGATTAATCACTAATTTTGTACCATTGGGTTAATTAGCATTCCAAAATACAGCAAAACTTGGAAATAGACCTAAAAAAGCAGGCTAACATGTGACTATCCCTGGCAAAAGTTGTAAATTCTAAAAAAGTCGCGGAACGTAGGTCAAAGAGGTTCAGATTGATACCTGCAGAGAAAATAATTGTTGAGAACCGGCCAATTCTTAAATGCATATCTGGATGTAATGGCCACCAATATTTACTACAACCAGAAGAGACCAGAACCTTTATTAGTAATATCTTACAACCTGACTTGGTGATTTTTTGGTAAAAAGGGCATTGCTGAGCGTTTCCGACAAAACGGGAATCGTGGATTTTGCACGCGGGCTCAAACAACTTGATGTAGAAATCATTTCAACCGGAGGCACGGCACGTATGCTCCGGGATGCAGGAATAGAAACAATTGACGTATCAGAGATCACCGGATTTCCCGAGATGATGGGAGGCAGGGTTAAGACACTTCACCCAAAGATACATGGTGGCCTGCTTTGCCTGCGGGAAAATCCGGAACACGTCAGCGACGCTGAAGACCTTTCTATCGAACTTATCGACATGGTGGTCGTAAACCTCTATCCCTTCGAGATAACCATATCCAGGGAAGGAGTTAATCTGGAAGAAGCCATCGAGAACATTGATATCGGCGGGCCCTCCATGCTCAGGTCGGCTGCCAAGAACTACAAATCTGTTACAGTGCTGAGTGACCCCAAAGATTACGGACACATTCTCAAGGAACTGCGCTCAAACGGAGTAGTTTCACAGGAAAGCCGGGAAAAAATGGCAGTCAAGGCATTCCGCCATACTGCAAACTATGACAGTACAATTGATACATACTTAAGCCGCACCTTATTGGGAGAAGATACCCTGCGGCTTAATTTCACAGGCGGCAGAGAACTGCGTTATGGAGAGAACTGGCATCAGGAAGCATTATTTTTCTCCCAGCCAGAAATAGAGGGCCCTGCCCTTGCAAACTGTCGCCAGCTGCACGGCAAGGAACTATCTTACAACAATTATGTGGATGGGGACAACGCCCTCCAGACTGTCAAGGAATTGGGGCACGAAAAACCTGCAGTATGTATCGTCAAACACAATAATCCCTGTGGTTTGGCAACCGGCAACACACTCCTGCAGGCCCTGCAGGCTGCCTGGGACGGTGATCCGATATCCGCCTTTGGAAGTATCATATGCACCAATGTCCCGATGGATCTCGAATCCGCCAAATTCCTCAAGGGCAAGTTCGTGGAAATCATAATTGCTCCGGAATTCAAACACGATGCACTGGACTTTTTGAAGAACAAGAGCAAAAACCTGCGCCTGCTGGAACTACCTTCACTCAATGAATCCTTTGACGCGGAATTTACCTACAAGTATATTGCAGGCGGAATGCTCAAACAGTCCCGCAATATCGGATTGTACGAGAAATGGGAATGCGTCACCAACACAGATTATCCCGAGGAGAAAAAGGGCCTGTCCGAATTCTGTATTGCAGCCTGCAAATGCACCAAATCCAATGCAGTAAACCTTTCATGGGAATATGAGGATGGATGCTACATGATGCTGGCAATGGGTGCCGGTCAGCCCAACCGGGTGGATTCCATCCGCAAATTATGTGCAACCAAGGCAAGGGAAAACCTGAAAGAGATCTATGACAGGGGACAGCCCGAAATGGACTTTGAGGAATACTGCAAAAGTATTTTCGCAGAATCTGTCCTGGCCTCTGATGCCTTCTTCCCCTTCGATGACAGCATCATCCATGCCGCCGAGAACAATATCAAATATATTGTCTCCCCTGGTGGCTCCATCCGGGACAATGAAGTTATAGACACCGCCAACCGGCTGGGTGTTTCCCTCGTATTTACCGGAATGAGGCACTTTTGCATTGAAAAAATCAGTGGGAATTATCCCACGATATTTTTACCCTTGACGAGCGACCTACCTGAACCAGCTCGTCCCCTTCTTTTTCCAGTATTTCTTCCAGATGGGAGCGCAGTATCTGTTCCTGCTCATTAGTGGCAATCTTGTAATGGGGTTTGTAGTGCTGTACCGCCTCATCCAGGGAAGAAAAGCGGGTATCATGTGTCAACTCAAAATTTTCCATATCCGGATAGATCCCCATGCTATAGAGCACATTGTAGAGGACATCACATTTGGGAGAGGGATAATATTGTCTGCCATGCAACTGCGGCCAGATACGTGAATAATTCTTATCCCAGGAAGTCGGACCTGCAAACCAGTAGATGTAAACTTTGCCACTGCTTACCTGCTGGATCTTTTCAATAGCCTTCCTGATATCGGGCACATGCAGGGAATAGGACGCTACAATCACATCATAAGGAGAACCCAGTTCCTCCAGGGACACATCCTCCCAGTTCTTCTGGATACATGTGACATTGCCGAGATTGTTATCAGCGATATTTTCCTTCAGGACTTCTGTCATCCCGTCAGCAGGCTCCACTGCAGTTACATGGGACCCCCTTTGCGCCAGGGGAATTGCCATTGAACCGGGACCGGCACCTATATCCAGTATCCGGGAATCGCTGTCGTGCTTGATGTCCTTAAGGGTTTTTTCCAGCCGTTTACCACTTTTGCGGGAGGATTGCCAGAAGCGTTTGGCGTTTTCATAGGTACCCCAACGATCCGGCTGTTGAACCTGTTCATCTGCCTCGTTATGCAATTTCATCTGCTCGATCCAGACGCTGCCCCAATCAATTTCATCATACAACATGTATGTGAAAAGGAGAGAAGGAGTAAAAAAGATTGGGTTTTATTCCTCGTAAGGATAGCCACCAGAGCGCCATTCATTAAAACCGGCTTCCATATTATAAACATCACAGTAACCCGCATCCAGAAGAATATTCGAGGCGGTCACACTGCGTCTGCCACTGCGACAGTAGACAAGAATCGCAGTCTCCGAAGGTACCTCATCCAAGCGGGATTCCAGTTCAGAAACAGGAATCAGGTAGGAATCCTCCAGATGGGCGTTACCATAATTGTATTTTTGCTCACAATTCATTCCAGCCTGCAAAAATAATCCCCTTCAAGAGCAAACTGATGATAGACATAACAGTCCTTACACATACATCCCTGCCTGGCCTCACCGGATACAGGACCCCGCGCACAAAACATATAACCTTCACCCGGATAGGATGGACATTTCTTACACAAGCAGGCCCTGGAATGATGATACGATGGGCAGACACCGAAATATTTGCCCAGACCCTGTCTCAATTCCTCCTGATCTGCCATCTGCAAACCTCATTCAGTCTTTTTTACAACTACCCCGAGATGATCGATATGGAACGGTGCAAGTTTCTGTTTCTTGACAAGTTCCAATTTTGAATTATCTTGCTCCAGTAATGTTTTGAGCTGCTGCTTAAAAACCGTATCGGGTTTTGCAGTTGAATCCACACTCCGGGCCTTGATGCTCATCAACAGGTAACCGCCGGGTTTGAGGAAGTGCTGCACATTGGACAGGGCAATGGATGCCTGGTCCGGCTGGGCCACATCCTGAAATATAACATCAACAGGCTCCACAACATTTGCATAGGACTGCGGTTTGGAAGCATCGGCAAGCAGAGGGATTATATTTGGCCTTTCTTCGCAGATAGGCAACATGTCCCGCATTGTACGGGGGGAGAATTCCACTGCATAGACCACTCCCTGCTGCACAATATCCGAAACATGACTGACAGTGGTACCTGTAGCCGAGCCCAGGTAAAGCACCTTCGACGTGTTTGTAAAGGGCGAGGGAAGTTTTTTGAGCAGCATTGCCGCAAGTTTACTCCTTTTGGGCTCCCAGATACGGTACTCCGCCTGTTCAACCTGCACCAGGCGTTCCCCGTACACTTCAAATCCGGGAGAAAGATTTCTGGTTGCAAGGAACCTTTTCTTGCCCTGCTGTAGCGTGAAAATGTTTTCATGGAAGGTTTTGACCTTCATTTGCTCCCCTCCTTGATGGATTGGACCTTACGATCCAGTTTTTCTTTAATTGCAGGATTCAGCTGACCGGAAAAAGCATCCACCCTGCTTGCGATACTCAGGCTTGAAGCAAGAGCGCGGGCCATTTTGCCCCGGATTTTGGGATGGGAATTCTTGATTAAAGGATGATTGAAAATAATACCGTGTTTGGGAGAAGTAGCCTTGCCTCTGAGATGTTTGAATAAGGCCTGGTTTGCACCCATTACCTGAATGGTACTTGACGGCATGCGGGAGAGAGATTGCAATCCGCCGGCCATACTGATCAATCGAGCACCCAGATTGGCTCCTGCAACCTCATCCAGATTGGGAGCGAGTTGTTCCATGTTTTTGTGAATATAGGCTTCTATCACATGACGCCTCTCATACAGGGAAGTGAGGTCCGCTGCAAAAGCCTTTATGATAGCTCCGTCCTCTGCATCCATTTCCATACCCACCGACGAGCGGGCAGCCTCATGGAACTGCGAATCCTGCTGTAAATCCTGCCTGAGCCCGTTTTCGGCTACGAATTTAGCCAGGTTTTCGGTAAGCATGCCTGCTTCGGGGAAATGTTCACCGTACCATATACCCAATCTCTCAGCCAGCAGGTTGGCCGCCTCATCAATATCATCCAGCGCTTCCACGGCATGGATAATTCGCAAATCCGGAGAATAAGAGTTCTTTATCTTAAGCCGTGTGGCTGCAATACATACTTGCTGCAACAGGGAATAATATTCAGTTTCCCCTGCTACGAAACCACACTCAATAGCGTTTTGAACAGGATCAAACCCTGCCGGCGGGATTTGTTTGGGATCTGCCTGAAAGACAAGCAATCTTTCTGCCAGCTGCTGCACATCCTGAGTACAGGGACTGCAGTCAGCCACACTTCCATCTTCATTGATTTCAATATCTGCAAACCAGGTTTTCACATTCAAGGTTAATCCATCCTTATATCCGCACCGGTGTTATTGGGAGTTGTAAGCAAAACCTTGCCTCCTATATTCTCATCCAGGAATTTTTGCATTTGTCGGACAATACGTTTCCCCTGAGTCTCATTTTCAACAAAACCACATATTGCAGGCCCAAAGGAACTCATCCCGACACCATGGGTGTCGGCCAGTCTCATCTGTTCAATTACGTCTTGCACCTGCTGGCTCTGCAGGGATATCTCTTGCTTTTTGAAGCCCAGTGTCTGCAGGCTGTCAAGTGCACTGGCGAAGTTCTCAATATCTTTTTCAATAACTGCCGGAATCATCTGCATCAGAACAATGTGGGAGATCGCCTGTACATCCTCCAGGGGTACAGGACAGACCTGCCTGAAAATATCGACTTCCTGTGCATCATGTGCTCCCTGCCTGTCAGGAAGGGCCAACACTATGGGCCAGTCAGGAAAATCATGCCTGAAAACTATAGGAGCGGGAGGGGCCGGACTGGCAGAGGAGGGAGAAAAAGCGCCTTTATCAGAAAAACTATGTCCGCAATCCACAAGGAAACCTCCTTCCTCAAAAGCCGCCACACCAATGCCGGAAGTACCACCCCGGCCCACTTTTTGGGCCATCTGTCTGACAGAAAATCCCAGTTCGAAAAGCTCGTTGATCGCAGCCGCAGTACACAAAGCCACCTGTGTACCCGAGCCCAGACCTACATGGGCAGGCATGTCCTCATCAAGATAGATACTGATCCCTTCTCCTTCAGGCAGCAGGGCAAAAACTGCAGATTGCACTTTGTCGTACAGCAATGAACTGCCGGTAATCTCCACATGATCACTTTTTTCAGCAGTAAGATGTATGTGGGGATACTGCAGACTAACCCCCACTCCCCCATCAACCCGGCCCAGGGAAGCATTAAGGTCAATCAGAGAGAGGTGCAGCCTTGAAGGGGATGTAATCTCGATCATAGTACCTTGGAACTAATTCACAATCATATATATATGTGTCAGGACAGCTCTTCCATGTCCGAAAAGAAATTGAGCAGGGAATATTTCACTTTCCCGGCTTCCACATCAAGGAATTCTGCTCTCTCATCTTCTGGAAATGAAGGGTATACCGAATATTTTCCCAGTCTTTTAACCGAATCCGTCATGAACCTGCCATCCAGCAGTATCCTGACACCGTAATCGGTTGGTGAACGTACCACTCTGCCCATGGCCTGTCTGATCTTACGTATCGTGGGAACCTGTACCGCATATTCCCAGCCGGCACCATAACCGAATTCATGATCATAGGCAGATTCCACCGCATGCATCCTGTCATTCAGGGCTGAATAGCCTACACCGACCACCACAACAACCCGACCCCGGCCATTGCGGTAATCCACTCCTTCACTGAGGGTACCCCAGAGATAGGTGAAAAGGACGGCTTTGCCTCCCTGCTCTCCGGTCTGGAAGAATTGCTTGCGTATATCCTGAGCAGATACCCCGGTTTCATCAAGGAACAGTTCGACATCAACCACACCATCGAATTTGCGGAAATAACGTTTTGCCTCAAAGGCATTCGGGAAAAAGATTATCACATTGCCCCCGGCATTTTCAATGGTGTCCTGTAGCACCTGTTCTAATATCTGCAGGTTCTGGGGATCGTCCCGTATTCTTGAATACTGGGGAGGCACGGATACTGCGATTGTCAATCTGCGTTCTTCAGGAAAAGTCAGACCGTATGCTAAATCGCATGTCTGCCGTGTGATACCCAGTGTGCTTTTGATCATATCAAAGGGACGCAGAGTTGCAGACATCAGGATTGCTGAGTAGATCGAATCCAGCAGCGGACCTGTAACGTTTTTCGGGATACAGGTGAATAGTTCCAGCCTGCCATAGATCTCCCCGCCCTGATCCCGGCGGACATTGAGTACCGGATAATAATTCTCGTTGTTGCAGAGTTTGAGATACTGGGAGAAGAATTCTGCTGTGGGGTTTAGGTGGGATCTTTTCAGGATAGGCGTCTGGCCCTGTTTGTACTGTTCATGATAGGCATTATCCAGTAAACCCCCCACTTCAGCAGCAATCCCGAGCAATTCCTGTACCTGTTTTTCCTCCCCATAACCGGTTTCTTTCATCCGCCTCATGAAACGGGCGTGGACCACATCATTTCTTTCATAGGGGTCACTTATGCGTATATCATACCAGTTGCGCCCCACACGCTGGCGTTCCCCGAACTTGAAACGGTTATCATAGGTATCCCTGACCACTTCCAGGAGAATGGAGAGCACGGCTTCCACATCTTCTACCGGCATGGAGGTGAAAAGATCACTTTTTTCATTGGCATTAAGTTCAGCCAGGGCACTTTCAATGGTATGTTCGGTCAAAGTAATGGATGAATGGGATCTGGCAGCATTTTCTATATTATGGGCTTCATCAAATATTGCAATGATATCTTCGGGTTCTTTATCCATCCAGCGCAGCATTGTGGAAAATATCATATCATTGAGGATATGATGAAAATTGGCTATGACAAGGTCGGCATTTTTCAATTCCCGCTTGAGAAGTTCATATCCACACATGCCGTTCTCAGCGGCGTAATCACTGACCTCTTCGGGATCGCGTACATCCTGGAACAGCCACTTCTGGAATTTGTCATCCTCTGCCCTTAAAACCTCATACAGAGGATCACATGAACGTTTCCTCAGGGAACTTGCTTTTTCCTCGAGTTTTTCCCGCTCCTCCTCGACAGCATCCCTCAGAGAAGCATGAGCTGCTTCTCCCGAGGATTTGTACTCGTCCCAGGCAGCCTTTGATTCCTGTTTTTTGAGAATGATTTCCTTTTCGATCTCCATGAGATCATAGGTATTATCCCGTTTGGCCTCGCATTCATCATACCCCTGTTTCAGGGGACACATGCCCATCTTACCCTTGAAAACCAGGACCTTGATGTCATGGGTACGTTTAATCTGGCGGGCTTCATCTATGAACTGTAACATCTGTTGATGGACATTCGTGGCAATGAACACAGTTTTGCCCAATTGTTTTCCCACATGCAGCGAAGGAACCAGAGCACTCAGGGTCTTCCCGGTCCCACAGGCTCCTTCAAAAAGCACCAGATTTTCTTCCAGCAGGGAGCGGTGAATCTTCTCCATTGCGTCCTTCTGGTTGGGATAACATTGCTCCAGGGGGAAGTACTGGATATAATTGTCAGGGGTGCTCATGGCTTTCCCTAAAGCTCCTCCTATTAAAAAGATATTGGATGGGAATTTTATGCGTGTCAGGAAGCGGTCAGAGTTTCTTCTATGATTACTGTGTTGGTAGGCGTATGTATGATTTTTACAGTTATCTGGTCACCTTTTTTCAGGGGACATGCGTTCTCCCCACTGTTAATACGGAACATAAGCAATTCGCCTGTAGAAAATTCGATTTCTTTGATTGCTCCGGCAATTCCATCAGAACTTTTGTCGAATATATCTTCATTCCCTTCTATATTTTCGGAGGAAAGAGCCACACCAACATAAGGCACATGCTCCGCCGGAAGATTGACTAATTTAACACGTTCCCCACAAACTTCAGTAGCATCCACCACAATTTCAATATCAGATAAATTAATACAATCGCCCCCTTCATGATAGAGATAGACTTTCTGGTCATCACCTCCGTCCACATCACGCACCAGTTCCCCGCTTGAATGTGCCACAAATGGTGCAGGCTCCTGCATTTCAAAGGCTGTGGCAAAGAAGATCAGAGTGACTCCAAGAACAATGGTTATGGCAATCATTAACATGATGCCGACAACAGGAGAAATTGCTTTTTCATCTTTCATTGTATCATATATCCAAATTGAGAGTGTGTTTACAATATCATTATATTACACCAAAATAAATATGTCTGTTAAGTTAAAAAGATTCTGCAATCGTTCCGTACTCATTCGAAGTAAGGGTGAAAACAGATGCCATAAATCCTAATCGATAACTTTTTATTTTAGTTATTTAATGATAGGATGAAGTCTATTAAGACATCAAAAATTAACAGGAGAGTCGATAGATATGGTAGCAGTAATCAATGTTGACGAATGTGTAGGTTGCGGAGCATGTGTGGACGAATGTCCCTCTGAAGCAATCTCAATGAACGATGAAAACATTGCAGTCGTAGACGCTGAAGAGTGTGTAGACTGTGGTGTATGTGTGGACGTCTGTCCAACCGAAGCAATAACAATGGAATAATTATTCCATTTTCTCTTTACTTTTTTGAACAAATTTGCCGGGTCAATCCTATGTCTGAAGAGGGAATCTATTACGTAATCAGAAATTACAGAACTACTTCCTATTCTTCAGGTGCCACGGGTTTGGACAGAGTGCGATTGTATCAGGCATACCTTTTATGAAGGTAGGAAAATGCAGCCTCAACAAATCTTTTTTACAAACAGGCTGTATTCTTCCATCATCCTCATTTTACATATAATATATTTACATAATATTTTTGAACAATATCCGGAGGACCATTCATGCTAGTAGTAATATCAATAGGCGGATCCATTCTTGCCAGGGACCTAGATCCAGAGAGGTTCGCAAAATACGCCGACATGCTGGAAGAACTTTCGAAAGAACATTCCGTGGTAGTAGTGACCGGCGGAGGTGTTGCCGCCCGCCAGTACATAGAAACTGCCAGGCAGGTCGGAGCTAATGAGGTCACCTGTGATTTTATAGGGATCGATGTTACCCGCCTCAATGCCCAGCTTCTAATATCTGCCCTGGGTAAAAATGCCTATCCAGAACCACCTCAGAGTTACAGGGATGCAGAACTTGCACTGTCCTCCGGCAAGATCATTGTAATGGGAGGGGTTATCCCGGGACAGACCACAGATACGGTGTCCGCTGTACTTGCCGAGTATCTGGGAGCTGAGTTAATGGTGATTGCAACTTCTGTGGACGGCGTATATTCAAAAGACCCGACAACATCCCCTGATGCTATAAAATTTGATGTGATGAGTCCCAAAGAACTGCTTGATGTGGTAATGTCCACCGAAATGAAAGCCGGTTCAAAATCCCCTGTCGACCCCCTGGCTGCAAAAATAATCGAGAGATGCAATATTGAAACAATCGTTATGGATGGTTCCAGTGAAGGGGATATTTACAAAGTCGTAATGCAGGAAAAAATAAAGAGTGAGCCTGTCGAAGGAGAACGTGTGGGTACACGGATTAAGAGCTGATCAGCCACAATTGCGGATTATTTGTAAATAATAGTATTTTATGGGCTCTGTAGAAACCTATTCTCTACCCTCAAGTCAACTTATGCAGGATATGTTCACTTCATCCATGCAATCACCCGATGGTGTTGATACCGGCATAGGGATGATCCTGCATACGGATGTGGGAAGCCTGGAGACCCTTTCCCTCCTGGTCCTTCTGATCATAGCGGTCCATGCCATTATATCCGCTCTGATGATCCGGGTTGTAGACGGAGGACATCCTCTGGTCGGAGCTACTGATTTTGTGATTATGATGTGGATTGGCGGAGGAAGCGCCGTGGTAACAGAGAAGGGAATTGCCTCCCTGCTGGGCGTGACCTGAAAATCAGGAATGGGATTGTACGTAGTGTACCAGAAACTCTGTTACTTCTGCCGTTGTGGAGTTGCCACCCAGATCAGCAGTCTTTATATTTGCATTAACAGAAGCCTCCACCGCTTCCCTGACAATTTGGGCCTCTTGAGATCTATCCAGCCAGTCAAGCAGCATGGCCACTGAAAGCACGGCTGCAATCGGATTGGCTATGCCCTTGCCTGCAATATCGGGAGCACTGCCGTGTACCGGTTCAAAAAAAGCCTGTTTTTTTCCAATATTGACACTGGCCAGCAAGCCCAGACTTCCCACAAGCGCCCCGCCGAGGTCACTCAGGATATCCCCGTAGAGGTTGGGAGCCACCACTACATCATATTTTACGGGAGAGCGCACCATATCATACGCCATGGCGTCTACCAGCATAGCGTCATGAGTTACGTCGTAGGATTGGGCAACGTCCCTGCAGGTATTCAGGAACAGGGAATCCGCCTTGATCACATTGGATTTGTGGACAATTGTCAGATGATTGTCTCGTTTGGCGGCATATTCACAGGCTACTTGTGCAATACGCTCGCAAGCCCGGCGAGTGATTATACGCTTGCTCCAGGCTTCATTCTCGCCCACTTCCTCAATTGACGAATACAAGCCTTCAGTGTTTTCCCGCACCACCAGGATATCAAAATCAGTGCTGTCTGTGGCACCTATTATTCCCTTTATGGGTTTTAAAGGCCGAATATTGGCATAGAGGTCCAGTTCCCGGCGGATGGTCAGCAGCACACTCTTATAGTCGGGATCTGACGGAGTTGTAACCGCTCCGAACAGGATGCAGTCACAGTTTTTCAGGATTTCGAGATCTGCATCCGTGATTGCCTTACCGGCCTTTTCCCATTTACCGTAACCCAGTTCCAGAGAGATTTTTTCCAGTTGCAGATCGAAGCAATCCAGTACCTGCAATGCCGCAGGAATTACCTCCCTGCCCACACCATCCCCTTCAATTACAGCCAGTTTCATGCATTATCCGTCCTTATCCTGTCCACAAGATCCCTGATCATATTTGCCACATCAAATTCGGAGGCACCCCAGTGCACGGTTGCGCCAGGAAAACCATTGATGGTAACCTGCCCGCATTCTCAGCCCGGCAACAGCGAGCGATGAAGGGCCCTGTGGGTCTGACTATATCACTGGTGAAGGGACAGAGACTGATAAACTCATATTCCAGCCCCGGGAAACGGGATTCGAAAAGAGAGCGGGAAATTTCACAACCCACAAGTAAAGAGCCGGGTTTTTCGATCACATCGGTGTCAAGGCATTTGCCTTCAAGACCCGAGGAAGAGCAGGGGAAAACCGTATCAGGACCACTGTATTGGGTCAGATCAATCGTGTTTTCTTTGAACGTGATTGTGAGATCGCCGAATATACCCGAAGTTTCTAGGCGGCGCATCACATCGGTCAGCCAGGAAGGATAGGGGGGAGCGATATCCAGGATTTCAAGTTCCAGTATTGCTGAGGGGTCGGGTTCATGGACAAAGGTCACATGTTTGTCGATTCCCGTAAAGATGACCGTGGTTATACTGTTTTTACACAATTCTACAGCCTTTTGAATCAGGAGAGAGCGATCCTTGATATTGAGTTTCTCCTGGAAACTGACAATGTTTGCAGGTTTTGCCAGCAGTTCCACGGATTCGGCTTTACGCAACAGGCCTTCACCACTATGTTCCACCTGATAGAGCCATTTGTTTCCATTGCACTTCTCCACAAGCATGTAATGGGTCAGAAAATAGATAGGTTCTTTTGAATCCTCGTCTGGATGAATATGGGTTACACCCACATGCTTGTATTCTTGAGGGAATATCATGGATTTAGCCCTGCTGCTGTTTTTTCCGGTGTTCCACAAGCCCGCCGTCACTCAGTATTTCCAGCAGGAAATCGGGGATCTGCTGGCCCCTGTAAGTCCTGTCTGCCACTTTCACAGTGCCTTCGGAGAGGTTGACTTCGACCTCATCACCCTCCTCACATTCCACTTCCGCCTCAATCAAAGGCAGGCCCACATTAATGGAATTGCGGAAAAAGATACGTCCGAAGGATTTAGCAACCACACAACCCACACCTGCATGTTTGAGCGCCAGGGGAGCCTGTTCTCTGGAGGAGCCACAGCCAAAATTGTTGCCACCGACAATGATGTCACCGGGAGATACTTTGTTTGAAAAATCGGGGTCGATGCCTTCCATGGCATGATCGGCAAAGACCTGCATATCGGTGGTGCGCAGGTATTTACCCGGGATGATTACATCGGTGTCCACATCGTCACCGAAGATCCATGCTTTACCTTTAATCACTTTGTCCAATCCTCTCACCTGCTTAGGGATACCTCTTATCTATTATATGTAGATAGCGAATTATGCGTAATTGTAGTTGTATGCAAAGTGCGCCTTATTTCTTCTGATAGCCAAACAATTTGTCATAGGTGGCATGATCAACAATGTCTACAATCATCACAAGAATAGAATTACTGCTGTCTGGATCTTTTTTTAGTGTATAGAGCAACCTCCAAAAATGAGGCAATTCCAGCCGGAATAGATTCGTTATGCCATAATTTTTGAGATATGTCCCCGGAATCAGTTTTTTACTTATAGGTCATCCATAATGTACATCCCTCTTGAGAATATCGGTTTTGTTTCGGATTGCTTCCACAATGGCCATTTCAACTTTGGAGTCGGATGCCTTCTCTTGCAACCAATGATAACTATCAGCTGCGTTGTCGATCAGGACGATCCGAACCTTTTTCATAGCTCAATGCCTCGAGATATCGCTTTGTTGAGCCCGGGGTGATCATTGTGTATCCAGGTAATACCTTTGACACTTACTGCAATCTTATCGCTTTCTTCCAGATATTCCAGAATGGTCGTGAGTGTATTATGATTGACCTGTTTGGGCAATTTCCTTTTCAATTCGGCAACAGATATTATGCTTTCATCCATATTCCGGAGGGTTGCTTCTACCATTTTGATGGTATTCAAAGTCGGTGAACGGCTTTGTTTATTTAACGGTGCTGTCGTGTTCATAAGTAATCTCCCCCTTCTTATTATTCAATACCCAATTGATATCAATTGATAATTAATAACTACGCAACCATAACTATATAGCACTTTTGCTGCTTTAATCCAACGTTGACAGTCAAAATTAATAAAAGAATTCCTGGCTTTGTTGTATTAGATCAAAAATACAACAAATGACCCAGTATCAATAAATTTCCTTCACCCTACCGACACTACCATCGTCCAGTTGTACTTTTATTCCGTGGGGATGAGATGAGGATTTGGTGAGAATTCTTTTCACAATACCTTTGGTTATCTTGCCGCTCTTCTGGTCCTGTTTTAGAACAATTCCTACGTTTAACCCTAGTTTGATATTCGTTCTGTTAGTGCCTGCATTCATGGTCTGAAGGTGCCTTTGTAGGCATATAAGGGTGTTTATTGATGGAAAAGAGTTACAATAGGAGATTTGATTCAGAATATTGCTATATTATTGTATGTAGTGGAGAATCTGGCAGACTTGACTTTCATTCTTCATACCGGTATGGCCTCATTCAGTATATTTTTCCCGATATTTGGCTTCAAAGCCTTTTTGTGCACAAGATCAACTTTTATTCCCAAAGTATCAGAAAGATAGTTTTCAAGCTCGATGAACTCAAGCAATCCCGGGGTTTCACTGAATTCCACCAGTATATCAAGGTCACTACTACTCGTTTGTTCTCCCCTGACATAAGAACCAAATACAGCAAGAGAGGCGATCTTATATTTTTCCTTTAACTCCGGCAACATCTTGTGAAGCTGGTGCCTGTAAGTATCAATTACATTGTTTTGTGAAGCCATAGGCATCTGATTGTTTTGTTTTTATTATATTAATTGATATCGCCAACAAAAAAAAGGAATTCAGGAAAAGTAGAGAAATGGAGAATAGAGGCCTCAGACCTCTATTTCCCCACCATTCAAAACAGCCGATTCGCTTACCCGCACGGATTCGGTGGTATCCCCGAAGGAAACCTTGTAGGAACCTGTGGGTGCGGTATCGAACTGTGTCTGGCCTGTCATTGGTCCTTCAGTCGAGTAGGGCACCACGAATTCATAGGTACCATCCGTGGCTGTGGTGGACTGGGAATACTCAAAGGTTCGGCCGGTAGTAGTGCGGATGGTATTTGTGATGGTTACTTCTTCACCTTCAGGTGCCTGTCCTGTGATGGTGGCACCGTCCACATACTCGAAGATCTTCACATAACCGGTATTCACCACTTCAATATTGCCGCCAAAGAGGGCATTGTAGACCTGCTTGTAGCCAGTCTCTGCAGTATTGGCAGCAGGGGTTTCGTGCACCATACGGTACTGCTCAAGACCATCACCATCAAAGATGTGCAGCCGGGCTTCCATTGTATTGAAATATCGCTCTCCGGGTACAGTCTGGGTACCCTGGGCAGTCTGGGCCTGCACATAGTAATTATCGGTATCCAGAGTCCAGGCAGCCATGGCATAGAATTTACCGGTGGCCATTTCCACATCGGAGACCACGTAACGTGCCCCTGCCTTGTGGGGGTCGGGATGGATGGCTTCCAGTACTGCTGTAGCCTCTGCTTCAGAGGAGGCCGTGAAGAAAGTGGATGCACCGGGTTTATTCTCATCTTCCATACTTCCCCGCCGGCCGCCTATACCCTGCTGGAAGGGATTGGCGTTGGGAATCCTGTGGCCGATGACTTCAAGCCAGTGGCCGTAATCCCACCAGGACATTACTCCATAGGCTTCATCGGGATAGGGATAGAGTTCACCTTCAGGCGGTTGTTCATAACTCTCATAGTAATCCAGACCGGGATCCGGTGTATTGTATTTCATCCATTGTGTTGCCTCGATCCAGTAGCCATTGGGTCCACCTGTGCCCTGGTTCTGCTGCATGGAAAGGTCATAGGACGGATAGGCCAGTACAAGCACCACCAGTACAAGAGCAACTGCATGTACCGGTTTGATCTGTTTGAGCCAGTCGCTTATACTGGATGTCGCTTCGGCAAAAGGACTCTTGATATTTTTCCAGCCTGCCAGGTCCAGCACTTTGATTCCCAGATAAGCCGATAGGATGGCTGCATTGACCGAGTAGTAGTAGGCAAAGCGGTTCTGCTGCAGCATGGCCCAGATGATCATTACCGACCAGACGATCAGGAAGGTCTGCTCCCGGTTGTTGCGGCGATAGATGGCAATGTAGGCCAGGATTGCCAGGGCGAAGAAGGAGAGAATACCTGCCAGAGCGAAATTATACCAGAGGGGTTGCAGGGTGAACTGTCCTCCCATCAGAGGGGAGGCTTCGGCGATGGTGAGGCCGCCGCCTGTACGCATGAAATAACCGAAAACGCTTGTTACCAGAGCATAGGCCGATTCGGAGACTACACGGGCCAGCAGAATACCTCCGCCGAAAAGAGCTGCTACAGAGAGTGGATAGTAATAGCGGTTGAGTTGTTTTTCCCTCATGTAGTACGATATCACAGAGAGAAGGGGAAATGCCACAAGGCCTGCTGTCAGCCCGAATATTTGTCGGAATTTGGTGTTTCCTATTTCAGGAGCCAGCAGTACCATTACAAGTGCCACCGCAAAGATTGCCATCCCACCGATGGCCAGATACTCCGTGGAGCGGCCATGCATGTGGTCAATGATGTGCTGGGCTGTGATGTAGACGCCGATTATGAAACTGAAGAACAGGGCTCCTTTCCATGCAAGGGTGTAGGCACCCAGGAAAAACCCTGTAAGCAGGAAATAGGGAAGAAATGGGCGGATTTGTGAGAAGCCTTTCTCCCTGAGATGGGATAGTGTAAAATCACTGGATTCACTGCGTCTTAGTCCTCCAATTAAGAACATTGCCACAACCGTGCTGAGCAGGGCTTCTGCAATGTGATGATCGTTAAAACCAATTATAGCACGTGACAGGAACTGCCCCGGAGCCAGTGCAATAAGCAAGGCTGCGAGCAACCCAATGCGACGATCATTGAAGGCCCATTTGCCGACAAAGTATGTGGGAATGACAACAAGGGAGCCAAGCAGGGCCGGGTAATAAGCACAGATTGTATGTGTGAGTTCAGTGGAAGGATTTCCCATGCCAATTATCCATATAATACTGGCAAGGAACATGTCAAAGAGAGGGGCAAAAACCTGATCGGTTCCATGAGGATATTGCGTATAGGCATCAAACCAGAGCATAGAGGGGAAATTATGCAGAATATTTTCCACATTTCTCAGATGGTACCAGGGATCATTCCCCCCGAAACGCACGAAGTTTTCAGATATGAATACGCCTTCTGCAGGGATTGTTCTTATGTACAGTGCCAACAGGAAAAACAGTAGAATTCCTGTAAAGGGTAAAATGGAAGATTTTAATTTTTCATGATAATCTATACTCATAGCCCACACTTCTTGAAATGATTGATAAGATGATTGATGCAATTGTATTGTTCAATCCAATTTAAAAGTTTTGAGAAGATGAAAGATAGCCGATGACTGAAATCAGGAAAAGAATTTCTCATAGACATAACCAAAAGGTTTCATGCCTTTATTCAAGATGTCAACGAGATAAATGCCCGCCTTTTTCCAAACAGGCAAAGCATTCCACAGAGACGAATCTTTCCTGAAAGTAAACAGGCTCCAGGAATTATCATCTGAACCGGAAAGAGAGGATGCTGCATTTTTGTTCATTTTTCTGGACATCTGGGGATACCGGTGAGATAACTGATAGAAACCCCGGCCAATCCGGAATGATTTTTTGAGCAAAATTTTCAGCGATGTCCTTGCCGGGTGATACATGACAATATCAGGATCATAATATAAGTTGTAGCCCGCATCAAAAACACGGTTGCCGAACTCATAATCCCCGCTGGATATCAAATTTGGGTCAAAGACACCCACATGTTCAAAAATCTCTTTGCGGACTACAAGACAACATGTAGGTGCAAAATATCTTTTATACACATATTCATCCATGGGAAACCCTGACAGCTTATTGTGCAGGGCTGACAGGGAATTACTTTCAGAATAGATCTCCACCCTGCAACCCAGGTAATCCGCATTGTGTTCGGCCATGGATTGGCTTATGTTTTGCAGCCAGTCCTTTTCCACTGTCATATCGGAATCGATAAAGGCAATAATCGAGCCTTTAGCAATCTCAAGTCCCCTGTTGCGGGCAGCATAGGAACTCTGGATAGTATCCTCTACAACAAGTTTTACTGAATAGTTACAATACTTTTCTGCAATGTCCGGGGTATTATCCGTGGAACCATTATCCGCAACTATGATTTCAAATTTTCCCGGATACTCCTGTGCCACCAGGGATTGCAGCGTATCCTCTAGGCCTGATGGATCATTGTACACCGGAATGATCACGGAGATAAATGAATTCTCGTTTTTTTGGGGAGAGTGTGGCATTTTCAATCCTTTAGTTGTACTCTGTGTAATATAGCAGAGGGCATTCGGGTCAATTCATAGATACGTGAGGTATGGGTGACAGGGTCTTCTGTATTTCGATCCAGCATACCGGTTTCATGGTTGTAGCATTTCCTAAACTGTCTGTTGACCCACCTGTCGGTAATGTCCACCAGATCATTCTCATCCATATGCTTTAACATATACAGCGAATAAGGGACCTCAAATCCAGGTGGATTATAGGGATATCCGTATTTATTGGATTCCAATGCATAGACATATTCATCTTTTAACATATAATCAACAGCCTTTCTGAAATTTTCAGTCTCCCAGAATTCACCGGAAGGCATGTTCTTCTTCAAAAGGGCAAATGCATACATATTGAATGAATGATAACCTATGGACTTGTGCTTCTGTTTCCTGATCCTGTCATCCAGATCCATCCCGATGAGAGGAACCTTTTTGATCAAACTTCTATACCTGAATTTCTGGAAGGTGGACAAAAGGCCTGCATGTAAATCATCAATAGAGATGTTTTCCCTTAACCTCTCAATATGATGATGAATGAGCCCATCATCCAGGATTGTGAGATTTTGCGGCAGGCATTCAATAAAACGCCCCACCCTATCCATGACCTCAGGATGGTCGTCACCTATCAGGGAGCCGCAGGCTGCAAACCACAACTGGTGATTGAATGTCTCATCCATTGATAGAACCCGACCATCAATCTCAAGACGGTTCCACAAACCGTATTTGTGGTTGAACTGGTGCTTAGTGAACACATCTGCTGCAACTGACCTATATTTTTCATCACCGAAAACCTCTGCAGCTGTGACAAGGGCTTCAATGGTCCAGGCCTGTCCCATCAGCCCATTGCAGCTGTCCTTACCTTTTTTTGGTGCGGTGATGGAACGAAAAACCATGTGGTCTTGCCTTTTTGGAAGACAGGTAACCTGCAATCTCGCAGACCTTATCCCTATATATTGCATTTCCTGTCAGCTCATAGCATTTCGCAAAGATCATTAACCAGTGCCCGGAGGTTCGAACTGGTGTTTCCGGGTCATGATAGGGACCATTGTGGCCGGCCGGAAATGAACCATCAGGATTCTGCAGGTGGCAAATCCTGTCAGATACAGCGATTATGACATCACTCAGCATTTATTTGCTCCGTTTCAACTTTAACACATTAATGATGGGTGAAATATTACTAATTATATATTCTTGTATTCAATTGAATTTTGGAATATTTCTTCTATTTTTTTAGCTTTATCCTCAAAGCGAAAATCATTTAAAACTGTTTGATAGGCCTTTTCTCCCAAAGATATCCTTAAATTCGAATTTAGATATAATTCATGCAATGCTTCTGTTATACTATCACTATCTTCTACAGGAACGAGAATGCCATTTTCTTTATTTGAAATTAATTCAGAGGGACCTGTATCACAATTGGTAGATATGCAGGAAAGTTTTAAAGCCATTGCTTCTAAAAGCACATTGGGAAAACCTTCACGTCTTGATGGAAGTATAAAAACTGAAGATACTTTAAAAAAGGGATATGGATTATGCTGTTCACCAACAAAATTGACATAATCAGATATTCCAAGAGATAATACTTTTTCTTTCAATTTATTTTCATCTTTCCCCGTTCCTACAATAATTAATTGACTACTAATATCTCTAGGTTCTTTTAAGAAATTCGAATAAGCAAGCAACAATATGTCGAGCCCTTTTCGGTATTCATCTAAACTGCCACAATATAAAATATTAAATGAATTTGAATTTATTCCTTTTAGATCAATTGGTTTTGTAGACAACGATTGTAATTTTTCAATATTTACACCATTTTGAACAATTTTTATTTTAGAATCACATAAAGGGAGTTTCTTTTTAAGACGCTCACCTCCTGTATGTGATACACAAACAATTTTGGACTTGAGTCTCAATATGCAAATCAACCAGGGTGCAGATCCAAAATTAAATTTTGCTTTGATTTTTTTATAACAATAATTGAAAGGATTGCGTTGAATCTGGGGTTCCGGTAAAATTTGACCACTAATAAAAATTACACTTGGAATTCCAGAAAAAAACGCTGATAGAATAGTTATTTTATTTCCCAAAAAAGCCCTACTATAAATTAAATCTATCTCATTTTGCTTTATGTAGCGAACCACTTTTCTTATTGTTTTAAATGTTATAGTGTTCCATATTTTGCGCCAAAGGTAAATTGATTTTTGACGTGTTTTAGGGTTCACAATATAATATTCAAAATTATTTTGTTTCAATACTTCAAAATAGTCTCCTTTTTCTTCTATTACTATGATAGATACTGACCAGCCTTTTGCCCTCAAATTTTCAGCTATAGCTAATCCTTGACGTTCAGTTCCTCTTGATTTTAAATATGGTAAGACGAGAGCTATTTTATGACTTGTATTCATGTTTGTACATTATTCCTTTCCATTTTTAAGTATACTTCTCAAAAATCACATGCTGAATTACATATGTTACCCAAGTACTTCTACTTATATAAACGTCTATTAGTAATACCTATATTTTAATGCTAGAGGCCACGAGATAATCCAATAATAAAAAAGGTCTTTATATGAAAGGTGTTCTTTCCATTCAAATGACTGTTTTAATACAACATTGTCTGATGAAAATCTCATTCTGTTTCCAGCCAAAATGTGACCTTTTACTGGTATCCCTGAACCATTAATTAATTTATCAGATATGTCTGAAAAGTTAAGGTTTAGCATTCTTCCAATTTTAGATAGGACTATATCAGGAGTGGAAATTAAATCTTCATATCGGACCCTAATTTTTTTTAGCATTAATTCTATGGCTTACAAGTTCACTTTGTAGATTTGTTAAAAACCAACCTTTTTATTCTTTTTTTCTCATCAGGATTTTTTTTCATGATAGAATAACTTACCCCTCTTCCATCTCTAATCAGATGAATTAAAATTAGTTCAATTTCGGGTATCAAAGAAAGATAAAAAGCACGAGTTGGATTTTTAGATGAATCAACAATAATATTTTTCCCACTCGATGAACTTAGTGATTTTAGAAATTCGAGAGTATAAAATAAATATTGATTAAAATCTTCACTTTTACTCCAATTTAAGTTGAAAGGGATTTTCGTGTCTTCATATTTTTTTTGAAGGCGTTGATATGATTTTATATTTTTGATACCAGTCCTATATTTCCAGGTATCAATTACTTGGTTACAAAACTGACAGGTTTGACTTTTTTGACCACATGTACATAGACAATTTTCCTGATATTTATTAAGAAAATTGTTATATTTCAATTCACCACAACTTTGGATTTCGGGATGATTCCCCAAAATAATATCCAAAAGAGTGGACCCACTATGCCCAGCCCCCATTACATAAATTACTTTTATCTTTTGCCGTTCAATCATAACCATGAATTCACCTTATTATTAAAATTAATACAGTATCATTATTAGTGCGCGATGAGATAAAAAATATAATAGAACTATATAACCAGACAATCGATATAAATCTTGATTAATTATTCCAATTATAAGATAGAACAGATATTTCATTTGCACATATTTTTTCAATTTTAGCACGTGAGTGCTTGTCTAGAATTTCGGAATAATGTGATTTATTTTTCCGATACTTATGCTTTGATAAAGGCAACTTTATTTCATCACAAATCCTAATTTTATCTTTAATAAAATGCAGGCATTCTGACATATTCTCATATCTACCTACAAAATCAACTGCTATTTCATCATTTATGGTATAAATATACCAATTCGAAATTAATCCAGTTGGTTGATTTTTCAAGTATTCAAAAAGTGTAGGTGTTTCGGCAAGATGCTTTTTGCTCCAGCAATAATTTTTGAATGTTTTGGTGTATGAAAAATTATCAAGTGGAGGCAGGCGGTACAAAAATTCGGATATATCCGGACTTATATTCTTTTTTCTAGTACTCCAATGATATCTACTAATTGCTTTATCATATGGATTACGTTCAAAGCAAAATTTGAAATAATTTTTCCAGACATCCTCCGAAACATGGTTTTTAATATAACTTGCAGGAACATGATTGTAATATTTATAATAAGGTTTTAATTGATTATTAAGCACTGAAATTTCATCACACATATAATATAATTTGTTTTTTATGATATAGTTCTGAGGGCCACGATAACCTAACTCAAGTCGAATTTTCTCATCTTCTGGAGATATTGGAGTTATTATATCATCAGGCCCACAATATTTAGACAGAGCAATTTCAATACTTGTACCTGCTGTTTTTTTTGTTTTGATAAATATAAATTTATGTTTATGGCTAATAATCATATTAATCGATCTCACTAAAGGACTACTGACAAATTATTACTATTCTCTGAGTATATGATATAAATTATACCCTATAATGCAACTTATACCAATCCACGAACCTCTTAATCCCGTCATCAATGGGAGTATCTGGCCTATAGTTAAAATCTTTCATCAAATCATCCACATCTGCCCAGGTAGAAACAACATCACCTGGTTGCATAGGCTTGTAGTTCTTTTTTTACTTCTTTTCCTGTAGCTTTTTCTACTGCTCCTATAAAATCCATCAGGTTTACAGGACGGTTGTTCCCAATGTTATAGATTCTATATGGAGCCTTTGAAATGGATGGCACCGGCTCTTCAGAGTACCATTCATTATTTCCTTCTGGTGGTTCACTACCTATAATTTTAATAATGCCAGCCACAACATCATCTACATAGGTAAAATCCCTTTCCATATTGCCATAGTTGTACACATCAATTGACCTGTCTTCAATTATGGCCTTTGTAAATTTGAAATAAGCCATATCCGGGCGTCCCCATGGACCATATACTGTGAAAAAACGAAGCCCTGTAGTGGGTATTCCATATAAGTGGCTGTATGTGTGTGCCATCAATTCATTAGATTTTTTGCTTGCAGCATATAAACTTACAGGGTGATCCACATTATCCTGTGTAGAAAATGGCATTTTTGTGTTGAGACCATAGACACTTGAACTGCTAGCATATACCAGATGTTTGATATTGTTATGCCTACATCCTTCAAGAATATTCATGAATCCAACGATATTACTTTGGATGTAGGTATGAGGATCTTTTAAGCTGTATCTAACTCCTGCCTGTGCTGCAAGATGGCACACAACATCAAATCCTTCCGTTTCAAAAAGATTTTCTATGTTACCCCTGTCTTCAATATTTAATTTTATAAACCTGTAATCCATATATTCGTTGCTCTGGACAAACCTATTGTATCCTAGGTTTTTAGAATCTATTCCTGTCTGTTCAAGTCGCCCAAATTTCAAATCTATATCATAATAATTGTTGATGTTGTCAAGTCCAACGATTTCATGACCAGAATTAACTAATTTTTTTACAAGATGAAAGCCTATGAATCCAGCATTACCTGTTACTAATATCTTCATGATCATCAATATATTAAAAATGGTAGTTGAAATATTCTATGTCTTTTTTATAAATTAATTCCACAATTTTTTTTGTTTCATTATTATAATATTTCCTATAATGTTTGTGTGAAGTTCTATTTTTTACAGGTAATTCACCCTTAACCCCAAGATAATGTTTTATTTTATCAAAATCCTCATCTAGATTTTCAAATTTGCCTACAAAATCAACAATGATTTCATCTTTATCATTGGTAATCCACTCTACTTGAGGCTGACACTGACTAAATCCTTAACATTATATATTCCAATTGGGTCTATGCCATTTAGATATATATATTCCACAAATTTTGTAAATGAATATTTTTTTACTCAGTTTTCCTGTTTTTAGGAAGTAAAAGTACAAAGAAACCAACCGATCCCAAGGATTTCTAACAAAAGCGAATTTGAATGATTTTGAAAAAAAAATCTGGAGATATGATGTGGTTTTCCAAAAGAGTTAATACATTCACATGACCAAAGGTTACTATACCACCATTATCAAATTTATGGAAATGTTGTGATTTTTTGATTTTGTGACATCCATGATTTGAAAGAACATCATATATACTGGTGCCAGCAGTTTTTGGTATCCAGAAAAAGATAGCATCCTTTCCATTTTTATTATAAGTAACGTCCAACCTCTTCATAATTTTAATATATTTTTTGTTAACATGGGGAGATGCTATTATTTTATCTACCATTTTATGAAGTAGACTGTCTTTAGATATATATTGATATTTTTTTTATTTGTAACGGAGCTTTTGATGATTCAAGTTCATTATTGAAAGTACCTATGTTATAATGGCGATAGTGTTTATTTTTTAGAGGAACGACGGTTGTGGGTACGGAAATTATAACTTTCCCTGATTTTTTTGTTTTGTTAGCTAAATCATTTATAAAACTATCAACATCACAATCTGGCACGTGTTCTAATGTTTCAATACAAGTAACTACATCAAACACAGAATTTAAATTATTAACATCTTCGTTATAATATGTAAATTGGGGGTTGAATCCTTTTGCAAATTGTATTGCTCTGTAGGAGAGATCACAACCTACCTTTTCAATATCATCACTTAATTCGCTTATAAATCTTCCATCACCACATCCTACATCCAAAACAGAAGTGGGATTTGATTTTTCAACCATTTCTTTTATGTGATATATATAACAAAGATATCCAAAAGCTGGTGAATCTAATCGATGTCTGAGAGGGTAACAATTTTCATCTAAAGCAGATATATGATGATATGGAAATGTATATTGATTATCTTGAACTTTAAATTTGTTTTTTTGATCCATTACATACAACTCCTATTTCTCCCAAACTTAACCTAATATAGAGCATTTTATCACTGTAGTAGATGTTCCGTTAAAAAACAATAATATGATTATATAAAAGAATCGCTAATTTTGAAAACGATAATTTCTTCACTATTTCCAACAATCTGTTAATTTCAGTACACGAATGTTTTGAAAAAATCGATTTCTTTCCTGCTAAATCCTTTCAATAATATCAAAGTCACAAAGTAGAACACTACACAAACACCTATTGACAGAAGGGTAATAACTACACCATCAGGGTTCCATAGTAAAATGATCCCTGACATCAAGACAGAAGCAAATACACTTTTCAATATAAAAAAGAAGTCTATCTCAAATTGCAAATATCTCAGAGAATATTGAACTATGAATCCCAGAGCAATTGCGAAGGACAGGAGAGTTGTCATTGCAGCTGCAATGATTCCAATATAAGGAATTAGTAGTATGTTCAAACCCAGGTTCAGTGCTGCTGCAATTACCCAGATCGTACCAATAACCTTTGTCTTCTTCACAAGCATAGCGACCTTTTCAAAGACAGAAAATATACCGAAAAGCAGTGCGCCCAGTGCCACAAAAGGCGTGATAATATAACCCTGCTCCGCTATTTCTGGTGTTGAGAGGATCTCCAGCAATTGTCTTGAAAGAAGGGATAATCCGAATGCTGCAGGGATGGCAATGGCCAGGAAATATTTCAGTGAATAACTCAGATACCTTTTGACCTCCTCCAGATTATTCCCATCGTAATGTTTTGAAAGGATCATCGGCAACATGAAATTGAGAGGTGCCACAAACATTTGCAGGATACTACCCAAAGTGTAACCCGGCGAATAGTAACCAACGGCCGAAGTACCCAGAAAACCACTTATCACATAACGGTCACTGGAGTTTAAAATCCATCTTGACATGGTGCTGGATTCTGTAGGTATGCCGTAAGATAGGTGCTCTTTAAGGCCTTTGAATTCAGGCAGTTTCAACCCAAGGTTAGGCATTATGAGAAGCAGAGTGATTAATACCATGATAGCAGAGTTCAAAAGCAACCCTTTAGCTGCTCCCATTATTCCCTCACCCTGCAATACAAAAAAGGCAACTAGCAACACAAGGAGAATATTCGTGGTTGCAGTCAGCATGGAATGCTTCTTAATCTGCTGGGTGGCCCTGAAATAATTTAAAAGAAACTTCTGTAAAGTCTTAAAGAACACAACCAGAGAAAGTATCTCAACAATCATTACATTACCACCAAAGAGCAGACCTGCGACCTGCTCGGACATAATGTATATCATAAGGGAAGCAAACAACCCTGTTAAAGTTATGATGGATAAGAAAGAATAAAACATGTCCTGTAACTTATCTCTGCCTTTAACAGAAGGCATGAACCTCACCATAGATTCGGACAAACCAAGGCTCATAAGAGCAGGAATTATTCCTATAGTAACCATGATCTGTGCCCATATACCGTAATCTCCAACAGACATATTCTTTGTAAGGATTGGCAGCAGTATAACTCCCTGGAATCGATTTACAAATTTTGTCAACCCTACCAATCCCATCCTCTGGGCAAAAAGTTTGTATTCTTTCATTGTTGGACCAAATTAATTAGAATAACACTTAGACAGAATAATAGAGACTCAGGATTTAAAGGGAATTGAAATATTAAAGTAAAAACTTTGTGGTTTCAAGTTATTAAAAAATAGAATTGTTCGGCAAAATGTCACTCAAATGAATAAACTTCTGCGTCTATTTTCTTTTCGATATCATTCACAATGGAACTGGAAGCAACCATCACAACATCAGCACCATACATCCCCGCAGCCTCAATCACCTGCTCCACAAAATCACCCTTCACCTTCACCGTCTCAAACTCAATCCCACGCTTTCCAGCCTCTTCTTCCACCCTGCTAAGCCTCTGGGCAATCAATTCATCCCTGTCTCTCTTGATATCAGCCGCCAGTTTCTCCACCACAGCCCTGCCCATGAAACCCTGGTCCTTTGTAACTCTGGCAACCTTTTCAGCCATATTCTTGTCGCGCACATTCAGTATGATAAGTCTGGCATTCTGCTCTTCTGCCATGTCAAGGGCTGCTTTTGCCAGATTGCGGTGGATCGAGGTTGCCGAAAAGGCCACAAGCACTGTATTGATCTCTGCCATATCATTCATCCTATAAAGAAATCATGTTATATTAATTCCTACCAATGGCCAGTAGACAAGCGCCATTATTATGAAAACTATCCAGGCAGTGAAATTGAGGATCAGGCCGGGCAGGATTACTTCCTTTATCTCATAATAGCCGGACGAATACGCAATGGCATTGGGAGGTGTTCCCATGGGCAGGATGAAAGCCAGGCCTGCGGGGATTGCTATCATGTAGACCATGGCGATGGGATTGATGCCCAGTACATCGCCTATACTGAAACCGATGGGCAGCAGAATTGCAACTGCAGCCGAATTACTTATTCCTTCTGTCAGGAAGATTGATACCAGACTGACAATAATCAACAAAAGCAGGGGTGTCATGTAACCATTAGCCAGCACCAGATTGGAGATCCAGAGTGCAGCCCCTGTTTTTGCCAGGGCTGAGCCCATTGCAATGGCCCCGCCATACATCAGGATTATTCCCCAGTTCACATTGGATTCCACATCATCCCAGGACAGGATGTCCAGCAAGAAAAGGGCAACTGCAGCCAGTATAGCTATTACAGCCAGCCCCATATCTGTACCGAAAAAGATCCAGGCAAGAATTGTCAGAGTAATAATGAGAGCTGTCCTCTTCTCTATGATACTCATCTGGCCTATATTATCAAGTTCCCTGCCAAGCACATCCTTTGCAGCCTTCACATCCTTCACATCCACACGGAAAAAAAGGTTCAGAACCACAAAACCTGCTGCCAGCATCACAAAAACAATGGGAATTGCTGCCACACACCATTCAAAAAAAGAAATGCTCATCCCGGCACTTTCTTCCAGCAGCCCGATAGCAAGAGGGTTGCGTGCCCCTCCAAGCAGCGTTCCCACACCGCCTATGATCGTACCCCAGGCCATCGACAGGAAAAGCAGGATACCGTATTCACTGTTTAAGGGTTCCAGCTCCAGACTGTCTGCAATGGACCCTACCACAGGAAACATGATCGCAGCCACCGCGTGTTCCGGCATGATGAAGGAAAGAAGGGCGGATGTACACATGATGCTGCAGAGCAGCCTGCGCGGAGTCCTGTCGAACCTGCCAAGCATCAAAAGAGCTACCCTTTTACTCAGACCGGTCTTCATCATGGCCGCTGCCAGTATAAAGGCACCCAGAATAAAAAAGACTGCCTTGTTGCCGAACAGGGCAAAGGCAGCCTTACTGCTCATCACATTCAGAAGGGGCAGGAGGACGATTACAAAAAGACCGGTCACAGACAGAGGGAGGGCATTGGTAGTCCAGAGAATTATGGCAAGAAGAAAGATACCCAGCGCATTCTTTGCCTCCGGGGATAGACCATCAGGAGAGGGTAACAGGAATATGCCAATCAGCACGATCAAACTGAATAATACTACCGCATGATTGGTGCCACCATTTCCCATTGATTTTGTACCTCTGGTTTACTTAATTTCTTCAATTTAATCAAATTAGCAGTAAATTGGATTGCAATGTCACAAAGGATAATTTTATAATATTTAAAATAAGTGTTCATTCATATTTAATCAATTCATTACAGAACGACTGCTTCAGGATTATTTAACAATGAATAAAGAAACTATTCCCAAAATGCTGGAAGAATTAATTGAAATATCCAGGGATGCCGGTAACATCATTTTGAACTACTATGATAACCCGGAACAATCCATCCAGATAAAGGAAGATGAATCACCCCTCACAAAGGCAGATACAGAATCCAATGAATATATCTGTGGAAAACTCAAGGAATTGTATAACATCCCTATAATCTCAGAAGAATGTTATGATGCATATGATATAAGAAAGGATTATTCTGAGTTTTTCCTTGTTGACCCCCTGGATGGAACAAAGGAATTTATCGAGCGCAACGGCGAATTCACAGTAAATATTGCATACGTGAAAAACAAAAGACCTGTAATGGGAGTCATCTATGTGCCGGCATCCGGAACTACATTTTTTGCAGCCGAAAACTTCGGCTCCTATGTGGAAGACAGGAATGGAACAAAGAAACTACCCTTAAATGAACTACCTAAAGGAGAACTTCGGCTACCGGCAGCAGAAAGCATAGTACAGGTCTTGATGCAGAGTTTGCCCGGATGAACAATATCCGGGAAACGGTTCCTGCAGGATCTTCGCTTAAGTTCTGCAAAGTGGCCATGGGACATGCTCACTTATATCCAAGATTCCAGGGTTCAATGGAATGGGATATCGCCGCGGGCCATATTGTTGCAAAGGAAGCCGGATGCAGATTAGTAGACCTTAAAACTATGGAAGAGCCTGAATACAACAAGGAATCATTACTAAATAATTATTTTATAGTACTTGCCAAAGGGTTAGATATTTCTTCAATAAAGATACCTGAAATATAAGGAGGATACCTATGCCAGAGGAAGGATTTACAGTATGGTTTACGGGATGGTCGGGCGCAGGTAAAACTACGATTGCGATTGCCCTTGAAGAAGAGTTGAATAAAAGGAATATCGGGCCCGTACAGAGACTTGATGGGGACATTATCCGAAGTGATCTTTGCAGTGATCTGGGTTTTTCAAAAGAAGACAGGAATGAAAATATCAAAAGGGCGACATTTGTTGCTGAATTGCTGTCAAAAAATGGTGTCGCAACTCTTGTATCATTCATTTCCCCCTATATATCTCTACGAGAACGTGCAAGACATAAATGCCACAATTTCATTGAAGTTTACGTTAAATGTGACAGGGACACCCTGATCAACCGGGATGTCAAAGGTCTTTATAAACAGGCAATTGAAGGCGAAATCAAGGAATTCACTGGCATCACTGACCCCTACGAAGAGCCTGAAAATCCGGAGATCGTCCTCAATACGGCAGAAGAGGATATCTCTGAATCTGTAGGGAAAGTTATTGAATATCTGGAAGAAAAAGGGCATATCTGAGGACATCTCATGGAAGAAAAGGAAGAATCCTACCACCTCTCAAACTTGAAGACACTTGAAGCCGAAAGTATAGGAATAATCAGGGAAGTTGCTGCAGAATTTGAAAATCCGGTGATGCTATATTCTGTTGGCAAAGATTCATCGGTGATGGCTCATCTGGCAATCAAGGCTTTTTATCCGGAAAAAGTACCTTTCCCTTTGCTACATATTGATACCAGCTACAAATTCCCGGAAATGTATGAATTCAGGGACTATTACACAAAAAAGCATGACCTGGACCTGAAAGTCCACAGGAATGAAGAAGCTCTGTCAAAAGGGATAAATCCTCTTTCTGCGGGAACAGTCAAATGTTGCGCCGAACTGAAAACAAAGGCCCTGCTGGATGCATTGAAAGAAGGCGGCTATGATGCTGCATTCGGGGGGGCCAGAAGGGATGAAGAAAAATCCCGGGCAAAAGAGAGGGTTTTTTCATTCCGTGACAAACATGGCCAATGGGACCCAAAGAATCAGAAACCGGAGTTATGGAATATTTTTAATTCAAGGATCGATCCGGGTGAATCCATAAGGGTATTCCCCCTTTCAAACTGGACCGAACTGGATATCTGGACATACATATACCATGAAAATATCGAGGTCGTACCCCTTTACTTTGCAAAAAAGAGACCGGTTATCGAGAAGAACGACCAGCTCATCCCGGTTTATACGGATGAAAATCCGGAAGAGACAAAGGAAGTAATGTGTCGCTTCAGGACCCTTGGATGCCATTACTGCACAGGTGCGGTAAGATCTGAGGCAGACACCATGCCAAAAATTATTGAAGAAATGATGGTTGCACGCCATTCCGAGCGGATAACACGGGTCATTGATCATGATCAGGACAGTTCAATGGAGCAGAAAAAAATGGAGGGGTATTTCTGAAGACTCCTGAAGCCTTGATCGAAGACAGTCAAAATATCGAACTGTTACGAATTACCACTGCAGGAAGCGTGGATGATGGAAAATCCACTCTTATCGGACGCCTGCTGTATGATTCAAAATCAATATTTGAGGACCAGTTAAGTTCGATCAGGGATTACTCAAAGACCAACCGTAATCAGGAAATCGATTATTCACTGATCACCGATGGCCTGAAATCCGAGAGAGAGCAGGGAATTACAATTGATGTTGCCTATCGCTTCTACTCAACTCCCAAGAGACGTTTTATAATAGCAGATACGCCGGGGCATGAGCAATATACAAGAAACATGGCCACCGGAGCATCAAATGCCTCCCTTGCCCTGATTCTTATTGATGCCAAAAAGGGCATTGTGACACAGACCAGAAGACACACATTTATTTCTTCCCTGCTGGGTATCCGCCATTTTGTGGTAGCCATTAATAAAATGGATCTTGTTGATTATTCAGAAGAGGTTTTCGAACAAATAGTTGAAGAATATAAAGCATTCGCTGAAAAACTGTCTGTCGAATCTATCTCTTTTATTCCCCTCAGTGCCCTGAAAGGTGACAATGTCATTGAACGTAGCACCAATATGCCCTGGTATCAGGGATCCCCTCTTCTTGATTATCTGGAAAATGTGAATGTAGCCGGCGGACGTAACTTGATCGATTTCAGGTTCCCGGTCCAGTATGTCAACTGGAGTGGAAACGAATTCAGGGGATATTGCGGCACAATATCATCCGGAGTAATTCGTAAAGGCGAACGTGTAATCGCCCTGCCCTCCGGAAGAACCAGTAAAATATCAAGAATTGTTACCTATGACGGAGACCTGGATTATGCCTTTGCCCCCATGGCAGTAACCCTCTGTATTGAGGATGACATAGACATCAGTCGTGGAGACCTGATTTCAAGGGAAAATAACCTGCCTGCCATCACGGGAAATATCGAAGCGAATGTTGTATGGATGGATACAGAATCCATGCAAACCGGCAAAGATTATTTAATCAAGCATACCACCAAAACCGTAAAGGGCAGTTTTTCAGAAGTACGCTATAAATTCGATCTCGAAAAGATCCATAGAATACCTGCCGAATTCCTGAGCGTAAATGATATCGGGAAGGTGAAGATTGAACTTAAAAAGCCCCTTTACGCAGATCTTTATTCCAAAAACCGACTTACAGGTTCGTTCATTGTTATCGATCCACATACCAACCAGACAGTTGCCGCCGGCATGATATCCAAATACAAGCAGGTCTCTCCAGATAAGGCATGTGAATCTGTAAAATCCAAAGTTATCAGATATCCCGGAGACAAAAAGGAAAAGGCAAAATCGGATTATGACCGTCTTTCCATGCAGGGCACCCAGTGCATCTATGTGGATGACGAAATTCTCCAAAAAGGCCTTTGCAGGGGAATTGCGGTCGATACCGATGAATATTCCAGGATTATAGAGGGTTTGTGCAATATTGCTACAGAATCAGGAGTATCTGTGGTGTTGTGTACAGAGAATGAAGTTTCATTGGAATGAAAGGTAGAGGATGGAATATTTTTCATACCATCCTTTAGATAACTTCATTTCACTTCATGCCCGTTCTTATCTCCCCTACCAATCCCCTTACACAAACCCTGCATCGATAAAAGCATCCGGCTCCACCACATTCCTGCCATCCACGATAACAGGATGTGTCTGTCCGGACAACTCCTGCAACTGCCGGGGCTCCAGAGAATAATACTGCCTGTGGCCTGCAAAGATCACCACAGCATCCACACCGTCCAGCACTCAGCCGGCGTATTCCGGGCGTCATCTGAATCATTGAGGAAAAGCCGATCCGGTATGGCTGCATTAATAATGTTATTCCTCTGTATATTGTAAAACCCGATTATACAATTTATCGTCAATCCAGAATCCTGTCTCGTTACGAAGTTTATCTAATTCATCCTGAAGAGACATAATTCTGCCTTCAGACTTCGCACGCATCAAAATACCAATAATTCCGGTTATCCGCAATCCATACAGGTTCGCTACTCTTCTTGCCTCGGACTCATCCAGAAAAACTACATCAGGTTGCTGCTCAATAGCCAGCGCAATAGTTTCAGCCTCTCCGGCATGTAATTCCCGCTAAAGCAATCGAACCACAGGCTCGTTTGCAGGTGCCATAATCTTCACCCAACCCAAACTGTGGGCTTTCCTCACCTCAAGAGCACCGGATCTGCCATGGCCCTCCTCAACAACCTCCTTCCACACACCAGGCGTAATGAGAATCCTGTCATAAAATTCTTTCAATAACTCCAGGCGACCAATCCCTGTAGAATGAATCAAAGTGGAGGAATCACTGATGGCTTCGGACATAATCAAGATCTTCATCCAAATTTTGTTCAGTATAGTGACGGGAAATTCCATGTCGCCCCAAAATTTCCTCGAACTCCCATCGGGTCATCCCGGCAAGAGCACAGGCTTTACCGGATGAAAGTATACCACGTTGATACAATGCCAAAGAAAGTTCTTTGTGCAGTTCCCGATCCAAATCCCCGGGGGGGAAATGAATCGCATCTACAACATCATCAGGTATATTCAATGCAAATGCACTCATTTTTCTTCCTCTGTTCTTTTATCATAGATTATTCTTTATCTATTCATAATTATAGTTGTCCCTATAAAGAATAGATATATATCGATCTGTATTTACTCAAACATCTTATGCCCGTTCTTATCCCCTCTGCCAATCCCCTTATACACAAACCCTGCATCAATGAAAGCATCTGACTCCACCACATTCCTGCCATCCACGATAACAGGATGTGTCTGTCCGGACAACTTCTGCAACTGCCCGGGATCCAGAGAATAATACTGCCTGTGGCCTGCAAAGATCACGCTATGTCCACACACATTACGGAAGGAAACTCCTGCTCTAAAAGTTGAATATATACTAACATCCCAAACAATTATATCCCATTCACACCCTACCCAGACCAATGAATTCCTTACTCATCGCAGCAATAATATTCACCGCCATCCCGGTTATTACATATCTTATTTACATCCTGGCAATCCTTAGATCCCAAAACTCAAAAATCCACACACCTGATTCCCAACCTCCGATCACAGTGGTAATTCCCACCTACAACGAAAGTGAGGTCATCGAGCATCGTATCAAAAATATTGTTGAAATGGATTATCCTGCAGAAAACATCCATGTGATTGTAGTGGATGACCAGTCCACAGACAATACGGTAGGGCTGGCGGCAGAGGCTTTTAAAAAGTATGACCTATCCGGCGAAGTGATCGTGAAGGAAAAACGTAGCGGTACCAATGCTTCGGTGAACATGGGAGTAGGAGAGGCAACTACCGATTTTGTGGTGACCACGGATGCAGATGTCACCTTTGAGCCTGATGCGGTAAACCACGCCCTGGGCCGGCTGCTCAGCGATGAGAAAATTGGAGCGGTATGCGGGGAACTGGAACCCATCGCTCGCAGGGATTCCTTTACCACCCATTCCGAGAAAGCCTACAGGGATGTCTACGGCAGGATGTGTTCCTGGGAAAGTGGCCTGCATTCCACCTACTGTTTCAACGGGCCCCTCATTGTGCTGAGGAAAAAAGCATTTTCTCCGATTCCCGAAACAAAAGGAGCATCCGATGCTGGCATGGCGCTGCGTATCATCCGCAATGGTTACCGCTGCCTCTACGAATCCTCTGCCCGGTTCTCTGAGTATATCACCAGTGACATGGGTCAGCAGCGCCGCCAGAAACTCAGACGCTCGGCCCGCTTGCAGGAAGCCACCATGCACAATATCGGGCTGATCTCACCAAAATACGGAAAATTCGGGATGTTTGTGCTGCCTTTACGCTTTACTATGTTCTTCATAGCCCCCGCTTCATTCTTCCTGGCAGTGATACTCTGGTCGGTTGTGCTGGGTGGAATTAATCTATTCTGGGGCATCGGTGTATGGATATTGTTTGGCCTGGCACTGCTTTCAGGGCAATGGAAATCCAATCTCATATCATCCTTTATCTGGCACCAGATCTACTTGCTGGTAAGTCTGGTCTACATGTCCAGGGGAGTACATGTCTGGCAGGCAATTGAAAGGAAGAAAGTGTAAACAGCGATACAAATATCCCTCCTGGTTTACATCAATTAATTTGCAGGAACATTTGCAAAGGAAAAATAAGATGGAACGAAATCAGCCAACATTGATGATCAAAATAATCACCACGGTAACTTTCTCAGCAATGGTCATTGCCAATGCACTGGCCAATGCTCTCCCGATCAATGGGCTCACTACCGGCCAGATATCGGATTTCTATCCCAATCCCTTTGCCCCGACAGGCTGGACCTTTGCAATCTGGGGACTCATCTATCTGCTGCTGGCTGGATATACACTATACCAGCTTGGGGTTTTTCAGGATAATGAAAATTCTGTCAGAAATGGACTGTTAAGTAAAATAGGAATTCTTTTCTCAATTTCCTCCATTGCCAACGCCGCCTGGATTTTTGCCTGGCACTATCAGATCATACCATTATCTCTGCTGCTGATGTCGTAATCCTTGTATGTTTGATCCTGATAAATCAAAAGATTAACAAAGAACAACTTTCTGCAAAAGAGAAACTGTTTATCGGATTGCCATTTAGCGTATACTTCGGCTGGATCACTGTGGCAACCATTGCCAACGCTACTGTTCTTCTTGTCAGCCTGAACTGGCAGGGTTTTGGTTTACCTGAACCCACATGGGCATCTATTGTAATCATTCTTGGCTTTCCTATAGGAGCCGTGACAATGCTGAAAAACAGGGATGTTGCCTACGGCCTTGTTATTGTGTGGGCTTAGTGGGAATATTGTCCAGGCACACCTCAACTGAGGGATTTGGAGGGCAGTATCCTGTAATTATCAATATCACAACTGCGTGCATTGGATTGCTACTTCTTGGCGAAGCCTATCTTTTGATTTCAAAAAAGAGGAATGGGGATATGAGGCTTTTAGCAAAACAATCCTGATTTGCTGCAGGGGAATACACCCCCATAAAATCAGTAACCCCTTCAGCCCAGCTTCTCCATATGCCCCAGGATCTCGTCCCTCATCCCTTCATCCTTCAGGGCAAAATCCAGCACAGCCTTCACATACTCCACCTTGTTGCCGGAATCATAACGCTGGCCTGTGAACTGGTGCGCATACACCTTCTGTGAATCATTGAGCAACCGGATCCCGTCGGTCAGCTGGATCTCGCCACCCACGCCTTTGGAGGTCTGCTTTATGCAATCGAAGATCTCCGGAGTGAAAACGTAACGCCCGATGGCACCGATATTGGAGGGAGCCTCCTCCACAGAGGGTTTTTCCACGATGTCATCCAGGGCGTAGAGATATTCATCCACAGGACTGCCGCTTATTATCCCGTAACTGCTGACCTTATCCTGTGGCACTTCCTCCACCGCGATCGTGGAGCGGCCGTATTTGCGGAAGACATCGATCAGCTGACGTGTACAGGGTTTCTCATTGACAATGATATCATCCCCCAGCAGCACTGCAAAGGGGTCGCCACTGACATGTTTGCGAGCAGTCATTATGGCATCCCCCAGCCCGTTGGGTTCCTTCTGGCGGATGTAGTGGATATCCACCATTGAAGAAATCTCCTGCACCATTTCCAGCATGTCATACTTGCCCCGATTCTGCAGATGCATCTCCAGTTCAGGACAGCCGTCAAAATAATCCTCGATTGCCCGCTTGTTACGCCCGGTTACAAATATGATATCATCTATCCCGGATTCAATGGCTTCCTGTACCACATAATGGATAACAGGAGTATCAATAATCGGCAGCATCTCTTTGGGCATTGATTTTGTGACCGGCAGGAAACGGGTCCCCAGCCCCGCCACCGGTATTACGGCCTTTTTTACATCCATTTCAGCATCCTCTGGTAGCATTTTCTGTTATGTTTGATGCATCCAATTGATATTAGGGTTTGGTCTGTGAATTACAAAAATTCGATAGTTTTTTGTACATCACAAATATAAACTGTTAGTAGAAAAAGAGAGTATAGTATATCAATAAAAGGTGTCACCATTGAAACGATTACATAAGTGTATATTATTACTGTTTATCGCCCTGGTACTGGGAGTCTCCACAGCCTCTGCTTTTGAAGTGTCCCCTGCAAATCCGACCGTGGGAGATGAGATCACAATTAGTGGAACGGCTTCTGGAGATTCTGTAGATGCATCTGTGGCTTTTACCGAAAGCGTAGATGTAGCAAATGGAGAATATGAATATACTATAAATGGAGTGGAGATTCCAAGCGGAGATAATCGTTTCAAAGTACAGGCTGAAGGTGTGCAGGATCTGAATGTCCAGGTAAAGATATTGTTCTGGATTACCAAGAGTGCAGATGCTTCCGGAGGTGTGGCAACAGTATCCCAATCCAACGTACCCTCCGGAAATTACAATATCAAAATCGATGGTAATGCTGCAAGTGGCCAATCAAATGTGGACCTGACAATTAATGCAACCCAGACAATGGACATAACAAATGGCCAGTTTGAAGAAACTTATTCCACAAGCAGTATTCCTGCAGGGGATTTCAGTGTTACCGTGGGTGGGGAAACCAAAACTATAACTTTAAGTTCAATTGGTTCCGGCAGTTCCAGTGGAAGTAGCGAGAGTAGCAGTAATACAGGAGGCGGAGGAGGCACAACACCCGATGTTGCAAACGGAAATGTGGACGCATCAGAATCCATCACAAAAAGAGTATTCAGCGATATGCCGGTGGAATATCAGTTCTCTCATTCATCTATGCCGGTCAGGTCAGTAAACATCACATCCCGAATAACTGCAATGGATATACCCGTCAATGTTGAAGTTCTGGATGATACTTCCGTAATGGTAAAGAAGGAGCCCTCTGGAAAAATCTACAAACATCTCAATATCTGGGTCGGCAGTACCGGCTTTGCAGTACCGGAGAATATTAATTCTGCAACCATTCATTTCAGGGTAGACAATGACTGGATACATAACAATGATATTGATCCTGACACAATTGTCCTGATGCATTATGAAGAAGAGGCAGAAGAATGGACAAAATTGCCTACAGAGCAAGTTTCAAAGAATGAAGAGTATACAAATTACAGGGCTTCTACACCTCATTTTTCTCCATTTGCAATTATCGGGAAAATTGACCAGGAAACTATCGATAATACCACTAATGACACAAACTCCACCAACGAAAGCCAGAATTCAACTATAAATAATTCCGATATTACGGATAATAATCCAACTGGTGAAACAGACAATCAATCTATTTACACAAATGCATGGATTTTTGCTCTGATAATTACAGGAATTGTTGGTATAATAATACTGAAAATGAGAAAGTCCTGAAATTGAAAAACCAAGCAATTTCAGTACCGTGCAGGTTTTTCAGCCACTTTTTAAAATTGCAATACTATAATTATATAATAACGCAAGGATAAGGTTTATCACTTTAAAATTTGTTAATATACAATCAAGTAATTGAAAACTATTGAAATGATACGTATTACAAATCATAACCTAAGACCTAATTATACATAAAAGGAGCAACTGCTGATGAGAATGTTAAAGAACGGGCTAATGATACTGTTTTTATTATTGGCTTCAACTGCAATGCTGGGTTCCGGAGTTGCAGGCGCGGAATCGAATGATGGGTATATTATGAATGTGACAGTAAGTGGCAATTATAATTTGGATTTGACTTTTGCAAATCATACATCATCCACTACTAATGGAAACTGGATAGAATTAAATGGCGGGGAAGATTTTAGATTGCCTAATCCAGTTTCTTTTACCTACAATGGTGTCAACAAATCTGACTTTTCAGTCGAAGGTTATAATGTAGCCGTAGAATTGAAATTGGATAATTATACCAACCACACCATTAGTTATCCATATGAAACACATCCAATGTATGTCAACACTACAGGGAAAAATGATGTATCATTCTCTTTTGATGGTTTAACTGCTTTTGGCACCGAGGATGTGGAAGTCTCTCTTGTGAAGACAAACATTTCAGAATTGTCCGGTATATTTAGCGATATCAAAAATGGAGATACAAACAGCTTTACAGATTTAATTAACAGAATGAAATCCGGAGCCGTTCCTTATACACTTGACAGTTCTGGCAATATTGACGGCGGAAACTATGATTCTCTTTCTGCTGGAGATTATGTATTAATTATCAAGTTGGCTGATGAAAATACGATCCTCTCCACCACTGCCTTCACAGTCCTGGATTACGATTCAACCACTTCAGTATCTGCCAATGAAGACAACGTGGCCGTTGATTTCAATCTCCTGAATGCACATGAATCCCAATATACCTACGATGCAATCCTGGTCAAGGAAAGTGAATACAAAGCAGACGTATTCATGCAATACAACGAAACTTCAGACGGGCTCAATGCATCTTTAAACGGCAATCCTCTTGTAGATGGATTATCCCTTGTGGGCCTGGACATTTCAAACCCAACCAGTTCTGACCTGAAAAACATGAGTGGTATTGAAAATATCGCAGCGGTAGAGAATACTTCTGTTTCCAATGCCACAACCCTGAATATACCTACCACCGGTTTGTCTGCAGGCAACTATATTCTGTTTACGACTGCCAGATCCGGAAGCGATCTGCTTGCATTTGATCAATCAGAAGTTAATCTGACAAACTACGATTTTGAAATGACGGTTAATACCACATCCCAAACCGTAGAGCAGAATGAGAATGCAAGTTATCTGGTTAATCTGACAAATACCGGAAATATAGAGGATACAATAAATCTCAGCACATCCAGCAGCAAGGCAGAGTTAAATGAAACTTCAGTTACTCTGGCTGCGGGAGAAAGTGCTCACATTAAAATGAATGTCAGCAGTGCCGATATTGGTGAACATTCAATTAATGTCATGGCAGAAGGTTCTGAATACACTGAGAGTATAAACACCAAGACCACAGTAATCGATGCTCTGGATGTCAGCGTTGATTCCACAAGTAAAGCAGTTGTTACCGGCCAGAATGCCAGTTATATAATTACTGTTGAGAATAACGGTAATAAGCAGCATACATACAATTTGACCGCAACTAAAGAAGCTGGCGGTGATGTAACAGATTATCTACTGGATGATTCTGTAACCCTCAGTCCAGGAGGATCCACACATATCACATATAATGTGAGCAGTAATGATAATGACACATATGTACACAATATCGTGGTGGAGGATTCTAAAAATCCATACATTACAGAAACCCTGAGTCTTGCTACAACGGTAAATACAAAGCCAATCTATGCAGTCTCAGTTAATTCCAATACCACCGATCAATCAGTAGATGCAGGAACGAATGCCACCTATGCCATTACCATCACCAACAATGGTAACACAGATGATACCTATGACATCAGTGTAGTGAACCAACAGGCAGATTACGCATCCTTTAACACATCATCTGTTCCTCTGGATTCCGGTGAATCGGAAACAAGACTCTTGAATGTATCCTCTAAAGACGGTGGAACCTACGACGTAAAGGTGGTGGCACAATCCCAGGAGTCTGCCGAATATGACAGTGTCATAACCACCACAAAGGTCAATAATTACGGATTGACACTCTCTGCTGATTCCTACAGTGCAACAGCAAAACCGGGTGAACCCGTCAACTACACCTTAACCCTCAAGAACACGGGTAATGTAGAGGATAACTTCACACTCAGCAATCCCACCAATGATGATAACCTGATAATGCGTGATGCAATCAACAATCTGGCAGCCGGGGACACAGCAACTTTTGAAGTGGCCCTTTCCAATTCGACAAATGTAACTGCAACAATTAAGGCCAGTTCCGAAGGAGATAACAATGAAAACACATCTCTCGAACTTGATCTTGTTGTTGAAGAAACAGATCGCTATGGAGTGGCTCTTTCAATCGACCCTGTATCCAATACAATGGAGATTAAGGATACAAAATCCTACACTCTCAAGATCAGGAATACAGGTAACGTGGAAGATACCTTCATCCTTTCAACAACTTCAGACTACGCCACTCTTGATTCAGAAACCATAACCCTGGCTGCCGGAGAAGTCGGCTATACCCAGATGACTGTGGAAGGGATCAATGAAACCGGCACATACACCATACCGGTCAGTGTTGTTTCAGATACAGATGAAAATGCCGATGCTCAAAAGACAGCCTTTATAGAAGTTGTAGAAGCCGTTTCAATGAAAGTAACCCCTGCCACCCAGACAGTGACATACGGTGAACCTGCAGAGTATGTGGTAAAAATTATCAATACCGGTGCACAGACACACACCTACAACCTGGAAGTGTCTGAGAATTCATCCAACACAACCGCAGTGCTGAACAGGGCGACAATTCCGGATCTGGCTGTGGGAGAATCCGAAAAAGTGGATTTCACCTTCAACAATACAGGTAGTGCAGACAGGCTTATTGAAGCCACACTTCTGGTAAGTGTAAAGGGTGAAACTTACAAGAATGAAACGTCTGTTGCAAGTGCTCTTTATCTGGCAGAAGATGTTTATGGAGTATCCATAGAAGCCGATGAGGACAAGCAGGCCATAAAATCCGGAAAGAATGCTACCTACTTCCTCACGGTCAGCAACCTCGGTAATACCAATGATACGTTCAATCTGACAACCACAGGTGAAAATGTAAGTCTTGTCGAGTCACTGGAACTGAATGCAAGTGGAACTGCTGACAGTAAGGAAGTTGTAACTCTTGACCACTGGCCAACAGCCCCAGGTGAACATAAAATCTATGTAACTGTTGAATCCACAAACGCTACTGATACGGTAAAACTGATCACACGGGTTGTGGAAGTTGAAGGAAATGAACTAAGCAACAGTGAAATTGACGATGAGTCAACTGTAAAAATTTCTAATGTCACCAACTCCGAGATCAAGAATTCCTTAATCGTGGATTCTAATGTCACCAATTCCGAGATCAAGGATTCTGTGGTGAACAAAAGCACAGTCATTGATTCCGAACTCAAAAATCTGGAAATTAATGATGGATATATAAAGGCGAACCTGATCTACAACGGAACCATCATTGTCGATGATACCGAATACGAGGTAAATGAACCTGAAGGTATAACTCCTGATGACCTTGTGGAAGGTACCGATGATCTGGATAGCAGTATATCAGGAGTTGGAGGCGAGGAAACTTCAGTCGAAGCCAAGAACTCCGGAGTCAAACTAACAATCGGAAACAACAAGAGTATTGTCGGAGGTTCAATAAAGGTTCAAAAGACCAAAACACCTTCAAAAGGAGTAGGACAACCTGATTTCCAGTCTTCGGGATCATTCCTCAAATTCGATGAAAGTGAAAACGTCAATGATTCCATGGAATATGTTTTCATCAACATGAGTTATAAGGAAGACGAAATTGGAGATATCGAAGAAAATGATCTCCAGCCCTACTGGTACGATGAAGATAACGATAAATGGGTTATCTTGCAACCTGGAAATCCAGAATTCTGCCTGGATACAGGTGTAAATACTGATGAGAACTATGTCTGGGCCAAAGTAACTCACTTCTCGACATATTCAATGGGAACACCCACAGAGGACACCTCAACAGAAGAAGAGTCCAAGACCAGTGCTGATGGTGGCAGTGGAGCTGCTATAAGTGCAGAACCCTATGAAAATGTTGAATCCAAAGGCGTGGACAGCAAGTACATTGGCAGGAATGTAAAGGCAGCTTACAGTTTCGCTGAAGGCAGCGGACCAGTGGAAAACATTACCTTCACACCGCAGATCAATGCAGGTTATACCAGTGTCATGGTCGAAGTACTCAAAGATACATCCACTCTGGTTGATACAAAGCCTTCAGGTCTGCTGTACAGCAATATTAACATCTGGATAGGTTCAAGACTTAATGAGGATGTAATCGATAATGTAACAATTTCCTTCAGTGTGGACAAAAACTGGCTGGATGAAAATGATGTGGACGCCGCAAACATCAGGTTGTTGAGGTACACCACAGAATGGACACCTCTTTCAACCACAATGACAGGAGAAGATGAAGACAGGGTGTACTATACTGCACAAACACCTGGCTTTTCCAGTTTCGCAATTGTTGCAGATACCGATGCTGAACCGGTTACCGAACCAGCAGACATAGAAGCCGAATTTTCAGCAACTCCTGTAGAAGGACAGAGTCCCCTGGAAGTCACCTTTACAGCAGAGGCAGATAATGCTGACTCCTGGCAATGGGAATTCGGTGACGGCAGCACATCAACAGAACAGAACCCAACCCACACCTATGAAGAACCCGGCACCTACACTGTAGTACTGACAGTTGAGGGCGAAGGTGGAGTCGATGTTGTGGAGAAGACAGACCTGATCACAGTAACTGCACAGGAAGAAGATAAAGGAATACCTGGATTTGAGGCAATCTTTGCCATTGCAGGATTGCTGGCAGTAGCAGGCCTTTTGAGAAGGAGGAAACTGTAAACGAATTGATATGCAGGTTTTTTACCTGCATATTCTTTCCGGAAAAATCCAAAACCTTTTAATAGTAACATTATAATCTAATTGCAGGAACATTCAGAGGATAATCATGCTTACAAGTGTAATTTCAACAACCAGTGCAATATCTTCCGCAGCAGGTGCCATTTCAATGACCACGGGCATCGGATTGCCGGAATACGGCGTACTGGCTGTAATCGGCCTTATTCTATTATTGTCAGCCAAAGAGATACTTTCTGCGTCCAGTAAATGGAACAGGACACTCAACACGTCCCTCAATATGGGAATAATGCCTCTACTCGTTGCCTTTGTCGCCATAGTTGTGTTCAAGGTAGCAGAGATTGTGTGAATTTCCTTTACAATTCTTTTTTCCACATATTTTTTACTTATTTTGAATTATTCTGAGCTGGATTTAAAATGCAGTTTATCCCATAAACAGCTGATCGTTAGCTATCAGAATAGACCCAATCCGGGACCCAGGTGAGGGAATACCCCAAAAAGGAATACATTAACAAATCCGTGGGTTAAAGAAACAAAAGAGATACTTTTCGTTCTGAGGAACATATAACCCAGAATCAGTCCTGCAAATGCCGTCATAAGCACTTCTAAAGGGGCACCATAGCCCGAGTGCATAACACCGAACAAAAGACTGGCCATAATTAGCCCCGGCCAGACGCCAAAGGTATCTGCAAGCCTGGTCTGGAGGATGTACCTGAAAATCAACTCCTCAACAAAACCCACAAAAAACACCATTACCAGGGAAATCTTGAGCAAACTGATAAATGACAGATCCGGGATCAGGTAATTACTCGCCAGGATTGCATACTCTCCCTGGGCAATCAGAATCGCCACAAGAATTGCCAGAAAGATATAAACCAGCCACATCCTGTTTACATCCTTAAAACCTCTTAAAGAAAGCGTGATATCCTGTTCTTTTGCAACCAGATAAACAGGAATTATAAGCGGGGCATAAATGAATACAAAGACGTACAGGGTCGTATCGAAAAAGATTGGCATGGAGATATTTACCAGGCGCAACAGAGGCAGCAACATCAGGGCCTGGAAAGCCATCGTGATCTCTTTTTTGCTAAAATAGATGGATGCCAGGGGCAGGCCGAGAAGTAAAGCCACATGGATACAGATGGAAAGATAATCCATTTCGGCAAAAAGTAACAGTTCTGCCAGCATTATGAGCAGTACAGGTACCAGTATTACAGCTGAGTTGCGGTTAAACTGTACATCTGAAAGGTCCGGGAAAGCCCCATTTTTAAAAGGGTGAGATTCAATCATTTACATCCTCCGATACATTGATCCAGAGATGCAGGTCCCTGTAGGATTCTGTGTAATTACCATTCTTGTAGAGCAAAAACTGCAATTTCATGTCCGTGCCGTTAAACGGCGGCGCTACCGTGACAGGTTGCTCCCAGGTCTGGTTATGCTCAAGATTTACTTCATTTATGGTTTGCAGGGATTGATTCTCCAATTGTATGTCAATAGTATAATTGACATCCTCATATTCATGATTTACCACACCGAGAATTACCTTTCCACTGTCTCCGAGAGTATAGTTGACCGGGTAATCATCCGCCATTCCTCCTGAGCCCAGGATATAGAATTCGGTGAACTGTTCGCCCTGTTTCGGAGTCACTACCACATAGATCAGGGTCACTACCGAGGCCAGAATCGAAATTACCAGAATTATTGTTAGTGCCTTATCCAGCCTGGACTGGGATTCGGAGTGAAATTCGTCCTGCAGGGAGTCGTAGGTTTGCCTGAAGGGGACATGAAATGCTTCTTCTTCAGAAAGATTGGATCGGCGTACCACGGCTATGATACACATACCGATTGTGAAGATGGATAATGAGATCAGTATAGGCAACAGACGGATACCCCAGGGTGTGTAGTTCAATCCCAGGCCAATCAGAGGCACCACTGCAATACTCAGACCAAAACTCAAAGCCACACGTTCAATGCCATCCAGGTCATCGTTTTTGGGAAACAGGGCGGCAATCAGAGCATAACCCGGCAGGAACAATACCATGGGCAGGCCCAAAACGGTACGTATGGCCGAATCACTGAGTTGGGGAATGAGAATAAATACTGCCGTCAGGAGCACCAGGCCTACGACAATTTGTATGTCAACAGGTATTTTTCTTATATCCGCCAATATGTACCCTCAAATTGATTGCAGAATCAAATGTTACAATGCTTAAATATTATTCGGTCAGCAGATATATAATTAACATTGTACCCGGGAAACGAATTTTCAATACAGTGAGAGAGGGATACAAGTCCTATAAAATTACAAATTGAAAATCAGACAATAACCGTAATCTTTAACACATCTATTGATCATTCCGCAACCAATGTTTGTGTTTGGCCATGTGGGATTAACTATACTTGCCTTCTATCTGGCAGAGCGATGGTTGCCCAGGTTGCAGGGCAAAGTCAATTATGGATTTGTGGCGATCGGAGCACTGCTGCCAGACCTAATCGACAAGCCGCTGGGCCGGTTTTTACTGGCGGATAGCCTGGCAAGCGGCAGGATTTTTGCCCATACCCTGATCTTCTGGATACTGGTTGGCCTCATCATTGTTTTGATATGGCAGAAATGGCGAGCAGATTTCTTATTGATACTGCCCGGTGCAGCAGTTTTACATTTACTGGAAGATTCGATGTGGCAGACTCCCGAAGTGTTGTTCTGGCCGTTTCTGGGTTGGAGTTTCCAGGCTGATGAGATGGCAGGCGGTTTTCTGGATTACCTGCTACATGTGTTCTCCAATTGCTATGACCCGGCCATATCGATGGTTTTTGTATCGGAAATTTTCGGGATCATGATATGTATGGTGGGTGCTGTGCGATGGTACAGGGCAAATAGGATTTGGCATTGAAGGTCAAATGTGTTTAGAAGAATCCATTTCAAGTAACCAGTACCACAGAGGGACATAATTAATTATTTTGCCATTTACATCTTCACTATCAAAAAGATCAGCCGTTATTATAGTTCCTTCCTGAAAACCAAAATGGTCCATTGCCGAAAGTAATCCCTGAATTTCCCTCTGCTTTGTATCAGAATCAGAAATGTCGATACTTACCTGGATCAAACTTGTGGGGTGTAACCCCCGTTTTGTGATAAAATCTACTTCCAATCCTTTTTGATCCTGCCAATAATAGATGTCCTCGCCACTTCTCAAAAGTTGAATGAAAACTATATTTTCATACAGCCTGCCAAGATCATCGGAGAATCGGAATGAAACTGCATTTAGCAAGCCCGGATCTATGCAGTATATTTTCTTAGGCTTGTTTATCTGCTTTTTGAGGGATGCGTCATAATGATTGATAGTAAACAACAGGAAAGCGTCCTCAAGATAGGAGATGTAGGTGATCAGGGCATCGGTACTCAGGGAGGTATAACTGGCAAACAATTTACGCAGCGAGTTATAGGTATGGGGTTTGGCGATATTTGATATGCAAAAAAGTGCAAGTTCGTTGAATATGCGGGTATTACGAATCCTGTGTCTGCCAATGATATCCCGGTAGATGATATCGTCAAAATAGGATTGTAACAATTCTTTATGGTCGATTGAGGGATAGAATATAACTTCCGGAAAACCGCCTTTATTTACATATTCATTAAATTTAGTTTTTATTTCGATTTTCTTTTTTGAGAACGGCAATGTCTCGATATCAAAATCTATTTTCTGGCTGCGAAGATATTCAGCGAAACTGAAGGGAAACATCCGGGTGGTCAGATGTCTGCCTGTCAGGCGAAATGAGACATCCTTTGCAAGCAGGGATGCACTGGAGGCACTTATTATGAGTTTGACATTTTGCTGCCTATCATAAACTCCCTTCATCCATCTAACCCATCCCGGAAAGTTCTGGACCTCATCAAGAAACAGGTACAATACATCTTCTTCAGAAGCCGGGAAAAGTTCCCTGAAAGTGTCTATCAATAATGCCAACTCGTCTCCTTTAAGAGGCTGGAGTCTGTCATCATCAAGGTTGAAATAGAGAATACTGGTTTTGGGTACCCCTCGTCCAAGCAATTCGGAGATTAACTGGTACATATAGTAGGTCTTGCCGCAGCGGCGAACACCTATAATATCATTGATATGGGGTGCATCTATGTTAGTTTTGCATCCTCTCTGCTGCAACGGCGGAAGCTCGCTTTCCTGCCATTCGACAATTGCCTTTTTGAGTTTGACCCGTGTATCCATTATATGTGAATTGACCTGCATATATTATAATTTTGTCGACTGTATTCGACAAATTTAGAGGAATTTGTCGTATATAAACGATAAATTTCCAGAACATGTTTATAATGGGCTAAATCAGATCTGCATGTCTTCCAGTGTAATAAGCATAAAATCGTGTTCTTCTGCAAACTTCCGGCCCTGTTCTGTGAATCCGGATTTGGAAACAACCATGAAGTATTCCGATCTCTCCCTGTTATACCAGTCGACAAGCCAGGATTTGTCGATCAGGGATTGCAGGACACCGGCATCTACCAGCCGGTTTTGCCATTTACATTCGCAGAACAGAATTTGCCGGGTGTTCTCATTCAAAGCCACAAGATCTATCTCATAGGTGTTTTTGCCTCTGGATTTCTGGTAACGTCCCCACTGTTTGCCAATCTTACTGAATTTGAAGTTGAGTTTGTCCTGTTTATTCAATTTGATCAGGAATTGTTTGGTTATGTCCTCGAAAGTATGTCCAGCAAACCTGTTGAGTTCAGAGAGAATATGGTCTGCAACAGCGGACGTATTGCCGATTTCAATTTCAGAGAGGTTGGGATAGACAAACCTGAACCAGAACCGGAAAAAGTTGTCTTTCATCCGATACAGGGTCTTTTTGGATTTGCGGGATTCAGTTACAGGTATTTCCTTTTTGACAAGATCCAGGTCATTGATCAAAACACTGAGATAATAATCGATAGAAGTGTTTTTAATCCCCGAACTACTGGCAATCTCAGACGACTTTGTCATTCCCTGTGCAATGTTTTTCAGTATGGAAAAATAGGTATTGCTATCTGAGATTTCGGTTTTCAACAGAATTTCCGGCTCATTGTACAGAATACTCGTCTTGTCCAGTATGCGGTTGATGTCCTGAACAATATCTCCAGACTCCACCTCTTCCAGATATTTGGGAGTGCCTCCATAGATTGCATATATGTTGACTCTGGATTCGATATCAAAATCTGGAAACCATTCGTCAAGAGCAAAGAAATCCAGTGCCTCAAACATCAATTGACCGGTCCTGCGTCCATAAAGGGGGGAGGCATGATCGAAGATGCTGTGCATCATACCTATGGATGAGCCGCAGACCAGCAGGAACATTTGTGAATCCGACCCGTATTCATCGATGTATCTTTGCATTTTAGAGAAGATGTCCTTGTTAATACCCAGAAAACGCTGGAATTCATCAAACACCAGTATTATCCTGTGTTGGCGGGAATACTGGAACAATTGTTCAAAAATATCTTCCCAGTGGGGTGTTCCAAAAAAACTGAGCCCGAAATTTTGATGCAGGTTCATTGCGATTTCAAGCCGGGCCTGTGAGTCGTTCAATTCGGGAATAAGCAGGAAACTGGAATTAGGCTTGTTTTCCAAGAATTCTCGAATCAGACGGGTTTTACCAAGTCTTCTGCGCCCTATTATTGAAATGAAGCGAAAATCTGCCTTTGCATATTCGGCTTCCAGGTACTCCAGTTCTGCCTGCCTGTTGATGAACTCACTTTTTATTGCCACAACAATTATTGTGCAGACAATAATATATAAAATCAATCCTTTTAGCATATTAGCCAGAAATTTCCTTCCAGACAAAGACTATTTGGGCAATCCAGAAGATATGAATCAATATGTTACCGGACAGTTGCAGCTTCTGCCAGGGTAGATTGGTTTAGAAAAACACCGAGGTGGAAGTCAAAAAAGCAGATAGCGAAAGTGTTTCTTTGAGAGTACCTGCCTATGTGTGTGATACCTGCGGGGAGGTTTATTATACGCCGGAGGTTTCCAGGAAACTGGATCGGATTGCTTATAGTAGGTAAGCGGCGATTATCATTATACTGACAAGATATAGATAGATATCATGTCCATTTTCATTCACGCAATATAAATAACGTGTGAACAAATATACCCATAATGCTTAATTTAACTGAATTGAAGAGAACGTTTGTTTTACAATCCAGTATTGCTGTGATATCGTACAGAGAATGAAAAGCTATCTGAATATGTACTGTCCGGACAAACAGCATCTGTATTGTGTGGAAGCAGAAAATAATTGCGAGGATATACGTGCCACAAATGGACCTCTATACTTTCATAGAATGTTTAGCAAACATTGACAAATCCCAACTGCATTATACTGCTCATTTCATTAAACGGTGGGAAGCACGATTAAGTTATTATTTTAGTGAAATTGACGATATATATGATGTTATAGCAAATCAGACACCGGTAGGCATCTTAATCCAAGATGAGGGAAAATTTAAAGTACATTATACGATAGATATTGTATACGACTTAATCATTGTTTTATCCATTAAACGATTAAACCCATTTGAGATTTCATTGGTTACTTCATACAAACAGCGTGCAAACAGAAGAGTGAGAGAAGATGAAAAAAGTGATTAATATCAATAGTAAGAGCGACTACTGGGATTATGACTCACTCAACGATAGTTTTTTTGCATTTTCAAAAGGAGTCCAATACAAGTCCTCTATAGAAATTGATGGTGTTTTACTGGATGTTGGAATGGACAATTCGATTGTCGGGATTGAAATACTTGATGCAGCCAAAAGATTTGGAATTTCCAAATATGACATGAAGAATCTTAAACATATCAAGGCAGATATCAAGGTTTCAGAAGAATCTATCAATATTAAACTATTATTGGAAGTTTCTAAACGAAATCGTGAATTGCCATTAAAATTATCGATTACCGGGGCAAATGAGATGAAGTTGCCATCTACAAGTTCTGGTACGATGGCTGTTGCTACCTGAAATCAGTTCAGATGTGTGGATATTTTTGTACCATGATAAGTTACTGCTGTGATATCTCACAAAGAGTCAACTACATCCTTACGACAAGGGCTTGGATGTCAATTAAGCATTCATCCGGGTGGCTGACAAGCACCTCTGATACTCCACGATATACCTGAAATACCGTGTTTTGTGTTCAATGTTATTGCACCACCAGATGTGAATTGCTTTTTACAACTAAATTTTCATCCATTATTTGTCTAAAATTATGGCTAAAGGGGACAAAACATGAATGAAAATATAGATAAAGACAATTCATTGGCCGATTTGCTTGATGAGGATACTGCAGAGATCAAAGAAAGTATGGGCCCGAAACAAAGGCCGGATGAATATACTTTCCACATTGGCAAACTCGAACATACCATCGCTCAGTACTATTATAAGCAGGACCAGGATCTGACCGATAATGACGTTGAAATGAGATTGTTCAACATAATGTTTCACTTGGAGAATAAAATCAGTTATTTCTCCCATCCCCTTGAGTTATCGATTATCGCGACTATGACGGAAGTATTCAAAAAGAGACCCCTCACATTCAGTGAATTTGAATTTGTGCTGGATTATGTGATAAAAAGTGTAGAGAACAGGTCCTGGCTGCCTGGCAAGAGAGCCTATCTGAAATGGATCTGTTATTTCTTGAGAATGCTTGAGCCTGAAGATGAAGAGAGATATGTCAAATCCATAAAAAGGAAAGCCAAAAGAAAAGGAATGTCCCGCTCAGAGATCAATTTCCTACTGCTTAGAAGTGGCGAGGCGCTGGACTGAAAAAGAAGGGTATCTTGATTGGCATAATAAAAGTTGTATTTTTCTATCCAAAATCACATGGAGAATCCATTTCTTAATAATCGATAGAATAAGAATACATCATATATTATGTGCAATTATAAGGCATAATTAATTAAATATAAACACTAAAATTTACTTATACTACTTGTACTCTAGCCATAAATAGTACAACGGGCGTAAACAAATATGGATAGAATAATAGGAGTTAGGACACATGAGCAAACACATTCACCAAGCGACGACTATCCCCACAACAAAGGCAATAAGAGACAGACTGAAAAATTATGGTCATAAAGGAGAGACCTATAGTGATATTCTTACACGCATGATGGATTTGATTGATAGGGAGGAATTCATGGACCGGATGTACAAGCGTCTGGAAGAAAAGGATCAATTTGTCTCAGTTGACGAAATGTCAACCACCCCTCCCTCGTGGCAAGGGACTTGAATGTCAATTAAGCATTCGTCTGGGTGGCTGACAAGCACCTCTGATATTCCAGGATATACCTGAAATCCCGTGTTTTGTGTTCAATATTTATTGCACCTCAGCCCCCTATTATTTCCACAACATTTACACCCAAAACCCAAAAAATTAAAGGGAAATCTATTCACATATATTTAATTGAGGGTGGTTTACTATTTTTTCTTTAGACCACTCTTTCAAAATATAAAAGAGGATGAGTTAAAATGAGTGAAACAAGTATCGGGCTTGAGGAAAATATAGCTGGTGTATTGACCTATCTCCTGGGTTTTATTACCGGCATAATTTTTCTTTTAATCGAGAAAGAGAACAAATCCGTGAGATTCAATGCAGCACAATCGATCGTTGTATTTGGGGGTCTTTCCATACTGAACACCATAGTGTCAATGCTCCCGGTTCTAGGAGGAGTGATATCTTCCCTGATAGGTTTGGTCAGTATAGTATTGTGGGGTTATCTGATGTACATGACCTATACCGGGAATTTAGTAAGACTACCTGTGGCTTGCGAGTATGCTGATAAAATTATTGCTAAAGATGTGTAAGTGTTTCCGCATTTGGAACACTTCACTCGTTCCCTTTTATAATGAGCGCTGCACCCGCGGTCAGTGCTACAGCAAATATGGCAGTTAATCCGAATGCCTGTGGACTTGTGTCCGTTAGGAAAAGAGATGATACAGGAAGCATTTTGCATAAGGGGGGGGTTCACCATCAGTACCATTATCAAAATACGAAACACAATCATAATAAACATGTTCCGTAAATTTGTTGATTGGGCCGTTTTTACTCCCCGGATGCGGGAAGTCACAGAGGAAGAAGGAGTGATTCTGATTGGTCTGGAAGATAAAGACTTACAGGAAAAGTTTCAATAAATTATTCTGAATTTCTTTTTGTTTGTACAAATGAACATTTCCAATTATTTTAAGGACATTGCTGGAGTCCATTGTGAATATTTTGTTCACCCGAACCCAGCTACCCTGGCGAAGTGAGCCTTCAGATAGATCGCTATCTGAAACATAGACAGCACAATTGTCTGCAGGTTTTCTGGATGTAATCTGGCACAGTATTATGTCCCGTCTCATCTGATCAGAAACAGCGATCGCCGGTCTGAGTTTGGTATTGTTGTTGTCAGTAAAGGGGAAGGGAATGATAACTGAGATTTGCTTTCTAAATCATCGATTACTTCCCCAGGTAGTCTTTCATATGATCCCAGGCAGCATCTTCTTCAGGAGTGTCCCATTCTTTTGAAAGGGATTCCTGGGAAGCGATAGCACAACTTAATCCTTCTTCGATGAAAGACAAAGGTCGAATCTCAATGTGGTCATCATAAACAAAAACAGCTGCTTTGTCGCCTATCTTCATACCGGAATTTCTGTATGCGCTGGGAATGGTAATTTGCCCTTTTTTGCTGACAGTCACACTTTTTACATCTAGTGAACTACCCCTCCCTAATTAACGTGTCAAAGACATGTTAATTTGAGGAAGGGACTTCCTGCGAGTGAAGAAAGACTTATAATCACTATCAAGACACTTCAAAGTTCCCTGTAATACTTTGGAATATACCCAGTTATAATCAGGAAATTTTTGTTTGAGATCGGGCAATCCATTTTGTTGTTTAACGTAACTGATTCTGATTTTGTTTTTATATGCATCACGACGTTCACTCAATCCAAAATTATATACAAGCCTACATTTTTCAGAAATATCCCACAGGACAGATTCCTGCTCGGGAGTGGGTCTAATATGGATTGGTAACGTTAATTGCATATAATATTCCCTAACTTATAAATATATTAAAACTATTAAAATGTTAATATCCGTTATCGTTTTTATACGATATGGAACGCTTTCATCCCCCACCTAGCAGCCGTTGGCTGCTTGAGGAGGGGGACTTCTCGCTTAAGATGTGAAAGAAAGGGATGCTTTGTGGACTGGTATCCAGAAGGCCAGGAACATTTCGCCCTGATAAACCGGGCAGGTTTTACTCCCCGGATGCGGGAGATTGCAGAGGAAGAAGGAGTGATTCTGATTGGTTTGGCAGATATGACACAGACATAATCGCTCTGTAGAAAACCTACCACAGTAATAAACATACACCTGATATTAGAGAGGATATGGGACTGGGAGAAGAGCGGTATAAGCTTGTGAAAGGGACCGGAGAAGATAGAGGGGATTGTGGTGTATTGGGGTACATAATGTTTTTAGACCGGTCCCGTTCACCCAATGATGACACAAAAATATTAGTTCTGTTATATAAGTGTGCCTGTTTTCATGTACAAGCCGGTTAATGTCAACTAGACATGAAAATCCTGTTCTAAAAGTTGAAATACCTAAGCAGAGAAGGGCTTTTCTCTGCCTGTCTCTTCTGATGTAACTTCGAACGAATTCGAACCTTAGCCAATTTTTTAATACCTAGCGGTACATCTAGTATATGAACAAAGGAGAGGATTAAATGTCCCAGGAAAATAATAAAGAAAAGTCATATTACATCATAATTGCACTTTCAGTAGTTCTGGTGCTAATGGCAGCGACGTTGTATGCAGGATCGGTCGGCGGATCTGACAGTGATTCAGAAAATACTCTGCAGATGAATGGAAATGCGGAGATGATGGTTGTGCCTGACACTGCAACCCTGAACATTGGTGCAGAGGTCATGGCTCCCACTGCAGAAGAAGCGAGTCAGGAGAATGCAGTTATCATGAATGCGGTTATCGAGGAACTTAAAGGTCTCGGCCTGGAGGAGGAAGATATCCGGACATCACGTGTTTCTGTGAGGCCTCAATACAATTATGGAGAAGGGACACGGACAATTGAAGGATATTCGGCTTCCAATAGTGTGCAGATTACCACCACAAACCTCGATATCCTCGGGGAGATGATTGACAGGTCGGCCTCTGCAGGAGCAAATCAGATCGGCGGAGTTTCTTTTAGTGTATCTGATGAAAAACAGAAAGAGTTGCATGAGGACCTGATCACCGAAGCTGTGGCCGATGCATCATCAAAAGCCGAAGTACTGGCTGATAATCTGGGTGTGGAGATCGTAGGCGTAAAATCATCATCGATATCCGATGGTACACAGCCAAGAACATATTATGAAGAGAGTGTGGCAATGGATGCTGCTGAAAAACCGGCAACACCAATTGAGCCGGGAGAGTCCAGGGTTTCAATGTCAGTCCGGGTTACATATATTGTACAGTGAATTTGTTGTGCAAGTGATCAGAACTGCCACAAAAACAAAAGTCCGGGAGTTGTAGAATGGCGAATTTGTCTTCTACAATCTTCCGGGGCAACTATTATTTTAAGAAGGATGGGCAGAAAAGATACTGCGATAAGGGCTCTGCAGATTCCTCTAACTTTCACTGATACATTTTTTCATAAAAGGAAATCCCAGTGTGATTTTAGCCATTAAATGACCTTAATCAAATCAAAGAAAGTATCTGTCCAATAATCATTTTAGCGGTGCTTTCTGGCATTCTGCCATATTTTTCGATTCCATCATCTGATTCACCTACTGATGCAAGAGATTCTTTTAGAAATGGATATGTGTTCATTAGTTTACCTAAGACGGAGATTTCCACATCATTCCCACCATTGTTGGGGTCAATTAATGCAAGAATATCTGCATAGTCTTTGGCAAGTTTTCCGGATTCCCATTCGACATCATAACTTTTTCTTTGGGATATTCGAGTATTTCGATCCCATACAGCTTTTAATTTCAGAACAATCAACGTTGCTCTGTTGGGCACTGCCATTTCGATGTTACCCCGAATTGCCCTGGTTTCAGTGTTTCCGTCAAGAATACTGAAATCTAAATACTCATCATTCCCTTCAAAAGGAAATGGTTTTTCTCTTGTTGCAAAATCAATAATTACAGACCCTGCTTTGGTTACTTTTTTTACACTCCGGGGTTGTCCGGGCAGTCTGTATGGTACAAAATCACGCTCTTTTCGCAGATAGTAATTTAGGCTATTTCGTGTACTGTTATTGGTAATGAGATCGATATCTACTGAGCCATACCAGGGATTATATGAATCAACTGCCCATCCGCCAATTAGCACGGTTGTAGGGTTATCGGTATCCTCTCTTTCATGTAGATATCTAGTAATTACACGTAATTCATCCAGTGAAAAATTAATTATTCCACTCATTCTTTCATAAGAGGTCATATTTTGCAACCATTGCTTTTGTAATATCCATTGCAGAATATCCCATGCCTGCCAGGTCCAGAAGTGTCCGGGAAGCAGATACGATCCGGATACCCTCTTTTTCCAGAGTGTTCTGGAAAACTTCTCTGTCAGGCCTATAGATTATCGCCTTTATACTATTTGCCGAAGAGGATTCGAATAATTCTTTAAAATAATCTATATGCTCATCATTCAGGTATAAGTAAACTGCATCATTGCGTACCCCATAACCGGTATACAAAGCCGCTGCCGTGTATGAAGTAAATCCAACTGGTATGTTATGCTGCATCGAAAAAGCCCGGGTAATTTCCCTTGCTGCATCCATCGATTCACTGAAGGGGATCTGGATCTCGCAACGTTTAAGTTTATTTAGAGGACGTTCCCACGCAATACCATTTAGCAGTTTATCAACATTAGAAATGCTTACACGGTTGTTTTCCTTTTTCACAATATTCTGCTGAATAAGTGCCTGGATTGTTTTGTGTGCCCAGCCGTACGATATATCTTCAAGAATTGCCAGCTGCCGGATTGAGGTTTTCTTTTCTTTCAAAAGGCGGGATACTATTTTCCATGATTTGGCCGAAGTTATTCGATGGTTGCTGGGTTTGGAATGTTTTTCAGTGGTGAGTTTAATGGACCAGGGAAGTTTTACCATGGTGATGTCCAGTTGGTCCATGAGCAGTTTTTCTCGTTCAGGAAAGGATTTGGCGGCAATAACCAATTGTATTTCTTTTGGGAATGTGTTTTTGAGACAGAAATCCCGAAGAAGATTCAATTTTGCAATAATGTCTACAGTGGCTTTCGATTTTATTCCAATGAAATAGATAGCATCATTTTCTTCTACAATTAGATCAGGATAGATGGGAAGATCCACTGCAATATTTTCACTTAAAGTAGTGATGTCGGTATGGAGGGATTGTGGCGAAATATCCAGATCTTTGCGGATATGAGACTGCACGTTGTTCCAATCAGGAGTTTCTGCACTCATCTGTACCTATCACTATATTGTGATACCTATATAAACCTATCAGTGATAGTCTCAGTTTCCCAATTAGATAAATCAGGCCGTTTTTACTCCCGGGATGCGGCAGATTGCAGAGGAAGAGAAAGTGATTCTGATTGGTCTGGCAGATATGATTAAGGGATGAGATACATTCCAGTGTGATTGCTCTTTTTCAAAAATTAGACTGATTCAGCGTTTTTATCACAAAAAAATTGAAGGAAAGAGGATTGCAATTTTTTGCAACCTCATTAAAAACTATCCTGGTTTTCAGTATTACTTGTCTGCCACAAAACCTTTAATTTGAGTACGTATATTTCCTATTATGGAAGTCGCAATCTCAGATGATGCATTACCTGTTGTGAAAGAATCACTGGAAAAGGAGATTCTTCTGCTGCGGGCAAAAATACGCCTGGCAGAAAAAGAAATTGCTGTTTTTGAAGACAGGTACAACATGCCGTCGTCCCGATTATATATAGAATTTGAAAACGGGGACCTCGGGGATTCTCAGGACTATTTTGAATGGTGGGGGCTGTTGAAGGGTATTGAGAGTCTTAAAACACAGTTGGATCAGGCACAATCGGTGATTTCAAATTGGCGATTCTAAGGTGCTGTCAACTACCCCCCCCCCTGACTGCAAGGGGCTTGAATGTTAATTAAGCATTTGTCCGGGAGAAGGAGTTAACTTTCCCGTGATGAGGTGCAGGTGTATTGACGAGGAAGGCGGAAAATAGAGGCCCTGGCTTTACAGCTGTACACAAAATAATTATACCCTGCAAACAACATTAACCTGGAGGAATTTTCTTAGAGGCTATGTCATACAACCCAGACCTTGAAATATACCGAAAAAAACTCCGGGAGATGTTGCCGCAGCTGGAAGATCGATATAACGTCAAGTATATTGGACTGTTTGGCTCCTATGTAAGAGGAGAGCAAACTGCGGAAAGTGATCTCGATATCCTGGTGGAATTCAGCAAGACTCCCACCCTTTTACAATTCATTAACCTGGAGAATTATCTCTCAGATACCCTGGGAATCAAGGTGGATCTGGTCATGAAGGATTCACTGAAACCCAATATTGGAAAATACATACTTAACGAAGTCAGGGCAGTGTGATATATGACTCGAGACATCAGGGATTATGTCAATGACATCTATGCTGCCATGGAGGCGGCAGAGAATTTTGTCAGTGATTGTACATATGAAGATTTTCTCGAAGACAGAAAGACCCAATATGCCGTTATCAGAGCCCTGGAGATAATTGGTGAAGCAACAAAGAATGTCCCTGATGATGTCAGACAAAAGTATCCCTCAATCCCCTGGAAAGACCTGACAGGAATCCGGGACAAATTGATACATGCTTATTTTGGAGTTAATCTGGAGGTTGTCTGGCTCAGTGTGAAAGAAGATATTCCACAAGCAAAGCCCGTGATCCGAAGTTTGCTGGAAGAACTGGATGCATAAATTGGTATGGGATACGCTCGAAAACGAATTGCCCGCCCTTAAAGCCGGGCTTGAAAGATTATATAATGATATGACAAAATGACCTCTCTCACTCCCCCGCAAACTCACCCCAGCCCCTCCTCCAGGGAAACTTGCGGGACAAATCCCAGCGCTTTCGCAGCACTGATGTCGGCCACGATATGAGCCGACCTGACCCAGCCCCGGTGATGAGGATTTATGTATGTGCAGGCATGTCCGATTATTAGAGGGGTGTGTAAATCCGGTTTTTCCGGGGATATAGGAGATGATTCCCGCTCATCGATGTAATAATGATGTCTTCAATCACATTGGGTACAAATTTCTATTGATGGAATCCATTGCAGACGGAGTGGTTTTCCTTTCAAAATATATATAAGAACCATTTCAATATTGGATTATTGACTTGTGGTCCCATAAATTTATTATGATTCATGAGAGGAGGTATATTTAATGAGTAATTATCCCACACCACAAGAAAAACAGCGCCTTATTCAAAACTTCAAACAGAGATTGAAAAACCGGGCTTCACAACAAAATGAATTAAAAAAAGAGTTGACCCATATAGACGTAGAAGATCTCTTAAAGCCAATTACGATTTAACAATACACTTTTTCTGAGGACATGTATGAAAGTGTACCCATTCTCATCGACAGGCGATCAACTCTTTGATAGGATATCTTCTTTATCAAGTTGGGGATAATTTTCCAGAATATCATCGTATGTCCAGTTATTTCCCAGAAGTTCAATGACAAAATCAACCGATATCCTGGTCCCTTTGATTACAGGTTTGCCTGCGCAAATTTCGTGACTGATCGTTATCCTATCATTGGAGGGCATATTAATCCACTTCACCGTTTGACCGTAACAACTCGATATAATCTTCTTCGGACATTGGACAATTGAGCAAATCTTCAATTTGTTGTTTTGATTGTAATTTGAGTTGCTTTTTAATGGCAGATATCAGGTTTGGTCCATATTCTTTTTTCCCGTGGCTGATACGGGTCTTTATATGAGTCCTTTTTCCATTATAATAGAACCAGAAATATTCGTGGTGGGTCTGTTCAACCTTAAATCCTTTTGCTAAAAGAGCCTTTTCAATATCCCGGGGTTTAAAAACAGCCACCTGTAACACCATCAACCTCTACTTCAGTTACAAGTTTGAGAAGATTTTCTTTTATCTGCTGTGCTTTTGTGGTAAGATTGGAATCCGGCTCTCTGGAATAGACTTCCCATAGAACAAAAAATTCTTCCCGGAAGGAGGCTAATAGCTCGTCCATATCAGATGCTACAAGGAATATATCCAGATCTCTGTTTTCCCCTTCCCATAACTCATCAACAAAATTGATATCCATTTCAAGCGGCCCGGATAGTTTGAATTTGTGATTATCCCATTCTATTTCATTGAATAATATGGGACCTGGTTGGGAAGCAGAAGTCATTGCCATGATATATAGCCATTTTGATATATATGTATGCCGTCAATCACTTCCCAAAAGAAAGAAGACTCCCTTTTTAGCCTCACTCCCCCGCAAACTCCGCCAGCCCCTCCTCCAGGGAAACTTGCGGGACAAATCCCGGTGTTTGCGCATCGCCGATTTCGGCCAGCCGGTTGACGGTGGGGCGTATTACTTATTTATACTAAACCGAGTCAGCTTTTTGTAACTTTCCGGCCACAGAGTACACTCACCTCCTACGGAGTTGAGTGCCTGCTATGCCCGCAAGGCATGCAGGTCACAGAGATTGTAGCAGCTTTTCCTCTGTGGTTTCTGTACCCTGCACGTCTTGCGGGTGTAGCAACCACTCAGGCAGAAATCACATTGTATTTTGCATTTATCGCTGTAATATATTTGTAATTCAAATGCCAGATTGCACTTTTAAAATAAATACTATAACTTTATATACATCAATAAAGTATATTTTAATTAACGCATACATAGTATGGTCATGCCATAAATAAAATTTATTGTGACTGATTATCTGCAACAGCAATTATGACATTACTGTAAAAATGATCTAATAGTCAGTTCTCAAATAGGTAGTGTCTAATATGAAATCACTTACAACCAAACAACAAACCCTGTCAACCTTGACCACGATAATACTTTTTCTTGTAATGACATTGGCAATCGCACCAATTGCCGCATCAGCTGCCACCCCCGACATCTACGTTAATACAACAGGCTGGTGGAACGCCAGCGGTGCATTTAATGAAAGTGGTGTGCCGATACAGGCAGCAATCAATAACGCGAATGCTGGCGATACAATATATGTCTACAACGGCACCTACAACGACAACGTGGACGTGAACGAACAGCTCACACTACAAGGTGAAGGGTCGGATGTGGTAAATATGATTGCGAATTCGCCCGATGATCATGTATTTAATGTGAGTGTGGATAATGTAAAGATTTCAGGATTTAATGTAAGTGGGGCGACGGGGTCTGCTATGGCAGGTATTTACGTAACATCAAATTACTGCAACATATCCAACAATGATGTCACAAATAACGATTACGGCATCTCCCTGGATTCTTCAAGTAACAACACGCTCACGAACAACACCGCATCGAACAATGCCTACGGCATCCACCTGTTGTCTTCGAGCAACAACACGCTCACGAACAACACCGCTGACTCGAACAACTTAGGCATCTACCTGTATTTGTCGAGCGACAACAACCTCACGAGCAACACCGCATCGGACAACACCTACGGCATCCGGCTATGGTCTTCGAGCAACAACAACCTCACGAGCAACACCGCCATCAACAACGGCTACGGCATCTACCTGTGGTCTTCGAGCAACAACAACCTCACGAACAACACCGCTGACTCGAACAACAACTACGGCATCGGCCTGTATTTGTCGAGCGACAATACACTCACGAGCAACACTGCATCGAACAACACCTGCGGCATCCGCCTGTATTCTTCGAGCGACAACAACAACCTCACGAACAACACCGCCATCAACAACGGCTACGGCATCTACCTGTCTTCTTCGAGCGACAACAACCTCACGAGCAACATCGCATCGAACAACACCTACGGCATCTACCTGTTTTATTTGTGCAACAACAACAACCTCACGAACAACACCGCTGACTCGAACAACAACTACGGCATCTGGCTGGATTCTTCGATCGACAACACACTCACGAACAACACCGCTAATTCGAACAGCCAATACGGCATCTATCTGGATTTTTCGAGCTACAGCATACTTACAAATAACACAATGAATGAGAATACGTATAATTTTAGGCTAGAGGGTAGTTCTGAGTCTAATTTTGATAATCAAATAGATACAACTAATTTAGTTGATGGGAAACCAATCTATTACGTAACAAATCCCTCAAATGAAAGTTATAACTCTTCGATAAACGCAGGAACATTTTACATTATAAATGGAGTAAATATCACTCTAACGGATCTTAACTTAACAACAAATTATTATGGAATATTCTTGTGGAACACTACTGATTCAAATATACAAAATGTAAGTGTATCAAATAACTACGACGGCATCTCCCTGTCTTCTTCGAGCAACAACAACCTCACGAGCAATACCGCCAGTAACAACAACTACGGCATCCGGCTGTCTTCTTCGAGCAACAACACGCTCACGAACAACACCGCTGACTCGAACAACGACGACGGCATCGACCTGGAGTCTTCGAGCGACAACACGCTCACGAACAACACCGCCAGTAACAACAGCGACTGGGGCATCTCCCTGTCTGCTTCGAGCGACAACAACCTCATGAGCAACACCGCTAACTCGAACAACTTCGGCATCTACCTGTCTTCTTCGAGCGACAACAACCTCACGAACAGCA